>NZ_CADFEF010000001.1:0-560165 GCF_902833125.1 Burkholderia sp. BCC1640 | reverse complement strand
TTCCTCGATCCCGGTTGTCTTCCATGCACCACTGGCTTCATCAATCTGATTCCCATTACATCTGATGGGAATCAGATTGCCGGTGCCGCGCCCTCATGAACAGACGGTACGTGTCGAGTGCTTACGGTCGATGCGCTGCTCACCGGGGTTGTAGTAGCCATGGACCGCTCGATGTTCTACATCGTCTCGGATGAGAATCAAGTTGTCGTGCTCATTCGTGCCGCCGTCATCCAAGGGCAAGCGATGGTGCACCTGATAGCCAGTTGGGACCTTTCCTATCTCGACCATGCGCGCGATTTCCGCCTTCGGGATTCCCGCGCGCTCCAGTTCAGAGGCGTGCTTAGCTCCAATTTCCTTGACCCAAGCTTTGCGGACAACGTTGAACTCCTTCTTGCGCTCATGCTTGTACTGTTCTCTGTCCAGCTTGCGCACATAGCTGATACGTTGAACGGTGAAGCCGTGCAATGCGCGCACGCCGGTTGCGTGATAGACGAGCGCCGCCGGGCCTGTCCCACTTTGAACGCGCTGGTCATACCAATTCAAGAGACTCTCATTTGCACTCGCGATGAAGTCGGGGTCGTCATTTTTCGTCTTGAAGAAGTAGCTCAGGAAGCCGCGAAGGTTTACGCGCAGTTTGTTTTCTCGGAGCAGTCGCAGAACCTCCGACATCCCAAGCTTCACGAGGTCCGCAAGTTCTGCCGCGGTACGGGGATACGATATGAAATGCATTTGGTCGCCCGCTCTTAATCAATCGCCTCAATCACCCGCTCGTACAGCTCGGCCAATTCAGCGGCCTGCTGCTCATCCACCACACTCACTTCGCTTTCTACTGCGCAAAGCTCATGAGCCTGTAATGGCACCTCGTTTGGGCCAAGGTCTATCCACCAGCGCCAGGCGATATCGCGGCTGCATCTCGTTGTCCAGTCAACCGCTTCAACAGTCGAACACGCAGATGCAATTGCCGCTACTCGGCGGAGTGCGCGGGCACGCGATGAGAGCGCCTTCCAGCGGGGAATGTCCGCAGCGGCAAGCATTGCGTCGAGCTCGGACCGCGCCGCTACTGCCTGCTCTGGATGCGCAACGAGGCGCAATGGGTCGATGCCAAACGGGAGCACAGCATCCCCCCAGCTATCGGCAGGTGGCAACGTATTGGCGGCACGGCGCATCGCGTCATTCAGGCTTTCACCCTCGATGACCAGTTCGTCGAGCCACGACGCGAGACCAGTACTGGTACCAAGCGCTCGCTTGCTGAATTCGGCTAGCACGGAGCCTGCGCTGGAAGCATCGATTTCGACCTCCTCAAGCTTTGCTTCCAAGTCCGAACAGAATCGCGCATTTACAACATCTGCATCCGGCACCGACGTCAGTGCTTCCAAAATCGCTTGCCCGTGTTCGCCGACCGTCAAACGACCATCATTTTCGACTACGACTTCATTCTTGACGGCATTGCGGAGTGCTTTCGCAAACGTTGAAGGCCTGCCCACACCATTTGAAGCCATCTGCTCAATCAAGGCGTCGTAGCTAAGCGGTAGCGGCATGTCCTCAACGATTTCGCATACCCATGTTCGCGGAGCTCCGAGGAGCGCTACTGCGGGAGCACACGCATCGGGACCACGGAACCGAGAGCCGTCAGCCTCCAGTTGCTTCGGTGCGGCATCCAGCGTCGTCTGAATTAGTTCAGGAAGCGCAACGGTGAGTGTGTCGGTTGGCTTGATTTCTGACGGCAGGATTTCCAGCCATCCCGGCACCTCGATACACTGACTGCGAGACTGCAGGAAGGCCGTAATAGAGTCTTCGGTGGGGTTACTCGCTGTCAGAACGAGCTTCTGCGCGCGGATTGCCGGCCCTTCTGCTATTGTGGCCAGCGCAGCGTTCCACAGAAGGCTGTACACATCGAGCGCATTTCCGGAGAGAACTGTGCGTGCCTTCTCTGGCGATAGAGAATAATCGAGCGGCTCAATCATGGGATGCGCGAGCGAGCGCGAATCATTCATCAATCATCTCCTCATGTTGCGTGCGAGCGCTAGCGACTTTTGAGCGCATCGGGACGCGCCGCACCATCGCGGGCTGGGCCGTGCCTTCATAAAGTGCTTGGAGTTCCTGGGCGGTCTCGTCTGGATGTAGACCCAACACACGGTAGGCCAGTGCCATGGCGCGTGCGGTGTTGACAGCAGGATATGAGGGGCGCTGGTCGAGCTTGCCCGTCCACGAGGCGCTCACTGTCGTTTGAGGATGCTGTAGCAGCCTTTCCAGCTTTTCAAGCGTCGGCCACATATCTTCACTTAGCGGTCGCTCCGTAATTGAACCGGCACCTTGTGAACCTCTATTTGCGAGCCATGAGGTGAGCTTGTCGCCATTGGCGACAGGAATCGATACGCGAATCCGCTTGTACGCGGGGCGCTGGTCCGCTTTGTTGACAAGGTCGAGGATGCCCAACTGGACGCGACCAACGCCGGTGATGTACTTCGTTCCGTCAGACATTCCTAGACGCTTTGCGTAGAGCGTCGATATCACTTGGTCGAGGAAGTTGCGAGCAAGCGCACTCTTGACGAGCCCGGCATCCAACCCGTCGGATGCTTCCCGTTGCGCTCGCTGAATTTCATCCCGCTCTAGGCGGTGGAACCGCATGCGCTTTACGACAGGCGTACCACCAGTACCTGCGACAAGATGCCCGCGGGTCTGGCGCTCGTTGAGAACGCGCAGTATGTGCCACGCAATCGCTTCGCCTTCTGGGTCAGGGTCTGTGGCGAGATAGAGCGTCGCCATGCCGGACCAAAGCTGCTGGAGACGACTGAGAGCCTTCTCTCCGTTAGACTGCACCGGGGTCCAGACCGGCTCTGTGGCCTTCGCGATATCCCACTGACTGGGGTCGGCGAGTTGAGTAAAGTGTCCAGCGGTGTCGATAACTTCCCATTCCAGTGACCCGCCAAGGGCCTCATGGATTGTTTCACGCTTGGTAGGGGATTCAACCACGACGACGTGTCGCGAGTTCAAGCGGGTCCCCTGCTGGACTACGGCTCGCCAGAGGAAGTCGCTGGGCTTGCGCAGTTTTTTCTCAGTGAGGCCGCGTGCGTACTCGACCGCCTTCTGCGTCATGGCGACAATGAACATCTCCTTGGCGCGAGACACCGCGACGTTAATCAGGTTGGTGCCATCGTCGTAAAACTGCTTTTCTGATGGCTGGGTTGACTCGACCATGGAGAAGATAACGACCGGGCGCTCCGCGCCCTGCAGCGAATGCACGGTATCAATCACCATCCGGTTATACAGAGCTGTCTTGTCGTTGCTGGCGCGTCGAGGAGCGCCATAGGCCTTCGCCATTTCGTTGACCAGGTGCTCCTTTTGCCCCTTGAAGGGAGTCACGATTGCTACGATGTCAGCAAGGTCCTTCTCGCCCTGCGGGTCAAAGTGATGTCTCAGGCTCGATTCGTTCTCTTTGACCCAGCGGGCGATGCATGCGGCTTCGTCTAGGTTGCGGCGTGAGCCGCCCGGGTTCTTCGTATCAGCCGCTGAATCGACGACGAGATATCCAAGGCGCTCGAACTCCGGCCGCCAGAGCTTTTCAGGTGTCGGGGTGGCAACCTTCAATGCATCCCCGTACACCATCTGATTGCATATTTCGATGATTGGCGTGAGGCAGCGGTAGTGGTTGCTGAGCGTAAGACCTGCAGCCGCAGCGTCGGGAACAGAACGCCTCGTCGCCCGTTGAGCGATGCGCATCACACTTCCTCGCGCCATCAGGACGCCTGCGGGCAGCAGAGCATCATATGCATCACCGTCCGAGGTCTGAAGCGCACTAACACCGAAGCGCTGTGCGAGCAATCGGTCCGTGGCGGCGTCCAGATTCCAGACTGGCTCGAGCTGCTCAATGTCCCCTACGACAATCGCACGCTTTGCAAACAGGAAGGCACTGGCGCCAACCTCCGGTGTGCCTTGTCCAGCCTCGTCCACAATCAAAAGGTCTGCCTCGCCGAACAAATACGGGGGAACATTGCCTTCGAGGTCGTCAAGCTGACGTCGCATGAGCTTTGGCGCCGAATATGCCGTCACAACGAAAACCGGCGCAAGCATCGCCAATTCTCTTAGTTGTGCATCACTAGACAAGTTGTAGGTGGTATCGACACGCAGCCACTTCACCGTTTCCAATCGGGACTGGACAAATCGGCCCTCCCAATATCGGGCGCTAAAATGGAAGAGCCGAGGCCTTACATGCTGGTCCAGCCAGTCCTGCAAAAGCTTTACCAACTCGCGCTGGTGTATGGTGAGCGCACTTGGCGCCATGGTGTCGCGGTCGGCAATTGCAGAGTCGAGGGCGGCGAGAATCGGATGGACATCTGGTAGTACACTTTTTCCTTCGCAAAGGGCGGCGACGACAGCATCCCGTGCTGCATGCACGGCTGTGCGAGCGGTGGAATACCTACCATAGGCGACATCCAGCTCTCGAAGCTCGTCATGAACGACGTGGTATCGCTCCTTTAGAGTTTCCATATCGTTAGCCAACCCAGCGAGCCGACCACGTGCGTGCTCTATCCGACGTGTAATGTCATTGCGCGGTTGGGTGGCGTATGACGTACCGTCTGCCGGCAAATCGACGAGCTCTTGAGCACGCATACGCAGGACCAGTTCGGCGGCCGCAGCCAGTTCCTCTTTAAGCTTCTCTCGGCGAAATGCGATGGTCTGCGCCATGAGAACAAAGTCGGGCTGGCCGCTGCCCGATGCCGTCAATCCGCATGCCCGCATTGCTTCGCGGAGGTCTGACCAGGTCCGCTGCAGTTCTTCTGGCGTCAATATATTGGCAACGGTGCGCTTGATGCGCTGCATCAGCGTGGCGTGGCGATGCGTCTCAACTTCTGCTGCGACGGCGGCGAGGTCATTATCCAGCTGTTTGAGCAGACGATACTGCTGAACTTCCAACTGTTGATTATCTTTAGCTTCGGCCAGAAGCGCATCGACTTGGCGCTCTATCGGGCCTGTGTACGATTGCAGCGACACAAGAGTAGTCAACGCCTTGTCCCACTGGTCCGTCTGCGATTGGCATGCAACGATGCGACCACTTTGCCCGGCGAGAGCAAGCAGTTCGCCTCGTAGAGTTTCGCGTCGGGTCTGATGAGTCTGCGTCCATGCCGGCAGTACGCACCATTCAGTGAGGCGCTGCATCCAAACATCGGTGGCCCGCTTGGTTGCGTCAAGGCACTTTGCGTCGCTCTTGACCAATTCGCGAAGTCGTGCCAAAGCCGTCGTGAGCGACATTGACCTATCAAAGTATCGAGTGGCACATTCCTCAAAAAGGGCGGCTGCCCGCTCCGGTTCAAGTTCGTTCAGTCCGCTGCTGGCGCCATAGAATTTCCACTGGAGGTCGGGCTGCTTGCGACCAATTAGTTGGTAATTGCGATACTTGGTATCTGTCTCCGGACTAGCCGCTGCGTACCAGCCATATGACGTGAGATTGGGAAGCCAGCGACTGTCTTCCTTAACACTCACATCATCGGTTAGCGAACCGTCCTCGGTGAAAAGAGGGAGGCCGGGCGTCTCGTCAAAGCTTGAGATGATGTTGGTAACTGCCTGGTTGGTCGCAGCGCAAGCCAAAATCAAGGGAGATTCGGGCCATTGCTGCTCGCTGAGTAGCGGTTCAATCCAGGCGCTAGCAATGACCGCGCGCAAAAGGCTCGTCTTGCCAGTGCCTGGCGGCCCGTTGACTGCGAGCACATTGCCATGCGCTGTTGTCGTGAGGGCAATGAGTGCGTCACGCTGAGCCGGGTCCAAGGGAAACGCCTTTCGCGCTCCGTTCTTGAATGCATCCATGTGTCCGGCATAGCGCGCGATGTGTCCAATGTTCGTGGCCTCATCAGTTGGCTCGTACGGAACTCGTGACGTCTCTTCGATACCAGCGATTTGACGAAAAAGTGCGAGCGACGACCCTTCCAGGCATTCCGGGTCCGCCAGAACCTGACGGAATGCGTTTACGACATTGCGCGTCGTACCACTGGCTACGGAACCGTCGACCACGGTGAAAACTGGAAGCAGTCGCTTCGTCTGATACTGCTTGCGACGAGAAAGCATGAAGCGAGAAATCCACCCTGCTAGGCCTTCACCCATTCCATCGTCGGCCGTACCAAGTGTGGACAGGATATCAACGGCCTCCCCCCAAAATTCAAACGCTTCAGGTAGCTCGGTCACTGGTTTGTCGTCGCCAGTGCTCTCGGCTTCGACTTGTTGCATGGCCCAAGCATCGTGCGCACCAACATTGTCGAATCCGAGGCCGGGGAGCTTCGTCGTTTCTCCCATAAGGTTGCGGTTGAATTTGGGAATTCGCTCTTCGGCGAGCACCCAGCGGTATCCACGTGGGTCGTTTTCGTCTTGCGCGGGACTGATAGGCAACACCGAAACCACGGTTGTTTGTTTCTGCTGTGTATCCCCGTCTTTGATGAGCTTTAGGACGATATGCCGTACTGGAGTCTGGCTTTCGGCGAGCTGCACGCCCTCCATAGGGAAATCTGCCAAAGCCCGAAGCAATCCGTTCAAATCGAACTGTGCTTTCACGTCCGGGCCGAGAATGTTATCGAGCTTGGCCATGCCCTCGAACGCACTACTCTGCATCCCTTCGAGCCAGTAGCCAATCAGCTTTTCAGCAACTGTGTTCAGATGAGATGGGTTGAGACCGGAGAAGCCGCCGGAGCCTTCGAGGTGTGCGCTCAGCAGGGCGTTCTTATCCTCGATGGTGGAGGCGCTGTTGAAGGCATCACGCAAAAATTTCGGAATAAAATCCAGCTTATTGAGCAAGGTTAGACAGTTTTTGCGCTGCCGTTCTGCCTTTTGCTCACCCTTAAATTCGTCAAATGCATCTTTATAGCGTCGAATGAATGCGCTGCAGAGGCCTGACTCCGTCAGAGCGTGCTTGAACTCCTGCTCACTTATCGAGTCAGAGAATACTTCGTAGATTGATGCTGCGAAATTCTCTTGGGCTTCGCTAGGTGGCTGCGGAGGCTTCTTCGGAATACTGTCCTTGAATTCCGATATGTAGGCGCTACATGCGGCCGCATCCGACTCAACTCCTGCCGGCAACGGTACGTTGCGTTGGTTGGCAATGCTTCTGGCAAAGTTAATTTGCTTCTGAGTGGGGGGAGGCATGACAAACCGTGTCTCGCAATTGAAGTCACGGTAATTGTATGCGTTCACAACCAGCAACGGCCAATTTTCAACAAATACGCCGAGCCGCCCTGAGTGACGCCTTCATGGTAGTGGTGCGACCAGGCAACACGTAATTACCTGGCAATACCTAGCCGTGAGCGTTCCGAGTTACCCACCGGCAGTAACGGGGGCACTGCGGGCGGGGAGATTGTTGCGCCCAGTTTGAATAACCATTCAACGAATATCGTTGCATGAGCGATGATTTTCACCCGCAACGGTCGCGAGATAAGGCTTTAGAGCGCGAGGGGGCGCCGAAGAGCATATTGCGGCGGTTTGCTCTCGCCGCGGTTTAGCGGTCAGCCGTGGCGGAACTCAAAAAGGGTATCAAATCCGCTTCGTTCTTTAGCACGATGTGTTGTGCTTCTGGCCGCTGCGTTTCCTGCTGATTCAAGCCTAACCTCCTGAGGGTATAAAAGAGTAAGGCTTGCCGACATTTTAGTTCCATCTGCCCTTCGTTCATCCCGTAGTCGAGTTCAATGGCCCGACGTTTGCCTGGGGATAGTTCGGGATTGGGGGCGATGACCAGTTGAAGAATGGTGTTCCATTCGGTGTCTTCGCTGGCGGCGCGCCCGACTGGCTCTACCTCTTGGACCTCCAGAATTCGGCCGAGCACAAAATCAAGGAACTTCTCGCGAGAGTGGCAAAACGCACGCACATGCCACCGAAATCCGTCGTGAGCGAAGGCGTGAGGTGAAATGACTCGAATACTGGGTTCGAGTCGAGACATCGATTGGTAAACGATTCTTAAACCCGAGGCATCGCGTATGGCCTTTAGGAGAGCCGACAGCATGTCACATGCAACGTTTCGGCCAGGGTGAGGAACGCTGTCAATTGGGGGCTGCCACCCAATGAAACTGTCTTCTCGTTCCAGTACGCCAGTGGCCGATGCCAGCAGTTCGTTCAGGTACCGGTGAGGTTGAGTTGCAGCATGCGCCGGGTGGAATTGGGCTGTTGCTTGATAGACACGAGAACTGCGGTCGTACACAAGATTTTCTGGGGCCAATTCGGTGTAGCGTGAGATATCCAGCGAAGCCTGTGGCACTGATATGCCAAAAAAATCAGTGAGGTCGCTGCGGTTGATACGACCCTCCCATCGTAGCCGGAAGTCGATGAACGCCAAACGGCGCTCCTGCCCCCAGCGTGCGTTGGTCTTTGGGAGAAAGGTGTCTTGGGTCGTATCAGTCATGGTTAGATGCTAGCATGCGAATAAAAACTATGCTAGTCTAAAAAGTATCCGTATAGTAAGTAGTCGTTCTTGTGGTGGCATCGGGGTGATGTCGCTGCACTGTTCGGATGGGCCGACGCCTGGTTGTAGCAGGTTTGGGGCGCGTGTTGTGAGACCTACTTGAGTGAGAAAAAATGCCGCATCGCATCGTGTTCTACCCGGTTGGTAACGGTGACACCAGCCAAATCGTTCTTGAAAACGGTAAACGAATCCTGATGGATTATCGCCATCGGAAGAAAACTGAAGATGGGGAGGGCCCGGAAATCAACTTGAAGGCTCGCCTCAAGCAGGAGCTCAACGACGCTGGGCGCGATTCATTCGATGTGGTGGCATTCACCCACGCGGACAAGGACCACATCGAGAACAGCACCGAGTTTTTTGAGCTACGGCATGCAGAGAAGTACCAGGGCGACGGTCGTATCAAAATTGACACCCTCTGGGTCCCGGCTGCCATGATTCTCGAGACGGGAACGAATGACCAGCAGTTGGCCGAATTCGTGATTTGGCGCCAGGAGGCGCGGCATCGGCTCAAGGAAGGCAAAGGTATTCGCGTGTTTTCCAAGCCGGAGAAGCTCAAGGGTTGGCTGGAGGAAAACGGGCTGACGCTTGAATCGCGGCGCCACCTCATTACCGATGCAGGCCAGATTGCACCGGACTTCGACATCGTCATCGATGGCGTTGAATTCTTCTGTCATTCCCCCTTCATCAAGCATGTTGATGAAGGTGACGACCTGCGCAACGACGCATCGTTGATTTTCAACGTGCGCTTCCGCAAGAACGGCCAGAACTATGACTATCTCGCCGTTGGCGATTCCACTTGGTCTGTGCTCGAAGACATCGTTGAAACGACCAAAGCTCACGGAAACATGGACCGGCTTGCGTGGGACCTGTACAACATTCCGCACCACTGCAGCTACCTGTCGCTTAGCGACGACAAGGGCGAGTTCGAAACCACGCCAAAGCCGCTGGTCGAAGAAATCCTGCTGTCGGGAAAGGACGGCGCCTACATTGTTAGTTCCAGCTGTCCCATTCTCGATACCAAGGATGGGCGGGAGCAGACCCAGCCACCGCATATTCAGGCAAAGAAATGCTATGAGACTTTCCGGAAAAAGACGGGGGGCGCCAAGTTCCTCGTGACGATGGAGGAGCCCAATGCCACCACGCCGGAGCCTCTGGAATTCAAGGTCGATAGTCAAGGGTTGTCGCTGGCTCGGGCCGCGGCCTCAGCCGTTGGCGTCATTATTTCCAAGCCGGCGCCGAGGGCTGGCTGAGTGGCCGCCGACTACTACACCCTGGGGGAGTTGCTGCCGGACCGCGACGCCGGCAGGCTCGAGCACGAAGAGAGCCGGCGGCTGCTCGCGGCATGCCAACGGCATCCCGCATTCGACGTCGTGGAATTGCGGCGCCTGGGGGGAAAGGGAGCTACCGGCCAGGTCACACAAGCTGTTGACGGGATTGTCGTCGAGTGCTGTGACGGGACGGTTCCTTCCCGTAATGCGGCGGGCGTCAAAAACCGAGAGCGGCTAATGTTGTTGCATGGTCCCGGATTGTTGACCCCGCACGAGGTGCGGGCTCTTCGTGCCGACTTTCCTGCTACGCCACATCAGAACAGCGTTCCGGACGGTGAGCCCCCCTCTTTGTGTCTGTACTTCGAGCCGTGGAGCGCGGTTGAGCGTACGTGGACGCCGGCCAAGCATCTGCAGCGAATTCTTTGGTGGGTCCGTGAGACGGCCCTCGGAACGTTGCATCGCAGCGACCAGCCGCTCGAACGGCTGCATTTCGTCTCCCCGTATCAAATTGTCTTGCCGGCAGATTTCAAGGAACGTGCGGCGACCCATGCGGAGGTTCTCCGCTTGGCGTGCGCGCGGTCACGAAGCAACGGCACCGTATTGCGTGGTGTGTTTCAACCGAAGGGGGCTGCAAAGGCGCAAGGTGACGATACAGGACTCGACACCCTCATCGTCACGGCACCCACAATGGTCTCAATGCGAATCGAGCGATATCCCGCCACTTTGGGCGCGTTGCATGACCAGTTGGCGCGGTATGGCTCCGAGCTTTTGTCGCCGCTCGTCGATGCGGCCAAGAATGCACTGCCGAGTACAGGGCTGCCTATTCAAGACCGAAGTGCCAAGCATACGCTCCTGCTGCTTCGGGTGCCGACGGCACGAAGTGAGAACGATGCGCCTGAACGTACCGATGTGAGCGGTTTCATTGTTCACGACGCATCACTCGCGCAGCTAGGAATCGCCTGTGGTGCATATTTCGACGGGAAAGATGGCAAGGCCTATGAAAGCCTCGACCTCGGAATTGCTGGTATCGCCACCATGTCTGCCGAGAGCGGCGAGGCGTGGCGGGGCCTCGTCCTTGAGCCGGTAGACGTCAGAGTTGCATTTTCATTAAGCGATGCTCGCAGAGCATCCGGAATCAGAGCCGAAGGTGCCGAGTTCCCGGGCGTGCTTGCTGGAGTCGGGGCTTTGGGCAGTAGCATGGCGGAGCTTTGGAGTCGCGAGGGTTGGGGAAGCTGGTCATATATTGACGATGACATATTGCACGCGCACAACGTCGTCCGCCACGCAGGCAAAGACCCGCACATCGGATGGGCGAAGGTCGATGTGACACTCAGCATGGCGGAGCTAAATTGGCCCACGGCGGCTAAGCCGAAGGCAATCGCCGCGAAGGCTAACGATTTCGGCAACACGGAAGTAAATAACGCGATTTCGGCTGCGTCGTTGTTTGTCGATGCCACCACGACCCTCGAAGTGCCACGCGACCTATCGGACCGCGATGGCACGCCGCGCATGGCTTCGACTTTCCTCACGCCATCCGGTCGGGATTCCGTTCTGCTGCTTGAGGATGCGGAGAGGAACGTTCGCCTTAGTTCGCTGGAAGCGCAGTACTACCGCGCGATTCTCAACAGCGACTGGGGCGCGGCACACCTGATGGGCCACCAGGGTTCCTATTGGGTGGGCGCTGGTTGTCGAGACCTGTCCGGCGTCTTGTCTCAGGAAGTCGTTCAGCTTCACGGCGCCACGCTTGCGCGACAGGTCCGATTGCTTTCAGCACGTCCGGAGGCGCAGATTCGCGTGTGGTCTGTGCACGAGGAATCCGGTGCTTTGTCCGTCGACATTGTCCCGGTGGATGCGTCATTGCAATGCCGCCTCGGTGAATGGGACGTCATTTGGGATGAGGGGCTGCAAAAGAAGCTTAGAGCGTTACGGGAAGACGGGCTCCCTGACGAGACTGGCGGAGTGGTCCTCGGATACGTGGACCAAAAGCGCAAAGCCATTCACGTCGTGGACGTTCTACCGGCGCCCAGCGATAGTGAAGCGAGTCGGACGGGTTTTACTCGAGGGGCCGAGGGCATGAAAGAGGCGATTGAACGCGCTTCGGCGTTGACCGCGAATATTGTGAGCTATCTCGGGGAATGGCATTCCCATCCAAGGCACTCCTCCGCGGTGCCTAGTGTCGCGGATGCCGCATTGCTGGCTTACCTCGCGGAGACCTTGGCGATGGACGGTGTGCCGGCATTGATGGTCATCGTCGGCGAAACCGACATCTCGATTTCACTTAGGGAAGGAGCCGCCGTATGAGCGACGTTCATTCCGACTCAAAAAAGGCAATTGGACTGGCCCTCTCTGGCGGGGGCGTGCGTGCTGCTGCTTTTCACGCTGGAGTTCTGCGCTACCTGGCAGAGCAGCAGCTTCTGGAGAATGTCGTACATGTTTCGTCTGTATCGGGCGGTAGTCTTTTCGCCGGAATGGTGTTTCGCCTCGCAGATTATCGATGGCCGAATTCGCAGGTCTACCTGAGCGACGTGTTTCCCCGTTTTCGCCAAACGCTGACGAAGCAGTCCCTGCAGTATTCCGCTGCAGCGCGGCTCCTGCTAAACCCACTTAACTGGCGTTTTTTGCTATCCCGAGCAAACGTAGTTGCCCAGGCTATCGAGGCTCTGTGGGACGTCAGAAAGCCGCTCAGTGCTATTGGAGCGTCACCAGTTTGGTCCATCAACTGCACGACAGGAGAAACAGGGCGTCGCTTTCGGTTCAAGGGAGTGACGATGGGAGACTACGAGCTCGGATATGCGAACGTCGATGGCTTTGGCCTTGCTAGAGCAATGGCTATCTCGGCGGCTTTTCCTGGCGGCATCGGGCCACTCACCGTGAAGAGTGCAGAATTCGAGTGGAAGAAGCGCAAAGAGTGGGGAACTGGCGAACCTGAACCATATCCGGTGCCCTTCAATCATCTGCACCTGTATGACGGGGGAGTGTATGACAATCTTGGGATTGAACCCATGTTCGACGGTGGTCGGCAAGAACTAAAGCACGATGACACGCTCCGCACAGACATTACCTACCTGCTCGTCTCTGATGGTGGCGCGCCACTGCCTCGCCAGACCATCCCGCATCAGTTGAATCCCTTCCGTTTCAAGCGCATAGCTGACATTGCCTTGGACCAGAGTCGCGCATTGCGTGTGCGAGCGTTCGTGAACTTCCTGCAGAAAAATCCAACAGCAGGCGCGTACGTCGGCATTGGAGCCGCCGCGGAATCATCCATCAAGCGTTTCGCCAAAGGGCGTGAAACCATCGCTGCGGGGCTTTTGACTCGGGATTGGTTGCCAGACACCGACGCTAAGCGTGCTGCCACCTACAGCACCACGCTTCACCGGCTGACCGAATCGAATTTTGACCTTTTGGCCCGCCATGGCTACGAGACAGCCAAGTGGAACGTGGAGATGATGTCCCCAAAAAAGGATGCTAGCGGCACGCGCCAACCGTCCACATCTGGAAAATAATTATGGAACTGAAATCAATCAATACAAGATTCCGCGCATACCAGCTCGGGGAGCCAGGGTCGTCGTTTTCCTATTTCGCGGACGGGCATTTCACCCTGATTGAGGCCAAACTCACGAACCGCAGCTCGTCGTCCTTGGCTGTGGAATTAAAGGCTTGCGGTAAGACAGCAATCGATACGCTTCACATCACAAGTTGGGACCAAGACCACTGTAACTTCAAGGAACTACAGGAGATTCTTAGCGCCTTGAAGCCGAAGAAGATTGAGTACCCTGGATACGACCATGACTCAGACAATGCCCAAAAGTGCCTGCAAGAGATTTTGCGTTATAACGACGCACGCCGCAGAGCTTCGTTGACGATGCTTGCACGACGCGTTGACCCACCATATGTGAAAAGTCTCAACGCGGCAAAAGAACTCGGATATAACGATATTATTTATCATCCTAAGGAAGTTTTTCCCGGTTCCAACGACAATTCAACAGTCAAGCTATACAGGGCGGGAATGTTCAATGTTGCTAGCTTGGGCGATGTGGAGCACCCCAACATTGGGTCGATGTTGCGGCAAGACCGAGCCTTTAAGACCGAGGTGGATGTGCTAATCCTTGCCCACCACGGTTCGGACAATGATGTGAACTCGAAAAAATTCTTTCAGACCGTCAAGCCAGCTATCGCAGTATGTTCCAGCGACTATGACAATCAATACGGTCATCCACATGATGAAGTCAGGGAAGCATTGTACGAGTCTGATGTCCGAGTTTTTACAACAAAAACCGGAGATGTCTTGGTCGAGTCGGTGCCAAATCATCGAAAGGAATATCGAGTAACAAATTACAAGGGCGACACAGCTGCTGTGTCATCTAAAGAGATTTATATAAGTAAGAAATTCAATTTTCTGAAAATGAATGATGACACGATTCGGAATATTATGAACCCTGGATTTAAGAAGCGAAAATTTATTTGATTTTGGTCGGGAAAATCATTGCCTCACATTGACCGTCTGGGTGATAAGAGTCGAGGTTGGTTTCCCCGGCTTTTTGGCGGTCGAGGCACTCATCATTTTCCGGGTTGAAGTCGAAGCCCGACGCGCCTGCTCCGTAGCAGCAGAGGCTGCTATCCGACACCGTGTAGAGCGCGCCTGATGCCGAAGTCAAGTTATCCAGTCTCACGATGCGGTCCGGCTGGATTAACCTCGAATTCATCAACGCGATATAGCACCCAGGCTGTCAAGAATTCGCCGACGATGCTGATATCTGAAGCATATCGAAAAATGGACGGACTAAATATGCACGAGGCATTACACCCCTTCACAGAAAAACCAATCACCGCTGAGGCGTATTTTCTTGAGTTTGGGCGGCCAGTTGCGACCTCATCAGCGGTCGATACTCGCCCCCGAGCGAGATGCCCTTTCTGTTCGCAGCTAATGTCGGTTGTTGGTGCTGCAAAAGGAGGCCACTTCGCGCATCTTCCGAAGTCTGATTGGTGCCCCAGCAAAGAAAAAACCGCTGAGCCATACTTAGTGCTGACGCCGACTGAGCCAGATGATGAAGCAGCGACGGAACTGAAGGCGCTTTTCCGCGGTGCGTGGCAGCAGCACTACGCCCGCTTGCAAGAAATTGCGCCAGGGTTCTCCCATAAGGAATTCATCGAACTGCTTACACGAGCCAACAGGTTGAACATATGGGCCTACAAGGACCTTCAACCTCGGAATCTGCCCTATATTTTACCGCTTTTGGCGGATTTTTCGCCTGCAAGCGGGCGACGGCAAAGGACAGATGCTGGTGTACTTGAGCCTGCTCGAAGGCTGTGGCTGCGCTTCATGTACAGTTCGGCAGTTCGTCAGGCCGAAGACTTGTGGATTCGGCCGACTGGAGAGGTGAAGTTTTTTCGCGTGAGCTATCGTCCGCCGCCGCGCTCTGCGCCTAAGCCCGGAGACATTCTGAAGAACGTTGAAATTGAGCGTTCCGATGCCTTTCTTACCGCAACACCACGGCCGCTACCGGAGTTCGTCGTTAAAGATGTTGAGCGATGGCTTAACCTGCACTTGGCTTAGCGGCGAGTAGGTTGCTGACAGCGCGTGCTTCTGCCTCATTGGCTACGACGAAGTCTGGGCGTATGCCCTTTATCGCAAGGTTTGCGGCGACTACCTGGAGTTCATCGTGCGACGCTCCTGCAGCTGTGAGCCATACTCGCACTCCGATGCGTCTGCTGCGATGGCAGGAAGTGTCGTAGTTCATGTCGCCCGATGCGGCCCATGCATCGAGTACAGGGCGGATTCGTTCTTCGGCTTCAAGTATGTTCTTGAACAACGTCAGAATCGTCACGTGCGACGCAGGCAGATATAGCCATGCGAATTCGAGATTCAGAAGGGCGTCTTCCTGCAGATTGCTCGCGGCTATCAAAATGTTTCGTTCGGGGTGTGCTTGTGGCATTCCTCGCTCCATAGTCTTGTAGACCGTGTATAGCGAGCGACGCTCTCGGCTATAGCGCGCCGGCGCAGAGGAATCGATGCCTTTTCTTCAAGGAATCGCAAATGTCCTTGTTCTCCACTCAGGTCGGCGTCATTGGAGAGAATCTGCTGGTGAATGCGGCCATGAAGGCACGCCATGGGCGCCTTTCGCCTTTCGGACCAGTTGCTGATGCTTATGGCCTCGATGTACTGCTCTTCGACAGGGAAACAGGCGGCTCTGTCGCTAACCACCAGTCACGAATGACGTTGGCTTGCAAACGGCTTCTCGACCGCGTGGCGGAGCCTCGATTTTCCGCGGGGTTCTGCGCCTTGACCGTGCGTGACCTCTGTTGGAATAGTTTCACTTAAGCCCCGCCCCGCATGCGTTTGCGGGGATTTCACGGGACGTTAAGTGAAACTTCGCGCGTCGCTTTAAGTGAAACTATTCAAAGTTGCCATCGGATGCCGGTTTGCCCGGACCCTCACTCCACCGTCACCGATTTAGCGAGATTCCTCGGCTTATCGATATCCGTTCCCCTTGCCAACGCCGCGTGATAAGCCAGCAACTGCATCGGCACCGTATGCAGAATCGGCGAAAGCGGCCCGTAGTACTCGTTGAGCCGAATCACCTCGATCCCTTCACTCGGCACCAACCCGCAGTCCACATCGGCGAACACGAAAAGCCTGCCGTTCCGCGCACTGACCTCGTGCATGTTCGACCGGAGCTTTTCGAGCAACACGTCATTCGGCGCCACCGCGATCACCGGCATTTCATTACTGACCAACGCCAGCGGCCCATGCTTCAACTCCCCGGCAGGATAAGCCTCCGCGTGGATATACGAAATCTCCTTCATCTTCAGCGCGCCTTCGAGCGCAATCGGATAATGCATCCCGCGTCCGAGAAACAGCATGTTGTCGCGTCGCGCGAGCAGCTCCGACCAGCCCATGATCTGCGGTTCCAGCGCGAGCACCTTCGACATCGCATCGGGCAGATGCCGCAGCGCACGCAGATGCGCCTTCTCGTCGTCATCGCTCAACCGCCCGCGCACCTGCGCCAGTGACAAAGTCAGCAAGAACAACGCCACGAGCTGCGTCGTGAAAGCCTTCGTCGAAGCCACGCCGATCTCGATTCCCGCACGCGTGACGAACTGCAGCGCGCAGTCGTGCATCAGCGCACTCGTCGCGACGTTGCAGATCGCGAGCGTATGCATCATCCCGCGCTGCTTCGCGACATGCACGGCGCCGAGCACGTCGGCCGTCTCGCCGCTCTGCGACACCGCGACGACCAGCGTGCGCGGATTCGGGACGCTGTCGCGATAGCGAAACTCGCTCGCGATCTCGACGCTCGTCGGCAGCTTCGCGATGCTCTCGATCCAGTATTTCGCGGTCAGCGCCGCGTGATAACTACCGCCGCACGCGAGCAGCAACACCGAATCGACATCGTTGAACACGCGCCACGCGCCGTCGCCGAAGAGCTCGGGCATGATCGATCCGACATCGAGCAACGTATCGGCCACCGCCTGCGGCTGCTCGAAGATTTCCTTCTGCATGTAGTAGCGATACGCGCCGAGGTCCGCCGCGCCACTGTGCGCGGCCACGCGCTGCACCGCGCGCTCGACGCGCTGTCCGGCCGCATCGACGATCCAGTAGCGATGCAGCTGAATATCGGCGACGTCGCCATTCTCGAGGTAAGCGATGCGATCGGTGATGCCCGACAACGCGATCGCATCCGACGCCAGGAAATTCTCGCCGTCGCCGACGCCGACGACGAGCGGCATCCCGTCGCGCGCGCCGACGATCCGGTGCGGTTCGTCGCGGCACATCACCGCGATCGCATAGCTGCCGCGCAGCCGCGCGACCGCGCGGCGCACCGCTTCGAACAGGTCGCCGTCATACAGGTGGTCGATCAGATGCGCGATCGCTTCGCTGTCGGTCTGGCTCGCGAACACGTAACCGTGCGCCTGCAATTCCGCGCGCAATTGATCGCAGTTCTCGATGATCCCGTTGTGCGACAGCGCGATGCGCGCGTTGTCGTCGCTCGGCGAGAAATGCGGGTGCGCGTTGAGCGTGACAGGCGCGCCATGCGTTGCCCAGCGCGTATGCGCGATGCCGGTATAGCCGGACAGCGCGTGCGCGGCGATCTCGCGCTGCAGGTTGGCGACGCGGTCGACGCTGCGCGCCCGTGCCAGCGCACGGTCGCGATAGACCACGACGCCGCACGAGTCGTAGCCGCGGTATTCGAGCCGCTTCAGCCCGTCGACGAGGTTCGGCAGGATGTCCCGCTGGGCAACCGCCCCGACAATTCCACACATATCGCGCTCCGTAAATGTCCTGTCTGGACCCGTGACAGCGATGGTAGAAGCGGTTGAATGGAATTAAATTTCAAAATACGACAAAAAATGAAACGGACAATAGATCTGATATCGTGTTGAAATTAAATTTCACAACCTTGACCGGAAGGAGCCACCCGTGGCCGGCATCACGCTCGACGATCTCGACCTGCGCATTCTCGCGATCCTGCAGGACGACGCATCGGTGTCGAACCTGCAACTCGCCGAGCGCGCGCTGTCGTCGCCGCCGACGTGCATGCGCCGCGTGCGGCGGCTGACGGAAGCGGGCGTGATCCGCCGCCAGGTCGCGGTGCTCGACCCGGTCGCGATCGGCACGGCCGTCACGGCCTTGATCGAGATCAGCCTCGACCGGCAGACGGCGGAAGACTACGACGCGTTCGAGGCTTACGTGTGCGCGGAGCCGGCGGTCACGCAGTGCTACCGCGTGTCGCCGGGGCCGGATTTCGTGGTGGTGGCCGATCTGGCCGACGTCGCCGAATACGACGCGTTCGCGCGGCGGCTGTTCACCGGCGCATCGAACGTCCGCAACGTGCGGACGTTCTTCTCGACGCATCGCGCGAAGTTCGAGGCGAACGCGCGAGTCACGCATGCGATGCGCAAGCGCGGCGACGACTAGACCGCACGACACACGTCGAACGTGTACACGAGCGATGTCAGAACGCGAACGTCTGCTGCCTCGGATGGCGCTCGCCGCGCGCGAACCCGGCGCCTTCGAGCGACAGCAACGCGCGTTTCCGTTCGATGCCGCCTGCATACCCGGTCAGGCTGCCGGAAGCGCCGATCACGCGATGGCACGGCACCATGATCGACACGGGATTGCGGCCGACCGCGCCGCCGACGGCGCGCGCGGCACTCATCGGCAGCCCGACGCGTTCGGTAATGTCGCCGTACGACACGAGTTCGCCGAACGGAATCGCGAGCAATTCCTTCCACACGCTGCGCTGAAACGCGGTGCCGCGCAGATGAATCGGCACCGAGAAGGTTTCGCGCGTGCCAGTGAAATATTCGGCGACTTCGTCGGCAACCTTGCGCGCGAGCGGCGACGCGTTGCGTGCATCCGCATCCGGTGCGACCGCCAGCGACGGATAGTATTTCTGGCCGACGAAGAAGAGGCCCGTCAGGGCGTCGTCCTCGATACGGATGGCGATGTCGCCCAGCGGGCTCGGAATCAGATGAGCGGGAGTCATCGCGAAGCGTCTCCATGAAGGCGCCACACATGCAGTGCGGCATATGCGCGCCACGGCGCCCAGCGCGATGCATGCGGCGCGGATGATGCGATGCTGCGCGGACGCTCGGCGGCGGCGGCGGCGCGCGGTGCAAGCCACGCGTCGTCCGCGGGGAACGCGTTCGGCCAGGCCATCGCACGCATCGCGACATACTGCACCGCGCGTTCGTCGAAGCCGGGCAGCGCGCGCAACGCATCGAGCGTCGCGTCGAGTGGCGCCATCGGTTCGAGCGCGAGCGTGCCGTCGGCGACTGCACGCGCCAGCGACACGATCGCCCGCGCCGCGTCACGTGTCACGCCGATGGCTTCGAGCGCCGTCGGCGGCACCGTCGCCAGCGTCGCGGCGGAAGGCAGCGCATGCGTGAGCCCCTGCGGTGCGTGGTCAACCGGCGTGCCGAAGCGTTCGGCCACGCGCGCCAGCACCGCGCCCGCCTGTGTCTGCGCCAATCGTTCGCCCGCGATCGCACGCATCGCGATCTCGAGCCCGTCGAACGCGCCGGGCACGCGCAGGCCGGGCGAGCCGTCCGCGAGTTCGCCCAGATGCGCGTCGATCACGTCCGGGCGGCTGTCGAGATCGAACAGCCGCCGCACGCGCGCGAGCACGGCCGGGACGACGGGCGTCAGCGCGGGCGACACCGTCACCGCGAGCGCGAACCGCTGCGGCACGTGCGTGACGGACAGCCAGCCCGTCACCTGGGCGTCGCCGTGCCCGTTCGGCAGTGCGACGACGCGCGCATAGCCGTGCGCATCGATCCGCTCGACGCCGTCGATCTGGCGCTGCGCGAGAAAGCGCATCAACTCGGGCCATGCGAACGGCGGCCGATACGGTAGCGGGAAGGTCATGTCGCCATTGGCGGATGCGCCGGCGCCCTTGCGCAGGCGCAGCGGATTGAGGCCGTAGCGCTGGCGGAACAGATCGTTGAAGCGTCGCACGCTGCCGAACCCGGCAGTCGACGCAACCACGGCCACCGGCAGCGCGGTATCGGTCAGGAGGCGCTTGGCCATCAGCAGCCGGTGCGTCTGCGCGAATTCGACCGGCGACACGCCGAACTGCGTGGCGAAGATTCGGCGCAGATGGCGCTCGGTCACGCCGACTCGCCGCGCGAGCGCATCGACGGAGTGCTCGTTCAGGAAACCGTCCTCGATGAGCGACGCGCCCGCGTCGGCGAGATTGCCGGACAGGTCGAGCAGCCCGTGGCCCGGCGCGAGCTCGGGCCGGCACCGCATGCACGGCCGAAAGCCGGCTTTCTCCGCCGCGGCGGCGGTCGGGTAATAGCTGCAGTTCCGCGCCTTCGGCGGCTTCACCGGGCAAACGGGGCGGCAATACACGCCCGTCGTCGACACACCGACGAAGAACCAGCCGTCGAAACGGCGGTTCCGCGAAAGCAGGGCGTCGTAGCAGGTGTCTGGATCGAGGTGCATGAGACGACTGTAAACCATCCGCTCCGCCGATTCTGGCTGGAATCGGACATGTGTCTCGACGCGCCGGCTCGCGTCATGCCCCCGTTTCGAACGCAGGAAAGTCCCGAAAAAACGGTTAATGCCACTCTGCGGAACAGTCATCTCTTTTTGCGTGGCTGGATTTGAGATGACTCATCGAAATCCCCGACTGACACGGCACCGGGCCAAGCCCTATTCTTTGAAAAACGTTTTCCAGAACTCGACGGACAAGCGGCCGGGCCACGCAAGGGGCGGGCCGGCGTCCGCCCCGGCGCCCGTCGCCGGTCACGGACAGACACCATCCAGCGGCGCGACGGGCGCGGCCGCGCATCGGAGACACTCATGCAATCTGCCGTCGTCGGCGCGGTGCGCGCGGCCGCCAGCCGCTACCGCTGGACCGTCTGTGCGCTGCTGTTCTTCGCGACCG
Source organism: Burkholderia sp. BCC1640 (assembly GCF_902833125.1). Lineage (NCBI taxonomy): Bacteria > Pseudomonadati > Pseudomonadota > Betaproteobacteria > Burkholderiales > Burkholderiaceae > Burkholderia > Burkholderia sp. BCC1640. The sequence continues at coordinate 539,070 of NZ_CADFEF010000001.1, read as the reverse complement.
TCATCAACTACATGGATCGACAGATCCTCGGCCTGCTCGCGCCGATGCTCCAGCACGACATCGGCTGGAGCCAGGTGCAGTACGGCCGCATCGTGATGGCGTTTTCCGGGTTCTACGCGATCGGCCTGCTCGGCTTCGGGCGCATCGTCGACTGGCTCGGCACGCGCATCTCGTATGCGGTCGCGATGCTGGTGTGGAGCATCGCGGCGATGCTGCACGCGGCGGTCGGCTCCGTGATGGGCTTCGCGGCCGTGCGTGCGCTGCTCGGGATCGGCGAGGGCGGCAACTTCCCGGCCGCGATCAAGACGACGGCCGAATGGTTTCCGCGTCGCGAGCGCGCGCTCGCCACCGGCATCTTCAACTCGGGCGCGAACATCGGCGCGGTGTTCGCGCCGGCGATCATCCCGGCGATCGCGGTGGCCTACGGATGGCGCGCGGCGTTCGTGATCATCGGCGCGATCGGCATCGTGTGGCTCGCGGTCTGGCTGGTGATGTATCGCACGGCCGACACGCGCGCGCTCGCCGCCGAATACGACGAGCCGCGCGACGAAGCCGAAGCGCTCGACGCGGCGAACGCGGATGCCGGCGCGCCGCGCTGGGGCGAACTGATCCGCAAGCGCGAGACGTGGGCGTTCCTGATCGGCAAGTTCCTGACCGACCCGGTGTGGTGGTTCTACCTGTTCTGGCTGCCGAAGTGGCTCAACGAGTCGCGCGGGATGGACATGCAGCATATCGGCCTGCCGCTCGTGTGCATCTATGCGCTGACGACGGTCGGCAGCATCGGCGGCGGCTGGCTGTCGTCGATGCTGTTGCGCGCGGGCTGGAGCGTGAACGGCGCGCGCAAGACGGCGATGCTGATCTGCGCCTGCTGCGTGCTGCCGATCGCGTTCGTGTCGCAGGTGCAGAGCCTGTGGATCGCGGTGCTGATCGTCGGCCTCGCGGCCGCCGCGCACCAGGGCTGGTCGGCGAACCTGTTCACGACGGCGTCCGATCTGTTCCCGCGCCGCGCGGTCGCGTCGGTGGTCGGCATCGGCGGGATGGCCGGTTCGATCGGCGGCGTGCTGTTCTCGGAAGTGATCGGCCAGGTGCTGCAACGCACGGGCCATTACTGGGTGCTGTTCGCGATCGGCGCGCTGGCCTACCTGCTCGCGCTGGCGGTCATGCACATGCTCACGCCGAAGATGAAGCCCGCGAAGCTCGACGCTTGATCGCATGCCGGAAAACGAACGCGCCGCCCCGGAGGCGGCGCGTTTTCATTTGCGATTTACGGAAACGAATTGACGACAAACAGGCGGCAGGCGGCGGACGCGACCGCGCGCTTCAACCGGCCGGGGCCGTCGACGCACGCATGATCAGCCGCGGCTCGAACGTCGAATAGCTCGCGTCGGTGCGCCCGGCGAGCGCGTCGATCAGCTTCTGCATCGCGAGTTCGCCCATGTTCTCGCTCTGGATGTCGATGGTGGTCAGCGCGGGCGCCGCGTATGCGCCGTACGGCACGTTGTCGACGCCGGCGACGGACACGTCCTGCGGTAGCCGGAACCCGAGCGACGCGGCTTCCTTCATGAAGCCGAGCGCGATCAGGTCGTTGTAGCAGATCACGGCTTGCGGGCGGTGCGGCCCGAGCATCACGCGCGAACATGCGCGCTCGCCGGCTTCGGCGGTCGGCGCATGCGCGTCGTGCACGTCGAGCGTGAGCCCCGCTTCGGCGAGACAGTCGCGCGCGCCCTGGATCCGTTCGTCGTTCACGCGCGCGGTGCCGAAACCGAGGTACGCGATGCGCGTATGGCCGAGATTGAGCAGGTGACGCGCGAGCATGTAGGTGGCGAGCCGATTGTCGATGCCGACGCTCGGGATCGGCAGGCCGGGGCTGCGACGCAGCAGCACGAGCGGCTTGTGCAGGTCGAGCATCCAGCCGGCCTGGTCGTCGGGCATCCGCGTGCTGACGATCAGCCCGTCGACGCGTTGCGCGAGCGCCTCGATCAGCGAGCGTTCGCGCGCCTGGTTCTCTTCGGTATCGACGAGCAGCAGCGTGTAGTCGTGCTGAAGCGCGACGCGGTTCGCGCCCTTGACGACGTTCGTGAAGTGCGGGTTGCTGATGTCGAGGATCACGAGGCCGATGGTGCGCGTGCGCCCGGTGATCATCGAGCGCGCGAGCGGGTTCGAACGGTAGCCGAGCCGCTCGATCGCTTCCTTGAGCCGCGCTTCGACGGTCGGCGAAAAGCGCTGCGTGCCGTTCACATACTTGGATACCGTCGCGACCGACACACCGGCTTCCGCCGCCACGTCGCGGATCGTCGGGGAAACTTTTTTCATCGGAAGGGTAACGTTTTCGTTCGATTGCACCGGATTGTGGCAGAAAAAGCCGGCGTCCGGCCGCCGACCGATATCGGGAAAGTGCGGATGACTGCGAGCGGATTCGACCATTGACGGTCGGCTTTTGTCCCGCGTATAGTTGGAAAACGTTTTCCGGTTCCGTCTGATTCCGCTCGGTTTCGGGCGACGTCCAGGACACTTCAGAACAGATTCAAGGAGATTCGATGAACGCCACATCCACCGGCGCACGCAAGCCGTTCGGGCGCCTGCTGCTGACCGGCGCGGCCGGCAACCTTGGCCGTCAGGTGCGCGGCGCGCTGGCGAACTGGGCCGACGTCGTGCGCGTGAGCGACATCGCCGCGCTGGACGACGCGGCCCCGCATGAAGAAATCCGGGTCGTCGATCTGGCGGACCGACCGGCGGTGATGGCGCTCGTCGACGGCGTCGACGCGATCGTCCACCTCGGTGGCATTTCGGTCGACGCGCCGTTCGACGATCTCGTCGATGCGAACATCACCGGCACGTACAACCTGTACGAAGCCGCGCGCAAGCACGGCGTGAAGCGCGTCGTGTTCGCGAGCTCGAACCATGCGATCGGTTTTCATCCGGTCACGGAAGTGCTCGACGCCGATTCGCCGCAGCGTCCGGACAGCCTGTATGGCGTGACGAAGTGCTTCGGCGAGTCGCTGTCGCGCTACTACTTCGACCGCTTCGGGATCGAGACGGTGTGCCTGCGGATCGGCTCGTCGTTCGAGGCGCCGAAGAATCCGCGCATGCTGGTGACGTTCCTCAGCTATCGCGACTTCATCGAGCTCGTGCGCTGCTCGCTGCTGACGAACCGCGTCGGGCACGCGATCGTCTACGGCGTGTCGGACAACCCGGTGAAATGGTGGGACAACACGAAGACCGGCTTCCTCGGCTACCGGCCGCAGGACAGCTCCGAGCAGTTCGCCGGGCTGTTCCCGGTGACGGCGCCGACCGCCGAGTACGACGATCCCGCGCAGCGCTACCAGGGCGGCGGATTCGTCGTCGGCGAGCCGATGGAGCGCAACGCGAAGTAAGCATCGCGGGCGCCGCCGGCGTCGCGGATCAGCGCAGGATGTCCGTCGCCTTGTGCCGTTCGTCCACGCCGTCGATCAGGCTCAACGGGCCGCTCGCGTGCCGCGCGACCCACTCACGCGCGCTTGCGGATCGGCCGCGGGTGCGGCACGGTTGCCGGCGCCGATTCCAGCTCGGCCGCTTCCTTGCCCAGCTTGTCGAGCATGCGTTGCGCGGCGCCCGCGCAATCCTCGCCGGCGGGCTTGTTCGCGATCTCGTCGATCAGCGCCTGCAGGTTGCGCCGGTTCTGCGCGAGCCGCTGTTCGAGCAGCGCGATTTCGTCGACCTTGTGCCGCAACGCCTGCAACAGTTCGTCGCGCGGCCACGCGCCGAGATCGGGCGGCAGCACCGCGCGGATCTCGTCGAGCGCGAAGCCCGCGCGCTGCGCGCGGTCGATGATCGCAAGCCGCGTCAGCGCTTCCGGCCCGTATTCCCGATAACCGTTCGCCTGCCGGCGCGCCGGCTCGAGCAGGCCGCTCGCTTCATAGAAGCGGATGCGCGACGCCGCGATGCCGCTGGTTCGCGCCAGCTCGCCGATCTTCATCGCTGTGCTCCAGAGGGGCTTGACCTTGAAGCTGACTTTAAAGTTATGGTTGGGCATCGTCAATCGAGGATGTCCACCATGAACCTGTTTGCGCCCCTCACGCTGCCCAATGGCGCGGTGATCCCGAACCGGCTTGCCAAGGCCGCGATGGAAGAGAACCTGGCCGATGCGGACCACGCGCCGTCCGACGCGTTGCTGCGCCTGTACCAGGCGTGGGCGGACGGCCGGGCAGGCCTGATCCTGACCGGCAACGTGATGGTGGACGGCCGCGCGATGACGGGGCCGAACGGCGTCGTGCTCGACAGCGACGCGCATCTCGACCGCTTCCGGCGCTGGGCGCAGGTCGCGCGCTCCGGCGGCGCGCACGCGTGGATGCAGATCAACCACCCGGGGCGCCAGATGCAGGCGGCGCTCGGCCAGACGACGCTCGCGCCGTCGGCCGTGCCGCTCGCGCTCGGCGCGCTGTCGAAGCAGTTCCCGGTGCCAAAGGAGATGACGGAAGCCGACATCGTCGACGTGCGGCGGCGCTTCGTGCGCACCGCGCAGCTCGCCGAGCAGAGCGGCTTCACCGGCGTGCAGATTCACGCGGCGCACGGTTATCTGCTGAGCCAGTTCCTGTCGCCGCTGACGAACCGCCGGCAGGACGGGTGGGGCGGCAGCATCGAGCACCGCGCGCGGCTGCTGCTCGACATCGTGCGCGAGGTGCGCGCGACGGTGTCGCCGGCGTTCGTCGTGTCGGTCAAGCTGAATTCGGCCGACTTCCAGCGCGGCGGCTTCAGCGCGGACGATGCGAAGCGCGTCGTCGAACTGCTGAATCCGCTCGGCGTCGACCTCGTCGAATTGTCGGGCGGCAGCTACGAAGTGCCGGCGATGCAGGGCGAGGCGCGCGACGGGCGCACGCTGGCCCGCGAAGCGTATTTCCTCGAATTCGCGCGGGACATCGCGGCCGTCGCGGCCATGCCGCTGATGGTCACGGGCGGGATCCGGCGCCGCGCGGTGGCCGAGCAGGTGGTCGCCAGCGGCGTGGCGATGGTCGGCATCGCGACCGCGCTGTCGATCGAGCCGAACCTGCCGCGCGACTGGCAGGCCGGCAAGGACAGCGCGCCGGCGCTGCAGCCGATCCGCTGGAAGAACAAGGCGCTGGGTGCGCTGGCGAACATGGCCGTCGTGAAGTTTCAGCTCGCGCGGTTGAGTGTCGGGCGGCGCACGCACCCGGGCGTGTCGCCGCTGCGCGCGCTGGTGTCGCAGCAACTCGCCGCGCAGTGCCAGACGCGGCGTTACCGCAAGTGGATGGCGGGGCGGGCGGCGCGCTAGCCGCGAAGGCGCGGCGTCGGGCTGCCCGATGCCCGCTCACACCGGATACGCATCGTCGACCTTCAGGTTCGCGAGCCGGAACAGCGTGCGCAGCGTCTGCGGATGAATGTCGCGGTGCGCGGCGAGCGACGTCAGCATGAAGTCGAGGACCTTCGCGTAGCGCAACAGCACGAGGCAGCGCGCGAGATCCGCGTTGCCGCCGCGCATGCCTTCCGCGTAGTTGACCATCTGGGTCGACAGCGTGCGTGCCATCTCGAGTTCCATCTGCTGTTTTTCCGTCCATTCGGGCTGCGGCTGTTCGAGCAGTTTCGCGAGAAAGATCTGGAACGACGTATCGGATGAGTTGGGCAGCGCATCCATGAAGAGCCTCATAACTTGCGTGGATCGTTCGGGCGTGTCCGATGGAGGCCCCGATCCGGGTTCATGTCCGCGCCGATCGGCGGCGCGATTGTCATCCGATGGGAATGCAGGTTCCGTACCAGCCCCGCGATCGAAGTGTTGAGCAATGTTGACGCGGGGCGCGGCGGCGGTCATCGCGTCCCGCCGATACTGGCTTTCACGAAAAATCGAGAAGGGCGTCCATACGCCGTGTGCGATCGCGCGGGGCAGCACGGCAGGGGCCGGACGAATGAAATGCTTCATCGATGTAACGTAACGCCGGGCTGAAACGGGCCGTGTGTTTCGTCGACGAATCGGGGGAATGTCGTGTCGCGCGTGTGCCGGTGCCGCTCCGGGCGTCGGCCCGAGGTCGGGACGGTCTCGCGCGGCGAGCCGCGGCGTCACCCGCCTCACGACGAACGTTCGCGACGCATGCGCCGGATGTTTCATATCCGAGACGTCTCGTTCGCCGCATGCCGGATACGTGCGCAACCTGTGTCACGCGCGCCGCCCAACTGGCCCAGCGAATAACCGGAGAACTGTCCATGGGCAGCCGCGCCGTGTTTGCGAACAATCACCGCATCATCTCCGCGAGGTTCGACATGAGCGTCCACGCCTTCTTCTCGGCCAATCTGCTGCTGGCCTACACGGCCTATTTCGTCGGTACGGCCAGCCCCGGCCCGAGCAATCTCGCGATCATGTCGGTCGCCGCGAACCACGGCCGCAAGGCGGCGCTCGTGTTCGCGCTCGGCGTCATCTCGGGTTCGATGTTCTGGGCGACGGTGGCCGCGCTGGGCGTGTCGGCCGCGCTGCTCGCATGGTCGCAACTGCTGGTCGCGATCAAGCTGTTCGGCGGCGTGTACCTGCTGTGGCTCGCGTTCAAGTCGGGCCGCACCGCGTGGTCGGCCAAGGCGGCGGCCACGCCGAAGGCGACGGCAGACCGGAAGCTGTCGCGCTTCTACGTGCGCGGCGCGATGCTGCATCTGACGAATCCGAAAGCGATCCTGGTGTGGGTGTCGATCGTCGCGTTGTCGTCGAACGGCGCGGGCGCGTCGCACGGCGCGGTCGTGCCGGGCTGCATCGCGATCGGATGCCTGGTGTTCGGCGGCTATGCGCTGGTGTTCTCGACGGACGGCGCACGCCGGCTGTACGTGCGCGGCCGCCGCGCGATGGAAGCGTGTCTCGCCGTGGTGTTCGGCGTGGCGGGGATCCGGTTGCTGGCGTCGAACGTTTGAATCGTGTGAACCGTGTGAGCGGACAGCCCGCACGCGTGCAACCAGACGAGCGATCCGCCGCGCGAACACGCGGCGGATCGGCTTCGGCGCTTCAGAAAATGAAGCCGGTGTTGACGAACTTCGAGTAGTGATCCGACACGATCGAATCGAGCAGCTGCTTGCTGCCGTCGGTCTGCTTCGCCGCGACCATCGAGCGGATCGAGAACGCGCGCAGCGCGTCGGTCACCGACAGCGTGCCTTCCGCCGAATCCTTGCGCCCCGCGAACGGGAACACGTCCGGCCCGCGCTGGCACTGGCAGTTGATGTTCACGCGGCACACCTGGTTCACGAGCGGATCGACGAGCGCGCCGATCTGCGCCGGATCGGAACCGAAGATGCTGACCTGCTGGCCGTGCTCCGACGTCGTCACGTAGTCGAGCGCGGTTTCCACGTCGTCGAACGGCGCGACCGGAATGATCGGGCCGAACTGTTCCTCGCGATACAGCTTCATCCCTTCGGACACCGGATACACGACGGCCGGGTAGAACAGCGTCTTGCTGAATTCGCCGCCCGAATGGTTGACGACCTGCGCGCCCCTGGCCTTCGCGTCGTCGATCGCGTCGGTCATGTATGCGGTGCGATGCATGCCCGGCAGCGGCGTGATGCTGACGCCTTTCTCCCACGGCATGCCGATCTTCAACTGTTCGAGCGCGGCGGTGAAGCGCTTCAGGAATTCGTCGACGATCGAGCGATGCACGAGCAGCATCTTCAGCGCGGTACAGCGCTGGCCGTTGAACGACAGCGCGCCGAGCAGGCACTCCTTCACGGTGAGATCGAGATCGGCGTCGGGCAGCACGATCGCCGCGTTCTTCGCATCGAGGCCGAGGATCGCGCGCAGGCGGTGCGACTTCGGATGCTGCTTCTTCAGGTGATCGGCGACCTTGCTCGAGCCGATCAGCGCGAGCACGTTGATCTTGCCCGACGCGAGCATGTGCGGCACGACCACCGCGCCCGGCGCGTAGATCGTGTTGATCACGCCTTTCGGGAACGCGTCGCGGAACGCCTCGAGCAGCGGCTCGAACAGCAGCGTGCCGTACTGCGGCGGCTTGAACACCACGGTGTTGCCCATCAGCAGCGCGGGGATCAGCGTCGCGAAGGTTTCGTTCAGCGGATAGTTGTACGGCCCCATGCACAGCACGACGCCGAGCGGCGTGCGGCGGATCTGGCCGATCGTGCCTTCCGCGATCACGAAGCGCGAGTTCGCGTTGTCGAGCTCCTTCAGCGCGTCGATCGTCTGCGTCATGTACGTGACGGTGCGGTCGAACTCCTTCTGCGAATCGGCGAGGCTCTTGCCGATCTCCCACATGATCAGGTTCACGACCAGCTCGCGCTGCGCGACCATCCGCTTGATGAAGTCCTGCATGCACGCGATGCGCTGCTCGACTTTCATCGTCGGCCACTCGCCGCGGCCCGAGTCGTACGCGCGCACCGCAGCGTCGAGCGCCGCATCGCTTTCCGTCTCGCCCATCACCGGATAGCTGCCGATCTCCATCTGCGCGACGCTGCCGTCCGGCTGGCGCACGCACACGGGCGACAGCACGGTCTTGGTCGCGCCGTCCCACGGGCGCAACTCGCCGTCGACCAGCGACACACGCTGGTGGATCGGCGCGGCGAGCCGAAACTCGGCGGGGATGTCTTGATAGGCGGGAAACAGCTGCTGCAGGGAGGCGGAATCGGGCATGACGGTCTCGTTTGACGGGGTGTCCGGGAAGGACGGGCGATGCGGAATCCTGAGCTGAACGATCCTCGATCCTGAATCGGCATCATGACGCGCGGACGAAGCGGCGTCACGTGGCGTCACGCGACGGCATGGCCGAAACGCGGAATGGAACCAGTTCCATTTAAAAGGAACGCCGAACCGATTGCAAGATTTGCCGAATGCGATCGCACGACACGTAAGCGATTTGAAGGAATGTGTCCGAATGGCGGGTATAAGCGGCGTAGAGCGTGCGCAAACGTTTCACTTCGGCGGGATTGGGCGGATAATGGCCCGACGCGGCGAAGAAAAAATTGCCCCGGAACCTGAGAGAAAACATACGCAGTGAAGAAAAGAGAGAAGGTCCGCCGCGCTGCCGAAGCGAGGTCGGCTGCCCGGAGCGCCGGGTCGGGGTTGCCCGGCTCGGCGCGCACCGGACTTTGAATGCGTCCCGCCTGCTTGGCCCCATCCTTCGTGATCCTCTTCAGCGTTCCTTCCCCGCCGCAGTCTCCCCGAGTCCACCTTTTTTCATAGCGGCTACCGCACGTTGCGGCCGATTGAATCCTTTCGTTTTGATGCGAGCCAAGCGGCTCGATAGCGCAAAACAGAAAGGCATTCGTCAGGAATGTGAGGCGCGAATGCGCGCTCGCGTTGCGGGCAGGCGACACGCCGAAAATTAACTAAAAACACGAATCATTCTCGTTTATTATTTCGCCCCATTACGAGCCGTGATGACACGTTACGGCTTTTTTCGTGCCGGTCGTGCCGCCCGGCAGGCACGACGGGGCGGTCCTCCGCGCGCGTCGTCTTCCTGAAGGAACGGGCTTCGTCGGTCGATTCGCCACGCGAGTCGCGCGCTGGCCGGACACGTTCCCGTTCGCCGTTTTTATTCGACACCTCTACGTTCACGATGAAACTCAACAAGAGCGCCCGTCATGCGCTTCTGATCGCCACGGCGCTGGCTGGCGCCCGCACTTCGTTTGCCCAGGCGAGCGATGCCGCCGCGACCCTGCCCGCGATCTCCGTCAACGCGGCCGCCGACCACGCGTCGTATGACGGTGGCCGCTCGCGCGCCGCGACCAAGACCGACATGTCGCTGATGGACGTGCCGCAGACGGTGAACGTTGTCCCGCACGCGGTGATCGAGGACCAGAACGCCACGTCGATGCAGGATGCGCTGCGCAACGTGCCGGGCGTCGGCTTCTCGGTGGGCGACGGCCAGCGCGACCAGATCACGATCCGCGGCTTCAACAGCATTACAGACCAGTACGTCGACGGCATTCGCGACGATGCGCTGTACTACCGCGACCTGTCGAACGTCGATCGCGTCGAGGTGCTGAAGGGGCCGGCTGCCGTGCTGTACGGGCGCGGCTCGGCGGGCGGTATCGTGAACCGCGTGCTGAAGCGGCCGCAGGCGAACCCGGTGAACGATGTGGGCGTGACGCTCGGCACGCGCGGCGAGCGGCGCGGCGAATTCGACCTCGGCTGGAATGCGAACGACGCCGCACGCTTTCGCCTTACCGGCGCAGCCGAAAACTCGAACAGCTTCCGCGACCAGTTTCAGCTCAACCGGCAGGCGATCGCGCCGTCCGCGCAGTTCAAGCTCGACAGCGACACGGTGCTGAACGTCGAATTCGACTATCTGCACGATCGCCGTACGTCGGACCAGGGGCTGCCAGCGTACCGCGGCCGGCCCGTCGATGTGCCGATCAACACGTATTTCGGTTCGGCCGATGGGGGGAACAGCTCATACAACGACATCTCCGCGAAGAGCGCGACGGTGTCGCTCGATCGTCGCATCAGCGATTCGTTGTCGTTTCACGGCGCGATCCGTGCGTATGACTTCTCGCTCGAACGCAAGAACTACGTGACGTTCGAGCCGATCAGGACGTCCGCGCATCCGGTCGTCACGCTCGACCAGTCGACGCGCCAGCGCACCGACCACGGCATCGACGGGCTGTTTGAGCTCACGCAGAAGACATCGCTGTTCGGCATGCGTCACGAGCTGCTGTACGGGCTCGAACTCTCGCAGCAGCAGAAATTCGACACGGTCTACAGCGTGACGAAGGTCGCGACCTACGATCTCTTCAATCCGCAGCAGGTGGTCCTGCCCGGCGTGCCGACTGGCGCGCCGGCGAAGACGAACGCGTCGACCGTGGTCGGGCTCACGGGCGTCTACGCGCAGGACCTGATCTCGCTGACCGAACACTGGAAGGTGCTCGCGGGCCTGCGCTTCGACTACCTGAGCCAGATCCGGCATGACTACACGTCGTCGAACGTCAATCTCGACCGGACCGATCACGCGTGGAGCCCGCGCGTCGGCCTGATCTATGAACCGCTCGAATGGCTGACGTTGTACGGCTCGTTCAGCCAGTCGTTCTCGCCGCTGGCCGATACGCTGATCAGTTCCGGCGCGTTCGCGAACGGCGCCGCGCTCGCACCGCAGAAGACCACCGCGTATGAAGTCGGCTCGCGCTTCGACCTTGGCGGCAAGGCGACGGCCAGCGTTGCGCTGTTCGACATGCGCCAGACCAATCAGCAGATCGGCGACCCGGCGAACCCGGGCTATGCGCTGCCGATCGGCACGCAGCACGTGCGCGGGATGGAGCTCGGCTTCACCGGTGAGATTGCGCCGAAGTGGTCGGTGTATGCGGGTTACGCGTATATGAACGGCACGGTTGACGGCTCCCCGCAATCGACGGCGGCCGGCCTCACGGTGTCGAGCAACACGCCGGGGCTGATGCCTCGCCACAGCGCGAACCTGTGGCTAAAGCGCGAGCTGCCGTACGGCTTCTATGCGGCGGCCGGCATGCAGTTCCAGTCGGCGCGCTATACGTCGGCGAGCGATCTGGTCACGCTGCCGTCGTTTACCGTATTCAACCTGGGGGCCGGCTATCGCAGCAAGAAGGTTGACGTGACGCTCACGCTCGACAATCTGTTCAATCGCCGCTACTTCATCGCCGCGCACGGCAACGCGGACCTGTACAACATGCCCGGCGATCCGCGTACGCTGACCGCCACGGTGAAGTGGCACATGTGACGCACGTCACGCATGTGGTGCGCGACAATGCGGGTCATCGTCGTGATGGCCCGTCCCCCGGCCAGACGGGATATGCCGTCTTCGACGGGGGTGCGACGCTCGTGATCCGCGATCTGAATACGGCGTGCCCGGGGCTGGAAACGCCTGACAGTGCGCGGCTGGTGAGGGTCGTCGCGGCCGGTGTGCCGCCGGTGCGGCACGCATGCAATGCCGCCGCGCCGTACCGTAAATAGCCGGAAGCGCTGTTACTCGACGTCCTCGTCATCCTCCGCGTCGCCGTCCTCTTCCCCCTCCCCCTCCCGCCCCGGCGCCGCATACGCGCTCGCCTGCTCCAGCAACCACGCACGAAACGACTCCAGCGGCTTGCTGTGACTGAACTCCGTCGGATACACGAGGTAGTACGCCGAATCGCCGACCGTCGCCGCGTCGCACGGCACGACGAGGCCGAGCTGCTGCAACTGTTCCTCGACGAAGAACTTCGGCACCAGCGCGATCCCGAGCCCGGCCGCGGCCGCGCTGATCAGCATCGTGTGCAGCTCGTAGCGCACGCCCTGCATCGTGCGGATGTCCTCGACGCCATGCGTCTCGAACCACTGCGCCCAAGCGCCGGGACGCGTGGTCGAGTGCAGCAGCGGATACGCCAGCAGATCCTCCACGCGTTCGACCGGCCCGTCGAGCAGCGCGGGAGAGCAGATCGGCACGACTTCCTCGCCGAACAGGTAGTCGGACGACGTGCCGGGCCAGGTCGGCTTGCCGTAGTGGATCGCGGCCTCGAAGTGCGTGTCCTCGAACGAGAACAGGTCGGTGCGGCTGCCCATGTTCACGCGCACGTCCGGCGTGCGGTCGTAGAAACTCTTGATGCGCGGGATCAGCCAGTGCGACGCGAAGGTCGGCAGCACCGCGAGCTCCAGGTAGCCGCCGCCGCTGCCGTGCGCGATGATCGACAGCGTGTCGCGATCGAGCGCCTCCAGCGCGCGCCGCACCTGCGTGCCGTACAGTTTGCCGGCGCGCGTCAGCACGACGCGCTGCTTCACGCGCGCGAACAGCCGCACGCCGAGGCTTGCCTCGAGCGTCGCGATCTGCCGCGATACCGCGCTTTCGGTCAGGAACAGCTCCTTGGCCGCGTGCGTGAAGCTCTCGTGGCGCGCCGCGGCTTCGAAAGCCACGAGCGCACCCATGTTGGGGATCTTGAATTTGCGCATGATGCTCGTTTTGTCTGACGAACGGACCCGCCCGCGGCGGGCCGGAGGACGAATGCGGAGACGGCCGATAATTCCAAAAACTCATCACGTGTCAATTTAATCTCGCTTTACGCCCCGCTGCAACCCTTTGAATAATGCATCCCACGCAAGGCCAGGCGCCCGCTGGGCGGCCGGCCATTCGAGTTGCCGGCACGCTTGCCGGCGGTCCCCCGAACACGAGAATCCTGATGCGCAATCCGAATATCGAGAGCCTGCTGACGAAGCTGCTGGGACAGGCGAAGACCGACGCCCTGTTCGCGACCCTGAACATGCCGGCCATCCTCGACGAATGGGAAACCGACGTCGTCACGCGCGCGGAGATCGCGCAGGCGATGAACATGGCGCTGTTCGAAGGGCTGCTCGAACGTTCGGCGAACGGCCGCGCATACACGGCCGACGCGATCGAAAACGGCGGCTCGGTCTACTTCGACCACGGCGCGCTGCGCACGGTGCGCTGGCCGCACACGGGCGCGCTGCCGCCGGGCGAAGCCGCGTTCACGCGCATCCTGCGTCCGCTCGGCTTCCGCCTGAACGGCCGTTATCCGCTCGACAAGCTCGGCATGACCGGCCGCGCGTATGCGCATGAAGATGCGCCGGACGAGATCGCGCAATTCTTCGTCAGCGAACTGCATCCGGAGCGCTTCTCCCGGGAATTCCAGCAGGCCGTGACGAACGTCGTGAGCTCGTCGCGCGATCCGCTGTCGCCGGCGGCCGTCGCGTTGCTGTGGGAGATCGAGCGCGAAGGCTGGCTGCCGCTCGACGCCGCGCATGCGCTGCTGCCGGAGATCGTCGGCGCGTTCGCGCGCCAGCACGACCTGCCGAGCGAACTCGACTACGAGACGCTGCTGCTCGAATCGGCCGAGATGGCGTGGATCGCGACCGAAGGCAACGCGTTCAACCACGCGACCGATCGCGTGACCGACGTGTTCAAGCTGTCCGACGACGAGAAGGCGAAGGGCCGGCCGATGAAGCCGGAAGTCGAGCGCTCGCGTTCGGGCCGCGTGTTCCAGACCGCGTATCGCGCGGACATCGTCGAGCGCGAATTCCGCACGCGCGACGGCGGGACCGTGAAGCGCAACGTGCCGGGCTCGTTCTACGAATTCATCACGCGCCGCCGCACGTTCGACCAGGCGGCGCGCCGCTGGGTGACGGACCTGCGTTTCGACGCGGGCAACGCGCAAGGCATCTTCAAGATGACGGCGAACGCGGCGAAGTAAGCGCGACGACGCATGCAGACGAACGGGCCGGCGGCTGATGACAGCCGCCGGCCCGTTTGCATTGGATGGGCGCCGCGATCGTCAGAACAGGTGCGTGACCAGATAGAACAGCACCAGCACGCCGAGCGGTACGCCGAGCAGCCATGCGATCAGATATTTGCCCATGTCGTGGTCCTCCGCGTGGCCGCGACGCAGGACGCATCGCGGCGGGGTGAGACGACCGGCGCGTCAAAGCTCGCGATCGAATTCCTTCAACTGCTTCTCGGCCTCGTCGCGCGCGATCCCGTAACGTTCCTGGATCCGGCCGGTCAGATAGTCGCGGTTGCCTTCGGCGACCGCGAGATCGTCGTCGGTCAGCTTGCCCCACTTGGCCTTCAGCTTGCCGGTCAGCTGCTTCCATTGACCCTTGATCTTGTCTTCGTTCATGGTGTGCTCCTGGAGTAAGGGGAAAAAAGCGCGGCGCTCGGCCGCGCGACAGTTCAGGCCTTCGCCTTCAGGCCGGATGCGTCGACGTGCTTCACGCCCTTGATCGAGCGCGTCACGGCGACGGCCTTCTTCACCGCAACCCTCGACGGCAGCACGCCCGTCAGCGTGACGACGCCGTCGACCGTCTTCACGCCGACGTGGATGCTTTTCACGCCATCCGTGGTCGCGAGTTCGCTCTTCACCTTGGTCGTGATCCACGTGTCGGTGACGGGCTGGTTCGATTCGGTCTTCATGCCGTCGTCGGTCGACGACGCCGCCTGTGCGTTCGTGAGCGGAGCGGCGCAAAGCAGGAACGCCGCGCTGACGGCGAGCAGCGCCGACAGGTTCGAGGTCTTGTTCATGGATGTGCTCCTTCGATTGGCGTGGTGGATGGGGAATCTGCGCAGGCGCGCCGCGCGTTACCGCGCGATCGGCGTGTCGTAGCCGGGCTCGCGCGGCGGCATGTCGGGGCGCGGCACGTCGGGCGGCAGCGGCACCGGCGGATCGGTGCCGGGCGAGGGTTCGGGCGGATTGTCCGGGGCCGGCTCGGGGCGCGTCGGATCGGGTGTCTGATGGAGCTTCATCAGGTGATCCTCCTCTGCGGTATGAAAGGGCGGCGCGTGGGCGCCGATGCAGTACCAGCGTACCGGCGCGAATGCACGCGGACATCGCGCAAATTCACCGGATCGGCTAGTGCGTTTGCACGGGGACGGAACGAAGGAGCGGGAACGGGAAGTGCGTCGTGTGCGTGGTGATGCGCGCGATGCGGGATGCCGGCGCGCAAGCCGTGCCGCGCGTGGCTCGGCGGGATGGCGCACGCAGCCTGTGCGGCATGCGAATGTACTATTGCGCATGGTGCATCCGCGCCTGTCGCTTGCGTCGGCCGCACGCGATCATCGCGTGCACGCGCCGGCCGGAGCAGGCTGGCGCGCATCGGCGCGGACGCGACCGACCCGGCAACCCTGTCGACCACGTGGACCACCGACCCATGGACGAACGAGTCAACGAACAGGCGCTCAAGTCGCATACCGACCGGCGCCAGCTGCACCAGATCATCGCGGGGCTCACCGAGGGCGTGATCCTCATCGAACCCGACCAGCGCATCGTGTGGGCGAACGAGGCCGCGCTCGCGATGCACGGCGTCACCGAGCTCGACGCGCTCGGCGCGGACGTCACCGAGTATCGCGAGCGCTTCCGGCTGCGCTACCGGAACAACCATCCGGTGCGCGACGGCCACTATCCGATGGATCGCGTGATCGCGGGCGAGGAATTCGGCGACGTGACCGTCGAAGTCGAATCGGCCGCCGACGAGAACGTGAGCTGGGTTCACCGCATCCGCAGCCTCGTGCTGACGAACGCGGCCGGTGAGCCCGACTGCCTCGCGCTCGTGCTGCACGATGCGACGGAATGGGCGAGCGCCGAGGACCGCTTCGAGCGCACGTTCAACGCGAACCCGGCGCCGGCCGTGATCTGCCGGCTCGACGACCTGCGCTACGTGAAGGTCAATCAAGGCTTCCTCGAGATGACGGGCCATGCGCGCGACGACGTGCTCGGCCGCTCCGTCTACGAACTCGACGTGCTCGAACACGCCGAGCAGCGCGAACTCGCGATCGAGCGGCTGGGCGAGGGCGCGACGATCCCGCAGATGGAGGCCGTGCTCAAGCGCGCGGACGGCGGCACGAAAGCGGTGGTGGTCGCCGGTCAGCCGATCGACATGAACGGCGAGGCGTGCATGCTGTTCACGTTCATGGATCTCGAGCCGCGCAAGCAGGCCGAGCTTGCGCTGCGGCAGAGCGAAGAGCGTTTCGCGAAGGCGTTCCGGATGGCGCCGGTCGCAACCGCGATCGTCACGGCCGACCGCTTCGAGCTGCTCGACGTGAACGATGCCTTCGTCGCGATGGCCGGCCATGCGCGCGACGATCTGCTCGGCAAGTCCGCGGACGAGATCGGGCTGTGGGCCGAACGCGGCGCCCGGCAGTGCATCGACGGCCAGCTCGCGCGCGACGGCAACGTGCGCAACGCGGACGTGCAGATCCGCACGCGCGACGGCGACGTACGCGATTGCGTCGTGTCGGCCGAACCGGTCGCGATTCACGGGCAGGATTGCCTGCTGATCGCGCTGCTCGACATCAGCGATCGCAAGCGCACCGAGATGGAACTCGTCTACGCGATCGAGACCGCGATGCAGGACGCGTCGTGGTTCAGCCGCACGTTGATCGAAAAACTGGCGAACGTGCGCCGCGCGAATGCGCCGGACGCGGGCGCGCAGCTGTCGGACCTCACCGCGCGCGAGCGCGACGTGTTCGACCTGTTGTGTCACGGCCTCGCCGACAAGGAGATCGCCGCGCGCCTCGGGCTCGCGCCGAACACGGTCCGCAATCACGTCGCGACGATCTACGCGAAGCTCGACGTGCATAGCCGCGGCGAGGCGATCGTATGGGCGCGCGAGCGCGGGATCGTCGGCGCATCCGACGCGAACGGCGCGCGAGGCGAAAAGGGCGCCGACAAGGGCGGCGCGAACGGCAAGGACTGACGCCGGGCGTCGGGCCATCGGTGCGAATGCACCATGCAGGCTGGTGCATCCGCATCTGCCGCGCGCGGCGCGCGGCTGCGATCCTGTCCACTCGGCGGTGCGGCGCAGGCTGCCGTGCCGTCGGCTCTCTCCCCAACTCATCGCAGGAGACGACCATGGACAGGAATCGCATCGAAGGCAAACTCAAACAGGTGAAGGGTTCGGTCAAGGAAGCGCTCGGCAAGGTGACGGGCGACCGCGAGACGGAAGCGGAAGGCGTGGCGGAACAGCAGGCTGGCAAGATTCAGGAGAAGGCCGGCGAGGCGGCCGATGCGGTGCGCAAGCAGACGGGCACCGACAGGCATTGACCGGCCCGGCGCCCGCGACCGAATCGCGCGATGTGCGGTGCATTGCCGCTGCCCGATACGGCGGTGATGCTCCATCTGCATTACCCGGGCAGGCCCGATGCAACGCGGCATGCGCGCATCCCGCTGACATTTCCTCTTCCCGGCCCGCCGTCGCGCGGGCCGCGTGCCCTCGGTAGCGTCGGCACTTGATGACAATTCCTCACAACATAGTTCCGATATTTCGTTTGCTGCACGCGTATTGGCTACCCACAATCGGTTCACCTCTTTCGCGCCGACAGGTTTCCCGGAGACGGAACCGCGGTGATCGACCGGCAAGTGACGCGCCATCGGCGGCACGCC
Source organism: Burkholderia sp. BCC1640 (assembly GCF_902833125.1). Lineage (NCBI taxonomy): Bacteria > Pseudomonadati > Pseudomonadota > Betaproteobacteria > Burkholderiales > Burkholderiaceae > Burkholderia > Burkholderia sp. BCC1640. The sequence continues at coordinate 521,271 of NZ_CADFEF010000001.1, read as the reverse complement.
GGCGACGGAAAAATCACCGGCACGCGGGAGGTCGCCGGCGCGCGATGATCGCGTGTCGCATCCCGACCCACAGAAGAAGGATTGGCCGATGACGTTCCGCATTCGTTCGCTTTCCGGCATTGCACTGACCGCCGCGATCCTCGCGTTCCAGACCGGCGCGGCCCGCGCGCAGGAGACGGTCGTCAAGGTCGGCGTGGCCGTGCCGCTGACCGGCGGCGGCGCCGCATACGGCAAGGACATCGAGAACGGCGTGCGCATGGCCGTCGACGAGGCGAACGCCGCGCACACGACGATCGGCGGCAAGCCGGTGAAGTTCGTCGTCGCGTCGCAGGACGACCAGAGCGATCCGCGCATCGGCGTGCAGGCCGCGCAGCAACTGACCGACGCGCAGGTGGCCGTCGTGATCGGCCACTTCAATTCCGGCACGACGCTGCCCGCGTCGAAGCTCTACGCGAAGGCCGGCATTCCGATGATCACGCCGTCGGCGACCAATCCCGACATCACGCGCGCCGGCCTCGGCACCGTCTATCGCGTGATCGCGACCGACGCGCAGAACGCCGGCAATGCCGGTGCGTATGCGGCGAGCGTGACCAAGGCGAAGCGCATCGCGATCATCGACGACCGCACCGCGTTCGGCCAGGGCGAAGCCGACGAATTCGAAAAGGCCGCGAAGGCGAACGGCGGCACGATCGTCGCGCGCGAATTCACGAACGACAAAGCCGTCGACTTCAGCGCGCAGCTCACCAAGATCAAGAGTACGAATGCCGACCTGGTGTTTTTCGGCGGCCTCGACGCGCAGTCCGCGATGCTGGTCAAGCGCATGCGTCAGCTCGGCATCCGCGCGCAGTTCCTGGCCGGCGGCGGCGTGATGAACGCGAACTTCATCAAGCTCGCCGGCAACGCGGCCGAAGGCGCGGCCGTGTGGGAATACGGGCAGCCGCTCGCGCGTCTCGCGAAAGGCAAGCAGTTCGAAACGAAATTCAAGCAGAAGTACGGCGTCGACATGCTCGCGTATGCGCCGTTCGCGTACGACGCGACGTGGATCGCGATCAACGCGATGCAGAAGGCGAACTCGACGAAGCCGGCCGATTTCAACGGCGCGCTGAAGGGCACGCGCTACGACGGCATCACCGGCACGATCGCGTTCACGAGCACGGGCGACCTGAAGAACCCGAGCTCGACGCTGTATGAAGTAAAGAACGCCGCGTGGCAGCCCGTTACCACGCAAACGGCGGACTGAATACCCGAACGCGCGCGGACTTTCGCGGCGATGCAGGACGTGCTGAAATAGCCGAAGCGATCGGATGCGGTCGCGGCGCACGTCGGGGCGATTCGCCGAGTGGCCTGCTCGCACGACGCCGCGCGCGACGCGGCACGAACAACCTTCGGGCGCGGCCGGCCGGCCGCGCCTTATACGTGTAACTGGAGTCAGTCGTGAGTTCTCAAGTCGTCATCGTCGGCGGTGGTGTGATCGGCAGCTCGATCGCCTATTTCCTGCGCGCTACCGATCCGACGGTGTCCGTGACCGTCATCGAACGCGATCCCACCTATGCGAAGTCGTCGTCGGCGCTGTCGGCCGCGTCGATTCGCCAGCAGTTCTCGACGCCGCTGTCGATCGAGATGTCGCTGTTCGGGATCGACTTCCTGCGCACGATCGGCGAACGGCTCGAGGTCGACGGCACGCGGCCGTCGATCGATCTGCACGAAGGCGGTTACCTGTTTCTCGCGACGCCGGCGGGCGATGCGACGCTGCGCGAGAACCACGCGCTGCAGACGAAGCTCGGCGCCGATATCCGGTTGATGGATCGCGATGCGCTGCGCGCGAAGTTTCCGTGGCTGAACGTCGACGATCTCGTGTCGGGCGCTTATGGCGTGAGCGGCGAAGGGTGGTTCGACGGTTACGGGCTCGTGCAGGCGCTGCGCAAGAAGGCGCAAGCACTGGGCGCGCGGTATGTGCCGGCCGATGTGACCGGCGTCGTTCGCGACGGTCGCAAGATCACGCACGTGGTGACGAACGACGGCGAGCGCTACGCATGCGACACGCTCGTCAATGCGGCCGGCGCGTGGACGCGCACGCTGTCGTCGATGATGGGCATCGACATTCCCGTGTATGCGCGGCGTCGCAGCATCTTCAACGTGTCGTCGCCGGCGAAGCTGACCGATTGCCCGCTGCTGATCGATCCGACGGGCGTGTATTTCCGGCCGGAAGGGCGCACGTACATTTGCGGGACGTCGCCGAGCCCGGATCGCGATCCCGACGACCTGCCGCTCGACGAGGTCGATCACGACCTGTTCGACGAGGTGATCTGGCCGACGCTCGCGAATCGCGTGCCGGAGTTCGAAGCGCTGCGCGTGGAGAACTGCTGGTCCGGGTACTACGAGTACAACGTGTTCGATCACAACGCGATCATCGGATATCACCCCGAACTCGACAACGTCGTATTCGCGAACGGGTATAGCGGACACGGGCTGCAGCAAGGGCCCGCGACGGGGCGTGGCGTGAGTGAACTGATCCTGGGCGGGCGGTATGAATCGCTCGACCTGTCGTCGCTCGGCTGGGAGCGTGTGCTCGAAAACCGGCCGATCGTCGAAAAGAACGTCGTGTAGCGCGGCGTGACCGCCCGGTGTGGGGTGGGCGGGATTCTCCTTGTGTCTCAATCTGATTGGCCCGGCTTTGCCGGGCTTTTTTTCGGAGCGGGATGCCGGATGCGCCGTTCCTGCGCGCGCAACTCACGCCAGCAGGCACGTGATCAGTTCGTGGGTCGTGCGTACCTCGTACTTCCTCAACAAGCTCGCACGATGAATATCGACCGTGCGCGGGCTGATGCTCAGTTCCTTGCCGATTTCCTTGCTGGTCAGGCCGTGAACCAGGAATGCCGCGACGTCGCGCTCGCGATCGGTCAACGTGCTGGCGACGTCGGGATGCTTTGCGTTCTCCGACAGGTCGGTGAAGGTCCAGATGGCCAGCTCGAAGGGCCGCTTCGAGTTGTAGCCGAAGCCGCATACGGTGACCCAGAAATGACTGCCGTCGACGCGACGCATGATGCGGTCATCGCTGAACCCCGCATGTTTCGCGAGCAGCGGCGCGAGGCGGCGGCCCGTCGTCGCGAAGTCCTTCCGCTGCGGATACAGCTTCGCGAACGACTGGTCGACGATGTCGTCGCGGGTGGCCCGGAACAGTTGCAGCGCCTTCTCGTTGCAGTCGACCATGATGCGTTCTCTGGCGACGATGGCCGCGACGGGCAGATGCCTGAAGAGATCTTCGTAGTCGAGGCTTGGCATCGTGTCGGTCATGGTCGGCATCGTGTCGACGGGTCCGAACCGTGTTCGGACCAAGGCTATCGGGCGGGTTTGCTCCTGCCGGATTGTAGCGGTAGCGCCTGCAGGCAACTCATCCGTGGCCCGTGCTCAAACGGCGCCCGAGACGCCGCGCTTGGCGGCCCGAGCGGCGCCCGCGGTCGCCGGACCGGCTTCCTCGAGCGCCGTCTTCGACGTTTCCGGCAGCGCCAGGCCGCCGATCATCGCGAAGATCGACACGGCGATCAGGTAATACGCGGGCGACAGGTTGGTGCCGGTCGCGGCGATCAGCCATGTGGCGACGAGCGGCGCGGTACCGCCGAAGATCGTGTAGGCGAGGTTGTACGTGATCGCCGATGCCGTGTAGCGCGTTTTCGTCGCGAACACTTCCGACATCAGCGGCGCCGTCACCACGCCCGAGAACACCGCGCCGATCGCAAGCAGCGCGACGCCGATCAGCGATTGCGACAGCACGCCCGAGCCGCCGAGCGAGAACGCCGGATAAACCGACACGATGATGAAGATGCCGGTCGTGGCGATCGTCGCGCGGCGGCCGACGAGGTCGGAGAAGAAGCCGGCGACCGGGCACAGGGCCGCGGCGAAGAAGAGCGCGAGCACCGTCACGAGAAGCGACGTGCCGCGAGACAGGTGCCCGGCGACTTGAAGGTAGGTCGCGAAATACGTCGTGAACGTGTAGAACGACAGCGCCGTCACGGACACGAACGCGCCGAGCTTCAGGATATTCTTCGACTGCGAATGCAGCGTTTCCATCAACGGCGCATGCGCGATGTCGTGCTTGCCTTCGAGCGCCTGGAACGCGGGCGTTTCATTCAGGCTGACACGCAGGTAGACGCCGATGAGGCCGACCGGCGCCGCGATCAGGAACGGCACGCGCCAGCCCCATTCGACCATTGCCTGCGACGACAGCGACGATTCGAGCAGATAGGCCACCACTGCCGCGCAAGCGAACGACGAGAAGGTCGATACCGGCACGAAGCTGCCGAAGAAGGCGCGGCGGCGGCGCGGTGCATGTTCCATCACGTACGCGCATGCGCCGGCATATTCACCGCCTGCCGAGAACCCCTGGACGCAGCGAATGATCGTGAGCAGCAACGGTGCCCAGTAGCCGATGCTCGCGTAGGTCGGCAGCAGGCCGATCAACGTCGTCGAGCCGGCCATCATCAGGATCGTCAGCGCAAGGGTGCGCTTGCGTCCGATCCGGTCGCCGATCACACCGAAGACGAGGCCGCCCAGCGGGCGGAACGCGAAGGCCACCGCGAACACCGCGAACGTTTTCAGGAGCCCGACCGTGGGGTCGCCGCTGGGGAAGAATTCGCGCGTCAGGATGGTGGCGAGAAAGCCGTATGCGGCGAAATCGAACCATTCGACGAAATTGCCGATCGACGCTGCGGCGATCACGCGTCGTAGCGTGCGGGTATCGACGTCCTGGGTGGTCATGGTCGTGTCCTCTTCATGTGGGCGCTTGGATTCGCGTCGAAAACCATGGTAGGGACGCCAATTACCTAGGTCCATACGTGTCAATTACCTAGGTAATCGGGGGCGGGGGGCGGGGCCGACGGGTATTGGAACGGGCAACCGGCGTTGCCGTTTTGACGGTGTTTCCGTCCCGCGAGCATGGTTCCGCGCGGCCGGTGAAGAGAATGGCGTCAGAACAGGAGTCCCAGAATTGTCGCCTTGACCGCGGCCTCGGTCTTGTTGGTCGCATTCAGCTTGCGCATCGCATTGACGAGGTGAAACTTCACGGTGCGCTCGTCGACATGCATGATCTTGCCGATCTCGACGTAGGTTTTCCCGGCGGCAGACCATTGCAGCGACTCCCGCTCGCGAGCGGTCAACTCGACGGCATATTCGGGCGCGCGCTGCGCGAGCAGATGCATGCTCATCGCACAGTTGGCGGTGTTCGCGAGCCATGACATCTGGTATCCCTTTTGCTCGAGCTCACACTCGTCGATCGGCTCGCTCGACCGCACCATGGTCACGAGTCCAATCGCGCCGGTTCGGCTGACGGACGGCATGCACCAGCCGTGGCGCAAGCCGAAATGATCCGCCTCCTTCCAGAATTCGATGCTTTGAGTCTGGGTGTCGGCACGCCAGATCAATGGCATCAACTGGCTGAGCCCGTGTCGGACGGTCGGGTCGACGGCAAAGTAGTTCTGACTCACATAACGCGTGACCCACGTCTCCGGATAGTTGGACTGCAGCATGAACTGCGGATTGGTCACCGGGAACGGAATGCGCAGACCGAACGAACAGTACTCGAATCCAAGGGCGCGCACGTCCGCCGAAAACTCCAAAAACACGTCGGCCTCGGATTTTGCCGCGGCGTATCCATTCAGATACTTTTCTTTCCATGCATGCATATCGTTACCTTTGCGGTCAATCGTGCCCCAAGGAATCGTGTTGCCAGGGGCGTTGGCCGGTCCTTCAAAAGTCGTTCAGGGGCTGGTCTCACGCTTCGACGTATCGAGCGGCAAACATGACGTCGAATGCAAATTCTTATTGAATCGATTTCGAGATGGCGTAGGGACTTTCCGTTGATCGAATTTCGGGATCTTGCATGTGGGTAGGTATATATCTGGATCGCACAGAGCGTTTCAATTTCGGGAGTCGCAAATTCGAAAATCCTGGAATTGCTTCATGATCGATGCGTCATCGGGCAATTTCCGCTCGCGGTGACCGTGCGTGATGCAATGGCATTCCCCGGATGGTCTGTAATAATTGTAAATAACCCGTACGTGATGGCAGCGGATATTCAAGTCGTAACAGGAGCGCTACGAGCGTTGAAAGGCCTTGTGGCCGGCTTCTGCTGCTAATCTTGTCAGAACTATGCCGTGCGAATTTTAACAGGTGCCACGTTGTGAGAACGAACATGCCAAAAAAGCTGAATGACGGATATGTGCGATTGACCCTGCCCGCGTTCTACGCGCTGCGTTTCCGTCAACATATGTGTCAGCAAGCCCCGGATTTGCTACATGACTTATGGGGTGAGGGGATCAGCGCCGTCAATGCCGGCTACTACGAGCTGGTCTGCACCGAGACGCAACCCGCCGCGAGCGTCGGCTGCGTATGGTACGTGGCAGCGGGGCGGTCCGACGTGAAAGTCGGGACGGACGACGTCAGCAGCAACGTCATGCTCCTCGACACGGACGGCGACGATTATGGCGCGCGATACAGCCGGGCGTTGATCCAGAACTGGCTGTGCTCGGGAATGCGTCAACGCGAACTTGAATCGGCCATTGTTGCCGATCACTGATTCTGTGTTCAAGGTGCCTCATTATTTCTCGGCGAGTAAATAATGATTCGCCGTTAAAGTCTCGTGCCGCGCAGCCGCCAGTTTCCGCCGATCGTCCTCATCGGCCTCAGCGAAGTTTCGATGGCGGCACGATTATCCATGCCGTGACACGGCACCACGCGAGCCGTGCTTCGAGCCGTTCATGACAGGCGTGCTCGCGATGTTTGTTCGCAAGCGCCCCGCTTCCCCTCGCCAGTTAAATCCAGAATCCGTTTTCCCGCCGGCGTGCTTCAGCCCACTCGGCGCGATGAGCCTCGTCCAAAGCGCGTGACCTGCCCATTCGGGCAGCTATGTTGTCGCGGCAATTTCGGGTTCAATCGCGCTAACAATTCTGAGATGAGAGAGAGGGCTTTCAGATGTTGACTTTATTGTCGGGGCGAAGCGCTGATTTGAGTCGCGAGATGATGTATCGACTCGCGAAGTTTCGGCATAAGGTCTTCATACAGGAACTCGGTTGGTCATTGCCGACTGACAATGGCATCGAATTTGACGATTTCGATCACGCGGACACGCTTTACGTTGTCGCTTGCGATCGCAATAGTGAAATTGTCGGTTGCGGTCGATTGCTGCCGACCGACGAGCCCTATCTTCTCGGTAATGTTTTTTCGGATTTGATGGGCGACGCTTCTCTTCCCCGGGCGCGCGATGTTTGGGAGTTGTCCCGCTTCGCGATGAGCATGCCGCGCGGCGAGTCGTTGACTGCCGAAGCGTCGTGGCAAAACACGCGCGCGCTCATGTCCGAAATCGTCCGCGTCGCGCACGCACATGGCGCGAACCGTCTCATTGCATTTTCCGTGATCGGTAACGAACGGCTTCTGAAGCGCATGGGTGTCAATGTGCATCGCGCCGCGCCGCCCCAAATGATCGAAGGCAAGCCGACTCTGCCGTTCTGGATCGAGATCGATGAACAGACGCGTTCCGCGCTGGACCTCGACGGATCGGAGTACGGCGTGCCGCTCGACATGCCGCGCGGTCTGCGTGCGTCGCATGCGTTCGAGCAAGCCGTGTGATTGGGCGTGCATGCAGTGTTTCAAAAGGTGCGCATGAAGATGAACAGCTTAACGATGTGGCTCGGCAAGTCCCGGTCCGCGAGAGGAATGTGAAATGACGCTTCGAGTGGTGGTAACCGGTATCGGCATTGTGTCTCCGCTGGGTTGCGGCAAGGAATTGGTGTGGCAGCGCCTGATCGGCGGATCGTCGGGGCTTCGCCGGCTCGGTGACGAGATCGTCGGCGATCTGCCCGCCAAGGTCGGCGGGACCGTACCGGCGAAGGCCGACGACCCTGACGGCGGTTTCGATCCGGAGAGCTCGGTGCCGAACAAGGAGCTGAGGAAGATGGACCGCTTCATCCAGATGGCGATGGTTGCCGCGGATGAGGCGCTCGCGGAAGCGGGATGGGCGCCACAGGCGGAACATCAGCGCGAGCGGACGGCCACCGTCGTCGCGTCGGGCATCGGCGGATTTCCGGGCCTGGCCGAGGCGGTGAGAATCGGCGAGACGCGCGGCGTGCGCCGGTTGTCGCCGTTCACCATTCCGTTCTTTCTGTCGAATCTGGCAGCCGGCCAGATTTCGATCAAGCATCAGTTTCGCGGGCCGATCGGCTGTCCCGTGACTGCCTGCGCGGCGAGCGTGCAGGCAATCGGCGATGCACTGCGCCTGATCCGGAACGGCGAGGCCGATGTCGTGCTGGCCGGCGGCGCGGAAGCGGCATTCGACAAGGTGAGCCTGGGCGGATTCGCTGCGGCGAGAGCGCTGTCGACCGGCTTCGGCGATCAGCCGATTCGCGCGTCGCGGCCGTTCGACCGCGAGCGGGATGGATTCGTCATGGGCGAGGGGGCCGCCATGCTGGTGGTCGAGTCTCTCGACCACGCCATCGCGCGTGGTGCCCGCCCGATCGCGGAGATCATCGGGTATGGAACCACGGCGGACGCCTACCACATGACCGCCGGGCCCGACGACGGATCCGGCGCCATGCGCGCGATGAAACTGGCCCTCGCGATGGGCGACATCGCCCCGGAGCAGGTCGACTACGTCAACGCGCATGCGACATCGACGCCGGTCGGCGACTCCGGAGAAATCGAGGCGCTGAAGACGGTCTTCGGCGTGGGCGCCGGCCCGGCGATTTCATCGACCAAGTCGGCGACCGGGCATTTGCTCGGGGCGGCCGGCGCGATCGAGGCGGCGTTCTCCATTCTCGCGCTGCGGGATGGCGTGCTGCCCGGAACGCTGAATCTCGAGCACCCCGACGAGGCGGCCGCCGGACTCGATCTGATCGGCCCCTCTGCCCGGCACGTTCCCGTCGAAATCGCGCTGTCCAACGGTTTCGGGTTTGGTGGCGTGAACGCGTCGGTACTGTTCAAGCGATATCCGTCGGATCGCGCCGCAGGCGCGCATTGAGCAACGCGCACCGGCTTCGCGTACGCGTCCGATTTCGCAAGTACGTCGTGTCGTCCGTGTCCGGCGCTGTGCCATGGTTCGCCGCTTCTTCATCGACTCGATGGTGACGGCGATGGCGAGGTCGCGTCACGTGCCATTCCGGTTCCGATCGTTATCCGAAGGAAATTCTCCGTGTTAGACACCCTCATCGTCGGCGCTCGCTGCGCGGGCGCCACGCTCGCGATTCATCTGGCGCGCGCCGGCAAGCGCGTTCTGGCAATCGATGCGAGCAATCTCCCGAGCGACCAGCCATTGTCCACGCACTGGATTTCGCCTTACGGCATGGCGCTCCTTGACGAACTGGCGCTTGGCGACAAGGTTCGCCGTTTCGCGCCGCCGGTGCCCAGCATGATGTATGGGGGCGACGACGTGCTCGGCTGCATCGAGTATCCCGTCGGCGGAGGCTGCTCCTGTCCGCGTCGGATGGATCTCGATGCGCTGTTGCTGGAGGAGGCGCGGGCGGCGGGGGCTCAGGTCCGCACGCGGACCCGGCTGGTCGGTCTGTTGCGCGACGGCGAACGGGTGACGGGCGCCGTGGTGGAACATGACGGCGTGCGTGAAGAGATCCGGGCGCGGGTCGTGGTGGGCGCGGATGGCCAGCACTCGACGATGGCGGATCTCGTCGGTGCCGAGGAGTACCACGGCTACGACGGCCCGCGTGCAATGTATTGGGCGTACTGGCCGCGGCCGGACTGGTTCGACACCGATCCGCGCTATCGCGGCGGAGCGATGAACTGCACCTTCGGCGACGACATCGTCTTCGTTTTTCCGACCAACCGTGACCTGCTGCTGATCGGGGTGGCGTTCCCGAAAATGGAGTTGCCGGAATGGAAGGGCCGTGTGCTCGAGAAGCTCACGGAGACGCTGAAGGGCAACCCTCACACGGCGCCGCTGGTTGCCGACGCGCCCGCCAGCAAGGTGCTCGGCGCATTGAAGCTGCACTTTTTCTTCCGTCAGGCCGCAGGACCCGGCTGGGCCCTCGTGGGCGATGCGGGTCTCTTCATGGACCCGTCGCCGGGATTCGGGATTACCGACGCACTTCGCGATGCGCGTTCGCTCGCCCAGGCCATCGTCGAGGGCGATGAGCATGCGCTGGAGTGCTACTGGCGCCAGCGCGACGCAACCTCGATCGACCTGTTCGAATACTCGCGCGGCCGCGGCGCACTCGGCCACAACAATCCGCTCAGCCGGATCCTTTATCGCAAGCTTGCGAACGATCCGGAACTGCAGGCGCGTTTGCTCGCTTCGCAGAATCGCCAGTGCTCGCCGTTTGCCGTATTCGATCCGAGCGATATCAAGAAGTGGGCGGACGAGGCAATGGCCGGCGGCGAAACGGGCGTGATCCAGCCGTTGATCGACATGTCCCGGCGAGGCGAGGCGATTCGCGCCGAGATGGCGCGGCGCGTGCAGATCGCAGAGGAGGCGCGCGCCCGGCGGTCCCGCGTGCGCGAGTCGGACGAGCTGGAATCGTTTGCCGCCGGCGCCGAGCACGTCGCGTCGGTCGGGGAATCCATTTGAACGCGCGCAACAGCGGTGCGTGGTCGTTGCGGCCACGCGATTTCAAGCCACGGCGCGGCACGTTCGCCAATCGCCGGCACTGCATCGCATCAATCGAGGAGAGAGGCCATGACCATCGCAGCCACGTTGGACAGTGACGTCGCATTGTCGCGGCTCAAGCTGCCACGGCACTTCCACCGGATCAGCGCCGTCGCCACGATCCTCTATCTGGCGCACGCGCTCGCGTTCTTCCTGATTCCGGCCGCAGTGGCATTCGCCGTCGTCGATATCCCGATGTCGACGCCGGTCCGAATTGCGTTGGCCATCGTCCTGGGTGTGATCGGCGGACATGGCATGCATTTGCTGACCTTCGTCGGACACGAGGGGATGCATACGAACCTGCATCGCAACAAGTACGTGAGCGCCGCGCTGGCGCTCATCTGCTCGTCGCTGGTGCCGGGCTTCCTGATCGTGGGCTTCAGCATGACGCACTGGAAGCACCATCGCTTCACCGGTCAGGACATCGATCCGGATGTGCAGATCTATTCGCAGTACAGAACCTTCTGGTCGCGCTTCTTTCTCGCGCGTTCCAAGGGCGTGCGGATCTACACTCGGAACGCCGCGCGCATGGCGGCAGGTTTGCCGTGGCCGGAGAACACGCGGTTGCCGTTCAGCCAGCGCGAAATGCGCTGGATCTCGCGGATCAACATCGCGCTGAGCCTGTGCGCGATAACGGCCTATGGATTCATCTGGCATCGCTCGCTGTGGCTCGGTTTCACCGTCATGCTGATTCCGTATATCGGGGTGTACGTATTCAGCACCATTCGCGCATACATCGAACACACGGATACCGTGCCGGGGCGATATCGCGACAGTCGCAGCTACACGTCGCCGATCTATACGGCGCTGTTCTTCGGCAGCAACTTCCACCTTGAACACCACCAGTATCCGGCCGTCCCGTGCTACCGGTTGCCCGCGCTTCACACGTATCTGGCGTCGCACGGGCTGTTCGAGGCGGAAGGCGCGCCGGTCGAGCCGTCCTTCCTTGGCGCGCTTCGTTATACGACCGGCCGCTTTCAGTATCCCTGCGTGAATTTGCAGTCCGCGTCGGACGAATTTCTCGAGCAGATGGCGGACGGCCGTCTCGATCGCGAAGCGGCCGGAGCCGACGCCCGGGACGACGAACGGATGGTCGCCGTCGCGCGCAGATAGAACCGATCACGAGCGCACACGGCGACGCGAGCTCGCGTCGGTGTGCCACCGCCGCCCATGTAGCAAAGTGAGGAATCATGTTTATCCAGAATGCGTGGTACGCAGCAGCACTTTCAGCGGAAGTCCAGAGGGAGCCCTTTGCCCGGACGATTCTGAACCAGAAGATCGTCATGTACCGTACGCAGGCGAATCAGATCGTCGCGCTCGAGGATCGGTGCCCGCACCGGCAGGTTCCGCTATCGCGGGGGCGCGTGGTCGGCGACGAACTCCAGTGCTGGTATCACGGGCTCCGGTACGACTGCTCCGGTGCGTGCGTCAGCATTCCGAGCCAGACCGTGATCCCGAAGGGCGCACGTGTGCGGTCGTTTCCCGCCGTCGAGAAATACGGCTTCATCTGGCTGTGGACCGGTGAGCCCGACAAGGTCGACGAGGCGGCGATCCCCAACCATTGGGTCTGTTCGGCGCCCGAGCTTGCCGGGAAGATGAGCTATTGCACGATCGCGTGTAGCTACCTGTTCGGCATCGACAACATCCTCGACATTTCGCACGCCGCCTTCGTGCATGCGAAGACGCTCGGCTCGCTCGACATCGTCGAGACGCCGCCCGAAATCGTGATCAACGACGATGAAGTCCGGGTGCGCCGTTACCTGCGCCGCGAGAAGACGCCGCCGCTCTACACCCATATCCTGAAGCTCGACTACATCGACCGCTTCCAGGAGGTGCTCTACTGGCCCATCGGCAACACGCGGGTCGAAACGAGGGCTCACGCCTGCGACGATTCGAGCGGCCAGGTCTTCCACGTCTATACGACGACGATCTTCACGCCCGCCACGGATACCACGACTCATGTGTTCGTGGGCATGCATCGCGATTTCGACGTCGACAACGAGCGGTTTACCGAGTTCACCGCGAAGGAAGTGTTCGCCACCGTGATGGAGGACAAGGATGTCGCGGAGAGCCTGCAGGCGAACTGGAGCCCCACGGCGCCGATGATCGACATCCAGCTCGATCGCCCGGCGTTCGCCGCGCGGCGGATCTTGGAGCGAATGGGTGCGAACGCATCCATTCGAGCGGCCGTATGACGCACGTCGGGACGGAGCGCGTGCCGCACGCGGAAGAGGAAACGACGATGATCGAGAAGGAAGCGACGATGCGTCACCAAGGACAGTCCAGCCTTTATGTCGGCGAGTTGCTCAGCGAACTCGGAATGTCGACGCAGGACGAAGTCGGCTTGCTGCATCCCATGACGTTCGGAGAGATCGTCGGTCGCGACCGCGTCGAGCGTCTTGCGACGGCCGCCGCCGGCATCTTTTCCGAAGTCGAGTCGAAAAACGCGTGGAGCGGTGCGGACATCGGCGGGCGCGAATGGCACGGCCTCTTCCAGGGTCGCCGGATTCGCGGCGTGACGGTGGCGCGCCGGTCCGGTACACGCATCCAGGTCGACATCTTCCTTGGCTCGTTTCCCGCACCGGTGCGCCGGGCGCTGTATGACGCGAGCCGGGATCTCGTCGACGCAGACGCGTGGGTGCTGCCGCCGGGAATCGAAACGGCGTTGCCGCCGATACCTGCCGACGAGGTGCTGGACGCCAAGTTGCCGTTCCCCATCGTCGACGAGATGTTTCTGACCAGCCCGGTGGCCTGCAAACCGATTCGCGGCCGTGACGACGTCGAGCGCGTGTGCGGCCATTCGATGGCGGTCTACGGCGGACGTGCGAGCGGGCCGCGTCTGTCGGCAAACGCCACGACGCTGAGCCTCTGGACGGGCGAGGTCGGCGGGCTGCCGCTGGAAGTGGCGAACGTCATCTATTGGGAAGATGCGCGCACGGTCAAGGGCATGGCAATGGCGATGCGCCCGTGGCCGGTCGTCGCGCTGTTTCAGGCGCGGATGCGGGCGCGAACGCTCCCGTTTCTCGATCGGTCGTATTTCGAATCGGAATCCGAATCGGAATCCGAATCGAATGACGACGTGACGCCCGTTCAGCTTCGCGAGGTATAAGTCCATGAACGGACCCAGCGTGTCCGCCGCGCAGGCGCAGCCGAGCGCGATTTCGCCGTGGCCGGTGTTCTGGATCGCCAGTGTCGCGGTGTTTCTCGTCTCGATCGACGTAACCGTGCTGTATGCGGCATTTCCCGCTTTGCGACGGGCGTTTCCCGATACCGACTCTGCCGGCCTGTCGTGGGTTCTGAACGCGTACACGCTCGTCTTCGCCGCGTTGCTCGTGCCCGCGGGCCGCCTCGCCGACCTGCGCGGACGCAAGCGCACGTTCCTGCTTGGACTCGCCATGTTCCTGGGAGGATCTTTCGGCTGCGGCATCGCCACGCATGTCGAGATGCTCTGGGCAATGCGTGCGGTGCAAGGCGCGGGGGCGGCGCTGTTGTTGCCTGCATCGCTGTCGATCCTGCTCGCGGCGTTTCCGGTCGGCAAGCGGTCCGTGGCCGTGAGCTTGTGGGGCGCGGTCAGCGGGGTGGCCGGGGCATTGGGTCCAAGCGTCGGCTCGTTCATGGTGGATCGCTTCGGTTGGCCCTGGGCTTTCTTTCTCAACCTGCCGTTTGGCGCAATCGCGCTATGGCAAGGATGGCGCATTCTCGACGAGTCGCGTGATCCCGAGCGCGGTGCACCGCTCGATCTGGTTGGCGTCGTCCTGCTGATCCTCGGCGTCGGTTCCATCGCGGTCGGTCTGGTGCGATCCGAGGCGGTCGGCTGGACTTCGCCGGAAGTCGCATTCGCGATCGCAGGCGGGATGGGCATGCTGGCGGCATTCGTTGCATGGGCTCGCACGGTACGGTCGCCGGCAATCGATCTCTCGCTGTTTCGGGATCGGACTTACTGCTACATCAATCTGGCTTCGCTGTGCTTCGCGATCGGCTTTGCGATGATGTTCTTTCAGACGTTCCTGTTCACCACGGGAGTCTGGTCGTATTCGCTGACGCGTGCGGGACTGGCCGGCAGCCCCGGGCCGCTGCTCGTCGTTCCGACGGCGATCGTGTGCGGACGGTTCGCGGCGCGCGCGGGGCACCGGGTTCTGCTGGTGACGGGCAGCCTGATCTCGACGGCAGCGAGCATATGGTTCGCGCTGGTGCCTGGGGTCAATCCGGATTATGTGCATGCGTGGCTGCCGGGCGCGCTCCTCACCGGGCTGGGGGTCGGCATGGTCATGCCTTCGCTGTCCGCGGCGGCCGTCGCGCATCTGCCGCCGGCGCGATTCGGTGTCGGCTCGGCCGTCAACCAGGCGATACGCCAGGTGGGATCCGTGTTCGGCGTGGCGCTGACGGTCGCCATCACCGGTAACGCGATAACGCGCCTCGCCGAATTCCACACGCTCTGTTATCTGCAGATTGCGCTTGGCCTGGCTACCGCGATCCTGTGCGCGCCGGTGGATACGCGACCTCGAGCGCTTGCATCCGCGGTGGCACGCTGAGGGGCGCGGATCGTCCGGCAACGGTTCGCGTACAAAGCTTTCACAAAAACAACATCGATTATCCGAGGGCCTCATGATGACCGGTAGTATTTTCCCCTCCGCTGCGACAGCGGAGCGCTCGTCCCTGCTCGACATTCTTCGAGAGCGTGCCGAGCAAACGCCGGAGCGGATCGCATTTCATTTTCTTCGCGACGGCGAGGACGATGTCGTGAGCTGGTCGTACGGGCAGTTCGCCGCCGCTGCTGTCCATGTGCGGGACATGGTTCTGCAGCACCCGTTGCACGACCGGCGCGTATTGCTTCTGCTCGAACCCGGTCTGGGTTACGTCGCGGCGCTGTTCGGCATTCTGCTGGCGGGTGCCACCGCGGTACCCTCGTTTCCACCGGCCGGCGCGCGCGCGGTGGCCCGCTTCGCATCGATTTGTCGCGACGCTCACCCGGACGTGGTCATCGCCGGCAAGCTTCATCGCTCACTGCAGCCACCGCTCGACGAGCTCTACGGCGGTCAGCGTGCCGCGCCTGCGTTGCTGACGCTCGACGAAAGTGCGTTCCACGAAATCGAAGCTTCGGCATTTGGCGTTGGGGGCTCGCTGGAGTGGCGTGTCGACCTGGACCGGCCGGCGCTGCTTCAGTACACGTCCGGATCGACGGGCGAGCCCAAGGGCGTAGTCGTCACGCACGAGAATCTCGTCAGCAATTGCGCGGTGATCGCCGAACGGATCGGGCCGGATCGCGACCGTGTCGGATGCACGTGGCTGCCGCCGTATCACGACATGGGACTGATGGGCGCGCTGCTGCTCGCGGTGTTCAGCGGTTTTCCGCTCGTGATCCTGTCGCCGCAGCATTTCGTCCAGCGGCCGTATCGCTGGCTCAAGGCGATCAGCGACTATCGCGTGACCACCAGCGTCGCGCCGAATTTCGCGTTCGACCTGTGCGTCGACAACATCAGCGAAGAAGAGGCGGACACGCTCGATCTCGGCTCGCTGCAGCACGTATTCTGCGGCGCGGAGCCGGTGAGCCACGCGACGCTCGAACGTTTTTTCGCGCGCTTCGGCCGGTATGGCTTCGAGCGCCGCGCCGTGGTGCCCTGCTATGGCATGGCCGAGGCGACGCTCTATGTATCCGGCAAGGTGGGGCGTTCGCCGATGACCCTGATCGATGTCGACAAGGAGGCACTTGCTCACGGCAGGTGCGAGCTACGCGCGCCGGAATCCGATGTGCGCGGGCGTACCACGCTGGTCGGGTGTGGACCGGTGGCGGTCGGGCATCGGCTGCTGATCGTCGACCCTGAGACGAAGCACGTACAGCCTGACCGGACCATCGGTGAAATCTGGTTCAGTGGCCCGAACGTCGCCGCGGGCTATCTGAACCGCGGCGACAGCGCCGACGTTTTCGCGGCCACGCCCGGTGACGGAGATGGCGAGGGCGGATCCGTGCGCTACCTACGCACGGGCGATCTCGGCTTTCTGAACGACGGCGAGCTGTTCGTGACCGGTCGGATCAAGGACATCGTGATTGTCGCCGGGCGCAATCTCTATCCGAACGACATCGAGGGATCGGTGCAATCGGCGCACGACGCGATTCGCACGAACGGTGTGGTGGCGTTCTCGATCGACGGCGGTCCTTCTGAGTCGCTCGTCATCGTTGCGGAACTCAAGCGCTCGCGCCGACTGAATACCGAGCAAATGCGCGAGGTGCGCGCGGCGATTACGTTGGCGGTCACGCGAGACCACGGGGTGTCACCGGCGGTGGTGCACCTGGGACCGACCGGCTCGATTCCGCTCACGACCAGCGGCAAGGTGCGCCGGCAAGCGTGCAAGCAGGCGTTCCAGCAAGGTCGCTTGAGCGTGCTCGAAGCACGCACGTAAGCCGTCCGCCAACACTTCATCTTCACATTCCATTTCTTCGGAGCCAGTCATGGCTGAAGCGGATTCCCTGGCTTCGCGCACACCGGCAACCGCCGCTGTCGCGGAAGCCGACACCGACGTGCGCGCACGCCGGCTTGCTTATCTGACCGTGGGCATTCCCGCGCTCGGTTTCGCGCTGGCGATCGCCTACACGTGGATATACGGCATGCGCGCGACAGACTTCGTGCTGCTGGCGGTGATGTATTTCTCGACCGCGATCGGCGTCGAAACCGGCATGCATCGATATTTTTCGCACCGCTCGTTCAAGGGGCGACCGATCGTCACCGTGATGCTTGGCGTACTCGGCAGCATGGCCGCCCAAGGGCCGATCCTGTTCTGGGCCGCCACGCACCGGATGCATCACGCGTTCACCGATCAGGACGGCGATCCGCATTCGCCGCGCCCGCGCGCGAACCGGCACGGCAAGCCGAGCCGACTGGCGGGCCTTTGGCACGGTCACGTGGGCTGGCTGTTCACGGTGCGGCGCGAGAACTGGAGTGCGTATGCCGCGGACCTGCTGCGCGATCGCCTGATCGTCAATCTCAATCTTCGATACGCGTGGTGGGTGATGCTCGGCCTCGCCATCCCCGCGCTCGCGGGTGCGCTGCTCGCGCCGGCCGGGCAGGCCTTGTTCGGGGCCGTCGGCGGCTTCCTGTGGGGTGGTCTCGCGCGAATCTTCCTGCTCGATCAATCGACGTGGGCGGTCAATTCCCTGTGCCACACCATCGGCACCCGTCCGCACGCGACGCGCGACCACAGTCGCAATCTGGGCCTGCTCGCCATCGTTTCGGTGGGCGGCGCGTGGCACAACAACCATCACGCGCAGCCGGCCTTCGCCAACAACGATCACGCGTTCTGGCAACTCGATCCCTCCGCCTGGATCATCCGCCTGCTCGACGCGCTGGGGCTCGTCACGGAGGTGCGCTACGCCCCGAAGCGCCGCGCGGCGGCTCACTCAACTTCGCCGTAATCCTGTTAGCGTTTGGAGAATCCTATGAATTCGTCGATTCAGGTTGCACCCGGCGTGACTGCCGCCGGCGGGCTGTCGGCCGCCGACGGTCAGATCCCCGGTGTTTCGCCGCTAAAGGGCAGTGGGGCGCGCATCAAGCGCTATACCGCCCTGGCCGTGATGCTGGTGCCGCTCGCCGGCTTTGCGCTGGCGGCACGCCAACTCGTGCTGGGAGACTTCACCGTCACCGATCTGGTGCTGTTCGGGGTGTTCTATTTTCTGCACATGGGCGGGATCACGATGGGCTTCCATCGGTACCTCGCTCACAAGACGTTCCGGACTTCGAAGTGGTTCGAGGGACTGCTGCTGATCTGCGGGTCGATGGCCGCCCAAGGCCCGATCATGTTCTGGGTGACGACCCATCGTCGTCATCATCTGTACAGCGACCAGCAAGGCGATCCGCATTCGCCGAACCTGGTCGGACAGGGGCTGTTCGCCAAGCTGCGCGGCCTCTGGTATGCGCACATGCCGTGGATGCTGGCTGCGGACGTATCGGGCTGGACGTTCTTCGCCCCCGATGTGTTGCGCGATCGCCGTCTGTTTTTCTATCACCGTACCTACGTCTGGTGGATCGTGCTCGGTCTCGTGCTGCCCGCCGGGATCGGCGGCGCCATTGCCGGCTCCTGGCACGGCGCGTGGAACGGCCTTCTGTTCGGCGGGTTCGCGCGGATTTTCCTGGCCAACCAGGCTGCCTGGTGCGTGGGTTCGGTGTGCCACATGTTCGGTGGACGGCCGTTCAAGACAGACGACAACAGCGCGAACAACTGGACGGTCGCCGTGTTCACGTTCGGCGAAGGCCTGCAGAACAACCACCACGCGTTCCCGGCGTCATATCGCCACTCGGTGAAGTGGTACGAGCCGGATCTCAGCGCGTGGGTGTTGTGGACGCTCGGCAAGCTGGGCGTCGTGTGGGACCTGCGCCAACCCGGGCCTGCCGCAATCCGCAAGCTCGCCAAGCAGCCGTATTGAAGAAGATTGCCGTCGTCATTTCGTTCATTTCCCTCGTATAGAAGGATTTTTCATCATGTCTCAAGCTGGAATTCTGGGTGGTCTGTTCGGCCGCAAGAAGGCGGTGGCCGCCGATATCGGCCCCCTCACCGAAGCGTCGATTCGAAGCTGGCTGATCGACCGGCTCGCCAGGCAGTTGAAGGTGGACCGGGCTGCCATCGACCCCGCGAAGCGCTTCGACGAATATGGCCTCGATTCGATCGTCGCGGTGCAGGTGTCGGGCGATCTGGAGAAGGTCGTCGAGCAGCGGCTGTCCCCGGCGCTGCTGTTCGAACACAACAGCATCGACGAACTGGCGCGCCACCTGTCGACCGAGCTCGGCTTGCAGGCTGCATAAGCGGGAGATCGACATGACAAGCAAATACACCTTCCCGAGCGCGCCGCCCGCGCGTTTCGACGAATTCCTGAAGAAGTCGAAAGCGCTCGAGGGCGTACGGCTGACCGACGCGATTCCAAAGTCGTTGTACGAGCCGCGCGCGTGGCGCGGCGTTCTTGGTTTCGTGGTGAGCTATGCCGCGTACATCGGTGCGCTGGTCGGCATCGCGTACGCACCGCATTGGCTGTTCTACGTTCCGCTGTGGCTGCTCGCAGGTCTGGGCGGCTGGGGGCTGCACTGCATCGCGCACGATTGTGGGCACAACTCGTTCTCCCGCTCTCGATGGTTCAACCTGGCGATCGGGCATTTGTCGCTTCTGCCGCTGCTGTATCCGTTCCACGCGTGGCGCCATACGCACAACCTGCATCACGCGAACACCAACAACCTCGAACTCGACACGGACTGGCGGCCCATTCCCGCGCCGCTTTACGATCGCATGTCGTTCCTGAAGCGTCTCGAGTACGCCGGTACGCGCAAGTGGCTGTTCTGGGCGGGCACGGTCAGCTACTGGAAGGAGTCGGGATTCCGTCCGGGCTTCTATCCGAAGCGCGAGATGCGGCGCGACGTGAAACGCTCGATTGCGTTCGTGCTGATCGCGTCGGCGCTTTACTTCCCGGCGCTGATCTACTTCACGGGCATCACGGGCCTGTTCCTGTACTTCGTCGTGCCGTGGCTCATGATTCACGCGTGGTTCAGCGCCACGACGCTGATGCACCACACGTCGGACGACATCCCGTTCCTGCCGTCGCAGCACTGGACGCCGAACGCCAGTCGCCTGCTTGTGACGACCGACTACCGGTATCCGAAGTGGCTGCATTTCATGACGCACAACATTTCGGTGCATACGGCGCACCACGTCGCGCCGATCGTACCGTTCTACAACTTGCCGAAGGCCCAGGCGGCGCTCAAGGAGGCGTTCCCCGGCATGATCCGCGAAAAGGATTTCACGTTCGGCGATCTTTGGCACGTCATTCGTCATTGCCATTTCTACGACACCGAGTCGGGCTACTACCGGAGCCTGTCCCGGGAAGCCGTGCCCGTCGGCGCGCGTACGGCGGCGGAGGGCCGGTGATGGTGTCCGTGAACCATACGGAAGTCTCGCCGATCGCTCGGCGCAAGGCGAATGCGCCATCGTTGCGCGTGCGGCTCCGCCGTCGCGCGTTCGGGATGCTGAATGCCTTCGCGCCGCGCCTCGCCGGAAGGCGGGCGGCCGACGCGTTCGGCTTCACGCGCGGCTACGGGCTCCCTGTCAGCGATCGGGTGCCACTCGGCGCCACGGAGACGCCGATCGAGGGCAATGCGGATATCGACCGGGCCTATTACTGGGAGGGCGGGGCGTCGCGCGTGCTGCTCGTGCACGGCTGGGGCACCGACAGCAGCAGCATGCTGAGCTTCGTGAAGCCGATGCAGAACCTGGGCTTCTCGGTGGCGTCATTCGACGCGCCTGCTCACGGTCGTTCGCCGGGCAAGCATACGACGATGACGCAGTTCACCCGCGCGACCGGCGCGGTGCTCGACGCGATCGACGGCGCGCACGTGGTGATCGCGCATTCGCTCGGTTCGATCGCGGCGGTTTCCGCACTGGCGGAACGCTCGCGCCGCGCATCGTTGCGCTGCATCGTGCTGATCGCCCCGACGTGCGGGTTGACCGAGGTGCTGGAGCGCTGGGCGAGCCGCGACATGGCGTTCCAGCGCCCGGTGGTCGAGCGCATTTTTGCGGAGCTGCATCGACGCAACGGCGTACCGGTCAGCCACTGGGACATTCTCGCGCGCGGCGCGTCGCTCGACGTTCCGGTGCTGGTCGTGCACGATCCGGCCGATTCGGTGGTGCCGTACTGCGAGGCGCAGCGGGTAGTGGCCGGCCTGCAGGATGCGACGCTGTGGCCGGCCCCGGGCGCGGGGCATGGGCGGATCCTGTCGGACGCGAGGGTACGCGAGCAGGTGCGCGAGTTTGTGATGCGACAGACGTCGAATTTTGGAGAGTTGGCGAGATGAGCACGACTGCGGTGGAGATGCGCACGTTGATGTGTCTGGTGTGCGGCTGGATCTATTCGGAAGAACGGGGCGCGCCGGACGACGGCATCGCGCCGGGAACGCGCTGGGAAGACATTCCGGCCAAATGGAAATGTCCGGAGTGCGGCGTCGGCAAGGAAGATTTCGAAATGGTGTCGATCTGACGTGATGGAGAGGCGCGCGTCGCCTTTCCTCGTGTTCGACCGCGCAATCGCAGTTGTTACGCGTGCCGGGCAGGCGAAGCGGCATCCCTTCCCGGCAGGCGACTCGTGCGGCGGCGGTGCCATCCGATCCGCCGGAACCCACCTTTGAATGGAGTGTGGAAATGGTTGCACGACAGGTAGTGATCTGCAGTCCCGTCAGAACGCCCATCGGCGCATTCGGCGGCACGTTGAAGGACGTTGCTGCGACGGCGCTCGGCGCAGTCGCGGTCCGCGAAGCGGTACGTCGCAGCAACGTCGATCCGGCGGAATTGGCGGCGGTCGTGATGGGCAACGTCATTCAGGCAGGAAACAGGATGAACCCCGCGCGTCAAGCGGCCATCGGGGGCGGCGTACCGGTGGCCGTGCCTGCGCTTACGGTCAATCGAGTGTGTGGTTCGGGCGCCCAGGCCATCGTGAATGCGGCGCAGGAAATCTGGCTTGGATTCGGCTCGGTCGCGGTAGCGGGCGGAATGGAAAACATGGACCGCGCCCCGTATCTGCTGGAAAGCGGGCGATGGGGCCATCGGATGGGGCATGCCGGGATCGTCGACAGCATGCTCGGGGACGGCCTCGTCGACGCGTTTTCCAACCAGCATTCCGGATGGCACACGGAGGACCTCGTTGCAGCGATGGGGATCACGCGCGCGCAGCAGGACCGGTGGGCGGAGCGTTCGCAGCAGCGCTTCGCGCAGGCGCAAGGACGCGGGGCGTTCGACCCGGAGCTTGTCGCGGTCGAAATCGAGGGGCGGAAACAGACTGTCAAATTCGAGCGCGACGAGCAGCCGCGGCCTGACACGACGGTCGAGTCGCTCTCCAGGCTGAAGCCCGCGTTTCGCTCCGACGGCACCATCACTGCGGGCAATGCGCCCGGATTGAACAGCGGTGCGGCGGCAATGATCGTGGCGGATCGGCAGTATGCCGACGCGCGTGGAATCGAGCCGCTCGCAACGCTCGTTTCCTATGGGGTGGGGGCGGTGGAGCCGGGCATGTTCGGACTCGGGCCGGTGCCGGCCGTCAAGATGGCGCTCGCCCGTGCCGGGTGGTCGTTGAAGGACGTCGAGCGTTTCGAGATCAATGAGGCGTTTGCCGCCGTGCCGATCGCGGTCATGCGGGAACTCGGCATCGACGAGGAACGGGTGAATGTCGAAGGCGGCGCGATTGCGCACGGTCATGCAATCGGCGCAACCGGTGCCGTTTTGACGACCCGCCTTGCGCACTCGATGCGCCGCGATGGCGTGAATCGCGGCATGGTGACGTTGTGCATCGGCGGCGGCCAGGGTATCGCCCTCGCCCTGGAATCCGTCTAACGGCGTTCTGATGCCGGGGCGGCGGCAACCGCCCCGGCTCGCGTCAATCAAGGAGAAGATATGGACCAGCGTTCAGCACTGGAAGATACGAACCCTCGTGCGGCGACCGGATATACGGCAGCCGAGACTGCGCTTTGGCGCAAGTGGCTGTCCCATTTCGGCGCCGAGCGCGTGCAAGACCTGGACCTCGGCGTGCTGGAGGCGATTGCGAGTTATGTCGGGAAGGGCGTATCGCCTCCGAATGAATAGGGCGCGATTCGGAGCCGCCGAGGAAGCGGCTCGCCTTTCCGGCAACACGTCGGCGCTCGGCCAAGCGGTGACACCGTCGTTCAGGCACACGAGCGCGATCGACCTGACGCCAGCCGGACAATCGGTCCGCCCCGGAACTGGCTTCGGTACCATCCCCTCTCATTCAACGAACCGTCGCCTCGACACAAGCGTCCCCGCCGGCTTCCCGGCGCCCGGTCGCCGGAATTGCGGCCGGCGCGCGCGCCCCTGGCACCCTGAATACGGCGACCTTGCGGACCAGGTACAGCGTGATGAAGCTGACCATTACCGCGAGCCATTTCGCGGCAATATTGCCGACCAGTCCCGCCGCCAGATGCACGATGCCCGCGGTCAGCAGCGAGCCGAACCCGCAACTCGCCGCGAACAGCAGCGCTTCGCGGACCTGCCGGCGGCCGATCGTGGTCGAGCGGAACACGAAGCGGCGCGAAAGCACGTAATTCACGCCACCCCCGACCAGGTATGCGACCGACGCCGATATCCCGGCATCGATCTGCATGGCCGAGGCCAGCGTGAGGAACAGTGCCCAGTCGACGACGAGCGACACGGCGCTCACGACGAAGTAGCCGGAAAACATCATGTCCGCCCCCACTGAACGGTGCGGGCGGGGACCGCGCGCAACCCCGATGCGCCGGCTTGTGGTTCGCTGCCGCTCTCGTGATACTCCGCGTCCTCGTTGACGGCCCAGACGTCGCGAAGCTTGTGCCCGGCGACGATGTTCTCGACGGTCAGCATGGCGGTCATCATTGCGTGGTCCTGATTGTTGTACTTGTGCATGCCGTTGCGACCGACGAGATGCAGGTTCGGATAGTGCTCGGCCAGATCCGAACGGATCTCGTCGACGATGTCGCGATAATCGTCGTCGTACACGGGGTACGCCTTCGGTTGACGAACGACGCGCGAACCGCGAATCTGGTCGCGCGTCGCCAGGCCGATTTTCTCGAGTTCACCGATCGCGAGTTCAGTCATGTCGGCATCGCTGCTTTCCCACATCGAATCGCCGTCGAAGCAGAAGTATTCGAGCCCCAGGCAGCCACCCGTCGCCGCGTCGGGCACCATCTCGGGCGACCACGATGCGAAATTCTGGATTCGCCCGACCTTGACGGACGGGTCATGGATGTAGATCCAGTTGTCCGTGAAGGTGGCGGGCCGGTCGAGTATCAGCGCGACCGTGATGAAGTCCCGATACTGCAGTCTCGACGCGGCAGCTGCGGATGACGGACGGGGCGAAATCGCGCGAAGCGTTTCGCGCAGCGGCGCGGTGCACACCACATCGCGAGCGCTGATGCGATTCGTCTGTCCGTCCTGGCCGACGGTTTCGACGAGCCAGCGCCGCGTGACGCCGTCGTACTGCATTGCCCCGGCCGCCTGTCCCATCATCAGCTGTCCGCCCTGATCCTGGAATTTGCGGGCGGCGGCTTCCCACAACATGCCGGGGCCGCGGCGCGGGTAATGGAAGGATTCGATCAGTGTCTTGACGTTGGACTTGCCCGATCGGATGCCGAGCGAGCGCTTTACCGCGCTCACGATGGCGGTGGACAGGCTCAGGCCCTTGATGCGCTGCGCGGCCCAGTCGGCCGATATCTCGTCGCACGACATGCCCCAGACCTTTTCGGTGTACGTCTTGAAGAAGATGGAAAACAGTCGTTCTCCGAATTGATTGGCGACCCATTGATGAAAGGACTTCGGGTTTGGACAGGGCTTGACGCGGGCTGCGAGGTACGAAAGCACGCAGCGAGTGCTTTCGACGATGCCGAGATTCAGCAAGGCCTCGATGCCATCGAGCGGGTATCGATAGAATTTGTTCCGGTAGAAGATGCGCGAGCTGCGCGGTCGCTCGATGAAGTCGTCCGGGAGCAGTTCGTGCCACAGTGCGACAACGTCCGCCGACTTGGAGAAGAAGCGGTGTCCTCCGATGTCGAAGCAGTGGTCGTCGAACTGTTCGGTGCGACTGATGCCGCCGACATACCGAGGATCCTTCTCGATGATCGCGACCGACAGGTCGGTCTGCCTGGTCAGCAGATAGGCGGCGGTGAGGCCGCCGGGTCCGGCGCCGATGATGAGTACGTCAACCGATTGATCCATGTTGTCACCCCGAGTTTCAAGTCGCTGGTCCATTGACTGTCGTATCGGCCGCTCCAGCCGGGCGGCAAACTGCCATGTCGAATCGATGATCCGGATGTCCCGTTCAGACGTCGCCCACTTGCGCGTGGCGCGGCGGGGAAGCGCCGCCTCGGGCGGTCGGTCGTGCGGGTATCGCGTTCGTCTGGTCGAGTGGTTGAATGCGCACGGACGATGCATCCTGAGCTGCGGCAGTCGTCCTGATGCTGCGGCAGTCGTACAGCCAGACCGTGTTTTTGGGTTCGGGCGACCACGCGTAGCCTGTTGCCAACTCCGGGTAGTGCCGATGCGACACGATGAAATCCAGCACGGGGTCTGCACAGATGTGCCGGATGGCAGCTCGGTCGAGCGGTACGTATTCGTACCTGGACACGAACACGGTCGACTTTCGGTCGGTGTCGTGCCCGTCGCGCGGTCGTGCGGCGCGCGGGTCTTGCTTGATCAACTCGACCCGTCGCACCGCCTCGAAGGTAGTCCGGCGATGGAAGATCAGCCCCGCGGCCTGCGTCGACGAGTAGTAGCTCGACGTCTTCATCATCAGCCACGGATAGACGACTTCGTCCGCCGGTCCGTCCCAATAGACGATGGCGCCGCGCGCGACCGTACCTTCGAACGGCGTGAAGTCGGCGCGGTCGGCGCCGGCTTCCAGGATCCTGGCTGCTTCCGACCGCTGGTCGATATTGACGAGTCCGTATGCGGCGAATACGGCCAATATCACCGGCAAGCCGATGGCCGCGATTCGATTGCGCGACAGATTGAGCACGGCGAGCACAGCGACCAGCATGATGACCAGGTGCGTGTGAATCAGTGTTTCAAGCCACGGAATGTCGAACGTCACGCTGCCGGTCGGATACGCGACGCGACCGACCTGATACGCGCACTGGTATACGACCCAGATCGTCGCGGCAGCGAGGGTCGTCCCGATCCACATCCGGCGAAGCGCAGGGGTGAGGTCGGCGAGCCGCGCGCCGGCAGCGGCGGGCGCCCGTCGACGGGCTGCCGCGTGGAGCGTCGCGGCAACCGCCAGTGCGATGAAACCTCCGCCGACGTCGAGCAGGAGCCAGCAGATCGCGAGCAGCCAGATTAGGGTCGGCCGTGTGTGGCGTTCGCGTCGCACGAGCAAAATGGCCGCGGGCCATTGCATCAACGTCAGCAGCCACAGCGTGCGCCACGGCTGCATCTGTATCCAGATCGCGTCCTGTCCGGCGAGGTCCGCGATCGTGGTCAGCGCGATGCCGGCAATGCCGATCAGCGTGAGATTCGACCACAGCGCACGGTGATCCTGCGCCTGGTTCGCGCATAGTGCCGCGGGAAGTGCGATCGCCCAGCACACCTTGTTCCATTCAGTGAGCGACCACAACGTCGGGAACAGGAATGGCACGTTGTATCGCGCGATCGACCGCCATTCCGGATCGAACGGATAGAGGTGTAACACCTTGAGCGGCGGCATCTCGACGACGGCGAAAATCATGAGCGCGAGCGGCAATAGCCGCCACCACTTCACGCGTGGCGTCCGGCCGAGGACGACGAAGACGAGCGAAGCGCCGCCGATCAGCGGGTGAACGGCGGTTGCGACGATCGTCAGCACGATGGCAATGCGATGACGGCCTTCGAGCATCGACGCAATCGCCCACAGGCCGAGTGCTTCGGCGGGAAGCCGGGCCGTGAGAAATCCTTCGTCATACGAAAAGACCAGGCCGGCGCCGTAATCGGACGGCATGCAGGCGACGAGGAACATCGCGAGCCAGTGCCACGGGGCGGGCAGCAGTTTCTTCGCCAGGCGCCACATGCCGCTCCACCAGAGCGCCTGAATCGCGATCAGGCACGCGAGATTGCTGGCGCGGAGCCCGAATGCCGAGATCAGCTTCGCGAAGATCCGACCGTAAATCGTCCAGTGATCCTGAGAACCGAATTCAAAGAACAGATCGTGCGAGAAATGCTCGGGATGCGCGTTATATAGCGCCTGCGCGGTGTACAGGATCGCGTCGTGCCGAATGCCTGTATAAGGATGCGTTATCAGGAACAGAACGGCCAACGAAAGCGCAAGTGCGATGACCGAACAGGGGCTTTTCTCAGTCCGATTCATGATCGAATGGAAGACTTTTATCGACGATATTTCGTGAGCCGGCGCTCCGTATGCGACGAAACGGACCATGAGGTCCCGGCTTCGCGGGCGGCGGCGCGTTGCACCCTGACAGCTCGAGAGCCTTCAGGCGAGATGCAGGGGGCCGCTCAGGGCGCGCGTTTTGCCATACCGCCCATCGTCAGCGGTACGCAGACGCGCATGCCGGTGAAGAGAGAGGCGGTATGGGGCGCTCGTGCGTGTGCAGGCGTCCGCTGGTTCCGAGCGGGCGCGGATGCTTGCGGGAATGCCCGGCTTGCGCAGCGGATCGGCCGCGGTGTGATCGTTGCCGCGCCGCTCTTCATCCCCGGCGACGCCGCGATCGAGATCGTGGTGCTTGTTTTCATTGTGTCCCCCGATGCGTCCTGCACCGAAAAAGCGTCTTACCGGTGTGCCGGACGCGGACTTTTCGAAATATTTGATTGAGCGCCGGGACGGCTGTCCGGCGCCTTCGGCGTGAACGCACGGAGCGTGCCACGCCCGCCGGCGCGTGCGTTCGGACCGATGAGGCGACATCGATGCAGGCCGGGATACCGGTCGTCGCGGGAAATGTGTCGGTCTTGAAACGGTC
This sequence comes from Burkholderia sp. BCC1640, assembly GCF_902833125.1. Taxonomy (NCBI): domain Bacteria; kingdom Pseudomonadati; phylum Pseudomonadota; class Betaproteobacteria; order Burkholderiales; family Burkholderiaceae; genus Burkholderia; species Burkholderia sp. BCC1640. Next base: position 493,176 of record NZ_CADFEF010000001.1, on the reverse strand, counting down.
GGGAACCGTCGGATCGGGTCGATCGTCCATCGCGGCGCGACTGACCACCGGCCGCGAAGACGGGATGATCGGTTTCAGCCGTGAAGCAGCGGCAGGCAAGTGGATGGCGGGACCATTGCTGCGCAAGGGGCGCAGGCGTGCCGGACAGCTCGTCGCGCGGCGCCGGCGACGCCCATGGCGGGAATCGGCGGTCTTGTCGAACCGTGTGCGCATCGGGTGCGACCCGGGCATCCGGAACGCACGTTAGGTTGCAGATCTGAAACGTCGCGGCAACTCGCCGGGCGCCATCAGGGCTGCGGTCGGCGTCACGCGGCCGCATGCACTCGCCCGGGACAGCCGGCATCTGCCTCTCCCAATTGATGACCAAACCGCAAGACCTAGTGCATAGATATCGTTTGCCGCGGCGTTAATGACTATCGACAATCGTGGCTCGAATTCCCGCCGTTGCGCCAGAAGCGCCTTGGCGGGCGGCCCTGTCGGCTATCCCGGCCGTCGCCGCCACCCCGCTCACGACGACATGTACGCGTTCACGCCCTCATTCCAGAATCCCGCCGGTTCGCCGATCCGCGAGCTGTTCAAGTACCTCTCCGAACCGGGGATGATTTCGTTCGCCGGCGGCTACCCGGCCAGCGACCTGTTCGACGTCGACGGCCTGAAGACGGCTGCCGAACGCGCGTACGCGCAGCCGGTCCGCTGCCTGCAATACGGCCCGACCGACGGCCTCGCCGAACTGAAGCAGCAACTGATCGCGTTGATGGCGCGCCGCAACGTGACGTGCACGCCGGCCGAACTGCTCGTCACGACCGGCTCGCAACAGGGCCTCGATCTGCTGCTGCGCGTGATGGTCGCCCCGGGCGACGTCGTGCTGACCGAACAACCGGCGTATCCGGCGACGTTGTCGGCGATGCGTCTGCAACAGGCGCGCATCGTGACGATTCCCGTCGACGGCGATGGCCTCGACGTCGACCGCCTCGCCTCGCAACTTGCATCCGGCGCGATCGTGCAGCCGAAGCTGCTCTATACGGTGCCGACCTTCGCGAATCCGACCGGTGCGACGCTCGCGCGCGAACGCCGCCTGAAGCTGCTGCGTCTCGCGGTGCAATACCGTTTCCTGATCGTCGAGGACGATCCCTACGGCGATCTGCGTTTCGCGGGCGAACCGGTGCCGTCGATGCTCGCGCTCGCGAACGAAGTCGAAGGCGCACGCGACTGGATCGTGCACTTCGCGAGCCTGTCGAAAATCGTCGCGCCGGGGCTGCGCGTGGGCTGGACGATCGCGCCGGCCGAAATCGCGCGGCGCTGCGTGATCGCGAAGCAGACGGTCGACCTGTGCAGCGCGCCGTGGACGCAAGCCACCGCCGCCGAGTATCTCGCCGACGGCGCGCTCGAGCGTCATCTGCCGCGCATCACGGCGGCCTACAAGCGCAAGTGCGATGCGATGTGCGACGCGCTGCGCGACGGCTTCGGCGATGCGATCACGTTCCATCGTCCCGAAGGCGGGATGTTCGTGTGGGCGCGGATCGGCGCGGTGTCGTCGGACGTGCTGCTGCAACAGGCAATCGCGAACAAGGTCGTCTTCGTGCCGGGCAAGGCGTTCTTTGCCGACAACGTCGACGCCGCTTCGTTGCGGCTGTCGTTCGCCGCGCCCGACGTCGACGCGATTCGGGAAGGCGTGGCGCGCCTCGTGCGCGCGTGTGGTGCGGCGCTGGCCGCGTGAGGAGGAGACACACATGAGCATCGTCGTCAACGACACCGCATGGATGGACGAAACGCCGCGCATGGCCGGCATCCGTCCCGTCGAACACAAGTCGTCGCAGATCAGCGCGGGGCCGCAATACGTCGCCGACGTGCTCGGCCGCTTCGGCGCGGATTCGACCGACACGCGCGACGCCGCACCGGTCGTCCTCGGCTACAACTGAACCGCGCGGCGGGGGCCCGCAACGGGATCCCGCCGCCGAAACGGTTAAGCTGGTGCGATCGAACCACGCAGGATCGCCGGGTCATCATGTCCGACATCGAATCGCTCACGGAAACGTACGACCGCCTCTGGTCGTGCCTGGAATCCGGCGTCGGCGCACAGCGCTCGCCGTTCACCATGGTGCAGGCCGCGACGCTCGGCCTCGACGGCGCGCCCAAGGTGCGCACGATCGTGCTGCGGCAGGCGAGCCGCGCCGATCGTCGGCTGTCGTTCCACACCGATGCGCGCTCGGAGAAGGTCGTGGAGCTGCGCCGCGATCCGCGTATCGCGATCGTCGCGAGCGATCTCGATTCGCTCGTGCAGATTCGCGCGGAAGGCGTTGCGACGATTTGCGACGACGAAGCGCAACGTCGCGCGGTCTGGCAATCGAACCGTCCGCATACGCTGCTGCTGTATCGCGCACCGCTGCGCCCCGGCACGCTGATCGAATCGCCGAAAGACGCGCATGTCACCGCAAGCCCGGACACGGGCACGGCGACCACCGACGACGGTTACCGGAACTTCTGCCTGCTCCACGTCACGGTAACGCGCATCGACTGGCTCGACCTCGCCCGCGACGGCCATCGTCGCGCGGTGTTCGACGTGAACGACGACGGCTACGAAGGGCGCTGGATCGCACCCTGACGGCGTCGGTCGCGCCCCCGCTACAAACGCGTACAAACCAGACACATCCGGGATACGTCAGACCTTTCAAATGGGCAACGCCGCGCAACCGGCGCACGCCCGGATGAAAGCGAAAGCGCGCTCCGCCGCGCGGCATGTTCACTTTCCACTTCACGAAAGGAGATGCCGAACGATGTCTTCCACACAGTTTTCCCCGATGCGTCGCCACCTGCTGGCCACTTCCGTGGCCGCCGGCGTATCCGCGATGCTGCCCACCGCGCTGCATGCGGCAACCGGCGGCGACGGCATACGTCCGTTCACCGCCCATATCCCCGATGAAGCACTGGCCGACCTGCGCCGCCGCATTGCCGCGACGCGCTGGCCGGGCCGCGAGACCGTCGCCGACGAATCGCAGGGCGTGCGGCTCGCGCGCATGCAGGCGCTGCTGCGCTACTGGGGCACCGACTACGACTGGCGCAAGGGCGAGGCGCGCCTGAACGGTTTCCCGATGTTCATCACCGAAATCGACGGGCTCGACATTCACTTCATCCACGTGCGCTCGCGGCACGCGAACGCGATGCCGATGATCATGACGCACGGCTGGCCGGGTTCGATCTTCGAGCTGCTGAAGGCGATCGGCCCGCTGACGGATCCGACCGCACACGGTGCGAGTGCCGACGATGCGTTCCACGTCGTCGTGCCGTCGCTGCCGGGTTTCGGTTTTTCGGGCCGTCCGGCGAAGACGGGCTGGGGCTCCGACCACATCGCGCGCGCATGGGGCGAGCTGATGGCGCGCCTCGGCTATACGCGCTTCGTGTCGCAGGGCGGCGACTGCGGCTCGGTGATCTCGCACCGGATGGCGATGCAGCACGTGCAGGGCCTGGCCGGAATTCACGTGAACATGCCGGCGACGGTGCCGCCCGACATCGCGACGCTGCTCCAGACCGACGCGCCGGCACCGGCGTCGCTGTCGCCGAAGGAGAAGGCCGCGTACGAGAAGCTCGCGACGTTCTATCGCGACAACTGCGGCTACTCGGCGATGATGGTCACGCGCCCGCAGACGGTCGGCTATGCGCTCGCCGATTCGCCGTCGGGTCAGGCCGCGTGGATGTACGACAAGATCTCGCAGTGGACCTACAGCGGCGGCGTGCCCGAACGCTCGATCCCGCGCGACGAGATTCTCGACGACATTTCGTTGTACTGGCTGACCGACACGGCGACGTCCGCCGCGCAGATCTACTGGGAGGATCACTCGAACAACTTCAACGCGGTGGACATCTCGCTGCCGGCGGCGATCACGGTGTTCCCCGGCGAGATCTACCAGGCGCCGCGCAGCTGGGCCGAGCGCAGCTATCACAACCTGATCTACTTCAACGAAGTCGACAAGGGCGGGCATTTCGCGGCATGGGAGGAGCCGGAACTGTTCGCTCGCGAAGTGCGTGCCGGGTTCCGGCCGTTGCGTCGCGCGTAAGCGGGATTTGACGGGAGAACGCGGACCGGTCGCGATGCCGGCCCGCGTTCATTGCGGCGTGAGCGTCTTCAACGCATGCGCAAACCGCTTGTCCGCCAGATAAGCGACGTTGAACCGGCAATACGCGGACGGCCGATCGGCCTGCGGCGAGAACACCGCGCCCGGTGCGAGGATCACGCCGCGCTCCAGCATCGCCTGCGCCAGCGCCATCGAATCCGGCCAGCCGGGCAGCGCGGCCCATAGATACAGGCTCTGATCGGACGACCGATAGACCTGTGCGCCGAGCCGGTCGAGCGCGTTGAGCGCAGTGGAGGTCGCCCGTCGTAGTTTCTCCTGAAGATGATTCGTATGCCTGAGAAAATGCCCGTCGCTGACGATTGCATCGAGCGTGCGCTCGCAATATTCGGAGCTGCTCACGTGGGTCAGCATCTTCACGTCGGCGAGATCGCTCGCGAGTGCCGCATTGCACGCGAGGAAGCCCACGCGCAGCGCTGCCGACACCGACTTCGAGAAACTGCCGATATAGATCGTGCGGCGCAACTGATCGAGTGTCGAGATGCGCGTGAGCGAGCGTGGTCGAAGGTCGGCCAGCGCGTCGTCCTCGACGATGATCAGGTCGTGCGCTTCCGCGAGCTGCAGGATCCGGTGCGCCTTGGCCGCGCTGGTATCGGTCGCGGTCGGGTTGTGCCCGACCGATTGCGTGAAGAACAGCTTCGGCCGGTATGTGGCGACATGCTCGGCCAGCTTCGCGACATCGGGGCCGTCGATCTCGCGCGGCACGCCGACGATGTTCGCGCCGCTCAGCTTGAGCTTGCCGAACAGCGGGTAGTAGCCCGGGTCGTCGACGAGCACGGTGTCGCCGGGGCGCACGAAGTAGCGCAGCACGAGATCCATCGCCTGGTTGGCGCCGTGCGTGAGTACGATCTGCGCGGGCGGTGCCTCGATCTCGTAGCCGGCGAGCTTCTGCTGCAGCGACTGGCGCAGCGGCAGGTACCCGAAGCGGCTGCCGTAGCGGAACAGCGACGCGGAGCCGGTACGCATGATGCGCTGCTGGTACTGGTTCAGCCGCGTCTCCTCGAGCCATTCGATCGGCGGGAAGCCTTCGCCCAGATTGAGTACGTCGGGCTTCTCGCGAAGCTGCTCGCGCATCAGCCACACGATGTCCATCGCGCGGTCGAGCGAGCTCGGCTCGTCGATGTCGGGCACGGCCGCCGCGCGTCGCGTGACGAAGAAGCCGGAGCCGCGGCGCGGCTCGATCAGGCCTTCGGCGGCGAGCAGCTCGAACGCGCTGATCACGGTGTTCTTCGAACACCCCGACGCCTCGGCGTATTCCCTGATGGAAGGCAGTTTCGCGCCGGCCGGCAACACGCCTTCCTCGATCTGTCTGGCGAGATTGTCCGCCATGGCGCCAGACAGGCTGGCTCTTGCACGCTGTTTCATCGCGATGTTCCGTCGGGCAGATTCACTGTCATGGGTACGGATGTCCGGCTGTCTGGTCCGTCTGTACCTTTTCAATGGGTACAGCGTGACTATTATTCGGCTATCCGCTGCCCGCCGCAACCGTCGCAGGCCAAATCGCCACCCCGAGACAGAACGACATCATGTCCATCGATTCCGCATTGCCGAATTTCCGTGCGCTGACGCCCGCACAACGTTTGTCCCATCTTGCCCGCGTCGTCGGGCTCGGCGATGCCGAACACGCGCTGTTCGCTTCGCCGGGCGCGCTGCCGCTCGAAACCGCGAACGGGATGATCGAGAACGTGATCGGCACGTTCGAGCTGCCGATGGCGGTTGCCGGGTACTTCCGGATCAACGACCGCGACGTGATCGTGCCGATGGCCGTCGAGGAACCGTCGATCGTGGCGGCCGCATCGTATATGGCGAAGCTGTCGCGCGCGGCCGGCGGCTTCCGCACGTCGAGCAGCGGCCCGCTGATGCGCGCGCAGGTGCAGGTGGTCGGCCTCGGCGACCCGTACGGCGCGCGGCTCGCGATCCTGCGGCACGCGGCCGAACTGATCGAGCTGGCGAACAGTCGCGACAAGGTGCTCGTCGGCCTCGGCGGCGGGTGTCGCGACATCGAGGTACACGTGTTTCCCGACACGTCGCGCGGCCCGATGGTGGTCGCACACCTGATCGTCGACGTGCGCGACGCGATGGGCGCGAATACGGTCAACACGATGGCCGAAGCCGTTGCGACGCGCGTCGAAGCGATCACCGGCGGACAGGTACGGTTGCGGATACTGTCCAACCTCGCCGATCTTCGCCTGGCGCGCGCAGAGGTACGGTACTCGGCGCAGACGCTCGCGACCGGCGACTATTCGGGCGAAGCGGTGATCGATCGCGTGATCGATGCATACGTATTCGCGGCGACCGACCCTTACCGTGCCGCGACACACAACAAGGGGATCATGAACGGCATCGATCCGGTGGTGGTCGCGACCGGCAACGACTGGCGCGCGGTGGAAGCCGGCGCGCACGCGTATGCGAGCCGCAACGGCCGCTACACGTCGCTGACGACGTGGGAGAAGGCCGGCAACGGCGACCTCGTCGGCACGATCGAGATGCCGATGCCGGTCGGGCTCGTCGGCGGCGCGACGAAGACGCACCCGCTCGCACGTCTCGCGCTGAAGATCATGAACGTGACGTCCGCGCAGGAACTCGGCGAGATTGCGGTCGCGGTCGGGCTTGCGCAGAATCTCGGGGCGCTGCGCGCGCTCGCGACCGAAGGCATCCAGCGTGGCCACATGGCGCTGCATGCGCGCAACATCGCGGTGGCGGCCGGCGCAACCGGCGCGGACATCGACCGCATCGCGCAACGGATGGTCGCGGCGAACGACGTGCGCGCGGATTTCGCGGTTGCGTTGCTGGCGGCGGGACGCAGCGACGCCTGATCCGCGGCGCTCGTGCGGCACGCCGCATGCCGCGCCGGTACGGCCGGCGACATATCAATCAAGGAGGAGACACATGCAACAGACCGGTTCAAGCGCCGTTTCGGCGGTGCCGCCTCGCGGGCGGCCCTCCGCGCATGTCGATGCGTCCGCCGACACGCTCGTCGAGGTGTGGGGCGACACCGTCGCCACGAAACACCTGGCGTGGTCGGTCCTGCTCGGCGTCGCGATCAGCCTCGGCGCTTTCGAGGCCGGCCGGTTCGCCCTCGCGTCGTGGGTGCAGGACGCGGCCATCGCGCGGGCTTATGCCATGCTGATCGGGCTGGGCGGCTGCCTGCTGGGCGGCGTGCTGTGCGCGTTGCTGTTCAAGCCGAAGCGCACGGTGATCGAGCACGCGGCCGGCGGCCCCGAGCGCGACGAAGCGCTCCGGCAACTTGCCGAAGCATCGGGCGGTCTCGGCTCGGTGAGCGACCTGTCACCGAGCGCGCGTGCCGAAATGGAAGAACTCGGGCTGCTCGATCTGTTCGCTTCCTATGAAGCGTCGTCCGCGCGGGCGCGCACGGGAGGCCGCTAATGGACGCCTTCATGCATGCATTGCCGTCCGCGCTGGCGATGGGGCTGCTCGGCGCGATCGTGTTCTCGGGCATCGGCCTGATTTCCGGCACGGACGAAACGACGACGATCGCGCCGCTCACGCTGCTTGTCGCGCTGCTCGGCGTGCCGCCCGCCGGCGTGTTCACGTTCTTTCTCGCGGGCGCTGTGGCCAAGCACATCACGCATTCGATCCCGACGGCGCTGCTCGGCATTCCCGGTGACACGATGGCCGCGCCGCTGTTGCAGCAGGCGACGCTGCTGCGCGCGCTCGGCGTACCGCACATCGCGCTGCGCAAGATGATTTCCGGCGCGATCGTCGCCGCGTTCGTTGCGCTGCCGCTCGCGGTGCTGTTCGCGTCGCTGCTCGCACCGTTCGGCGCGGCGATCTCGAAGGCAGCGCCGTGGGTGTTTCTCGCGGCGGCGGTCGGCATCGCGTACTTTTCGGCGGGGCGCTGGGCGTCGGTGCTGCTGCTCGTGCCGTTCGTGATGCTGGTGATCGGGCTGCAGGCGCTGACCGGTCATTACGGCGTGAAGCTGAGCGTCAGCTACTTTCTCGGAATCGCGATCGGCCCGTTGGTTGCCGATCTGTTCTCGATCCTGTCGCCGGCCGAGCGGCGGCGCATGCGCCGCGACGGGCCGTCGACGTTCGTGCTCGCGCCGGACGTGAAGGGCTGGCGCGGTTACTTCCCGAATCCGCTGAAGGTGCTCGACCGCGAACAGGTCGGATGGACGGTCGGGACGGCCGTCGTGTCGAGCGCGACCTTCGTGTTCAGCCCGGTCGCGATGACGGTGTTGATGGGCGAGATCGTCGGCGCGCGCGTGCGCCATGCGTATCAGCGCCTGACGACCGTGATCGCCGCGCGCAACGGTGTGACCGAGGCGACCTACATCGCGGAAGCGCTGATTCCGCTGATCGCGTTCGGGTTGCCGCTGAGCCCGGTGGCGGCAGGCCCGGCCGCGCCGCTGTTCAATGCGCCGCCGCGCTTCACGGTCGACGCGGCGAGCGGGCAAATTCACAACCTGCATACGCTGATGAGCTGGCCCGAGTTCCTCGGCTACGGCCTGCTGTCGATCCTGCTGGCAGCGCTGATCGCGTATCCGCTCGCGATGCATCACGCGCACCGCGCGGCGGCGTTCGTCGCGCGCAAGCTGAGTCACGAGGCGATCATCGCGACGTTCGCGGGGCTGATCGTCGTGATCGGCATGTGGGAAGGGCAGTTGCCGGGGCTCGCGGTGATCGTCACGATCGGCCTGTTCGGCGGGATGCTGTCGCGCCTGTTCGCGTTCAACACGGGCGTGCAGTTCATGGGGTATTACGTCGCGGTGCTCAGCGTGCCGGCGATCGTCAAGCTGTTCTGAAGCGCCGGCGCACGGGGCCACGTGTACCGCGCGGCCCCGCGACTCGCCGTTTCGCATGCGATTTTGAATCGCTGTATGTCGTGCCCGAACCCGGATACGTTGGGATACAAAGCCTTCGGATGGATCGGATATAAAACCGGTGAAGCGATTCACACGGGCGGCGCGATGTCAGGCGCCGCCGCCGTGAACGGCGATACCAGAGCGCCCGCACGTGCCGCGGGCCACTTCCTTAGCGATCGACAATGGAGAACGCGTCATGCCTGATACCGTGAACACCCGCCGCCGCCTGATTCTGGGCACGACACTCGCAAGCCTGAGCCTCGCCGACCTCGGGTTCGGTGCGCTGGCACGTGCGCAGTCGGCGCCCGATGCGTCGACGCCGAAGCGCACGGCCGGCGCGGCCTCGCTCGGCAAGATCCACCAGATCGACGCCGGCGTGCTGAACGTCGGGTATGCGGATCTTGGACCGAAGAACGGCCCCGTCGTGTTCCTGCTGCACGGCTGGCCGTACGACATCTACAGCTACGCGGAAGTCGCGCCGCTGCTCACGGCGGCCGGCTATCGCGTGATCGTGCCGTACTTGCGCGGCTACGGATCGACGACGTTCCGCTCGGCCGACACCGTGCGGAACGGCCAGCAGGCGGTGACGGCCGTCGACATCGTCGCGCTGATGGATGCGCTGAAGATCGATCGCGCGGTGTTCGGCGGCTACGACTGGGGCGCGCGCACGGCCGACATCATCGCGGCACTGTGGCCGCAGCGCGTGAAGGCGCTGGTGTCGGTGAGCGGCTACCTGATCGGCAGCCAGGAGGCGAACCGCAAGCCGCTGCCGCCGCAGGCGGAATTCCAGTGGTGGTATCAGTTCTACTTCACGACCGAGCGCGGCGCGCTCGGCTACGCGGCGAATCGCGACGCGTTCAACAAGCTGATCTGGCAACTCGCATCGCCGAAGTGGCAGTTCTCCGACGAGACCTACGCGCGCAGCGCCGCGTCGTTCCAGAACCTCGACCACGTGGCCGTCGTGATCCACAACTATCGCTGGCGCCTCGGGCTCGCGAAGGGCGAAGCCCAATACGACGACATCGAGCGGCGGCTCGCCGCCGGCCCGGCCATCACCGTGCCGACGATCACGATGGAGGGCGACGCGAACGGCGCGCCGCATCCGGAGCCTGCCGCGTATGCGAAGAAGTTCACGGGCAAGTATCAGCACCGGACCATCACGGGCGGCATCGGCCACAACCTGCCGCAGGAAGCGCCGCAGGCATTCGCCGATGCGATCCTGCAAGTGGAGCACCTGTGATGCGGGCCGGCACGATCGTGTCGCGCCGCGGCGCGCGCCGTGCGCTCGTCGCGGGCGCGCTGCTGGCGGGCGCGTGGTCGGCGAGCGGTCCGGCCGCGTTCGCGGAGCAGCCGAAGCCGGCGACGTCGCCGATCTACGGCGTGACGATCCCGCCCGGCTACCGGAAGTGGGAAATGGTCGCGCCGGCCGAGGAAGCGGCGCCGCTCGACGAACTGCGCGTGGTCCTCGGCAATCCCGTCGCGATCCGCGCGCTCGAACAGTCGACGCTGCCGTTTCCGGACGGCACAATCCTCGTGAAGCTCGCGTACAAACGCAAGCAGTCCGACGAATTCGCGCCGGCGACGGTGCCTGGCCAGGCGACGACCGTGCAGGTGATGGTCAAGGATTCGCGCCGTTATGCGTCGACGGGCGGCTGGGGTTTCGGGCGCTTCATCAACGGCGTGCCGGCCGATATCGGTCAGCACCAGACCTGCTTCGCGTGTCATCAGGCGCGCGTGAAGAATCACGATTTCGTGTTCACGCGGCTTGCGCCCTGATGTGACCTGACCGGACCGGTTTGACGGAAAGGCGTGCCGTATGAGGCACGCCTTTTTTCATGTTGGGACGCGGGCGCGCGGTGTGCGGGTTACCGGATTTGTATCGCACTGTATCGGGAACCGCTGCGGAAACATCGGATTGCAGAACGCCCCTGTTTCGGAAACATGCCGGATACGTGAGCGGGTTCTACTGTCGACATGCAGCAAACGTTCGGTGCGAGACGGTCGCAACGGACGCCGAGTGATCGATACCCCCCAACTTCCGCCAAGGAGAAATCTCATGAAAGCCGCTCAAATCCTCGCAGTCGCCGTGCTCGCTTCGATCCCCGCATTGTCGTTCGCCGATACCGGCCACGGCCTCACGCGTGCCGACGTGCGCGCCGACCTCATCCGGCTCGAGAAGGCCGGCTACAACCCGGCCGGCAGTGACGCGCGTTACCCGGACGATATCGCCGCCGCGCAGAACGCCGTCGCCGCCGCGCAGCAGGTCGCGCGCTCCGACCAGAACGGCCCGTCGAAGTCGCAGGACGACAACGTGGCTGCCGCGTCCGCGCCTGCCGCTGCGCGCTACGCCGCGGCCGACCAGCGCGCCGCGCGCAACGCGCGGACGGACGCCGACGACCTGTACGCACATTCGTGATGCATTGCCGCGCCTGCCGCACGCGGGCGCGGCCGCATCGGCAACACTTCAGATGAACGACACGACGAAAAGGAGCATGAAGATGATCGGTTTGACGAAACGGGTTCTGGTGTCCGCGGCGGTGCTCGGCGGGCTGTTCGGTGCGGTCGCGGCGCAGGCCGCGCCGAAGGAAGACCTGAAAGGCACGAACGTCGTGCTGGTGCACGGCGCATTCGCCGACGGGTCGAGCTGGAACCGCGTGATTCCGCTGCTCGAAGCGCGCGGCCTGCACGTCGTGTCGGTGCAGAACCCGCTGAGCTCGCTCGCCGACGACGCAGCCGCGACGAAGCGCGCGATCGACGAACAGAAGGGCCCCGTCGTGCTGGTCGGCCATTCGTGGGCCGGTGTCGTGATCAGCGACGCCGGCAACGACGACAAGGTGAAGTCGCTCGTCTACGTCGCCGCATTCGCGCCGGACAATGGCCAGTCGATCGCCGACGTCACGCAGGGGTTGCCGGCACCGTCGTGGGCCGGCGAGCTGCGCAAGGACGGCGGCGGCTTCGCGACGCTGTCGGACAAGGCGATCGCGCAGGATTTCGCGCCGGATCTGCCGCCCGCGCAGCAACGCGTCGTCGCGGCGACGCAAGGGCCGTGGTACGGTGGCTGCATTTCGGAGAAGGTCGCGCAGGCCGCGTGGCATGCGAAGCCGTCGTCGTTCGTCGTCGCGACGCAGGACCGGATGATCGATCCGAAGCTGCAGGAGGCGATGGCGAAGCGGATCGGCGCGACGGTCACGCGCGTGAACGGCAGCCACGTCGCGATGCTGAGCCAGCCGAAGGCCGTGGCCGACGCGATCATCGCGGCCGCGGAACGTGCGAAGCAGGATGCGCAGTGAGTGAATGCGGCGCCGCGTGGCGGATGACGTGGCGCCGTCGGTGATTGTGATGTCCTTTCACGAGGAGAAGTCATGACGCAGCAACTCTGGCAACTGTCGGCGACTGAAATTGCGAAACGTGTGCGGCAGCGTGAAGTCTCCGCGCGGGAAGTGGCGGATGCCACACTGGCGCGCCTCGAAGCGGTGAACCCGGCGATCAATGCGGTGGTCGAGCATCGTCCCGACGAGGTGCGGCGGCAGGCCGACGACGTCGATCGCGCGATCGCCCGCGGCGACGATCCGGGCCCGCTCGCCGGCGTGCCCGTGACGGTGAAGATCAACGTCGACGTCGCGACGTTCGCGACGACCAACGGCACGCGGTTGCAGGAAAACCTGATCGCGAGCGCCGACAGCCCGTCGGTGTCGAACCTGAGAAAGGCCGGCGCCGTGCTGCTCGGCCGCACCAATTCGCCGACGTTCGCGCTGCGCTGGTTCACGTCGAACCTCGTGCACGGCCATACGTACAATCCGCGCAACCGTTCGCTGACGCCGGGCGGTTCGAGCGGCGGCGCGGCGGCTGCCGTGGCCGCCGGGATCGGCCCGATCGCGCTCGGCACCGACATCGGCGGCTCGGTGCGCTATCCGGCCTATGCGTGCGGCGTGCACGGCATCCGTCCGTCGCTCGGGCGCGTGCCGGCATTCAATGCGTCAGGGCCGGAGCGTGCGATCGGCGCGCAACTGATGTCGACGACGGGGCCGATTGCACGCACGATCGACGATCTCGCGCTGGCGCTGCGTGCATTCGCCGCGCCGGACCCGCGCGACCCGTGGTACGTGCCGGTGCCGATCGACGGTCGCGCGGTGCCGAAGCGCGCGGCGCTATGCGTGCGTCCGCGCGGTCTGGAGGTCGTGCCCGAGGTCGAGGCCGCGCTGCGCGATGCCGCGCGACGGCTCGTCGACGCGGGCTGGACCGTCGACGAAATCGACGATACGCCGCCGATGCGCGAGGCCGCGCTGTTGCAGGAGCAGCTCTGGCTCGGCGACGGATTCGATGCGCTGGCGAACGCGGTGGCGAGCGATGGCGATCCGGGCGCGGCCGCGGTGATCGCCGCCGTGCGCGGCAAGGTGCGCGATCTGCCGGCCGACGTGATCAGCCGCGCGCTCGTGCGGCGTACGACGCTGACGCGGCAATGGCGGCTCTTTCTCGACGAATATGCGGTGTTGTTGTTGCCGGTGTCGTCCGAGCTGCCGTTTCCCGACGATCTCGATCGGCAAGGGCCGGAAGGGTTCGAGCGCGTCTGGGAAGCGCAGCTCACGCTGCGGGCGCTGCCGGCGATGGGGCTGCCGGGGCTCGCGGTGACGACCGGGATCGTCAACGACGTGCCGGTGGGCGTGCAAGTGGTCGCCACGCATCATCGCGAGGATCTGTGTTTGCTCGCGGGGCGCGACATCGAGGCGCGCGGCGCGCCGGTCGTGCCGGTCGATCCGGTACGTTGATGCGGTGACGGAGTGTGTGCAGCGACGATGCGCTATGCCCGTCGGCTGTCGTTCATCGATCCATCGTTCCATCGAAGCGCGCCATTCGACCCGGCGCGCGATTTCATTTCGGATTCCGGTGCAACGTGCAGTGTGTCGCATGCTGCGTATCGCAAGCGGCCTTTTTCCGTGGCGATGCCGGCGCGTGACGGCGCTCAGCGCCCGGCCAGCATCCGCCCGCCGAGCCCCATCAGCAGCAGCCCGGCCGTCGTGTCGAGCACGGCCTTGCGCCGAATCAGCAGCCGGCGCACCGACGGGTGCGACGCGAGCAGCGCCATGGTGCAGTACCACGCGCCCGAAATTCCGATCGACAACACGACGACCGCGAGATCGAGCCACGGCGGCGCATGGGCCGGCACCATCAACGCGAAGATACTGCCGTAGAACGCGACGGATTTCGGGTTCGTCATGCTGACCACGTAGCCCTTCTTCGCGGCATGCCAGTCGGAGGACGCCGCCGGCGCGGAAACAGCGAGCGGCTTGCGCGCGGTCAGCACCATTTTCAGGCCGAGCCAGATCAGATACGCGGCGCCCGCGAGCCGCAGCGCGGTGTGCACCCAGGTGACGTGGGTCACGAGCAGGCTGAGGCCGGCAATCGCGACCGCCGCCCAGGTGCCCGATGCGGCGGCGAGGCCGAGCCCGGTCATCACGCCGGCGCGGCGTTGCGCGACGGCGGTCGACGTGACGATCACGAAGTTCGGGCCCGGGCTGGCCACGCTCAGGAGAAGGACGCCGGCGAGCGGCAAAAGGGTGGCGATGGTGGTCGACATGGCTTGGGCGGCAAAGCGACGGAAGGGGCGTTCATCTTACCGCGGCCTGCCGCTGGTCGCGAACGCCGCTCTTCACGACGGGCGGGTGTTCATCGACCGGCGCGTGCGCCTGTCACGACCGGGATTCGACGGCCAGTAGCGCGAGCAGTCCGTCCAGATCGGTGCGGGCATCCAGCGCCCACAGAGCATCGAGCGCGTGTCGCGCACGCTGCTCCGGAAGACGCCCCGCGACGTTGTGCCGGAACTTGCGTTCCGTATCGGCGCGCGACGTCGGCTGCCCGGGGAAGCCTGGCAACGTGTCGACTTGCCGTTCGAGCGTGCGGCCGTCGTCGAGCGTCACCGTCAGCCGGTTCGGAATCGCGTTCGGCTGCATCGCGGTGAGGCGCGCATCCTCGGCGACCGTTGTGACGGCCATCAGCGCGCGACCGACCGGATCGCGCAGCGCGGCCGGTCCGTAGCTGTCGCGCGTGATGTCGCGTTCGAGCATCGCACGCGCGACGATGTACGGCAGGCTGTGATCCGCCGTCTCGCGCGTTTCGGGCCGCCACTTCTCCGGATCGCGACCCGCCGTCACGTAGCCCATGTGCGTCGTGTCGATATGGATCGCGCGAATGCGCGCGAGATCGCCGATCCGCGTCGCGAGGTCGATCGCGGCGGGGATCGCGGTCAGCGTGTAGCCCTGGGCCGGATACGGTTTGATTGCGCACGCATCGATCCGGAACGCGCGTTGTGGGCCGCCGAACGATGCGACGTCGAGCGCGAACGGGCCCGATACCTGCTGAAACAGCCCGGCCCGGCCTTCGAAGATCGGTGCCGGCCCGGTCACGCCTTCACGAGCCAGTTGTGCGGCGAATACGCCGTCGCGCGATGCCGACGCATCCGCGAGACCCTTCCAGTCGGACAGTTGCTGCACGCGTGTCTGGTTCATCGCGAGATGACCGCTGAGCGACAGATTGACCGCCTGCTCCATCCGGTCGCGATCGAGCCGCATCAGCTTGCTGGCCGCCAGCGCGACGGCGGGCAGGCTGTAGACGGGGTGATCCCAGCCGCGGCTCGTGATGTTTGCGGCGTCCAGCAGCCGGCAGTCGATCTCATAGGCGAGCACGATCGCGAGCAGCAGGTCGCGTCCGCTCGCGCGCGCTGCTTCGGCGACGGCCAGGCATGGCGCGATGTTGTCGCTCGGATGGCCCGGTTCGGCGCCCACGTACAGATCGTTGAGATCCTCGTAGCGGACGGCCGCGCCATTGGCGAACGCGGCCAGCTCGGGCGTCGAGCCGCGGCGCGTGCCGATGAGCGTCGCCGGCCCCGCGGCCGTCGTCGCGATGCGCCGGCACATCGCGACGGGCGGCGCATCATGGGCGACGAGTGCGCAGCCGAGTGCGTCGATGAGGTGCGCCTTCGCGGTTTCGATCGTCGTCGCATCGAGTGCATCCCACGTCAGTGCGACGGCATAGTCGGCCAGCTGGCGCGCCAGGGTAGGCGTCGCGGGCGCGACCTGCGCGATGGCCGGGCAGGCGGCCGCCGCGCCGAGCGCCACGAGAAACGTTCTGCGCTTCATCGTGCCTCCGTGCGTGTCAGACGAGCCACAGCAGCGCGCAGCCGTAGACGATCGCGCCCAGCACGAACGTCAGCGCCGTGTAGCCGAGCACCCGCTGCACGCCGATGCCGGCCATCGCGACCACCGGTGCGACCCAGAACGGTTGCATCATGTTCGACACCTGTTCGCCCATCGCGACGGCCATGGTCGTCGCGGGCAGTGACGCGTGCAGCGCGACGGCGGCCGGCACCACGAAGGGGCCCTGTACGGCCCAGTGCCCGCCGCCGCTCGGGATCAGGAACGTGATCGCGAGCGAGCAGACGTAGCTCCAGAACGGCAGCGTGTCGGTGGTTGCGATCGCGATGAAGCCATGCGATATGACGCCGGGCAGGCCGGTCGCGTCCATCAGGCCCATGATGCCGCCGTACAGCGGATATTGAATCAGCAGCGAACCCGTCTGCGCGGTCGCCTGCTTGATCGCGCGTGCGTAGGCGAGCGGATGGCCATGGAGCAGCACACCCGCCGTGAGCATCGCGAGAATCACGACGTTCACGCCCGCCAGCGGAACGCGGCCGGCGTATGCCAGCCCCAGTACCGACAGTCCGAACAGTCCCGCCAGAACGCTGAGCACGCACGAGCGCTCGAGCCACTGCGCCGGCGAGCGGCGTCCGGCGGCGCCGGGCGCGGCCGAAGCGGATGCGGGTGGCGAGGCGGGTTGAATGTCGGGCGACAGCGCTTCGGCGCGAGCAGGATCGGGCATGAGCCAGACGAGCAGCGCCGGCGTCAGCACGAGCATCGCGAGCGTCGGAACCAGGTTGAAGCGGGTCAGCACGGTTTCGCCGAACGGCAGCACGTGGCCGGTCAGTTTCTCGACGACGTTCATCGCGCTGCCGGGCGTCGATTGCGCGAGCGCGATCGAACTGGACAATCCGCTTGCCCACACTACCCAACCCGAAAAGCCGCACGCGACGATCCACGCGAAATCGACGCGCAGGCGCTTGGCGACTTCGCGCGCCAGCAGTGCGCTGATCACGAGGCCGAATGCCCAGTTGATGAACGACGTGACGGCCACCGACAGGAAGACCAGCGTCGCCGCCTGGGCCGGCGTGCGCGCGAACGACACGATCGCGCGGAACGCACGCTGCACGAGCGGCGCATGGGCCAGCGCGTGCCCGGTCGCGAACACGAGCGCCATCTGCGCCGTGAACGTGAGGATATCGAAGAATCCCTTGGTCCACCCACCGATCATGGCGACCGGCGTCGCGCGCGGCGCGATCGCGACGGCCAGCACGGCGACGAACGCGGTGATCAGCAGCGCGAGGACGAACGGATCGGGAATCGTTCTCTCGAACACGCGAATCGTCGCGTCCGTCAGGCGGATGCGGGCCGCACGGGGTGGGGAATCGGCGAGGCGCATGCATGTCTCCTGTTGGTGTTTGTTGTGTCGGCGATGCGTGTCGACGTTGCGTCGCCGCATCGGGGCGGCGGTCAGTCGGGGAAATCGTACAGCCGGGCCGGATTGTCGACGAGGATCCGCTCGCGCAGACGTTCGTCGGGTGCCCAGTCCGCGAGTTGATCGAACAGCCGCGCGTCGTCGGGCGCGGCGGATTCCGTTGCATGCGGCCAGTCGCTGCCCCATACCAGGCGCTCGGGCGCCGCGACGGCCCACGCGCGGGCGACCGCGTCGACGTCGGCGAATCGCCCGGACACGCCGACGCGCGAATCGAGGTACGGCCCGGACAGCTTGATCCACGTTCGGCCCTGGTCGACGAGACGGCGCACGATCGCGTATGCGGGATGCGACGTGCCCGCCGGTTGTGGCAGGCGCGCCATGTGGTCGAACACGATGGTCGACGGCAGGCGCACGAGCAGCGCCTCGTGCGCGGCGATCTGGTCGGCGGTCCAGTGCAGCTGCACATGCCAGCCGAGCGCATGCACGCGCGCGGAGAGCGCCTCGACCATGTCGAAGCGCGTGGGCGCATGCTCGGGGCGATACAGCGTGAACCGGATGCCGCGGATGCCTCCGTCGTGCAGCGCATGCAATTCGGTATCCGATACGTCTTCGCGCACGACGCCGACGCCGCGCGTGCGGTCCGCGCCGAGCTGTCGTATCGCATCGAGCGTCACGCTGTTGTCGGTCGCGTACGCGCGCGGCGTGACGACGACGGCGCGCGTCGTGCCGAGCCGGGCCTGGATCGCGCGGCGGTAGTCGTCCGCCGTCGCGTGCGCGAAGATCCGCGCGCCAGGCTCGGACCTGAAGCGGGAATCGAAGACGTGAAGGTGTGCGTCGCATGCGTTCGACGGCGCTGCGTGCGCCGGCTGTATCGCCGCTTCGGCCGCCGCGGGGCCGGATGCATGCGCGCGCGACGCGCTCGCGGCGGCGAGCGAGGCGAGGAACGTACGTCTTCTCATGGTGTCTCCGGGTGAATCGTGTCGTTCGGCCGGCGCGCTGCCGGCAGTTTGCGGTTTCAGCGAATGGCGCCGCGACGCCGCAGCTCGGCGCGCCGTTCGTCATCGTAGCCGTGCTCGGCGAGCACGTCGTCCGAATGCTCGCCGAGCGCAGGCGCGCCGAGCGGATCCGGGCCCGGCGTGCGCTCGAACGCGATCGGCCGGCAGAAGCCGCGATAGCGACCAGCCGACGGATGGTCGAATTCGGCGACGAGCCGTTCGGCGTCGACTTGCGGATCGTCGAACATGTCCTCGATCTCGCGCACCGTGGCGCAAGGCACCTCGTCGCCGAACGCGGCCTCCCAGTCGCGCGCGGAGCGGGCCAGCAGCGCGGCGCGCAGCAGCGGGACGAGTTCGTCGTGCGCGCCCGCGCGCTTGCGCACCGTGTCGTAGCGCGGATCGTCGGCGAGTGCGGGCAGTCCGACCTTCACGCACAACGCGCGCCAGAAATGCGGCGTGTTCGCTGACAGGTAAAGATAACCGTCACGGGTCGGATGCAGGCCCGTGATGCCGCCCGATCGCATGTCGCGTCCGACGTCGCGTGCCTCGCCTTCGGCCCAGACCAGTCGCGCCGACTGCATCGCGAGCGCGGCGCGCAGCAGCGAGATGCCCACGTATTGCCCGGCCCCGCTATGGGTCCGCTCGTACAGCGCGGACGCGACGCCGGCTGCGACGAGGGAGGCCGCGTAATAGTCGACGACCGAGCCGTACACGATCGACGGCGGCGCACCGGGTTCGCCTTGCAGCGCGCACATGCCGGTCATCGCCTGCAGCACCTGGTCGTAGCCGGCCTTGTCCTTCAGCGGCCCCGATTCGCCGTAGCCGGTGACAGCGCAGTAGACGAGGCGCGGATTGTGTTCGCGAAGCCGCGCGTAATCGATGCCGAGCCGCGCGGGGACGGACGGCCGGAAATTGTGGACCAGCACGTCGGCGTCGCGCACGAGTTCGAGCAGCACCTCGCGCCCGGCCGGCTGCTTGAGATCGAGCACGATTCCGCGCTTGCCGCGATTGACACCGAGGAACGCGCGGCTTTGCTCGTCCAGCGTCGATGGATAGTTGCGCAGGTTGTCGCCGGCCGGCGGCTCGATCTTGATCACGTCGGCGCCCTGGTCGGCCAGCAACGTGCACCCGTACGGGCCGGCGATGTAGGCGCTGAGGTCGAGCACGCGGATGCCGGCGAGCGGGCCGGCGCCGGAGTGGCCAAGACCGGCCGCATGCGGCGCCGCGGGAACGTCGATGAAGGGTTGAGTCATGATTCGATGCGTGCGGGTTGCGGGGCGATGTCCGACGGTGGAATCAGGCCGAATGCGATCGCTTCGTCGACGATCGCGCGGGCGCGGGCGACGAACGGCGCGTCGATCATCCGGCCGTCCACCACGTACGCGCCGCGGCCGTCGGAGACGGCCTGCCGCTCCGCATCGAGCACGCGCAACGCAGCGCGGATTTCGTCGAGGGTTGGCCGGAACACGTCGTTCGCGATGCCGACCTGCGTCGGATGGATGCAGCTCTTGCCGGCGAAGCCGAGCCGCCGCGATAGCGCGGCCTCGGCGCGGAAGCCGTCGGCGTCGCCGATGTCGGCGAACGCGGCATCGTAGGCGGCGATGCCCGCCTCGCCCGCGGCGATGCGCACCGCGAGCATCACGGGCACGAGCGCCGCGGTTTCGCGACGGTCGATGCCGAGCGGTTCGAACAGGTCGCCGAGGCCGAGCTGCAAGCCGATCACGCGCGGATCGGCCGCCGCGAGTTCGGATGCGAGCCGCAGCGCGCGCGGCGTTTCGATGTTGACGAGGAGGCTGATCGGCGTCGTGACGCCGTTGCGGCGCTCGGCGCGTTCAAGCGCGGCCGCCGCCGCGCGCACGTCGTTCGCGTCGCGCGGCTTCGGCAGGTTGACGATCGCGACGCCGGGGCGTGCGACCGCTTCCAGATCGGCGTCGAAGCCGCGCGTGCCGAGCGCGTTCACGCGCACCACGATCGTTTTTGTCGGCGGCAGCGGCTGGTCGAGCCGCGCGCGCAGCGCGGCGCGCGCGGCATCCTTGCGGTCTTCGGCGACCGCGTCCTCGAGATCGAACGACACGGCGTCGGCGGGACCGTTCAACGCTTTGTCGAACAGGTCGGGACGGGAGCCAGGAACGAACAGTTTGCTTTTCATGCGGCCAGTATAGAAATCCCGCTACACTGGACGAATACAGGTTTGATTCCTTCAAACGATAGAAAAACTATCTTTATGGATATCGTGTTCCTCAAGAGCTTCGTGCTCGTCGCGGACACGGGCTCGATGGCGCAGGCCGCGCGCAGGCTCGATCTCACGCCCGCCGCGGTCGCCTTGCAGATGCGGGTGCTGGAGCGGGAGCTGGGCGTGGCGCTGCTCGCACGCGCGGGCCGCTCGGTGCGCCCGACCGAGGCCGGCTACCGCGTGCTCGAGCGTGCGCGTGGGCTCGTTCGCGAGTTCGATGACCTGAAATCGGTCGCGGCCGACGATGCGCAATTGTCCGGGGAATTGCGCCTCGGCGCGATCAACACCGCGTTGCACAGCATCCTGCCCGACGTGCTGGCCCAGTTCGCGACCCGGCATCCGCGGTTGAAGGTGCTGATCCAGTCCGGTACGTCGGCGGAGCTTTACGAGTCCGTGCGACGAGGCGATCACGACGCGGCGGTCTGCCTGCATCCGAGTTTCGCGCTGCCGAAAAGCATGGTGTGGGAACTGCTGCGCATCGAGCCGCTCGTCGTGCTGGCGCCGCAGGATCTCGCCGCGCGCGACGCGCACGACTTGCTGCGCCACGAGCCGCTGATCCGCTACGACCGGAGTCTCGGCGGCGGCAAGCAGGCCGACCGCTATCTGCGCGACCACGGGATTGATCCGCACGAGCGCTTCGAGATCAATTCGCTGCTGGCGATCGCAATGATGGTCGAGCGCGGGCTGGGCGTATCGCTGGTCCCGGACATCGCGTCGCCGCTCGCGGAGCGGCTGCGGATCGTCCGGCTCGCGCTGCCGAAGCCGACCGAGCCGCGGCGCTTCGGCATACTCTGGCGGCGGGGCGCGGCGCGCGAGAGCGCGATTCGCGAATGGCTCGCGATCAGCCGCCGGATGGTGCAGCTTCGTTGAGCCGCCGACCGCGTGACGCGATCGTTTCTGCACGGGCCGGCGATCGCGCACTGCACGTCGCCATCATTGTTGAGCGTATTGGAAAGGTCCAATCCGGAAGCAGCAATAGGTGCCGCGAATATGACCGATTATTCTCCCGAGCGCTATACCGGCAGGCCGACACGAATGCTGTCGGACTGCTTACAAAATCAATCGCTCAGGGAGGCCTTTCATGAAACGCATCGTCGTATCCGGTGGTGTCGGCGCGGTATTCGTCTTGACAGCGGCGTCGTCCGCATTTGCGCAGAGTTCCGTCACGTTGTATGGCCTCGTCGATACGGCGATCCGTTATCAGACGAACGCCGGCCCCGACGGCAAGGACCTGATCGGAATGACCGTCGGCCCCGAAACGCACAGCCGCTGGGGCTTGCGCGGCAGCGAGGATCTCGGCGGCGGCCTGTCGGCGATCTTTCGTCTGGAGAACGGCTTCGAGCTCGGCGACGGCAAGCTGCACGTCGCGAACACGCTGTTCAGCCGGCAGGCATACGTCGGCCTGTCGAGCGACCGGTACGGCTCGCTGACCTTCGGCAACCAGTACGCCCCGCTGTACGACACGATGGGTGACGTGTTCGATCCGATGACCGTCGGCGACTACTGGCAGGACAGCTGGGCGTACAACGGCATCGGCAATTACCTGACCGTGCCGAACTCGGTGAAGTACAAGTTCTCGTACAACGGCTTCAGCATCGATGCGATCTACGGGCTCGGCAATCATGCCGGCGCGATGGGCCTCGACAGCACATACGGTGTCGAGCTGACCTACGCGCAAGGGCCCGCGTCGATCAACGCCGGCTACCAGCAGACCTCGGTGTCGTCCGTGAACGGCAGTGCGGTCAACGGCGCGAAGGTGAACTTCCTGCACGTGAGCGGCGCGTATCAGGTCACGCCGTCCGTGCGCCTGCTGGCCGGCTGGCTGCACGGTCAGGACAAGACGGGCACGACGGACTTCAACATGCAGCAGGCCGGCGCGCCCACGCTCGCCGGCGGCAGCCCGAACCGCATCGACGATACGTTCTACGTCGGCGCGAACTGGCAGGCCACCGCGCCGCTGCTGATCACGGTGGCCGGCTATTACGGCCACGCGCGCAACGCGGAGCGGCTCGACGGCACGCTCGGCTCCGGGATCAATTACTCGGCGACCATGCTGGCCGAATATGCGCTGTCGAAGCACACGGAGGTATACGGCACGGTCGATTTCGCACGCGGCAACGGCGCGTTCGCGGCCGACTACCCGGGCGCCACCAACCGGCTCACCGGCAAGGTTGACCAGATCGGCAGGACCAACAACGTCGGGGCCGCGATCGGCCTGCGCCAGATGTTCTGACGACGGCGCGCGGGGCGGACGCGAAGCGTGCAGCGAGGAGAAGGCGGCGTGCGCCGCCTTCATCCGTTACGACGCGACGCGAATCACGACCTTGCCGAAATGCTGACCCGACTGCAGACACGCATAGGCCTGCGGCGCTTCGTCGAAACCGAACACGCGATCGACCACCGGCTTGATCCGTTTCGCGTCGACGAGCCGCACGACGTCGTCGAGCATTGCGCGGCTGCCGACCATGATCCCGTGCAGTTTCCGAATGCCGCCAATCAGCGACAGCAGCCCGAGTTCCGGGCCGCCGAAGCTGCTGAGGCCGCCGATCACCGACACGATGCCGCCCATTTTCGTCGCGGCGACCGAGCGCGCGAGCGTATCGCGTCCGCCGACTTCGATGACGAGATCCGCGCCCGCACCGTCGGTGAGCCGCAGCACTTCATGCTGCCATTCGGGCGTCGTGCGGTAGTTGATCGTTGCGTCCGCACCGAGAGCGCGGACGCGTTCGAGCTTGGCATCGCTCGACGAAGTCACGATCGTGCGCAGTCCGGCCGCATGCGCGAGCTGCAGCGCGATGATCGAAACACCGCCCGTGCCGAGCAGCACGACCGTCGCGCCCGGTCTCAGCCCGCCGTCGACGAACAGCGCATTCCACGCGGTAATGCCCGCGCACGACAGCGTTGCCGCTTCGTCGTAGTCGAGATGCGCAGGAATCCCGACGAGCGCGGTTTCGTCGGAGACGAAGCGTGCGGCGAGCACGCCGTCGAAATGCGAGCCGGGCGACCCCGAGACCTTCGGCGGCGTGGGCGGCCCGTCGATCCAGTGCGGGAAATACGTGTTGATCACGCGATCGCCCGGCTTGAACCGCGTGACGTCGCGACCGGTCTCGACGACTTCGCCGGCGCCGTCGGCGACGGGTATCAGCGCGTCGGTGCCGATGCCGAGATAGTCGCCGCGCGCGAACATCAGGTCGCGATAATTCAGTGCGGTCGAGTGGATCTTCACGACGACGTCGGTCGGCCCGACCGGGCGAAGCGTCGCGTCGATGCGCCGGAGCCCGGCAATGCCGTCCCCCGGTTTGATTTGCCATGCGTGCATGTCGGCTCCTTTTTCGAGATGGACGGGACTATCATAGTGTTGCGCTGCGGGACACATTGGCGAGAATTCGGCCAACGATTGTCGCCGGCACGGACACAAACCTGTCATTCCATCGGAGCGGAACTGCATGGACGAGCGATTGAGAGGCATCGTCGAATTCGTCGACGTCGTGGAGTCGGGCAGCTTCGCGGCGGCGGCGCTGCGCCTCGGCATGACGCGCTCGGCTGTTGCGAAGATCGTCGCGCGGCTCGAACAGCGGCTCGGTGCGCGCCTCTTGCAGCGCACGACGCGTCAGCTCGGCCTGACCGACGAGGGGCTCGTCTATTACGAGCAGTGTCGGCGGTTGCTGGCCGAACTCGGCGAGACGGAAGCCGCACTCGACGCGGGCCGGCGCGAGCCGACCGGCCGCGTGCGGGTCAGCGTGCCCGTGCTGTTCGGCCGGCAATGCGTGGCGCCCGTCGTGCGGCGCCTCGTCGAGCGTCATCCGCGGCTTGAAATCGACGTATCGTTCAGCGATCGCATCGCCGATCTCGTCAACGACGGCTTCGACATTGCGGTGCGTATCGGCACGCTGGCCGACACGAGTGCGCTGGTCGGCCGGAAGCTTGGGGTGCAGCGCATGGGCATCTGCGCATCGCCTGCCTATCTCGATCGTCACGGCCGGCCGTCGGGGCTCGACGAACTCGCGTCGCACGGCGGCATCGCGTATTCGCGCGGCGGGCAGCCGACGCCGTGGCGAATCATCGGCGCGGACGGCGCGGTGCACGACCATCGCCCGGCAGGCCGCCTGCGATTCGACGACCTGCAGGCGATCGCCGACGCG
Organism: Burkholderia sp. BCC1640; assembly: GCF_902833125.1. Taxonomy (NCBI): domain Bacteria; kingdom Pseudomonadati; phylum Pseudomonadota; class Betaproteobacteria; order Burkholderiales; family Burkholderiaceae; genus Burkholderia; species Burkholderia sp. BCC1640. The sequence goes on along the minus strand of NZ_CADFEF010000001.1, from coordinate 468,288 downwards.
GCGGCGGCCGGCGCGGGCCTTGCGTGGCTGCCGTGCTGGCTGATGGCGCCGTACGTGCGCGACGGCCGTCTCGTGCTCGTGATGGACAGCGACAGCGTGTCGGGCGCCGAAGTGTTCGCGGTGCGCCCGGCGTCGCGCAACGTGCCGATGAAGGTGCGCGTCGTCATCGATGCGCTCGTTGACGAGATTCCGCGCATGCTGGCGTCGGACGACGCGGACGGCGAGCGCGTGCCGCGGCGTATCGTTCAGGCTTCGTAGCCACGACGCGCGATCGAGTCGTCGACGCAAACGACGGCGACCGTACGCGTTTTCTCCACCTGACGCACAATCGGTGCGGATCGTGAATGTGCCGCGCGAGCGCGCGCATCGCGCCGTCTTCGATTATTTCGTCAGAGGCACGAATCATGTCATCCCGTACCTATCTCGTTACCGGCGCGTCGCGCGGCATCGGCCTGGCCACCAGCACGCTGCTCGCGCACCGCGGCCATCGCGTCATCGGTCTCGCGCGCCATGCACAAGACATCGACTTTCCCGGCGAACTGATCGCATGCGATCTCGCCGACATCGAACACACGGCCGCGACGCTCGCACGCATCGGCGCGTCGAGCGAGGTCGACGGCATCGTGAACAATGCGGGCATCGCGTTGCCGCAGCCGCTCGGCAAAGTCGATTTCGCATCGCTGCAGGCGGTGTTCGACCTGAACGTGCGCGCGGCGATCCAGATCACGCAGCATTTCGCCGACGCGATGAAGGCACGCGGCCATGGCCGCATCGTCAACGTATGCAGCCGGGCGATCTTCGGCAGTCTCGATCGCACCGCATACTCGGCCGCGAAGAGCGCGCTCGTCGGCTGCACGCGCACGTGGGCGCTGGAACTGGCCGAACATGGCGTGACGGTCAACGCGGTTGCGCCGGGCCCGATCGAAACGGAGCTGTTTCGCCAGACGCGTCCGGTCGGGAGCGACGCGGAGCGGAAGGTACTCGCGACGATTCCCGCCCGTCGCCTCGGCACGCCGCACGATGTAGCCGCGGCGATCGCGTTCCTGCTGTCCGACGATGCGGCGTTCGTCACGGGGCAGGTGCTCGCAGTGGACGGCGGCGGCAGCCTCGGCGGGCGCAGCTGACGCAACGCAAGCAGTGCGGCGCGAGCCGTAAAACAAGGACCGGCGTGCATATTCCCCGTTCCCGTTAGCATGTGACGAATCCGACTTTGGATGCCGAGCGGGCGACGCTAAGATCGCCGATCCGTAGATCGTGCGTTCGACAAAATGAAAAAATCCGCGTCGCCGTTGCATGCCTTCCGTTTCCGTGTCGTTTGCGCCGCGATCGCCGGCGCGCTGTCGCTCGCATCGTGCGGCGGCGTCGACAGCGATCCGCCGCCGCAGGCCAATGCGACGCCCGCGGCCAAGCGCCCGAACATCCTGTACATCATGGCCGACGATCTCGGCTATTCCGACATCCATGCATTCGGCGGCGAGATCAGTACACCGAACCTTGACGCGCTCGTCGCGTCGGGCCGCATTCTGTCGAACCACCACACGGGCACCGTATGCGCGATCACGCGCGCGATGCTGATTTCCGGTACCGATCACCACCTCGTCGGCGAAGGCACGATGGGCGTGCCGACCGACGAGCGGCGCGGGTTGCCGGGCTACGAGGGCTACCTGAACGATCGCGCGCTATCGTTCGCACAACTGCTGAAGGACGCCGGCTATCACACTTATATCGCGGGCAAGTGGCACATCGGTTCGGGGATCGTCGGCAGCGCGACGGGCAGCGGACAGACGCCGGACCAGTGGGGCTTCGAGCGCAGCTACGTGCTGCTCGCCGGCGCGGCGACGAACCACTTCGCGCACGAACCGGCCGGCTCGTCGAACTACACGGAGGACGGCAGCTACGTGCAGCCGGGCCAGCCCGGACAACCGGGCGGCGCGGGCGGCAGTCCGGCCGTGTTCTATTCGACCGACTTCTATACGCAGAAGCTGATCTCGTACATCGATTCGAACAAGCGGGACGGCAAGCCGTTCTTCGCGTACGCGGCCTACACGTCGCCGCACTGGCCGCTGCAGGTACCGGACCCGTGGCTGCACAAATATGCGGGCGTGTACGACGCCGGCTACGACGCGATCCGCAACGCGCGGATCGCGCGACAGAAGGCGCTCGGGCTGATCCCGACCGACTTCAAGCCATTTGACGGCCTTCCGGAAACGACGTCGGCATCGCTGGCCACGGCGAACAACGGCACCGCGAACGCGAAGTACATCAGCGCCGTGCATTCGGCCGCCGACGGCTACAGCGACTACGGCACCGGCAAGGTCGACAAGCTGTGGGCGAGCCTGAGCCCGGCCGAGCGCCGTGCGCAGGCGCGCTACATGGAGATCTATGCGGGGATGGTCGAGAACCTCGACTACAACATCGGCCTCTTGATCCAGCACTTGAAGGATATCGGCGAATACGACAACACATTCATCATGTTCCAGTCGGACAACGGCGCGGAAGGCTGGCCGATCGACTCCGGCGCGGACCCGACGGCGACCGACACCGCGAACGGGCAGGACCCGGTCTATTCGACGCTCGGCACCGACAACGGCAAGCAGAACGCGCAACGGCTGCAGTACGGGCTGCGCTGGGCCGAAGTGAGCGCGACGCCGTTCCGGCTCACGAAGGGTTATTCGGCCGAAGGCGGCGTGTCGACGCCGACGATCGTGCGTCTGCCGGGGCAGACGCGGCAGTTGCCGACGCTGCGTGCGTTCACGCACGTGACCGACAACACGGCGACCTTCCTCGCGGTCGCGGGCGTCACGCCGCCGTCGCAGCCGGCGCCGCCGCTCGTGAACACGTTGACGGGCGTCGATCAGAACAAGGGCAAGGTCGTCTACAACAACCGCTACGTCTATCCGGTGACGGGGCAGTCGCTGCTGCCGGTGCTCACCGGCTCGGCGACGGGCGAAGTGCATACGACGCCGTTCGGCGACGAAGCGTACGGCCGCGCGTACCTGCGCAGCGCCGACGGCCGCTGGAAGGCGTTGTGGACCGAGCCGCCGCTCGGGCCGCTCGATGGCCACTGGCAGCTGTACGACCTCGCGGCGGACCGCGGCGAGACGACCGACGTGTCCGCGCAAAACCCGTCGGTGATCGGCACGCTGGTCGACCAGTGGAAGACGTACATGAGCAACGTCGGCGGGGTGGAGCCGCTGCGTCCGCGCGGTTACTACTGAGGGCGACACGATGCGGTTCCGCTTCCGGACACTCGGCGCGGCGCTCGCGGCCACGCTGTTCGCGGCTGCGTTCGCCGTCGGCTATGCGAGCCCGTCGGCGTCGCCTGGCGGCGCCTTCGACGACGCGAATCGCGGCCGTCCGCTCGCGCCGCTCGGCTCCGAACGGCAGTGCGAGCGCTACTCGGGCCTGCCCGCGAAGTGGCGCGACGACCCGAAGGCCGGGATGGTGCACCTGAGCGGCGGCGCGTTCGTGTTCGGCAGCACGCGCGGCTATGCGGACGAGCGTCCGGCCGGCGATGGTAAGACGCGTGTCGGCGGCTTCTGGATCGATCAGACCGACGTGACGATCGCGCAGTTCGCCGCGTTCGTGCAGGCGACCGGCTACGTGACCGAGGCCGAGCAGCAAGGCGGCGCGGCGGTGTTTCATGTGCCGACGCGCGACGAGTTGAACGCGCGTGACCTCGCGTGGTGGACGTGGGTGAAGGGCGCATCGTGGCGGCAGCCGCGCGGCCCCGGCAGCGGCGTCGCCGGGCTCGGCAACCTGCCCGTCACGCTTGTCACGCAGCGCGACGCGCTCGCGTATGCGCGCTGGCTCGGCCGCGATCTGCCGACCGAAGCCGAATGGGAATATGCGGGCAAGGCCGGTCGCGACGACGCATCGCTCGACGCGGCGCCGCGCGACGCGCAGGGCAAGCCGGCCGCGAACTACTGGCAGGGCGCGTTTCCGGTGCTCGATACGGCCGAGGACGGCCACGCGGGGCTGGCGCCCGTGGGCTGCTACGCGGCGAACGGCTTCCGCCTGTACGACATGATCGGCAACGCATGGGAATGGACGAAAGATGCATACACGGGCCCGCATCAGTCGCACACGAACGGCGACACGGCGGCCGTCGCGCCGCCGACGCGGCGGCACGACACGCCGATGGTGATCAAGGGCGGTTCGTTCCTGTGCTCGCGCGATTACTGCGTGCGCTATCGCGCGTCGTCGCGCGAACAGCAGGAAGCCGATCTCGGCGCGTCGCATATCGGGTTCCGCACGATTTCGAGGGATGCGTCATGAAGCAGGCGCTGCGTGTCATTGCGGTGTCGCTGACCGTTGCGTGCGGCCTCGCTCATCCGGCCGGGGCCGCCGCCGAATCCGCCGCGCCGGCGGTACGTGTCGGCGTGACGCGCGGCGTGCACGCGGACATCCTCGACGAGGTGAAACGCGTCGCGGCCAAGCGCGGGCTGCGTGTCGACGTCGTCGAATTCGACGACGCGTCGCGCATCGATGCCGTGCTCGCGGACGGCACGATCGATGCGGCGAGCTTCGAGGACGCGCAGCGCCTTGCCGCGACGCGCACGGCGAAAGGCTATGCACTGACCGCTGTCGCGCCGACCGTCACGTTGCCGATGGCACTCTATTCGCGCAAGCTAAGGAATCTGAACGATTTGCAGCCCGGTGCGACGGTCGCGATCCCGGCCGATCCTCGCGGGATGGCACGTGCGCTGGTGCTGCTGCAGAACGACACGCTCGTGACGCTGCGCGAAAAGGCCGGCCTGCATGCGACGCTGCGCGACGTGACGGGCAACCGGCTTGCGCTGAAATTCGTGGCCCTGCGCCGTGACCGGCTGCATGCGGCGCTCGACTCGGCCGTGTTCGTCGCGATGGACAGCGAGGACGCCGCGCGCGCGGGACTGCAGCCGGCGCGCGACAGCATCAATCTCGAGGATGCACGCTCGCCGTATGCGAACGTGCTGACCGTGCGCGACGCCGACCGCACGAAGCCGTGGGCCGCGCAACTCGTCGCCGCGTATCACTCGGACGACGTCGCGCATTTCATTCTGACGCGCTACCAGGACTCGGTGCGACGGCCGTGGTAGACCGCTATCGTCTCGCGTGCAATGCGTGCGGGCGCTGCTGCAACGGCGCGCGCTGCGTGCCTTACACTTGCCGCTCTCGCGTGATGCGGTCCGCCGGGTTCGCGTCGGCTACGGAAGCGCGACGGTCGTGCTGATGTACGCGATATCCGGCTGAGTCTTGAACAAGTACGGCATGGCGCACTTCCCGGACGATCGCGTCGACGACGCATCGTTCAGTTTGCGCGTTGCGGGTCGACGTCGCGCGGTGCGTCCGTCTGCGTCGCGCGCGCCCAGATCGGGAACATCGCGTTCCGGACCGACGTCTGCGCGTCGATGACCTTGCGATGATCGATGCCGGGCAGGTCGAGCAGCCGATCGACCGCCGCCTTCGCACCTTCCGCGTCCTGCGGGAACGCGCAGGCAAGCTGCTTTCGCGTGTCGAACAGCATCCACCACACGTCGGATACGAACGGCCCCTGGTCGTTGGTCTCGATCGCCACCGCGCCGAGTGCGGACAGCGCGATTCCGCGTATCGCGCCTTGCGGGTCGACGGCACTGATCTGCGTGTCGGTCGCGGTGACGGTCCATCCGCCCGGCTTGCCGATCGAGCGGATCGGCACCGTGCCGGCATGCGACGCATCGGCGGCACCGTTTTCGGCCGCGACGGAAACCTCGCCCGTCGCGACAGCGCCTCTCATCTTGCGCTCACCGACCCACGGCAATGCCGCCGCGCCGACCATCGCCGCGATCCACAGGTAGTACCCGAATCCGAAATCGCGGATCGTTTCGACCCGTGCGTCGGTCGGCAGCGTGTGCCACGCGAGCGCGAGCACCACGACGACGCCGAGCAGCCCTGACACGATCCGGTTCGGCTTGACAAGCGCGGCGACGAGCAGCGGATTGCCGAACCATGCGAACTGCAGGTCGAGTATTCCGAGCCAGCCGAGCGCGAGCACCGTGTAGCCGTGCCACCAGCTCACCGCACCGGCCCCATTGGGCGGCTCGGCGAACGCGGGCAGCAGCAGCGACGCGACATACACGGCGATGACGACGATGCGCGCGCGTTTCAGGGACGGGTTGGAAGCGGTGCGAGTCTGCATGTCTGCCTTCTTGTTTCTTGTCGTGCAGGGGCGTGCGAAACGATGAATGCCTGACGGCCATGCCGGCATTCACGAAGCGAAGCGGGCGTCACAAGCGCCGAACGCGATTGTGGGCGATTCGCGCGGCGATGTCGAACCACCTCAAAGCACCTCAAAGCGCCTCAAAGCGCCTCAAAGCACCTCAAAGCGCCTCAAAGCACCTCAAAGCGCCTCAAAGCGCCTCGACCAGCAACCGGTTGCTCTTCTCGCAATACTCGTGACACGCAGCCCGCGCCGCGATCGACGCGCCGTGCACGAATTTCGGCGCATCCGCCCGCCGCGACATCGACACGACGATCGACGGCGGCGACGGCTGCAGCGGCAGTTCGACGACCTCGCCGCTGGCGATCAACGCATCGACGAACAGGACCGGAATCGCCGCCACGCCGAAGCCGTCGCGCACCAGCTGCACGATCACCGAGATCGACGGCGAGCCGGTGATGCGCGTCTCCGACAGCGGCACGCCATGCGCGTGCGCCAGCGTGCGCACGATGTCCTCGAGCGCACGGTGGGGCGCGGTGCCGCGCCCGTAAGTCAGGATCGGCTGGCGCAGCACCTGCCGCGCGAGCCCCGTGCGCGCGGTCGGGAGCAGCCCGGCGCGCGCGATCCAGCGCACCGGATAGTTCGCGAGCGCGTCGCAGACGACCGATGCCTCGTCGCTGCCCTCCACGCGGATGATCAGATCGAGCTCGCCGGCCATCAGCCGGCGCTGCAGCACGACGCTGACGTCGACGGTCAGGTCGATCTCCAGTTGCGGATAGTCGGCGGCGAGGCGGCGCAGGTAATGCGGCAGCCAGCTGTGCACGACCGTCTCGATCACGCCGAGCCGCAGCTTGCCGCGCAGCGCGCTTTCGCCGGCGGCGGCGGCCTGCAGTTCGTGCGTGGCCTCGACGACGGCCTTCGCATAGCCGAGCAGATATTCGCCGTTCGGCGTGAGCCGGAACTCGCGGCTGTCGCGATCGACGAGCACGGTCTGCAATTCGTCCTCGAGCGCCTTCAGGCGCTGCGAGATCGCGGCCGGCGTCGCGTGCAGCGCGGCGGCCGTCGTGCGGAAGTTGCGCAGCTTCGCGAGCGTGACGAAGGTTTCGAGGAAACGCGTGTTCATGGCGGTCGGCAAGGCGTTGGGCGCGCAGCTTCCCCCGCTGAAAAAATGAACGGGACTGGGGAAAACCCGGTTCCGTGTAAAGAAATTCTATACACACGGCGCAAAAAAACTCGTTGGCGACAAAATTTTTTCTTTTCTATTCTTCGCCGTATCCGCTGACGCAACCGTCAACCTGACGACATACCGATCCGCCAACGACCATCATGACACCTTCCGAATTCCGCCAGTCCGTACGCAACGGCGCGTTCCGCAGCCCGACGGCCGGCCAGTGCGGCCCGTTCGCGCAAGCGAACCTCGCGATCCTGCCGAACGCGTACGCGCACGATTTCCTGCGCTTCTGCCAGGCGAATCCGAAGGCGTGCCCGCTGCTGGGCGTCGGCGAACCGGGCGCGTTCCGGCTTGACGTGCTCGGCGAGGATCTCGACATCCGCACCGACGTGCCGAGCTACAACGTATACCGCGACGGCCGCCTGACCGAGCGGGTCGAATCGCTCGAGGCGCTGTGGCGCGACGATTTCGTCGTGTTCGCGATCGGCTGCTCGTTCTCGTTCGAGGACATGCTGGCGCGTGAAGGGATCGGGCTGCGCCACATCGAGGAGGGTCGTAACGTGCCGATGTATCGCACGTCGATTCCGAATCGCCGCGCGGGGATCTTCGGCGGGCAGCTGGTCGTGTCGATGCGGCCGCTGCGCGGTGCCGACGCGATCCGCGCGGTGCAGATCACGAGCCGGTTTCCGGGCGTACATGGCGCGCCGGTCCATATCGGCCATCCGCGTGAACTCGGCATCGCCGATCTCGGCGCCCCCGATTTCGGCGACGCCGTGACGGTGCGCGACGACGAGCTGCCGGTGTTCTGGGCGTGCGGCGTGACGCCGCAAACCGCGCTGATGGAAGCGAAGCTGCCGCTCGCGATCGCGCATACGCCCGGCTACATGCTGATGACCGACATCACGAACGCGTCGCTGGCCGTGTTCTGACCCGACCGACGCCGGCGGCCCGCGCGGTCGCTGGTCCGGCCCCGACGCGGCGGCGCGCCGCCGCCGCAGACGATCCGCCCGACCGGAGGGCGGCGCGCAGCCGCGGCCCGACGATCGCGAGCGCGACGCACCACGCACCACGCACCACACGCACGGTTTCGACCGCACATTTCGACAGGAGCTTCACCATGGAAAGCAAGACCCTCGCGGCGCCCGCCGCCGACCCCGCGGGCCCCGCGCGCAACGGCCTGTTCGGATGGTATGCGGACGCGCAACCGCGCGAGCGCCGCGCGTTCTGGAGCTGCAAGGTCGGCTACATGCTCGACGGGATGGACACGCAGATGCTGTCGTTCGTGATCCCGACGCTCGTCGCGACCTGGGGCATCTCGCTCGCGGACGCCGGCTTCATCGGCACGATGACGCTGCTCGCGTCGGCGCTCGGCGGCTGGATCGCCGGGATCCTGTCCGACCGGATCGGCCGCGTGCGCACGCTGCAGCTGACGGTGCTGTGGTTCGCGGTGTTCACCGCGCTGTGCGGACTCGCGCAGAACTATCACCAGCTGCTCGCGGCGCGCGCGCTGATGGGCTTCGGCTTCGGCGGCGAATGGACGGCCGGCGCGGTGCTGATCGGCGAAGTGATCCGCGCGCGCGATCGCGGCAAGGCGGTCGGCCTCGTGCAGTCGGGCTGGGCGATCGGCTGGGGGCTGTCGGCGCTGCTGTATGCGCTGCTGTTCTCGGTGCTGCCGGCCGAGCAGGCATGGCGCGCGCTGTTCCTCGTCGGCCTCGCGCCCGCGCTGCTGGTGGTCGTGATCCGCCGCTACGTGAAGGAGCCCGACGTCTACGAGAAGGAGAAGGCCACGCAGGCGAAGGTGGCCGACGCGCCGCGTCTCACCGAAATCTTCGCGCCGAAGCTGCTGTCGACGACGCTGCGCGCGGCGCTGCTGACGACCGGCGCGCAAGGCGGCTACTACGCGATCACGACCTGGCTGCCGACGTTCCTGAAGACCGAGCGGCACCTGACCGTGATGGGCACCGGCGGCTATCTCGCGATGATCATCTTCGGCTCGTGGGTTGGCTACCTGGCGAGCGCATACCTGACCGACCGCCTCGGCCGCAAGCCGAACTTCATCCTGTTCGCGCTCGGCTCGATGGTGATCGCGTTCTCGTACACGTCGCTGAACCTGACCAACGCGTCGATGCTGTGGCTCGGCTTCCCGCTCGGTTTCTTCGCGTCGGGCATCTTCTCCGGGATGGGCGCGTTCCTCACCGAACTGTTCCCGACCCGCGTGCGCGGCTCGGGCCAAGGCTTCTGCTACAACGTCGGCCGCGCGATCGGCGCACTGTTTCCGTTCCTGATCGGCGCGCTGTCGAAGCAGTACGGGCTCGGCATGAGCATCGGCATCTTCGCGGTCGCCGCATACGGCGTGGTGATCGTCGCCGCGCTGACGCTGCCCGAAACGCGCGGCCGCGAACTCGACGCCGCCTGAGCGGGCATCCGCCCGCCGCCTTTTTACCGCTCCCTTTTCATCGAAGCCCTCACGCGGCGCGCGACGCGCGCCGTGCGGCGGCGCTCGTCCTTCGCTTCAACGACGCATCGAGTTCATCGCCATGACTGACCGACAACCTTCCCCCGTTTCCTCCGACGCCGCGCGCTGGCAATTCTGGATCGACCGCGGCGGCACCTTCACCGACATCGTCGCGCGCCGGCCCGACGGTTCGCTCGTCACGCACAAGCTGCTGTCGGAGAATCCCGAGCAGTATCGCGATGCGGCCGTGGCCGGCATCCGCCACCTGCTCGGCCTCGCCGACGGCGAGCCGATCACGCCCGAACGCGTCGACATGGTGAAGATGGGCACGACGGTCGCGACCAACGCGCTGCTCGAACGCAAGGGCGAACGCACCGCGCTCGCGACGACGCGCGGCTTCCGCGACGTGCTGCGCATCGCATACCAGAACCGCCCGCGCCTGTTCGATCTCGACATCGTGCTGCCCGATGCGCTGTACGAGACCGTCGTCGAAATCGACGAGCGGGTCGGCGCGCACGGCGACATCGTCGTGCCGCTCGACGTGCAACGCGCGGAAGCAGCGTTGCGCCGCGTGTTCGACTCGGGTGTGCAGGCGCTGGCCATCGTGCTGATCCACGGCTATCGCTACACCGCGCACGAACGCGCGCTGGCGGACCTCGCGCGCCGGATCGGCTTCACGCAGGTGTCGGTGTCGCACGAGGTGTCGCCGCTGATGAAGATGGTGTCGCGCGGCGACACGACCGTGGTCGACGCGTACCTGTCGCCGATCCTGCGCCGCTACGTCGAGCAGGTCGCGCACGAGATGCCCGGCGTGAACCTGCAGTTCATGCAGAGCAGCGGCGGCCTGACGCGCGCCGATGCGTTCCAGGGCAAGGACGCGATCCTGTCCGGCCCGGCGGGTGGCATCGTCGGAATGGTGCGCGCCGCGCGCGCGGCCGGCTTCGAGCGCGTGATCGGCTTCGACATGGGCGGCACGTCGACCGACGTATCGCACTACAACGGCGAATTCGAGCGCGTGTTCGAGACGCAGGTGGCCGGCGTGCGGATGCGCGCGCCGATGATGAGCATCCATACGGTCGCGGCCGGCGGCGGCTCGGTGCTCGGTTTCGACGGCGCGCGGCTGCGCGTCGGGCCCGAATCGGCCGGCGCGAACCCCGGGCCGGCCGCGTACCGGCGCGGCGGCCCGCTGACGGTGACCGACTGCAACGTGATGCTCGGCAAGATCCAGCCGGATCACTTCCCGCGCGTGTTCGGCCCGCACGCGGACGAACCGCTCGACCGCGACGGTGTGGCGGCGAAGTTCGCGGCGCTCGCCGACGAGATCCACGCGGCGACCGGGCGGCGCGACACGCCCGAGGCGCTGGCCGAAGGGTTCCTGGAAATCGCGATCGGCAGCATGGCGAACGCGATCAAGAAGATCTCGGTGCAGCGCGGCCACGACGTGTCGCGCTACGTGCTGACGACGTTCGGCGGCGCGGGCGGCCAGCACGCGTGCGGCGTGGCCGACGCGCTCGGGATGACGCAGGTGTTCGCGCATCCGCTCGCGGGCGTGCTGTCCGCCTACGGGATGGGGCTTGCCGACCAGACCGCGATGCGCGAGCGCGCGGTGGAGGCCGTGTTGTCCGACGAATCGCTGCCGGCGCTGAATGCCGCGCTCGACCGGCTGACCGACGAGGCGGTCGGCGCGTTGCTCGAACAGGGCGTGCCGCCGGCGCGCATCGCGACCGAGCGCCGCGTGCACCTGCGCTACCAGGGCACGGATTCCGCGCTCGACGTGCCGGCCGGCAGCGTCGCGGCGATGCAGCAGGCGTTCGAAACCGCGTACCGGCAACGCTACGCGTTCCTGATGCCCGGCACGCCGCTGGTCGCCGAACTCGCATCGGTCGAGGCGATCGGCCGCTCCGATGCACCGGTCGAGATCGCACCGCTCGAGCCGCGCGACGAGGGTGCGGCGCCGCACGCGCACAGCGCCGTGCGTTTCTATTCGGGTGGCGAATGGCACGACGCGGCGCTGTACGTGCGCGACACGCTGCTCGCCGGCGACGCGATCGACGGCCCCGCGATCGTCGCGGAGAAGAACGGCACGACCGTCGTCGAACCCGGCTGGCGCGCGCGGATGACCGCGCAGGGCAACCTCGTGCTGACGCGCACGACGCCGCTGCCGACGCGCCGCTCGCTCGGCACCGACGCCGACCCGGTACGGCTCGAGATCTTCAACAACCTGTTCATGTCGATCGCCGAGCAGATGGGGCTGCGGCTGCAGAACACCGCGTATTCGGTCAACATCAAGGAGCGGCTCGACTTCTCGTGCGCGATCTTCGACGGAAACGGCAACCTGATCGCGAACGCGCCGCACATGCCCGTGCACCTGGGCTCGATGGGCGAGAGCATCCGCACGGTGATCGAGCGCAACCGCGGCCGCATGCGCGACGGCGACGTGTTCATGCTGAACGACCCGTATCACGGCGGCACGCACCTGCCGGACGTGACCGTCATCACGCCGGTGTTCGCGGACGGCTCGGACACGCCGCTGTTCTACGTCGGCTCGCGCGGCCACCACGCGGACATCGGCGGCACCACGCCGGGCTCGATGCCGCCCGATTCGACGCACATCGACGAGGAGGGCGTGCTGATCGACAACTGGCAACTCGTGTCGGCGGGCGCGCTGCGCGATGCCGACACGCGCGCGCTGCTCGCATCGGGCCGCTATCCGGCGCGCAACGTCGAACAGAACATGGCCGACCTGCGCGCGCAGATCGCGGCGAACCAGAAGGGCGTCGACGAACTGCGGCGGATGGTCGAGCAGTTCGGCCGCGACGTCGTGCTCGCGTTCATGCGACACGTGCAGGACAACGCGGAAGAGGCGGTGCGGCGCGTGATCGGTGCGCTGCAGGACGGCGCGTACCGCTATCGGCTCGACAACGGCGCGGAGATTCGCGTCGCGATCCGCGTCGACCGCGCGGCGCGCCGTGCGGAGATCGACTTCACCGGCACGTCCGCGCAGCTCGACAACAACTTCAACGCGCCGAAGGCCGTCTGCATGGCTGCCGTGCTGTACGTGTTCCGTACGCTGGTCGGCGACGACATCCCGTTGAACGCCGGCTGTCTGAAGCCGCTGACGGTGATCGTGCCGGCGCGTTCGATGCTGAACCCCGAGTATCCGGCGGCGGTCGTGTCGGGCAACGTCGAGACGTCGTCTGCGATCACCAACGCGCTGTACGGCGCGCTCGGCTGCGTCGCATCGAGCCAGGGAACGATGAACAACTTCACATTCGGCAACGATCGCTACCAGTACTACGAGACCATCGCCGGCGGCAGCGGCGCGGGCGACGGTTTCGCGGGCGTCGGCGCGGTGCAGACGCACATGACGAACTCGCGGCTGACCGATCCGGAGGTGCTCGAGTGGCGCTACCCGGTGCGGCTCGATTCGCATCGGCTGCGCGCGGGTTCCGGCGGCGGCGGGCGCTGGCGCGGCGGCGACGGCGCGGTGCGGCGGATCCGTTTCCTCGAGCCGATGACCGCGTCGATCCTGTCGAACAACCGGATCCATGCGCCGTTCGGTGCGGCGGGCGGCGAGGCCGGCGCGCTCGGCCGCAACACGATCGAGCGGGCGGACGGCACGGTCGAGACGCTCGAGCACGTCGGCCGCGCGCAGATGGCGCCGGGCGACGTGTTCGTCGTCGAAACGCCGGGCGGCGGCGGTTACGGCGCGGCGGGCTGAGCGGCTCGACGCAACGGAATGTGTGCAATGCAACGCGCGGAAGCGGTGCGGCGGCGTGCCCGCCGGACGGTTTTCGCGCGTCGCGGCCGGGTCATCGCACCGGTTCCATCAGATGCCGCCGCAATGCCTGCGCGACGCGGCGATATATTCGCGCGCGCTAATCGGCCCGATATTGCAGCGAGTATGGGAATAAAGTCGTGCATTCCGGCGTGAATGGAAATGGAAATTCCCCATTCCGCGTGCCGCCCAATACGATCCGACCCCGCCAGAAATCCGACGGGGGCAGATCGCCGCCGGGCGCCGTCGATTCCTGCAAACGCCCGCCTGGAAAGGCGCACCGCCGAATCCGCCGGCCCCGATCAGGGCCGTTACGGGCGCCCGCGTGCGGTCCGCCAATCACGAAAAATCCTCCGTGCCAATCGAGTTGCGATTCCTTGACACTCCGTTCTAAATGTGAGTGCCAATCCGCTTCGTCATTTGATAAGATGGCTTCCATCATTCGCTTGGAAACCTGCGCGCGACATGCGCGAACGCCGGTTCGCATTGGTTGGAAACAAGTACGGAACGAGGGCCGCTGGCACAGTCATCACGACTGCCCCGCCGGGTACGCTTGCAGCGCGCCCGGGGATCGGCGGCGGCCGGCTCGGCTCCGTCTACACTGTGCGTTTTTTCTGGATCGGGGCGTGTCCATGGATGACGAAAACGATAGCGCCGTGCTCGAAGCGCATCTCGGTACGCGTAGCCCATGCTGGCGTCTCGGCAGCGACAGCAATGCACTCGAACTGGCCGCCGTCCGCGGCCTGACCAATGTCGCGGTGGCACTGACCAGCGAGCAGGCCGCGCGGATCCGCGTGCTCACCGGCGTCACGTCGCACCTCGTGCTCGAACTCTCGCTGTTCGGCGATCCGGTCAGCCTCCATCTGGTCGGCAGGAAGGTCGATACCGCCAATTGGGCCGGCACGGCCTCCGCCTATTCCGATACCGCCTCCGTCGCGAGCGACCTCGCGCACGGGCTCGCATTCGCCGAGCAAGTCGTGTCCGAAGTGAATTCGCTCGTCGTGATCCTCGACCGCAACGGCATGGTGCAGCGCTTCAACCGTCTGTGCGAGGAAGTGACGGGCAAGCGCGAGGTCGACGTGATCGGCCGCAGCGCGTTCGAGCTGTTCATGAGCCCCGAGCAGGGCGCGCAGTCGCGCACCAACATCACCGGCTTTTTCGCGAGCAACCGTTCGTTCGCGGTCGAGCGCTACATCAACACGGTCAACGGCCCGCGCCTGTTCCAGTTCCGCAACAAGTTCGTGCAGAGCGGCAGCGGCGTCGACGAGCAGTTCCTGATCTGCTCGGGTATCGACGTCACCGAGGAGCGCAACGCGCAGCAGCGGCTCACCGAGCTCGCGAATACCGACGTGCTGACCGGCTTGCCGAACCGTCACGCAATCAGCGAGCGCATCCGTGTCGCGCTGGCCGCGGACCGCACCGACGTGCGCGGCCAGGTCGGCATCCTGTTCCTCGATCTCGACAACTTCAAGCGCGTCAACGACCACTACGGGCACATCACCGGCGACCGCCTGCTGCAGGACGTGTCCGCGGTCATCGGCGGCTGCCTGCCGTCCGGCGCGACGCTCGCGCGGCTCGGCGGCGACGAATTCCTGGTGCTGTTCGAGCACGGCACGCGGCCGCTGCTCGAGGCGACCGCGCAGATCATCCTCGAGCGGCTGCGTACGCCGATCCACCTCGGGCTGGTGGAGGTCTACACGAGCTGCTCGATCGGCATCGCGATGTATCCGCAGCATGGCGATTCGCTCGAAACGCTGATCCGCAGCGCCGACACCGCGATGTACGTCGCGAAGGAAGAGGGCAAGCATACGTACCGCGTGTTCTCGCTGGAGATGAACCAGAAGGTCGCGAAGTACATGTGGCTCGACACCAACCTGCGCAAGGCGCTCGAGGACGAGCAGTTCGTGCTGCATTACCAGCCGGTCATCGACATCGCGACCGGCGACGTGCACAGCGTCGAGGCGCTGATCCGCTGGCAGTCGCCGGATCGCGGAATTGTCGCGCCGATCGAGTTCATCCGTTTCGCGGAGGAGTCGGGGCTGATCGCGCCGCTCGGCCGCTGGGTGATGCGCACCGCGGCCGCGCAGGCCGCCGCGTGGAAAGCGAAGGGGCTCGGCGTGCGGATCGCGGTGAACGTGTCGGCGCGGCAGTTGCAGGACATGAACATCGTCGACCAGTTCGCGACGATTCTCGACGGCGCGGGGCTGAAGCCGAGCCTCGTCGACATCGAACTCACCGAAAGCAGCTTCATCGAGGACGAGGAATCGGCGCACGAGCTGATGAAGCAGTTCCGCCAGCTCGGCGCGGAGATTCACCTCGACGATTTCGGCACCGGCTATTCGTCGCTGTCGCAACTGTCGCGGCTGCCGCTCGATTCGATCAAGCTCGATCGCACCTTCATCACGGGCATCGACCGCAACCCGCGCTCGCAGGCGCTGGTGCGCTCGGTCGTGTCCCTCGCGAAGGCGCTGAGTTTCTCGGTGGTCGCCGAAGGCGTCGAGACGCACGCGGAAGCCGAATTCCTGAAGCAGATCAACGTCGATCACGCGCAAGGGTTCTACTTCGCGCGGCCGATGCCGGCCCAGGCGTTCGAGGCCTGGCTCGCGGAAACGAGAAAGCTCAGGCTGATCGCCTGAGCCCCACCGCATGACGGGCGCCGCCGGTTTCGCGGCGGCGCTTCGCTCACATCACACCGTGCGCAGCTTCGACACGCGCCGGTTCTGCAGCATCACCAGACGTTCCATGTACGCGAGATCCTTCGGCTCGATCGTGAACGCCGCGTGAACCCATTGCTCGGTGATGTCCATCAGCTCGGAACGCGTGAGATGGAACACGCGCTCGCGTGCGCGCAGCATCGCGCGGATGCCGTTCAGCTTCGGCTTCATCACGTCGATGAAGGTGCGCGTCGCGAGGTATGCGTCGCCCGCGTCGAACGTCTGGTCGACCAGCCCGCGATCCTCGTACCACTCGGCCGCATGCGGCTCGCCGGACGAGATCAGCGATTCCGCGAGCCCTCGGTCCGCCTTGCGCGCGACCAGCGAATAGCCGCCCATGCCCGGGAACAGGTTGAACGCGATCTCGGGAAAGCCGAGTTTCACGCCCTTCTGCGCGAGCATGTAGTGGTGCGCGAGGGCGGCCTCGAAGCCGCCGCCCAGCGCGCTGCCCTCGACCATCGCGATCGAGATCGCCCCGGTGCCGAAGCCGGTGTAGATCTCGAACACGCCGTCGATGCACGAGCGCGCGTAGGCCATCAGCTGGTCGCGGCGGCCGCTGCGGATCGCGTCGACGAAGAAGCTCAGGTCGCCGCCGACGTTGAACAGCTCGGGGACGAGCGAGCCCGTCACCCAGAAGTCGAACGGCAGGCCCGAGTCGCGTGCGACGCGCGCGAGATGGATGATGTCGGTGACGAGTTGCTGGTTGAAGCACGGCCGCGGCTCCGATCGCAGCATCATCCACATGACGTTGCGGCCTTCTTCGTAGAACGCGGTCAGCTGCGTGAGTTCGCCTGCTTCGTAAAACGGACGGCACGCCGGATGGGATTGGAGTTGCATGGTATGTCCTCGTGAGATGTGGTTTTCAAGAACCGCCGCGGCCGGCGTCGTGGAAACCTGCCCCCGGACGGCGCCGGCCGCGAGGCACCGCCATTGTTGCGCGCGCATAGAAGCCGAATTGCGCGGAAAAGCGCATGAACGGGACGCGAGCGGGCAGCGCGTTCGGCGCGAACCGGGCTAAGCAAGCGAACGATGCGAATGACACGATCGAGGTGATCGCTCGGCGGGAGGACGGCGATGGGGAAGGCGGGGAAGGGGCCCGCGTCCGGGTGTGCGGAGGCGGTGAGGGCAGTCGGTGCGTATGCGGCCCGTGGGGCGGCGCGACATGCCGGTCGCTTACGCGTTGAAAGCGGCGCGGTGCCGTCGGTCGCGTCTCATGGAATGTGCGGACTGGTGCGGCGGCCGGGCGTCGGCTAGCTTTAGAGGATGACGCCGCTGCGCCGGGCCTTCCGGGAGGGGACCATGACCGCATTCCAGAAGATGTGGCAGCTCGTGATCGGAAAGCCGCTGGACCCGCTCGATCCGCGCACGCGCCATGCGATCGCCGTGACGCCGTTGCTGGCCTGGGTCGGGCTCGGCGCCGACGGGTTGTCGTCGTCGTGCTACGGCCCGGAAGAGGCGTTCCTCGCGCTCGCGCACCACACGCCGCTCGCGCTGTTTCTTGCGCTCGCGACCGCGGCGACCGTGTTCATCATCGCGCTCGGCTACAACCAGGTGATCGAGCTGTTCCCGACCGGCGGCGGCGGCTATCGCGTCGCGACGTCGCTGCTCGGGTCGAAGCCGGGGCTCGTCTCGGGTGCCGCGCTGCTGGTCGACTACGTGCTGACCGTCGCGACGTCGCTCGCGAGCGGCGTCGACGCGTTCTTCAGCCTGCTGCCGGTCAGTGCGCAGGTGTTCAAGCTCACGACCGAGATCGTGCTGATCCTGCTGATGACGGGGCTCAATTTCCGCGGGATGCGCGAATCGATCATGGTGCTGCTGCCGATCTTCATCGGCTTCGTTGTCCTGCATTTCGGGCTGATCGTGTATGGCGTCGCCGTGCATGGCAGCAACCTCGCGACGATCGTGCCCGATGCGGTGCACGAGGCGCACGGGATGTCGCAGTCGCTCGGCGTGTTCGTGATG
This sequence comes from Burkholderia sp. BCC1640, assembly GCF_902833125.1. Taxonomy (NCBI): domain Bacteria; kingdom Pseudomonadati; phylum Pseudomonadota; class Betaproteobacteria; order Burkholderiales; family Burkholderiaceae; genus Burkholderia; species Burkholderia sp. BCC1640. The sequence goes on along the minus strand of NZ_CADFEF010000001.1, from coordinate 450,027 downwards.
CTCGCGTTGCTGATGCGTGCGTTCTCGCTCGGCGGCGGCACCTATACGGGCCTCGAGGCCGTGTCGAACAACGTGAACATGCTCGCCGATCCGCGCGTGCCGAACGGCAAGGTGACGATGTGGTACATGTCGACGTCGCTCGCGTTCACGGCCGGCGGCATCATCCTGCTGTACATGCTGTGGCACGCGCGGCCCGTCGAAGGCGAGACGCTCAACGCGGTCGTGTTCGGCAGCGTGATCGACCATCTCGGGCTCGGCTCGGCGTTCGCGCGGCATGCGCTGCTCGCGGCCGTGCTCGCGTTCGAGGCCGGGCTGCTGATGATCGGCGCGCAGGCGGGCTTTCTCGACGGCCCGGCCGTGCTGTCGAACATGGCGTCGGATTCCTGGGTGCCGCGCCATTTCCGCGACCTGTCGACGCGCCTCGTGCGGCAGAACGGCATCATCGTGGTCGGATTGTCGAGTCTGCTGATCCTGCTGTGGACGCACGGCAGCGTCGACGTGCTCGTCGTGCTGTACAGCATCAACGTGTTCCTCACGTTCAGCATGTCGCTGCTCGGGCTATGCACGTATTGGTGGCGCCATCGCAGCGAGCGCGGCTGGTTCAAGCATTTCTTCCTGTCCGCGCTCGGGTTGACCGTGACGGCGACCGTGCTCGTCATTACGCTGGTCGAGAAGTTCACGGCCGGCGGTTGGCTCACGGTGCTCGTGACGAGCGCGGTGATCGCGCTGTGCTTCATGATCAACCGCCACTACGCGTACACGCGCGCGCAGCTCGCGAAGGAGGACGCGCTGTTCTCGGGGGCGCCGCCGGAAGTCGACGAAGCGACCGCGCCCGGCAAGCCCGATCCATCGCAACCGACGGCCGTGCTGCTGGTCGGCAAGCATCGCGGCGCGAGCATGCACGCGCTGCTGTGGGTCAACCGGCTGTTTCCCGGGCATTTCCGCAACGTGATCTTCCTCGCGGTCGGTGAGGTCGATGCTAAGGCGTACGACGGGCACGAACATCTCGAACGGCTGCGTCACTCGATCACCGAAGCGCTCGAATACTACGTCGCGCACTGTCGCCGCAACGGCATCGCCGCCGACTACCGGATCGCGTTCGGCACGAATCCCGTCGTGGAATTCATGAACCTCGCGTCGTCGACGCTCGATGACTATCCGAACGCCGTGTGCTTCGCGAGCAAGCTGATCTTCCGACGCGTGAATTTCCTGACCGCGTGGTTGCACAACCAGACGCCGGTCGAGTTGCAGGCGCGCCTGCATGTCGAGGGCAAGCAGATGGTGCTGCTGCCGATGAACGTCGGGTAGCGGCGGCGCGGAAAGCGCGTGAGCGACTGCCGGCGGCAGCCGTCAGGGTTGATGATGCCGATGCGGGCGGTTGGGCCGCCGCAGCGGCGGATGATGGAATTTGGCCCTCAGCCGGTCGCGCCCCGGACGCTTGATGAAGAACAGCACGGCGAGCGCGACGAACGCCAGCAGCACGACGACTTCCACGATCCCGGTTTCCATGGTGCCTCCTCGTCGCGAGCGGGCGATCCATCGCCGTCGTTCGGCGATCGAGCGGATGCCGGCGGCCGCACGCGATGACGCTTCCATGTTTCATTGTAGGTCGGCGTGCACCGGCTTGACGCGTGCGGATGCGGCGCCCACACTGGCCGACACGAGCGGGGCGCGGTCGCGCGTGTGCGCTGCGCGACCGTGCTGTCCGTGAACCGCGACGAGGTGCGATGTGGTGCGCTTTTCTGCCGGCCTGGCCGGCTGGATGCTGGCATGTGCCGCCGCGTTCGGCGCGTCGAACGCCGGCGGTGCGACGCCGGGCGCGGGGCCAACCGTGGACGGAGCGAACGACGTGGCCGACGAAGCGCCCGTCACGCTCGTCAGCGATGTCCACGAATTCGTGATCCAGCACGACGGTTCGCTCGACGAGCACGACGATTCGACATTGCGCGCGAACAACGCGAACGGCATCGACGCGGTCGCGCAGCGCTACGTGTGGTTCGACAAGAACCTGGAGAAGGTCGACCTGCTCGCGGCCGAGACGATCGATCGCGACGGCGTCGCGCATCCGGTCGGCTCCGACGGCATCCGCGACGTCCAGGAGCCGCGTTCGGCCGGCGCGCCGACGTTCCAGGACGGGTTGCTGCGCACCGTCGTGTTTCCGGGTGTCGAGGCCGGGTCGGGCACGCGCATCGCATTCCGCAAGTCGCGCACGAGGCCGGTCAACGCGGGTTACTTCGGCTACTACGTCGAGCCGTCGCGCGAGCCGGTGGAGCACCAGCGGCTGATCTTCGACGTGCCGGCCGACATGACGCTGCACGCGGACGCGCGCGGCTACGTCGCGCTGCCGCCGGTAACTGCGAACGGCCGCACGCGCTACGAATTCGACTACCGGCACGGCCCGTACGAGCGCATCGAGAGCGGCGCGGTCGGTTACCCGACCTACGGCGACCGGCTCGTGGTGTCCACGCTGCCCGACTATGCGGCGTTCGCCGCGCGCTACCGCAACGCGGCCGTCGACCCGGGCGCGAACGATCCGGCTGTCGTGCAGCTCGCACGCGCGCTCACCGCCGACGCCGCCGATCCGCACGACAAGGCGCGCATCCTGTACGACTGGGTGCAGGCGAACGTGCGCTACGTCGCGCTCTTTCTCGGCGAGACGGCCGCCGCGCCGCATCGCGTGACCGACATCCTGCGCAACCGCTACGGCGACTGCAAGGACCACGTCGCGCTGTTCGGCGCGTTGCTCGCGGCGGTCGGTATCCGCAGCGAACCGGTGCTGATCAATCTCGGCTCCGTGTACACGCTGCCGTCGGTGCCCGGTTACGGCGGCGGCGCGATCAATCACGCGATCACGTGGCTGCCCGATCTCGGCCTCTACGCCGACACCACGACGGCCGGCATTGCGTTCGGCTACCTGCCGCCGATCGTGATGGATCGGCCGGCTTTGCTCGTCGATACCGGCGTGCTGTCGCGCACGCCCGCCACGCAGCCGAAGCGTCGCACCGCGCGCGTGGCGATCGATGCCGCGCAACCGGGCGCCTCGGGGTTTCACGCGCTCGTCGAGGACGACGGCTGGACCGCCGAGCTCGAACGCACGCTGTTTCGCCGCGCGGCGCCCGACCGCATCCGGCAGCTCGCGAACGAACGCTTGCGGCAAAGCGGGCTGCGCGGTCACGCGCGGATCACGACGAGCGATCGCCGCGCGACCGGCGGCCCGTTCGACGTGACGTATGCCGGCACGCTCGATCACGTCGTGTGGCCCGACGGCACGACTGCCGTGCCCGTGCTGTCGAGCCTCACGGGCGGCATCGCGACACAGGTCGAAGGCTGGCTGGCCGAACCCGCGCGCACGCAGCCGTGGACGTGCATCGGCGGCAGTTTCGAGGAGACCGGCCAGATCACGCTGCCGGCCGACGTCGCGGTGACCGACCTGCCGGCCGATGCGGCCGTGCACGACCGCTTCGTCGACTTCGCGTCGCATTACGTATTCGATGCGGCCACGCGGGTCGTGCAGGTCACGCGGCGGATGAAGGCCGAATTCGGCCGCCAGGTCTGCACGCCCGACGAGTTCACGGCGCTGCGCGCGTCGCTCGAACGCATCGAACGCGACACGCAGGCGCAGATCGTCGTGCGGGCGAAAGGGCATTGAGCGGGGAGGGGAAGTGAGCGCGTCGCCGCCATCGGCCGACGCACGGGAGGAACATCATGACGGAACGGGAACACGAGATCGCCGACCTGGCGAAGGAATTGCTGGGCCGGATCGTGCAGGGCGCGATGACGAACGGCGAGCCGGTGGATGCGCAACAGTGCGCGGCACTGGCCGTGGAGTGCGCGACGGCGCTGGTGGACAAGCTCGACGCGCACAGCGATTGAGCGTAAGCGTCACGGGCGACGGTGGATCGAGCGATGCCGGCATGACTCGGCAGGCGTTCGCTTGGCCCTGCGCTGCATGCGAAGCGTTACACGTCACACGTCGGCGTGCGTGTCGCCTTCGGCACGCACCGCACCCGGCGGCCGGCCGACCACGCGCTTGAACGCGCGGCTGAACGCCGCGAGCGACCCATAGCCGAGCCGGTATGCCACCGCTTCGATCGGCTCGCCCTCGCGTGCGATCCACTGCGCGGCGAGCCGCATCCGCAGCTCGGTCAGGTAGCGCACCGGCGTCATCCCGGTGGCCGCGAGAAATCGCTCGGCGAATACCGAGCGCGACACGCCCGCTTCGGCGGCGAGTTCCGCGACGCCCCAGTTGCGCCCCGGATCGCGATGCAGCGCGACGATCGCACGGCCGAGCTTCGGCTCGCGCAGCGCCTGCACCCAGCCCGTCGCGTCGCCGCATCCGCATTCGACCCAGCCGCGCACGATGAACGCGGCGACCACGTCCGCGAGCCGCGCGAGGATGCCCGCGAAGCCCGCGCGCTCGGAGCACGATTCGCGTTCCATCGCGTCGAGCATCGGACGGATTTCCGGGTAGCGCGCGAGCAGCGTGCCGACGTGCATGAATTCGGGCATCGTCCCGACGAGCGGCTGCATGCCGCCGAGATCGAGCTCCATGCACGCGCTGAAGATCAGCGCGTCGCCGGCGGCCGGCTCCGTCGCGGCGCACGACGTCGCGCCCACCGACGCGACCGTGTCGCAGATCTTCGCGACCTCGAACCCGCCGATCTCGCGGCACGGCGCATCCGGATCGGACACCAGCGCGTGCGTGCGGCCGTGCGGCAGCAGGATCGCGTCGCCCGCCTCGAGCCGCATCGTCGTGCCGTCCGCGTCGCGCAGCAGCACGGGCCCGCGCCCGACGAAATGGAACTGCGCGCGGCCCGGCGCATGGCCGAAACTCAGCCCGAACGGCCGCGGCACCTGGATGCGGCGATATTGCACGCCGCTCAGGCGCATCCCCAGCAGCAGTTCGCTGACGAGGTCGTGCACGTCGGGGACGGGAGGAAGCAGAGGCTCGGACATCGCGAAATTCGGACGATCGATCAACAAGAACGGATTGTATGTCATAGACCGTCCTGCCGCCGTTCCTTACGATACGTCGTCATCAGTATTTTCCCTATACGACTCGGAACGACGCATGAATCCAGGAATCTCCTCTGCCGCCACCACGGCGGCCCCCCGCGAGCCGGCCTGGGGCGCCGTCTTCGCGATGACATTCGGCGTGTTCGGTCTCGTCACCGCCGAATTCCTGCCCGCGAGCCTGCTCACGCCGATGGCCGACAGCCTCGGCGTGACCGAAGGCGTGGCCGGCCAGGCCGTCACGGCCACCGCGACGGTCGCGCTCGTCACGAGCCTGTTGATCTCGGCGCTGACGCGCACGATCGACCGCCGGCGCGTGCTCCTCGTGTTCTCGATGCTGCTCGTCGCGTCCAATCTCGCGGTCGCGTTCGCACCCAACCTGACGACGCTGCTGATCGGCCGCGTCGTGCTCGGCGTCGCGCTCGGCGGCTTCTGGACGATGGCGACCGCCACCGCGATGCGGCTCGTGCCGACCGCGATGGTGCCGCGCGCGCTGTCGATCATCTTCAGCGGCGTGGCGGTCGCGACGATCGCGTCCGCGCCGATGGGCAGTTATTTCGGGCACCTGATCGGCTGGCGCAACGTGTTCCTGATCGCGGCCGGGCTCGGCGGTCTCGCGTTCGCGTCGCAGGTGATGACGCTGCCGTCGATGCCGCCGAGCGGCACGACGCGGCTACGCACGCTCGTCGACGTGCTGCGCCGGCCGACCGTCGGCCTCGGGATGTTTGCGACGATCCTCGTGTTCACCGGGCATTTCGCGTTCTTCACGTATCTGCGGCCGTTCCTCGAACAGGTTGCCGGTGTCGGCGTGAACGGGCTGTCGGCGATCCTGCTCGGCTACGGGATCGCGAACTTCGTCGGCACGTCGCTCGCGGGCCGCGTGCTCGAGCATCGACTGCGGCCGATGCTGATCGGGATGCCCGCGCTGATGGTCGTGCTCGGCGTCGCGCTCGTCGCGCTCGGCCGCGCACCGATGATCGACGCGGTGCTCGTCGCGTTGTGGGGGATGGCGTTCGGCGGCGTGCCGGTCGCATGGTCGACGTGGGTCACGCGCACCGTGCCCGATGAGGCCGAGAGCGCGGGCGGGCTGATCGTCGCTGCGATTCAGCTCGCGATCGCGACGGGCGCGGCGGCTGGCGGCGTCGTGTTCGACGCGAACGGCGCGGGCGGCGTGTTCCTGGGCGCGGCCGCGGTGCTGGCCGTGGCGGTCGCGACGATCGTGACCGGCGTGCCGAAGCGGGTGGGCGTGGCGCCGGTGCTGGCCGAGTGAGGTGCATGCGGGCCGATCGACGCGAGCGTGGATCGGCCTGCCGTTCGGACCGTCGAGAAGCCGGCGTGTCAGGATGAAGTGATCGGCGCGGGCACGCTGCTTGTTGCGGCGCGCCCGCTGTTTGCTTCATGCGACGTTCAGCGGCCGATCAGCCGTCCTGCCTGACCACCGCCGCAAGTGCCTTCATCGCCTGCAGGTAAGGGTACGGCCCGTGGCTGATGCGCGAGACGCCGTATGACGCGAGTTCGGCCAGCGTCGGCGTTTGCGCGACGCGCATGATGTTCACGGGCAGCGGCGACGCGGCCGTCAGCGCACGAATCAGCGCCGGCGACTGCAGCCCCGGCACGAACAGGCCGTCGGCGCCGGCCTCCGCGTACGCATGCGCGCGCGTCAGCACGTCGTCGAGCAAACGCTCGTCGTGCGTGTCGGCCGCGGCCTTGAAGAACACGTCGGTGCGCGCGTTGATGAAGTAGCCGATCTCCGCGCGGTCGGCCGCCTGCCGCGCCGCCGCGAGACGCGCCGCCGCAGCGTCGACGGTGCGCAGCTCGCCCGTCGCCGGAAAACTGTCCTCGAGATTGCAGCCGATCGCGCCGGCCTCGATGCTGCGCGCGATCGTGTCCGCGACATCCTCCAGCCGCTCGCCATACCCGCTTTCGAGATCGACGGTGACGGGCAGGTCGGTCGCCTGCGCGATCCGCGCGAGCACTTCCATCACGAGCGCTTTCGGCATCTGCTCGCCGTCGACGAAACCGTTGGCCGCCGCGACCGACCAGCTGCCGGTCGCCAGCGCGACGCCGCCCGCGTCGGCCACCGTGCGCGCGCTGCCGGCGTCCCACACGTTGAACAACGCGAGCGGCTGGCCCGCGCGATGAAGCGAACGGAAATACGCGGCTTTCTCCTTGCTATTGCGGCTCATGCTCGTTCCTCCGGTTGAAATTTCGATCGGTGTTCTTATCGAACGATACGGCGACCGTGTCGAGTGCCGCGAGGAAATCGCGTGCATCGAACAGTTCGCCGAGGCTGCGCACGCCGCCCGACGTCAACGCGTTGCCGCTCAGCAAGCGGACCGTCGCCTCGACGATGATCGGTGCGCTGACCGCATAGATGTCGCGTCCCGACGCGGTCGCGCGATGCGTGCTGCCGTTCTGCACGACGATCACGTCCATCGCGAATTGCTGCGCGGAGCGGCCGAGCGTGTCGACCGGCCGCGGCGGCGGCGTGCCGGCATCGCGCACGTCGCGCAGCGCGCGCGTCGCGAGCCAGGATTCGATCGTATCGATGCGCAGATGACGCGCGAGTGTCATCACTTCCGAAAACGGCAGCAGCGTGACGTCGACGTCGCCGAGCGGCGACGGGAACGGCCACCTGCGTTCACGTGGCGTCGACGGCACCGCGGTCGGCTTGCCGTCCTTCCGGATCAGCCGGATCGCATGATTGCGCTCGCCGGTCACACGCGTGCCGCGCGTCGGATGCCAGCTGTCGAGACCGGTCGCGACGTCGACGCGCTCGATCGGCTCGCGTGGCTCGACGATCGCCGTGACGAGCAGGTCGGCCAGGCCGCCGTAGAACGCGGCGGCCGGCACGAGCGTCACGCCGGCGATGCGTGCGCGGGCGTCGCGCTGGTCGGTCAGCGCCTGGACCGACGGCTGCTCGGCCGTCAGGTCGAGATACGGGATGCCTGCCCGCAACGCCGCATCGGCGAGCGGTAGCGCGGTATCGAGGTACGGGCCCGCGCAGTTGATCACCGCATGCGCGCCGCGCAATGCGGCGTCGAGCGCGGCCGGATCATCGACCGAGGCGACGCGCCACGGCGGCGCGTCGGGTCCGCCTTGCGCGAGGCGCGCGGCATCGCGCCCGATGCGGATCGCGCCGAGGCCGCGCCGTTCCAGCTCGGCCACGACGAACCGCCCCGTGTGACCCGTGGCGCCATACACTGCAACCGTCATTCGATCGTCCATGATCAGCTCCGATACAGATCGGTCTGTTTTATAGTACAGACCTGTAGCGCAGTCAACTTCCGGGTGCTATCATCGAACGCACTTTCGCGGGACAGGCGGCCTCGGCGGCCGGGCTTGGATGAAAAAGGGAACGGACACGAACGGGAGCGCGCCCGATACGCGCGAACGCATTCTGCAAACGGCGAGCGCGCTGTTCTACCAGGAAGGGACGCGGGCGGTCGGGGTGGACCTGATCGTCGCGCGGGCGGGCGTCGCGAAGACGAGCCTGTATCGGCACTTCGCGACGAAAGACGACCTGATCGAGGCGTTCCTGCTGCGCGAGGATGCGGATTTCTGGGCGCACTGGGACGCGGTGGCCGCGCAATACCGGCGCACGCCGCGCGAGGAGCTGGATGCGCAGCTGCAGTGGATCGGCGAGCGCATCGAGCGCCCCGGTTATCGCGGCTGTCCGCAGATCAACATCGCCGCCGAGTATGCAGACGGCAATCATCCGGCCCGCAAGGTCGCCGTCGCGCACAAGCAGGAATTGCGGCGCCGGCTGACGGAGCTGGCCAGCGCGATGCGGATCGACGAACCGGAAACCTACGCGCTGCGGCTCGCGACCGTCATCGACGGCGCGCTCAGCAGCGGGCAGGCGCTGCACGCGCACGGGCCCGTGCGCTTCCTGCAGGAGTTCGCGCAACTGCTGATGCCGAAGAAGGCGCGGAAGTGACGCGCATGGCGCGCCGCGTCAGTCGCGCGTAGCCGGATCCTCCGACAGCGCGCGCAACTGCCCGCGCAGCACATCGACTTCACCCGCCGCGAACGGCCGTTCGATCTCGGCGTGCGTCTGCTGCCACAGCGGGAACGCTTCGGCCAGCAATCGATGGCCGGCCGGCGTGAGTTGGAGCAGGCGGCTGCGCTTGTCGTCCGGATCCTGCGTGATCGTGAGTAGCCCGCGCCGCTCGAGCGGCTTGAGCGCGGCGGTCAGCGTGGTGCGGTCCATCGCGAGCAATGACGCGACCGATTTCATCGCGGCCGGCTGCGGCCGGTTCAGCGACATCAACAGCGAAAACTGGCCGTTGGTGAGATCCAGCGGACGCAGCACATCGTCGAAGATGCGCGCGAGATTGCGCGCCGCGCGCTGCATGTGCAGGCACAGGCAGCAATCGCGCACCATCAGCGTCGTTTCGAAAGGGAGTATTTCTTTGCGTGCCATGTTGCAATTGTGTTGATATCAACCTATTGTGTCAAGGACGAGGAGCGGCAGCCCGTCGTTCCCGCCATCGGACGGAGGAAGCATGGGTGCGCAACAGCAGTTGTATCTCGCGGTATTCCTCGGCAGCAAGGAGAGCCCGGCCATGAAGGCGTGGATGGCGTTGCCGGAGGACGAGCGGCGCACGCGGGAGCGTGAAGGGATCGCCGCGTGGCACGCGTGGGTCGAGCGGCATCGCGACGCGATCGTCGAGCTCGGCGGGCCGCTCGGCAAGACCAAGACCATCGCCAAGGGCGGCGTGACGGACACCGCCAATGCGATGAGCGGCTTCACCGTCGTACGCGCCACATCGCACGACGCGGCTGCCGCGCTGTTCGAAGGTCATCCGCATTTCACGCTGTTTCCGGGTGAAGCGATCGACGTGATGCCGGTGCTCGCGGTGCCGGGCATGTGAGCGGCGACAGGCGCTGCGCGCGCGGTCGTCGCGGCCGATGGGCCGTCGCCTGCGTGCGGCGATTTTTCCCGACATTATCGATGGAGACATTGCGATGAAGCTTTACGGATTCGCAGGCACGCGCTCGCAACGCGCGCTCTGGGGGCTCAAGGAACTGAACGCTGATTTCGAGTTCGTGTCGGTCAACCTGCTCGAGGGCGAGCACAAGCGGCCCGAATTCCTGCGCCTCAATCCGGCCGGCAAGGTGCCCGTGCTGGTGGACGGCGACCTCGTCATTCCCGAGTCGGCCGCGATCGTGCTGTATCTCGCTGACAAGTACCCGGAGAAAGCGCTGTTGCCCGTCGATCTGGCGCTGCGCGCGCAGGCGTATCGGTGGGTGATGTTCGCGGTGACGGAGCTTGAACAGCCGCTGTGGCGGATTACACGCCATTCGTTCATCTATCCGCCGGAAAAGCGCTCGCCGGCCGATATCGAGCTGGCTCGCGAGGATTTCGCGACGATGGCCGCGATCCTCGAAAAGCATCTCGAAGGGCGCGAATTCATCGTCGGCGACTCGTTGACGGTGGCCGATTGCGTGACGGTCTACCTGATCGACTGGGCGAGCGAATGCCACCTGATCGAACCGTTCCCGCAATTGCGCGCGTATCTCGAGCGGCTTTATGCGCGGCCCAAGGCGCCGCAACGGATCGCGGACGCGCGCAAGGCGGCGTGAAGCGGTGGTCGATCGTGCCGATGGCGGCGATCGACCTCGATCGCGCGGCATTGCGGGCTAGCGGTTATGACGCTTCGACGGGGCCGCCGAGCGCACGACACAGCGCCGACAAGTCGCGAACGGTCAGATGCGGGGACGGAGCACGATGCGCGGCGTGCTCCGCTTCCGGCCCTTCGTGACGCACCACCCAGGCCGCTTGAAGCCCGGCATTCAACGCGCCGACGACATCGAGGTGAAAGTCGTCGCCGACGTGGAGCAACTCCGCCGCAGGCACGCCGAGCTTCGCGGCGGCCGCATGGAAGATTTCCGGCTCGGGTTTCGCGAATCCGAACGCGCGCGCGCTGAGCGTGTCGCGGAAGAACTCGCCGCCGCCGGTCAGCTGAAGGTCCGCATTGCCGTTCGTCACCGCGATCAGCGGAAATCGCGCGCTCAACCACGCGAGCGCCGGCAACGCATCGTCGAAGAACTCGACCCGGTTTCGCGCCGAATAGAACACGTCGTATGCGCGGTCGGTCAGCGTGACGTCTTCGTTCGCGCGTTCGAGCGCAAGCCGGATCGATCCGATGCGCAGCGCACGGAAGTCGCTGACGAGGTCCGGCCGCGAGCGTTCGTATTCGTTGCGCAGCTGGCCCAGTGCCTGCGACGTGGGCACGACGTTCGCGGTATCGGGCGCGTGCGCGATCAGCCACGCATGCAGCGATGCCTCGGCCCGTTCGACGGAAGGTCCGAACGGCCACAGCGTGTCGTCGAGATCGAACGAGATGGCGGAAATTCTGGATAGACGCATGACGATGGAAGATACCACGCAGGTGCCGTTCACCACGGCCACGGGATCGAACGTCCCGCGCCGTTTTCGACGGCCTGCCGGTACAGGAAACGCGCAACGGTCAGGTCCTGCAGCGCGAGTCCCGTCATGTCGAACACGGTGATCTCGCCCGGCGATCGATCAACGGACACGGTGCCGGTAAGCACGTCGCCGATTTCAGCGCGCGGCAGATCGGGCGCCCATTGACATTCGCCGATGCTACCCGCCTGCTCGTGATCGTCCACGAAAATGCGCGCGCGCGCCAATACGCCTTCGGGAAGTTCGCGCTTGCCCGCTGTGTCCGCGCCGACGCAGGTCAGGTGGGTGCCGGGCTGAACCGCGTCCGCGTCGAACAGCGGGCCGCCGCCCGGCGTGGCCGTGATGACCACGTCGCTAGCGGCCACGGCATCGTTCCAGTCCTGTGTGATTTGGATGTCGCAGCGCTTGCGGAATGCCGACTCGAACACCGCGTCCGGTTCGCCGCTGACGTTCACATACAGCACCGAGCACCGTTGCGGCAGCAGTCTGAGCGCGTAGTCGAGCTGCACGCGTGCCTGCACGCCGGTGCCGAACACGCAGATGCGCGTACTGTCGCGGCGGGCCAGCGCCTGCAGGCCGAGGCCGCCGGCCGCGCCGGTCCGGGCGGTGGTGATCGCATTGCCGTCCATGATGCAGAGCGGACGGCCGGTGGCCGGATCGACCAGCGCGATCGTCGCCTGATGCGGCTCGCCGCCCCGGTTTCGATTGCCGGGCCAGAACCCGGCTGCCTTGAAGCCGAGCAGACCCTGGCTCGCGACGTCGCCGGACTTGATGCCGAATACGCCACCGGTATGCAGCCGTTCGCGCACGACCGGGAACACGCGCCCGGCACGTCGACTGTGCAGCACGAAGGCTTCGTGCACCGCCGTCATTACCGGTTCGGGTTGGAGGGCCGGTTCGACGGCATCCCGGTCGAGAAGAAGGAGGTGGGCGTCTGTCGGCATGGTGGCGCAGTCTGTCGGATGCGTCGCGGATCGCGGTTTTTAAATTGTGTCTAGATTTAGACAAATAGTCAATTTCGCTCGGGCGAGGGGGCGGCGGCAGTTTCACCGCTCGAAATCTGCCGCCGCACCGGTCATGGCCTTGAGGCGTCCTACCACCCGTAGAAGCGTGGCCAGGCCTGCACGGCGCCGTCGCTGCCCAGCGCGAGATATTCCGGATGTTGCGCACCGGTCGCGCATGCATGGTTCGGCAGGATCCGCAAACGGGTGCCGATCGGAAACCGCTTCGCAATCGCGGTGTCGGCCATCCCCGCGCGCGACACGATGCCGTGCTCCTGATTGGCCGCGCTCATCACGTAGTCGCCGAGCACTTCACCGTCTTCGGTACACACCTGCCCGTAGCCGAAATCCCGCGCCTGCCGCTGCGTGCCGCGATCGCGGCTCATCGCCATCCAGCCCGCATCGACAATGGCCCAGCCTTTTTCTTCCTGGTGTCCGATCACGGTGGTCAGCACCGACAGGGCGATGTCGGACAGCGCGCACACGCCGACGTTGTGCATCACGAGGTCGAACAGCACGTACACGCCCGCGCGGACTTCCGTCACGCCGTCGAGACGCTCCGCGGACAACGCGGTCGGCGTCGAACCGATGCTCACGACCGGGCAGGGTAACCCGGCGGCCCTGAGGCGTTCCGCGGCGTGCACGGTCCGGCTACGCTCCTGTTCGGCGAGCGCGACCAGCGCGTCGCGGGTGTCGTAGTCGTAGCTGGAGCCGGCATGCGCGAGCACGCCGCCGAGCGTCATTCCGCCGTCGACCAGCGCGCGGCTGACGTCGATCAGCAGGTCGTCGTCGGGTGCAATCCCCGAGCGGTGACCGTCGACGTCGACTTCGATCCAGACTTCGAAGCGCTCGCCGTGCTCGCGCCCGAATTCGGCGATGGCGCGCGCGGTCTGCAGGCTGTCGGTGACGATCTTCAGGTCGCAACCCTGCCGGCGCAGCGCGAGCGCGTGGCCGAGCCTGGCGGGAATCATCCCGACCGCATAGACGATGTCGCGTACCCCGACCGCGAAGAACTGTTCGGCCTCCTTGAGCGTCGACACCGTGATGCCCTGCGCACCGGCAGCGATCTGCGCGTCGACGACATGCCGGCATTTGGTGGTCTTCACGTGCGGCCGGAACCTGACGCCGAGCGCGTTCAGATGCGCCTGCATGCGGGTGATGTTATGACGCATGCGACCGACGTCGATCAATGCGGCGGGGGTGTTCGGAAGCGGGATGCCCATGATGCGTTGCCTCGGTGGTTTGCCGACAGCGAACACTGTAGGGTGTTGGGCAAGCAGTGTGTTTAACGTGAGCCAAATCGATCATTAAGTTCGATTTAATCTCGGGAAGCCGCTCATGCCTTGCCGCGCCACGGCGGCGGATCGAGAAATTGCGTCGCGGCTTGGAGGAAGACCCGTTGCCGCGCGGAGCGGCCGGTGCGCGACGGCAGTAGCGCGGTCACGGGCGCGGGCGGCAGATGCCAGTCAGGCAGCAGCCTGACCAGCTTGCCGCTGGCCAGCAGCGGCGCGACGTCCCACTCGGAGCGTTCCACGATCCCGAGCCCGGCCAGTGCCCAGTCGGTGACGACGGTGCCGTCGTTCGACGAAAGCGCACCCGTGACGCGAATCACCGTCGATCGCCGGGATTCGCCCTTGCCATCGCCGGTTTGCGAGAAGCGCCAGCGCGGAACGTCCTCGTCGTTTTCGCGCAGGCACAGGCAGTCGTAGCGGGCGAGGTCGGACGGATGGTTCAGTTCCTTGATGCGCCGCGCGTAACCGGGGCTCGCGCACAGGAAGCGCTCGTTGGGCGCGAGCGGATAGCCGATCCACGATGACGACTTCAGGCCCCCGACATGGATGACCACGTCGGCCCCCGACGCGCTGGTCAGCGGACTCTCCGACAGGTGCAGCGAAATTTCGAGCTTCGGATGCGCGCGTTGCACGTCACGCACGATCCGCGCGACGTACTTGCGTCCGAAGCCGAACGGCGCGACGACGCGCAGCGTGCCCTGCACGTCGCCGTGATCGCCGGAGATATTGACCGGCAGCGCCTCGACGCGCTCGAGAATCCCGACCGCCTCCTGGTACAGCCGCTGACCCTCGTCGGTCAACGCGATCCCTTTCGGCTGCCGCACGGCGAGCCGGACGTTCAGTCGTGCCTCCATCCGCTGCAGGCGGATCGTGACCGCGGGCGGGGTGAGGTCGAGCAGGCGCGCGGCGGATGCCAACGAGCGCGACGCGCCGATCGCGCGAACGAGCCGAAGATCGTCAAGGTCGAGCATTGCATGTCTCTTGATGCTGATGTTGTCGAGCATTAAACATCACATCGGATGAAGAAAGGAGCGTTACACCGCATCAGTCCACATGCGGGTTCACGCTTTTCACGTCTCGAGCCCGAAAATCAGCGATCGATGCGCACCCACGCCGGCCGCGACGCCGGACGCCGACGCGAACGTCGCGTTCGTCATCAGGCTCGACGCATCGCCGGCCGCGAACACCCCGGGAATGCTCGTCTGCTTCCACGGATCGACGCGAATCGCCGTACCCAGCGGGCCGTCGTCGAACGCACAGCCGAGCTGGTGTGCGAGATCGCTCGCCATCTCCGTGCGCGCGCCGATGAACAGCGCATCGATCGGCACGACCTGCCCGTCGGCGAGCCGCAGCGCGTCGATTCGCGGCGCTTCGCCGAGGATCTCGACGACCGGCGACCGTTCGATACGCACGCCACGCGCGGCGAGCAATGCGGCTTCCTCTTCGTTCGCTTCGACGACGCCTTGCGTGAACCACGTCGTCGGTCCCCAGTCGGGAATCAGGATCGCCTGATGCACGGAAAGCGGATGCGTCGCCAGCACGCCGAGTTGCCGGCCCGACACCTCGTAGCCATGGCAATACGGACAATGCAGCACGCTGACGCCCCAGCGTTGCGCGAGCCCCGGCAGCGCGGGCAGTTCGTCGCGGATGCCGGTCGCGAGGATCAGCCGTTCCGCGCTTGCGCGGCTGCCGTCCGCGAGCGTCACGTGAAAGCAGCCGTTCGCATCGCGCCCGGCGGTGCGCGCCTCGCCGGCGATCCGCTGCACGGTCGGATAAGCCGCGAGTTGCGCGGCGGCTTCCGCGACGATCTGCGCAGGCGGCTTGCCGTCCTGCCCGAAAAATCCGTGCGCATGGTCGGCGAAACGATTACGCGGCCGCCCGGCATCGATCACGAGCACGCGGCGGCGCGCGCGTGCGAGCTGCATCGCGGCCGACAGCCCGGCAAAGCTGCCGCCGATCACGATCACCTCATGATGGCTCTGCATGTGTTCACTCCTTTCCTGAATCCGTATCAAGCGATGAACGCGCTCCGATGGTGGTCAAGTCATGAAACGCGAGAAGTTGCATGATAGGTCGGTGATATCATTCACGCAACTTCAGAAGTTTCGAGAGTGGGAGCCAACCGTCCATGAGAACCGATAGCCGTTTGTCGCGCATGCTGCATGCGCTGATCCACATGGACCAGGCCGACGGCCCGCTGACGTCGGAGGCGATCGCGGCGATGCTGTGCACGAATCCGGTCGTCGTGCGGCGTTTGCTCGGCGGGCTGCGCGACTGCGGCTACGTGCAGTCGGAGAAAGGGCACGGCGGCGGCTGGGCGCTCAGCGTCGCGCTCGACGACATCACGCTGCTCGACGTCTATCGGGCGGTGGGCGAGCCGCCGGTGTTTTCCGATCTGGTCGCCGAGGATGCACCCGAATGCCTGGTCGAACAGGCGGTCAACGCGCATCTGTCGGCCACGCTGAAGGAGGCCGAAGCGGTGCTGCTTGCGCGCTTCGGGGAGGTCACGCTCGGCATGCTGTCGCGCGATTTCGAGGCGAAGGCGGCGCGCCGCCGCAAGCCGCGCTGACGCGCCGCAACATCGCGACCGTCATCCGATAGCCGGTAGTCCGACGCAATCCGGCGCCGCGCGAAACGCGCGCGCCGCCGTGTTCTGTCCCCCAACTTCTGCCCGGTTCGCCCGCCACAGGGCAAAATACGGGTTTTCCGCACCCGAGAGGGTGCGCCCGAATCACGCGCCCGGCGGAGGCAGTGCGCAATCGCACGCCGCCGCCCGGCGCCCAGGCAAGATGCTCGCCGTGTCGCGAGCCCACAGGAGTCCAGACCCCATGCCCGAATCCAACCTGTCCTTCTTCGGCCGGCTGTCGCTGGCCGTCGGCACGTTCTTTTCCGTGATCGGCAACCGCGAGTTCGCGGCCGGCGTGCTGCGCGTGCGCGACGGCGCGCCGGCACCGGTCGCCCCGGCGCCGGTTGCGCCGGCCCCCGCGGCGGCTCCGGCGCCCGTGCCCGCGAAGGCCCCGGCCCCCGAGCTGCGCGAAGCGAGCCCGCAAGCCGCGCTGCAACTGCTCGGCCTGCTGCAGCGCGATGCACGCTTCATCGACTTCGTCGAGGAAGACATCGCCGGCTATGCGGACGCCGACATCGGCGCCGCCGCACGCCTCGTGCACGACGGCTGCCGCGCCGCGCTGCGCGAGCATTTCACGATCGTGCCGGTGCGCGATGAAGCCGAAGGCAGCCGCGTGACGCTGCCGGCCGGCTTCGACGCGACGGCCGTGCGCGTGACGGGCAACGTCGTCGGCTCGGCGCCGTTCACGGGTACGGTCAGCCATCGCGGCTGGCGCGTGGCCGACGTGCGCCTGCCGAAGCTGACGGGCAGCCATGACGCATCGGTGGTCGCACCGGCGGAGGTGGAACTGTGAGCGATCCGCGCTATTCGATCGGTATCGACCTCGGGACGACCCATTGCGCGCTGTCGTACGTCGACAGCGCCGCGAGCGACGGCGAAAAGATCACGCAGCAGGTGCTGCCGATCGCGCAGCTGACCGCGCCGGGCGCGCTGGAGTCGCGCGACTTGCTGCCGTCGTTCCTCTATCTTCCGCATGAAAGCGAGCTGACGCAGGGCGACCTGACGCTGCCGTGGACGGCCTCGCGCGGCTTCGCGGTCGGCGAAATGGCGCGCACCCGCGGCGCGGGCACGCCGATCCGCCTCGTGTCGAGCGCGAAAAGCTGGCTGTGCCACCCGGGCGTCGATCGCCGCGCGGCGATCCTGCCGAGCGATGCGCCGCCCGAAGTGTCGCGCGTGTCGCCGCTGGAAAGCTCGATCCGCTACCTGACGCACCTGCGCGAAGCGTGGGACCACGCGCATCCCGACGCGCCCTTCGCCGACCAGGACGTGACGGTCACGATCCCCGCGTCGTTCGACCCGGCCGCGCGCGAACTGACGGCGGAAGCCGCGCGTGCCGCCGGCTATTCGCGGATGACGCTGCTCGAGGAGCCGCAGGCGGCGCTCTACAGCTGGATCCAGAAGAGCGAAGGCGGCTGGCGCAAGCAGGTGCAGGTCGGCGACCTGATCCTGTGCGTGGACGTCGGCGGCGGCACCACCGACCTGTCGCTGATCGCGGTGGTCGAGCGCGAAGGCAACCTGGAACTGCATCGCGTGGCGGTCGGCGAGCACATCCTGCTCGGCGGCGACAACATGGACCTCGCGCTCGCGCACGTGGTCGCGCGCAAGCTCGCGCAGCAGGGCACGCAGGCCGATCCGTGGCAGCTGCGCGCGCTGACCTACGCGTGCCGCGCCGCGAAGGAAACCCTGCTGTCCGACCCGACGACCGACGCGGTGCCGCTCGTCGTGCCGAGCCGCGGCTCGAAGCTGATCGGCGGCTCGATCCGCACGGAGCTGACGCGCGCGGAACTCACGCAGACGATCCTCGAAGGCTTCTTCCCGCAAGTCGATGCGGCGGCGCGTCCGGTGAGCCGCGCGCGCGTCGGCCTGACGCAACTCGGCCTGCCGTATGCGCAGGACGCGGGCATCACGCGCCATCTCGCGGCGTTCCTCGGCCGCCAGGTCGCGGCGCTCGACGCGCTCGACGGCGTGCAGCGCACGCTGCCGCAAGGCGCGACCTTCCTGCATCCGACCGCGGTGCTGTTCAACGGCGGCGTGTTCAAGTCGACGCTGCTCACGCAGCGCGTGCTCGACACGCTCAACAGCTGGCTGGCCGCCGAAGGCGCGCCGTCCGCGCGCCTGCTCGAAGGCGCGGATCTCGATCTGGCGGTCGCGCGCGGCGCGGCTTATTACGGTTACGTGAAGCGCGGCCGTGGCGTGCGTATTCGCGGCGGCACGGCGCGTGCGTATTACGTCGCGATCGAATCGGCGATGCCTGCCGTGCCGGGGCTGGAGCCGCCGGTGCAGGCGCTGTGCGTCGCGCCGTTCGGGATGGAGGAAGGCTCGGATGCGGCGCTGCCGCCGCAGGAGTTCGGCCTCGTCGTCGGCGAGCCGGTGCAGTTCCGCTTCTTCGGATCGTCGGTGCGCCGTCAGGACCAGGTCGGCACGCTGCTCGACTACTGGTCGCCTGAAGAGCTGCAGGAGCTCGAGGAAATCCAGGCGACGCTGCCTGCCGAAGGGCGCACGGTCGGCGAGGTCGTGCCGGTGAAGCTGCACGCGCGCGTGACCGAAGCCGGCACGCTCGAACTCGAGGCGATCCCGAGCGGCACGAACGAGCGCTGGAAGGTCGAGTTCGACGTGCGCGGCGCCGCCTGAGCGCGATGAAGCGCTATACGGTCGGCATCGACCTCGGCACGAGCAACACGGTCGTCGCATACGTCGAGGCCGGCTCCGACGCGATCCGCGTGTTCGACGTCGAGCAGCTGGTCGGCCCCGGCGCGGTGGCCGCGCAGCCGCTGCTGCCGTCGGTGCGCTATCACCCGGCGGCGGGCGAACTGCCGCCGGACGCGCTGCGCTTGCCCTGGGCGTCCGATTCGACGGCCGGCGCGGCCGCGGCCGGTGCGCCGCCGGCCGTGATCGGCCGCTATGCGCGCACGCTCGGCGCGCAGGTGCCGGGGCGGCTCGTCACCAGCGCGAAAAGCTGGCTGTCGCACGCATCGGTCGACCGGCTCGCGGCGATCCTGCCGTGGGGCGCGGCCGAAGGCGTCGACAAGGTGTCGCCGGTCGACGCGAGCGCAAGCTATCTCGCGCACGTGCGTGCCGCGTGGGATGCACGCTTTCCCGACGCGCCGCTCGCGAAGCAGGACGTCATCCTGACGGTGCCGGCATCGTTCGACGACGGCGCGCGCGCGTTGACGGTCGAGGCCGCCAAACGCGCGAAGCTGCCGGCGTTGCGGTTGCTGGAAGAGCCACAGGCCGCGTTCTACGACTGGTTGTACGGCCAGCGCGAGACGTTGCGCGACACGTTTGCCGCCGCGCGCCGCGTGCTGATCTGCGACGTCGGCGGCGGCACGACCGATCTCACGCTCGTCGACGTCGCGCCGGGCGACGACGGCGAACCCACCTTCACGCGCGTCGGCGTCGGCAATCACCTGATGCTCGGCGGCGACAACATGGACCTCGCGCTCGCGCGCCTGGTCGAGACGCGGCTGACCGAGCCCGGCACGCGGCTGTCCGCCGCGAGCCTGTCGCAGCTCGTCGAACGCTGCCGCGCGGCGAAGGAGCGGCTGCTCGGCGACGACGCGCCGGCGTCCGTCACCGTGACGCTGCTCGGCGCGGGCAGCAAGCTCGTCGGCGGCGCGCGTTCGGCCGAGCTGACGCGGCAGGAAGTCGAGCAGATCGTCGTCGACGGCTTCTTTCCGCAGGTCGATGCCGGCGAGCTGCCGCGCCGCGCGCGGGCCGCGATCGTCGAATTTGGCTTGCCGTATGCGAGCGACCCGGCCGTCACGCGCCACGTCGCCGCGTTCCTGATTCGCCATGCGGAAGGTCCGCTGCCCGACACGCTGCTGCTCAACGGCGGCGTGTTTCGCGCCGGCGCGCTCGCCGGCCGTCTCGCGCAGACGCTCGGCGCGTGGCGCGGTGCGCCGCTCGACGTGCTGCACAACGCGCATCCGGACGTGGCGGTCGCGCGCGGCGCGGTGGCCTACGGCCTTGCGCGGGCGGGGCATGCGCCGCGCATCGGCGGCGGCTCCGCGCGCAGTTATTTCCTCGTGCTCGACGATGGTGACGGCGACGCGGCCCCGCGTGGCGTCTGCCTGCTGCCGCGCGGTTCGGAAGAGGGCCGCGAGATCCGGCTCGAGGAGCGCACGTTCGCGCTCCAGCTCGGGCAGCCGGTGCGTTTCCATCTCGTGTCGACGGTGGCCGAGACGGCATACCGGCCCGGCGATCTCATCGAACTCGACGGCGGCGATTTCGTGCGGCTGCCGCCGATCGCGACGGTCGTCGACCGGCAAGCCGGCAGCGACGCACGCGAAACGCCGGTGAAACTCACGGCATCGCTGACCGAAGTCGGCACGCTCGAAATGCACTGCATCGCGACCGACGACGCGTCGCGGCGCTGGCGGCTCGAATTCCAGTTGCGCGGCGACGCGCCCGCGCAGGGCGACGACGCTGCGCTCGCACGCCATCCGCGTCTCGATCATGCGATCGAGCTGATCGACCGCTCGTTCGGCAGCAAGGCCGCGAACGTCACGCCGAAGGACACGCGACGGTTGCGTGCGCAACTTGAACAGGTGCTCGGCCCGCGCGACGAGTGGGACGTCGCACTCGCGCGCGAACTGTTCGACGCGTTGCTCGCGCGGGTGCGTCGCCGCCGGCGCTCGGCCGATCACGAACGCGCGTGGCTGAACCTCGCCGGCTATTGCCTGCGCCCCGGCTTCGGCCATCCGCTCGATGCGTGGCGCATCGAACAGCTGTGGCCGCTGTTCGACGACGGGATTCAGTACGTGAACGACGCGCAAGTGTGGTCCGAGTGGTGGACGCTGTGGCGGCGCGTGGCCGGTGGCCTCGACGACGACGCGCAGACGCAGGTGCGCGACGCCATCGCGTTCCTCGAACCGTCCGACGACAAGCGCCGCAAGCTGCCGTTCGACCCGGCCAAGGTCGGCCCGGCCGACATGACGCGCTTGTCCGCGTCGCTCGAACGATTGCCGGTCGAGCGCAAGGTGGAACTGGCCGAGCGTTTGATCGCGCAATTGCAGAAGCCGGCCGAGCGCACGCTGTGCGCGTGGGCGCTCGGGCGGATCGGTGCGCGACGGCCGTTCTACGGCAGCGCGCACAGTGTCGTGCCGGCCGACGTCGCGAACCGCTGGCTCGACGCGCTGTTCGCGCTGGACTGGAAGCAGGTCGAACCCGCGGCATTCGCGGTCGCGCAAATCGCGCGGATGACGGGCGACCGCGAACGCGATTTGCCGGACGAGACACGTGAGGCCGTGATCCGGCGTCTGTCGGCCGCGAATGCGTCGGCCGCGTGGATCGACATGGTGCGCGAGGCGATCGCGTTCGACGAAGCCGACACGGCGCGCGTGTTCGGCGAAACGCTGCCGGCCGGGTTGAAGCTGCTGGCGGGGTGAGCGGCGCGGCGGGCTCCGGTATCGTTCGGATGCCGGAGCATTCTGCGGCGTTGCCGATGCGGGCTGACGCTCGCCGATTCAATACCCTTCGAACAAAAAACGGCTGCCGTTGCATCGCATCGGCAGCCGTTCGTGCTTCGTGAGTCTGCCGGTCAGGTTTGCGGCGTCGTCTCGCGTGGCGACGCGGCGGATTCCACGGCGATCGCATCCGGCGCCGCCGCCCGCCGCGCGAGGTGTATGCCCGCGAGCATGCAGCGCACCGAGCCGCCGGCCAATTCGATCGTCGGCACGTCGAGCGGAAGCAGCCGCGCGGAGCGTTCGATCGTCGCGCGCTGGTCGCCCGTGAGGCAGTCGAACGCGCGCCGCGACAGCGCGAGCACGCGTCCGTCCTTGCCCGACAATTCCAGCGTATTGCCCGCGAAATTCGCGATCTGCGCGTGATCGAGCGCGATCACCGTGCGGCCCGTTTCGGTCAGGCGTTGCGCGATTTCGTCGCGGCGCCAGCGGTCGGCGATCAGGTCGAGGCCGACCATCGCAAACTCCGTTGCGACGCTCATCATCACGTTCGTGTGATAGATCGGGTTCCCGTTCGCGTCGGCCGTGTCGAAGCAGATCGGCTCGAAGTTGAAGTGCGTGCAGAAGCGTTCGAGCGCGACCGGATCGGCGCGGCGCGAACGCGCGGTGTACGCGATCCGCGCGACGTGGTCGAGCACCATCGCACCGGTGCCTTCGAGGAACACGTCGTCGTATTCGAGCCCCGAGTAGTCGATCACGTCCTGCACGCGGTATTCCGCCTTCAGCATCTCGACGATGTCCGCGCGCCGCTCGCGGCGGCGGTTCGGGCTATGCATCGGAAACAGCGCGACATGCCCGCCCGGATGCGTCGAGAACCAGTTGTTCGGGAACACGGAGTCGGGCGTGTCGCGCTCGCCGTGGTCGTCGAACACGTGCACGCGCACGCCTGCATCGGCGAGCGTCCGCGCCGCGGCCGTGACTTCGTCGCGCGCGGCGGCCGACACCGACGGCGCGTCGTTCGCCCCGGCGGCGGCCGTGCGCTGGAAGGCGTTGTCGGCCGCGGTCTGCGGGTTCGGCAGGAAGCGGTGCGGCCGGATCATCACGACGGCGGCCGGCGCCTGGATCGATACGAGATTCATGAACGGTGAGGGCGAGAGGCGGGAAGCAGGGCGGCGCGCACGCCGCCCGGGATGACGATCAGCGCGCGAACGCGGCGACGGCTTCGGTCACGAAGGCCGCGTGACCCTGCGCGATCGCGGCCGGATCGTCGATCAGCGCGAACAGGTTCTTCGGATCGACGGCCGGCGGAATCAGCGCGATCTCGACGCCCGCGTTGTGCTGCTGAGCGAGCGCGTACAGGTAGCGCAGCGCCGAGTAGTCCTCGAGCGCGAAGCCGACCGAGTCGAACACCGTGACTTCGTCCGCGCGTTCGCGGCCGGCCGTCTCGCCCTGCAGCACGCGCCACAGCTCGGTCACCGGAAAGTCGGTCGGCATCTGCTGGATTTCGCCCTCGATGCGCGACTGCGGCTCGAATTCGACGAACACCCGGCCCGCTTGCAGCACGCCCGCCTCGAGCTCGGTCTTGCCCGGGCAATCGCCGCCGACCGCGTTCAGGTGCATGCCGGGCTCGATCATGTCGGCGGTGATGATCGTCGCATATGCCTTGTCGGCGGTGACGGTCGTCACGATGTCGGCGCCGCGCACGGCGTCGGCGGTCGACGCAGCGCGCACGACGCGCAAGTCGGGGTAGGCGGCGAGGTTCTTCGCGAGCTTGTCGGTCGCGAGCGGGTCGACGTCGAACACGCGGATTTCCTCGATGCCGAGCAGCGTATGGAACGCGATCGCCTGGAATTCGCTCTGCGCGCCGTTGCCGATCAGCGCCATCGTGCGCGAGCCGGGGCGGGCGAGCGCCTGCGCGGCCAGCACCGACGTCGCGGCCGTGCGCAGCGCGGTGGTCAGCGTGAGTTCGGCGAGCAGCAGCGGGTAGCCGGTATCGACTTCGGCGAGCGCGCCGAACGCCATCACCGTGTGCATGCCGCGCGCGGCGTTGACGGGGTGGCCGTTCACGTACTTGAACGCGAACAGCGATGCGTTCGCGACGGGCATCAGCTCGATCACGCCGTCGCGCGAGTGGCACGCGACGCGCGGCGACTTGTCGAAATCGGCCCAGTGCAGGTAATCGGCGCGCAGCGTGTCGACGAGTTCGCGCAGGAACGTCGTGACGCCCGTCCTGGCGATCAGTCGGGCGGTGGCGGGAACGTCGAGGAAGCGGGTCATCGGTTTGTCTCCAATTTTTGCCGGTACGGGTGTCCTGCCGTCCTGGTCGAGCGGGGCGGGCGCGTCGGCCCGGGCCCCGGCTCCATCAAAAGCGGTGTCGCGGCGTGTGCGGCCGGGCGATGGAGTCATTATTTCCGTGAGTCGAGCCAACAAAAAGACGGCAAAAGTGGCAGATTTATCGATAGAATTGGCAGATTGCTGGCCGTATCCGGCAGTTTGTGCAATCCAGGCTGGTCGAAATGCGCGCCATCCGGCACGCTGGCAGCCGTCTCACGTTCGACAGGAAGGTCCGTTCATGATCACGCTCGACGACGTCGACCGGCAGCTCATCGCGCTGCTGCGCGACAACGCGCGGATGCCCGTCGTCGCTCTCGCGAAGGCGTTGCGCGTCGCGCGCGCGACCGTGCAGAACCGGCTGACGCGGCTGGAGAAGAACGGCGTGATCGTCGGCTACACGGTGCGGCTCAAGCCGGCGGTCGAGCGGCACCGGATCCGCGCGCTGATGTCGATCGCGGTGCAGGGCAATCGCGGCGCGGAAGTGGTGAAGGTGCTGCGCGGGCATCCGAACGTCGCGTCGATCCACAGCACCAACGGGCGCTGGGATCTGGTCGCCGAGCTGCACGCCGATTCGCTCGAGCATTTCGATCGCGTGCTCGGCGCGATCCGGTTGATCGACGGGATCGCGAATACGGAGACGAGCATTTTGTTGTCGACGCACAAGGCTTAACCTGCGCGCTTCGTCACCGCCCGCGGAAACGTCAGCACCACCGCGAACCCGCCTGCATCGGGAAACGCGAACCCGACACGCCCGCCGTGCGCCTTCATCACTTCCTGCACGATCGCGAGCCCGAGCCCCGACCCGGTTCGACGCTCGCTGCCGTCCGGCGCGATCCGGACGAACGGCTGCAACGCCGCGTCCCAATGCTCGCGCGGAATCCCTCGCCCGTTGTCGGTGACGGTCAGCGTCACCGCTCGATCCGCATTGCCCACGCTGGCGACCGACACGACGATGTCGTCCGCATGCCCATGCAGCAGCGCATTGTGCAGCACGTTCGACAACGCCTCCTGCAGACTGATCGCATCGCCGTCGATCCACGCATGCGGCGCGTCGCTCGCGAACGCGACGGCCACGTCGCGCGCGTCCGCGAGCGGAATCGTGCGGCCCAGCACGTCCTTCGCGAGCGCGACGAGGTCGACGGGTTGCAGCGGCACGACCTCGGTGCGATGAATCACCATCGCATGATTGAGCAACTGCCCCGTCAGGCGGCCGACGTCCGAGCAGGTCGCGCGCAGCGCATCGAGCCGCGCCGCATGGCGCGCGGGATCGACTTCCCCGTCGAGCAATTCGATCTGTGCGTCGAGGCGCGCGAGCGGCGTGCGCATCTGGTGCGCCGCGTCGGCGATGAAGCGCTGCATCGCGTTGATCCGCTCGGCGAGGCGGTGCATCAGTCCGTTGATCGACCCGATGATCGCGTCGATCTCGCTCGGCGTATCGACGGCCACCGGCCGCAGATCGGCCGGATCGCGCGCGGCGATGATCGTGCCGATCTGCGCGAGCGGGCGCAGCCCGCGCCGGATCGCGAGGCCGCTCGCGCCGATCGCGAGCACGCTCATCAGCAGGATCAGCGTCCACACCTTGATGCTCATGTCGTTCGTCAACTGCTGCCGCGCGTTGGTTGTCTGCGCAACGGTGACGAGCGCCCAGCCCGGCGTGCTTTCCTCGGGCATGTAGCGTGCGATGGTCGCGGTGCGGATCCGGTGCCCCTGGTAGACGGCGTTCGCGAATGCCGGGCCCTGCTTCGCGGCGGCGAGCGTCGCGGGGCTCGCGAGGTCGTTGTAGCCGGCCACGACGACCCCGCGCGAATCGACGACCTTGTAGTAGACGAGGTCGTAGCGCGACAGCGTCGACAGCGCGGCGACGGGCGGGTTCAGCGCGAGCACGCCGCCCTGCACGTACAGGTTCTCCGCGACCTGGATCGACGCGCCGGCGAGCAACTGGTCATACGCGCGTTCGGCCGCGACGCCCGCGTAGTAGCGCGCGATCGCGGCAAGCGCGAGTGCGCCGGTCGCGACGACGAGCGCGATGAACAGCAGCGTGCGCCCGAACAGCGTCTTCGGGAACCAGTCAATGCGCTGCAATCTGATACCCCATTCCGCGCGCGGTGCGAATCTCGACCGAGCTGCCCTGCAGCTTCCTGCGCACGCGTGTCACGTACTGCTCGACCGCGTTTGCGGTCGGCTCGTTGCCGAAGCTGAACAGCTGGTTCAGCAATTCGTCCTTGGAGAAGATCCGCTGCGGGCGGCTCGCGAGAATCTCGAGCAGCGCGAACTCCTGGCGCGACAGCGACAGCGGCTGGCCGTCGAGTTCGGCAAGCCGGCTGCTGCGGTCGATCACGAGGCCGCCGAGCGTCAGCACGTCGTTCGCATGGCCGCTGTTGCGGCGCAGCAGCGCCTGCACGCGCGCATCGAGCTCGCGATAGTCGAACGGCTTCACGAGATAGTCGTCGGCGCCGAGGCCGAGGCCGCTCACGCGGTCGTCGATCGCGGAACGCGCGGTAACGAGCAGCACCGGCGTCGTGCTGCCCGATGCGCGCAGGTTGCGCAGCACCGCGAAGCCGTCGAGGCCGGGCAGGTTCGCATCGAGCACGACGAGGTCGAAGCGCTCGACGCGCAGCAAGCCGTTCGCGGTCGAGCCGTCGGTTTCGAGATCGACGGCATGGCCGAGCCGCGTGAGGCGGCTGCGGATCGCCGCGCCGATTTCGGCATCGTCCTCCACGACGAGAATGCGCATGGTGCCGTTTGCAGGTAGATGAGTTAGGGGTTTTCCCGGGGCCGGGATGTCAGCATTTTCTCAGACTCGCTCGATAACCTGTGTTCAGCCGGAACGAGCGATGACGGCATTAATACCTGAGGAGACGGCAACATGCAGCATGTCACGGGCACGACGAAGGCGCGGCCGAATGCACGGCGAAGCCTGAAGCGGGCTGCCGCGTCGCCGCTTGCCGCCCCCCATACGCAGGCATGCGCATGATCACGTCGCCACGCCGCCGCGCGTTGCTCGCCGCCGGCCTCGGCACGCTTGCCGCCCCGTCGCTGGTGCGCGCGAAGCCGCGCACGGTGCGGATCTCGAAAGGCTATGGCGTGCTGTACCTGCCGCTGCTCGTGATGGAGAAGCAGCGCCTGTTCGAGCGTCACGCGGCGCGGCACGGCCTGCGCGAGGTCGCGGTCGACTGGGTGCTGCTCGACGGCGGCAATTCCGTCAACGACGCGATGATGGCCGGCACGCTCGATTTCGCGGGCGCCGGCGCGCCGGGCTTCATCGAGCTATGGGCGCGGGCGCGCGGAATTCCGAACGTCGAGGTGATCGGCATCAGCGGATTGTCCACGACGTCGCTGTCGCTCAATGCGAATCGGCCGGGCCTCGCGTCGCTGCGCGACTTCACGCCGTCGGACCGGATCGCCGTACCGGGCATCCGCACGTCGCTGTCGGCGGTCGTGCTGCAGATGGTCGCGAGCCGGCAGCTCGGCGCGAAGCATTTCGCGCAGCTCGATTCGATCACCGTGAACCTGCCGCATCCGCAGGCGATGCAGGCGCTGATCCGCCGCGAGAACGGCGTCACCGCGCACTTCACGTCACCGCCGTTCTCGACGCTCGAGCTGCGGCAGCCGGGCATTCATCGCGTCGTGAATTCGGTCGACGTGCTCGGCCCGCTGACGCTCGACGTCGTGTTCGCGCCGAAGCGGCTCGTCGACACGGAACCCGCACTGGCCTCGGCATTTCTCGGTGCACTCGACGAAGCGAACCGCCTGATCGCGCAGGACCCGCGTGCGGCGGCCGCGCTGTATGCGGCCTCGTCGGGTGTCGGCGTGTCGCACGACGACGTGATGCAGATGCTCGCCGCGCCGGACACGCGTTTCTCGGTGCGGCCGAACCAGCTGATGGACTACGTCGAATTCCTGTATCTCGCCGGCACGATCAAGGCGAAGCCGCGTGCGTGGCACGAGATGTTCGCGCCGATGCTCGACGACTACCGGACCGGCTGATCGTCGCTGTCCGCCGCCGAACCCCGATTTCATCGAACACCCCTGCGCCCGCGCGTGCATCGCGCGCGGCGCCGATTCAACCGACAAGCAACCGATTCACGGAGGAGCCCGCAGTGAATACCACCGAAACCCTGGACCCCGCGTCCGCCGAAGAGCAGCGCGTCATGTCGAAGATGGCGCGGCGCCTGATGCCCATCCTCGTCGTGATGTTCCTGATCGCGTTCATCGACCGGCAGAACGTCGGCTTCGCGAAGCTGCAGATGGTGCACAGCCTCGGGATGACCGAGGCCGCGTTCGGTCTCGCGTCGTCGCTGTTCTTCATCGGATATCTGCTGTTCGAGGTGCCGAGCACGCTCGCGCTGCATCGCTACGGCGCACGCGTATGGCTCGCGCGGATCATGCTGACGTGGGGCCTCATCACCGTGCTGATGGGCTTCACGACGTCGATGCCCGCGTTCTGTTCGCTGCGCTTCCTGCTCGGGATCGCGGAGGCCGGCTTCTATCCGGGCGTGATTTATTACCTGACGCTGTGGTTTCCGCAAAGCTACCGCGCGAAGGTGCTCGGCATCTTCACGCTCGGCAGCGCGCTCGCGAACATGCTCGGCTCGCTGGTCGGCGGCGTGCTGCTGAGCCTGAACGGCGTGTGGGGCCTCGCGGGCTGGCAGTGGGTGTTCGTGGCGACGGGCATCCCGGCCGTGATCGTCGCGATCGTCGTGTTCCGCGTGCTGCCGGCGTCGTTCCGCGATGCGCCGTTCCTCGACGAACGCGAGAAGCAGATCGTCGCGGCCGCGCTGGAGCGCGAGAAGCCGGCGAAGGCCGAGCATGCGCAGCCGTTGAAGGCGCTGCTCGATCCGCGCGTGATGCTGTTCGCGGCGACCTACATGCTGATGTCGACGTCGTTGTACGGCGTCACGTACTGGCTGCCGACGCTCGTGAAATCGTTCGGCGTATCGAGCAGTACGAACGGTTTGCTGAGCATGCTGCCGTGGGCGCTCGCGGTCGTGCTCCTGCTGTGGCTGCCGTCGAAGCTGCGCCGCGCGAAGAGCATCCTGCGCACGATCGCGATCGTCGCGGCGCTCGGCGCGCTCGGCTTCCTGCTGAGCCTCGTGTTGCCGTCGACGCCGCTGCGCTTCGTCGCGCTCGTGCTCGGCGGTGCGTGCATCCCGCTGCTGTATCCGTGCTTCTGGTCGATGCCGCCGCGCTACTTCACCGGCGCGCGTGCGGCGGCGAGCGTCGCGGCGATCAACTCGATCGGCAACCTCGGCGGTTTCTTCAGCCAGAACCTGATGCCGTTCGCGGGCAAGGTGACGGGCACCGCGTTCGGTCCGATGATCGTGCCGATCGTATGCCTCGCGCTGCTCGGGATCGGCGCGCTGGTCGCGTGGACGCGTTCGGAGCGGGGGATGGTGGCGGTGCGGGTGTGAGCGGCGCGGGACGCATCGGGGCCGCGGTTCCGCGCGGTCCCGGCTTCCGTTCCGATCCCCGCAGCGGTATTCCGCCGTTGCTGCTTCACCCTTACCCCTCCGCGCGCGACGCCCCCCGTTCGTCATGCGCGATCGCCACATGCGCAGCCGCGACCGGAATGTCGACCTCCACTGTCGTTCCTTCACCGAGCGTCGTATCGATCCGCAGCGTACCGCCGACGAGATATGCGCGCTCGCGCAGGCCAACCAGCCCGAACGATCCCGACTTGCGCGGCGCACCGGGATCGAATCCCGCACCGTCGTCTCGAATCGTCAGCGCGATCGTCTCGTCACGATAAACGAGCGCCACCGTCGCGCTCGACGCGGCCGCGTGCCGCGCGACGTTCGCGAGCGCTTCCTGCGCGATGCGGAACACGGCTGTCGCATACGGTTCGTCGAGCTGCAATTCGCCCGGCTCGACGTGCAGCGCGCACGCCATGCCGTGACGGTGCCGGAAATCCTCCACGAGCCATTGCATCGCGGCCGCGAACCCGAGGTCGTCGAGCATCAGCGGGCGCAGGTCCGACGCGATGCGCCGCGTGGCCGTCACCGCGCCGCGCGCGAGCGCATGCATTGCCGCGATCTTGCGCGCCAGTGGCGCATCGTCCTGCGGCACGTGATCGAGCAGCCATTCGAGATCGTTCTTCAGCGTCGCGAGCGTCTGCGCGAGTTCGTCGTGCAGTTCGCGCGCGATGCGGCGCTGTTCGGCCTCGCGTGCGCTCGCGCTGATCGCCGCGATCTCGCGCAGCTCCTCGCGCGATGCCTGCAGCGCGCGCTCCGCACGCACGCGCTCCTCGACTTCGCGCCGCAGGTCGCGGTTCGACGCGCTCAACTGCGCGGTGCGCGCCGCGACGCGCTGCTCGAGCCGTTCGTTCGCCTCGTTGAGCTGCGCGCTCTTCTGCACGACGAGCAGGTGCTGATAGCGCGCGCCGGCCAGCGCGCGCACCGTCTGAGCATGCAGCCGGCCGTTCTCGAACAGCAGCGCGAACAGCACGACGCCCGACGCGACGAGGCCGTAGGTCCGCCCCGCGTAGAAGCCCAGGTCGAAGCGTCCGTGATTCAGCATCGACGACAGCGCGATGTCGAACAGCCAGGCGACGAGCACGATCATCACCCATAGGTCCAGCACGGAATGACGGCGCCGCTGCCGCCACATCAGCACGAGCGCGGCAAGGTTCAGCGCCCAGACGACCGCGATCGCGTTCGTCATCGCCGAGGCCATCCGGTTGCCCTGCATGATGCGCGGCAGCAGGTCGTGGCCCGCGGTCGCGAGCAGCGCGAGCGCGGCGGTCGCGGCGGCCGTCAGGACGATGCAGAGCAGGAGCGGAATCGTGGCGCGACGCTGCTCGAGCGACGGCGGATGCGCGCGCGGCGCCGCGCGCAGCAGCGCGTACGCGACGACCGCCAGCGGAAAGCCGCCGTGCCAGAACAGATAAAGCCATGCGGTGGTCTGTTCGCCCGCGCCGAGCAGGCCCGTCGGCGTGAACAGCCCCGGAAAGGTCAGCATGTGCGTGCCGGCCATGAAGCCCGTGAACAGGTAGCCGACGGCGAGCGCGAGGAGCGATTTCTCGCGCAGGATCGCGTACTGGCCGAGCAGCAGGCCGGCCGTCACCATGTCGTTGACGACGATCGCCGACTGGTACACGGGGATGAAGCCCCACACGCGGGCAAGCGGCATGCCCGCGAACGGCGCGAGGGCGACGAAGATCATGGCCGACACGACGACCGTCGCAATCGCGAGCCGCCGCTCGCGCCGCTCGGGCGGCAGCGACGACATGAACAGGCGCGACGGCTCCGACGTGTCGTCGTCGTCATCGGCCTCGGCCGGGCGGAAGCGGAATGCGGGCATCATGCGTCGTCGACGCCGAGGTCGAGATCGTGGCGCATCGCGTAGCGCACCAGCGCGGCTTCGTGCGGCAGCTCCATCTTCTCGAGGATGCGCGTCTTGTAGGTGCTGACCGTTTTCGCGCTCAGCGTGAGGTCCGCCGCGATCCGCGTGACCGTCTGGCCCGCCACGATACGGCGCATCACGTCGAGTTCGCGCTCGGACAACCGCTCGTGCGGCAGCATTTCGGACGGCGCGCGCATCGTGCGCGCGAGGCTTTCGGCCGCCGACGCGCTCACGTACACGCCGCCGGCCGCGACCTTGGTGACGGCCTGGACGAGTTCGGCGGTCGCGCTGTCCTTCGTCAGGTAGCCGGTCGCGCCGGCCTTGAACGTGCGCGCCGCGTACTGCGTTTCCGCGTGCATCGTCAGCACCAGCATGCGCAGCGATGGCGCCTGTGTCTTGACCAGCCGGATCAACTCGATACCGGTCGGCGCGGGCATCGACAGGTCGAGCAGCAGCACGTCGGCGGCGCGACGCTCGGCCAGCGCGAGCGTGGCCGCGCCGTCGCTCGCCTCGCCGACGATCTCGAAACCGCCGGCCGTTTCCAGGATGTGACGCAGTCCGTCTCGCATGACTGCGTGATCGTCAGCCAGAATTACCCTGATCATCTAGCGGTCCTCTTCGGGATGACGCCGCGGGCTGCTCTGTCGGTTGTCGCCGCGGCGGTTCTTCTGACCAATATATGCCGCCGAAACGGGAAATGGTGCACCTCCGGAACATTTTTGAGACATCTGGGTATCGAATGTGTCTTGAAGCGAAATAATCGTCGTGAAATGGGACGGGCGGTAGGGGCAGGCGGGGAGGGTATTCCCGAGGAATCGTCGCGGTCCGACGGACGGCGTGCCTCGCGGACCACCCTGATTCGGAGATAAACTGGTGCCTGATTGCACCGTCCAGACCCGAGGAGCCGCCACGATGATCGATCTTGCCGACATCCTGCCGTCCGCGTTGCCCGACGCCGTCGCGTGGGCCGACGCGCAGGCGGCCCACGGGCTCGCGCGGGGCGTGCCGCTGACGCCCGCGCAGGCCGACGACGCGCGTGTCGTGGGCGTCGCGCAACCGGAGCGGATCCGCGTCGTGGTCGCCGACCGGCTGCCGTTCCCCGACACCCCGGCGCTGGGCGCCATCGCGCGCGACACCGGCCTGCTGGCGCCGGGGACGATCGGCCTCACGCTCGGCCATGCGGTGTTCGTGCTGCGCGGCCACGACACGCGACGCCTGCTCACGCACGAATTCCGCCATGTGCATCAGTACGAGGAAGCCGGGTCGATCGGCGCGTTTCTCGCGCGCTATCTGCACGAGATCGCGACGGTCGGCTATCACGACGCGCCGCTCGAGGCCGACGCGCGGCAGCACGAATTCGACTGACGCCGCCGGCCGGCGCGAACGCGCACACATTCCGATGAACCTTCCTCACGCCATCGCCGGCCCGGTGCGGACCCGTCGCGCCGCCACGCCGCGCGGCCCGCGATGAGCGGCACGATCCACACGTGGCTCAGTGCGATCGGCGCACACCCGGCGCTGGTGCTGGCGATCGTGTTCGCCACCGCCTGTGCCGAGGCGATCGCGTTGATCGGCACGGTCGTGCCGGCCGGCGCCGTGATGTTCGCGGCCGGCACGCTGATCGGCGCGGGCGCGCTCGACGGCTGGACAGCCATCGGCGTCGCAGCCGCCGGCGCGATCGTCGGCGACGGAATCAGCTACGAGCTCGGGCGCCACTACCGCGGCGCGATCCGAAATGGCTGGGTCCGGTTGGGCTACGCGGATGCCTATGCGCGCGGCGAGCAGTTCGTGCTGCGCCACGGCATGAAGAGCATCGTGCTCGCGCGCTTCCTCGCGCCGGTGCGCGCGGTCGTGCCGGTGGTGGTGGGGTGCGCGACGCTGCCGCGCCGGTCGTTCTATCCGGTCAACGTCGTGTCGGCGCTGATCTGGGCGCCGGTGCACGTCGCGCCGGGCATTTTGTTCGGCGCGTCGGCGGTGCTGGCCGCCGCGATCAGCGTGCGGGTCGCCGCGATTCTGCTGGTGATCGCCGCGCTGGTCGCGCTCGTGTGGATCGGCGTGCGCGTCGCGCTGCGGCGCGGCTGGCCGCTGCTGCACCGCGCGCTCGTCGCGGTCATGTACGCGTGCATCCGCCGCTGGCCGCGGTTCGGCGCGCGGGTGCACGACACGTTCGTGCGCGTGCGCCGCCTGCCGGGCGCGGTGCCCATGTTCGCGCTGTTGTTCGTCGGCTGCGTGTGGCTGTTTGCCGGCATCGTGCAGGACGTCGTCGCGAACGATCCGCTGATGCACGCCGACATCGCGCTGTATGCGTTCCTGCAGAACCTGCGCACGCCGCCCGTGGACGCCGCGATGCGCGCGCTCGCGGTGCTGCACGGACACGATACCGGGCTGATCGTCGCGGCCGCGTTTCTCGTCTGGCTGATGATCCATCGCTGCTGGGTGACGTCCGCATGGTGGCTCGCGACGGTCGGCATCGCGGTCGTGCTCGTGCCGGCGTTCGGCGCCGGCTCGCCCGGCACGATGCCCGCGAGCCTGCCGCCCGGCGCGCTGCACGTGCCGCTGCCCGACGCGGATGCGGCGTTCGCGATGCTCGCGAGCAGCGGCATTGGCTGGGTGCTGACGCGCGACCGGCCCGCGCTGTGGCGCATCCCGGTCGTGACGGCGGTCGTGCTGTGGATCGTGCTCGGTGGCTTCGCGCGGCTGTACGTCGGCGACACGTGGCTGTCGGGTCTGCTCGGCGGCTGGAGCCTCGGGCTCGCGTGGTTCGCGATGCTGGCGGGCGCCTATGCGTACTGGCGCGTGCGCGAGCATGTGCAGCCGCGGGGCGCGCTGGTCGCGGTGCTCGTCGTGCTCGCGACGACCGGCGTCTGGACCGTGCCCGCGCAATGGCAGCTCGATCGCGCGGCGCGTCCGCACGTGGGCGACGTCGTCGCGATGACCGTCGATCAGTGGATGCGCGGCGGGTGGCAGCGCGTGCCGACGCGGCGCACCGAGATCGGCGGCGATCGCGAGGAATATCTGCCGCTGCAATGGTGCGCGACGTCGGACACGCTCGATCGCCATCTTTCGCTGGCCGGCTGGCAGCGCGCGACGCCGTGGTCGCCCGCCACGGCACTGCGTTGGCTGTTGCCGCAGGCGCCGGCCGATGCGCTGCCCGTGCTGCCGCGCTACACGCATGGCGAAAGTACGCGCCGGGTGTTCGTGCGTGTCGATCCGGCCCGTCCGGACAGCCGCCTCGTATTGCGGATGTGGCGTTATCCGTACGTGCTGCAGGATGCGCTCGGCACGCGGCCGCTGTGGTACGGCGCGCTGTATCGCGAGACGCTGCATCGGCCCGCGCGACTGATGACGATCGTGCGCACGACGACCGTCGACGATACGGCGACGATCGCGCAGGCGCTGCAGGTCGAGCCGACGGTCGAGCGGCCGCCGGCGGGGACGAGCGCGGCGCCGGCCGAGGTGCTGCTCGTGTGGATGGTGCAGCCTTGAAGCGCGTGCGGCGCGTCAGGCGTGCGCCGGTTGCGCGGGGACGACGGACAGGCGCAGGCCGACGGTCTTGAGTACCGCGAGCAGGGTTTTCAGCGTCGGGTTGCCGTTGGGCGACAGCGTGCGATACAGCGATTCACGGCTGATGCCGGCTTCGGCCGCGACCGCGCCGAGCCCGCCGTAGGCTTCTGCGACGGTGCGCAGCGCGAGCAGCGCGGCCGCGCGGTTGTCGGGATCGTCGAGCGATTCCATCGCGACGCGCAGATAGGCCACCGCGAGCTCGCGATCGGCGCCGAGTTCGGCGACTTCCGCGTCGTGGTGCGATACCGAGCCTTTAAGCTTGTTCATGCTTGCCTCCGTTTCCAGTTCAACCAGTGTTCCTTCGCATGCCTGATGTCGTCGGGTTGGCTGTGCTTGTCGCCGCCGCACAACAGCAGCACCAGCGCGCCGCCGTACCGGCCGAAGTACACGCGATAGCCGGCACCGACGTGGATGCGCAGTTCGATCACACCTTCGCCGACGGGCTCGCAATCGCCGAAATTTCCGGTCTGTATGCGGCGCAGGCGCTCGCGAATCCGCGCCTGGGCGACCTTGTCGCGCACGGCGTTCAGCCATTCGGTGAAAGGCTCGCGACCGTCGTCGCGCTGATAGCGAAGCAGTTCGAACTTGGAGAGCATTGTAACTTATAAGCTACATGAAGGGTATGGATATCGAGGTGATTGCGCTGTTTGTCCGATGAGGCGGATGAAGTGAAACGCGCGCGGGTCGATTGCCGAATCGAGACGAAGCATGACGCGAAGGCGGCGCGCGGGATTGCCTGCAGTGCCTTCGTGTTCGGCGTTTCAGGCGGTGAGACCGGTTTCCCGAACGAGGATCATTCTTTCATTCGGGGCGTGCGATGGCGATTCGGCCGAACGGCCGATTTCACCGGCGCGTACGGGAAACGCACCGTGTGGGGAGAAGCCGAGCGGCTCGGCTTCAGCGATCTGTCGAGTTTCTCGCAGGCGTTCAAGCGATGGTATGGTGTGCCGCCGGGCACTTGCCGCAGCGGCCTGCTGCGCGACGGCGGCCCGCACTGACGCCGTGTCGCGCTACGCGCGCCAGTTCGCACGCGCGCACTCCAAAATCCCTTCACGAGAGAACCCGCATGATCACGCTTCGCCCGATGACCGAAGACGATTTTCCTCGCTTCTGGCCCACGTACCACGCGATCGTCGCCGCGCAGGAGACCTATGCATTCGATCCGGCGGCGACGCAGGAGGCCGCCCGTGCGCTGTGGCTCGACGCACCGCTCTGCACGTGGGTCGCCGAGGAGGATGGCGTGCTGCTCGGCTCGTACTACCTGAAGGCGAACGCGGCCGGGCCCGGCAATCACGTGTGCAACTGCGGGTATATGGTCAGCGAGGCCGCGCGCGGCAAGGGCGTCGCGCGCCTGATGTGCGAGCACTCGCAGCACGTGGCGCGCGAACGCGGCTTTCTCGCGATGCAGTTCAATTCGGTGGTCGCGACGAACGAGGTGGCGGTCGCGCTGTGGCAGAAGCTCGGCTTTGAGATCGTCGGCCGCTTGCCGCGCGCGTATCGCCACGCGCGGCTCGGCTTCGTCGACTGCCTGGTGATGTTCAAGTGGCTCGGCGACGCGGCGGTCGCCGAAGCCTGATTCCGAAGTCAGACGGCGAACGCGCCGTCGAACACGATCCGCTCGTCGAACGCGAGCGTGCCGCGCGCGAAGATCAGGTCGAGGTGGTGGCTGCCGTTCGCGCCGCCGCCGAGGCCGAGATGCAGCCCCGGATGGCGCTCCTCGAACCCGGCGTTGCGGCCGTACAGCGTGCGGATGCCCAGGTTCGTGCCGATGCCGAATTCCTCGATGCGCCGGTGATTGTCATGCCGGTCGAGGTACGACGCGAAGTCGCGCCGGAAGCCCGCGTCGTCGCTGTCGAAATCGACGATCAGGCTGTCTTCGACGTGCAGCGTCGCGAGCCGCTCCGTCACGCGGTACTTGATCGCGAACGGCACGGTGCCGAGGAACGTGCCGCTGAATATGATCGAGCCATGCAGGTCGGTGACGTGCGTCGCGATTTCGCCGGGCACGACGTCGAGATTGCCCATCCCGTCCACGCTCGTCCATTTCTGGTCCGGTGAAAGCGAGCCGGTCAGCGTGTTTCCGGCTTCGTCGATGAAGTGGATCCGCGATGCGCGCGCGGCCGCTTCGATCAGCCGGCCGTTGCGCGCGGCGATGTCGTCGAGCGATTCGGCGAACGCTTCGTCGAGATGCGGGCCGTAATCCTTGAACAATACCGACTTGCTCCAGTGCTCGACGATCGCGGGACGGATCGCGGCCAGGAACGGCGGGCCGCTCGGCGACGGTGTCGGCAGGCATGACGAGTCGTACAGCAGCACGAACAGATCCGCGTGCGCGAGCGCGGCGGCGATGTCGGCGGGCGGGGTGGTTTCGAGGCAGAGGGTCGTCGCGTCGAGCGAGTCGGGCAGGGCGGAAAACGCGCGCAACGCGATGTCGCGATTGCGGGTGTCGTAGCCGACCAGCAGTTTGCCCGTTTCGCCGCGTGCGAGCTTGTCGCGCAGCGCCGGGTGACAGCCGAGCGCGCGGTGCAGGTTCAGCATGCGTGTCTCCGGAAGCGGCGGAAGGGCCGTGGCCCTTCCGCGGGAACGGGCTGGCCGCTCAGACCGGCCAGAGCGCGGTGCCGAACGGCACCACGGCATCCTCGACCATCATATCGACGGCCTCGGGGTGCGTGTCTTCCTGCATCCAGTCAAGCAATTCGATCTGCCGGGTTTCCTGCATGTCAATTCTCCTGTGGTGAACATGAGCGATTCAACATGAAAGCGCGGTAAATGGATGACCGCCACTCGTCCGGAATTTTTTGAATACCGGAAGAGTGGCGTCGATATTAGTCTGACGATTTAGCGAATGCAATGCATTGCGATGTTTTTAGCTGTGACGTGCTAAACAAGCGGGTTTGCGGGATATCTCGCGATGAAGGCGAATGAATCGGATCGTGAAGGCGGTGGATTTTTCTCAATACCGAGGACGTGATCGGCTAATCCGCTAATTTGATTTTTTGAATCAGGAATTCAATTGCGGCGATCGTTTCGATTTTCGTCACTCGCTAACGATGCGTGCGCCACCGGATCGTTGCCGCTTCAACCCAGCAGTGCCTTGCCGAGCGGTTTGACCGGCTCCGAGCGGAGCACCAGCGACGTCGTGACCGCGCCGAAGCGGGCGATCGCGTCGACGATGGTTTCGAGCTGGCCGGGCGTCGGCACGAGCACCTTCAACAGGAAACAATCCTCTCCGGTCATCCGGTGAACCTCGATCACATGCGGCATCCCGGCGAACGCACTCAACGCGGGTTTGATCTGCTCGTGCGTCGTCCTCAGCCGGATAATGGCCATCATCCCCAACCCAAGCGCGGCCGGATCGATCCGCGCGGTGTAACCGGCAATGATGCCGCGTTCCTCCAGGCGCTTGACGCGCTCGGACGTCGCCGGCTGTGACAGGCCGATGCGCCGGCCGACTTCGGACAACGGCATGCGCGCATTCTCCTGCAGCGCTTCGATGATCGAAATATCCAGGCGATCCAGTTCTCCGTCGGGCATCTCTGCATTCCTGTTCCGTTAATTCATCGGGATTCTGTCTCAATATCCGATGACTTGCCATTCCGCGTGGAAGTCCGGCGGGTCAGACTGGGCGCACTCATGTTCATGGAGGCGGGAATGGATCGAAGCATCGTCATCGTGCCGGGGATCGGCAACTCGGGCGCCGATCACTGGCAGACCCATTGGGAGACCGCGCTGCCGCGCGCCACGCGCATCGCGCCGGCGTCGTGGGATGCGCCCGACGTGATCGACTGGATCGCGGCGCTCGACGCGGCCGTCGCCGATGCCCTGACGCCACCGGTCGTGGTTTGCCATTCCCTCGGGTGTCTGTTGTTCGCGCATTGGCGTGCCGTCGCGACGCGCCCGGTGCACGGGGCGTTTCTCGTCGCGGTGCCCGATCCGGACGGCCCGCGTTTTCCGGTCGCCGCACAGGCGTTCGCGCGCGTGCCCGGCGGAAATTTCGGCGACCGGCCGGTGGTGGCGATCGCGAGTACCGACGATCCCTACGATCCGTCCGGGCGAGCGATTGCCTGGGCGGCGGCGCGCGGCGCGAAGCCGTTGACGCTCGGCGCGCGCGGCCATTTGAACGCGGCCGCCGGGTTGGCGGAGTGGGACGAGGGGCGCGCGCTCTTCACGGCCTTTGCCGCCGGACTGGGCGCGTAACGGATCGCGTAACGGATGCCGGGCTCGCGGCGGGTCAAGTATCATCGGCCGATCGTCGCACCGGTCTCGGCAGTCGGGATCGGCGCCCGCCACGACACGGATGCCGCAGCGACAACACGACGCCACGCCGCACTGACGTCGGGCGCCTCAGGCCCGTACCGGCCTCGAACCACGATGGAGACACCGCGATGCGCGCAGCGCCGCAACCGGAGCACGCCGGCCGAGCACGGCCGGACGCAGGCGCCACCGAACCCGACCGGATGGCCGCCTGGCGGCTCGCGATCTGCCTGTCGCTCGGCAGTGCGATCGCGCTCGGCCTCGCGCGCTTCTCATATGCATTGCTGCTTCCGCCGATGAAATCTGATCTCGGCTGGAGCTTCGCGCAGGCCGGCGCGTTGAACACGGCGAACGCGGCCGGCTACCTGATCGGCGCGCTCATCTTCCCGTTGCTGTCGCGGCGCTGGCGCACCGGCACGCTGCTGGCGGCCGGCTGCGCGCTGACCGTGGTGCTGATGGCCGCATGCGGGTTCACGTCCGGCATGAACGCGCTGCTCGTCGAGCGGCTCGCAACGGGCGTCGGCAGTGCGCTGATCTTCATCAGCGGCGGCGTGCTGGCCGCGCGGCTTGCGTCCGCGTCGCCGCGCGATGCGGGGCTGCTACTCGGGCTCTATTACGGCGGCACGGGGTGGGGCATCGTCGCGTCGTCGCTGCTCGTGCCCGCGACGCTCGTGCATCGCACGCACGGCTGGCAACCGGCGTGGTTCGCGCTCGCGGTCGCGTGCGTGCTGTTCTCGGCTGTCGCCGTGGCGGCGGCGCGTCGCATCGAGCAGGTGCACGCGGCACCGGCCGTGCGACGCGACGGCGCCGCGCCGGCGGCCACCGCGAGCCCCGCGCGCTTCGCGCTCGCGCTCGCGGGCTACGGACTGTTCGGCGTCGGCTACATCGGCTACATGACGTTCATCGTCGCGCTGCTGCGCGGTGCGGGGATGAGCAGCACGGTCGTGTCCGCGTTCTACGTGATGCTCGGCGTCGCGACCGTCGTGTCGGCGCGGTTGTGGTCGGGGCTGCTCGACCGGATGCGCGGCGGCCAGGCGCTGGCCGTGCTCAATGCGTTGCTCGGCGTCGCTACGCTGATGCCGGCGCTGTTCGTGCATCCGGCGGCCGCGTTCGCGTCGGGCGTGCTGTTCGGCGCGACGTTCCTGTCGGCGGTCGCGTCGACGACCGCGTTCGTGCGCCACAACCTGCCGCCGGAAGGCTGGGCGAAGGGCATCAGCGCGTTCACGACGATCTTCGCGTTCGGGCAGATCGCCGGGCCCGTCGCGATCGGCTGGGTATCCGACAGCGCCGGGCTCGCGCGCGGGCTCGTGTATTCGGCGCTGACGCTGTTCGCGGGCGCGGCGCTCGCGGCCGGACAGCGCGCGTTGCGGGCGTCGGCGTAGCCGCCGCCCCGGTCACATCCGCAGAAAATAGGGAGTGTCATCACTCCCGCACATGATGGTCGCGGCGCGCGCCGGCGCCCGTTACCGCTCGATCTGCCGGTTCCAGCGCGTGTCCCACTGCGCGCGGCGTGCGTTGATCGCCGTCCAGTCGACCACCGTCACCTTGCGCACCAGGTCGTCGACGCTGCCGAGGCTTTGCTGCATCGCGGCGGGCATCTTCGCGAGGCGGTTGGTCGGGATCTGCTTGCCGGCCTCGGCCGCCTTCATCTGCGCGGGCGCGGACAGAAGGAACTGCGCGAGCTTCTGGGCCAGTTGCGGATCCGGGTTGTTCGCGACCACGCACAGGTCGACGAGCAGCAGCACCGGGCCTTCCTTCGGGTTCGCATACGCGACCGGAATGCCCTTGTCCTGCAGATCGCCGACGCCGGTCGGCGTCAGCGGGAACAGGCCGGCTTCGCCGGTCTGCACCATCTCGGAGATCTTCGCCGAGTTCGGGATGTACTCGACGACGTTCGGCCCGACCGTGCTCGCCCACTTGCTGAAGCCGGGCTCGACGTTCTGTTCGCTGCCGCCGAGCAGCCGGTTGATCGCGAGAAATCCGTGCAGCCCGAACGTGCTGCTCGACGCGGACTGGAACACGACCTTGCCCTTGTATTTCGGATCGGCAAAATCCATCCACGACGTCGGCGGCGCCCAGCCTTTTTCCGCGAACAGTTTCTTGTTGTACGCGATGCCGGTCATCCCGAGCTGCACGCCCGCGCCGACGTCGTCCTTCATCCGCGCGAACGGATACAGCTCCTTGAGCACCGGCGAATCGTCGAGCTTCTGGCATACGCCGAGGCTGACCGCGCGCGCCATCACGCCGTCGTCGAGAAACGCGACGTGGATCTGCGGCTTGTTGCGGTTCGCGAGCAGCTTCGCGAGCACGTCCGACGACGTGCCGGGCACGACGACGACCTTCACGTTGTTCGCTTTCTCGAAGTCGGGCAGCACCTGGCTCGTATAGGCCTTCTCCATCGGCCCGCCGTTCATGCCGACGTAGATCGTCTTCGTTTGCGCGCACGCGGGCGCGCTGGCGCCTGCAATGCAGAGGGCGGCAGCCGCCGCGATCGTTCCGAGCAGTTTCATCGTTGGGTCTCCTCTTGACGGAAAGGGGCGGTCGGCGCGGCTTGGGGGAAGAAGCGGCCGATCGAGAATGCATCGAGTGGCGTGGCGGTTTCGCCCGTCGTGACGAGATCGGCGAGCACCTCGCCGACGCCCGGCGCGAGCAGGAAACCGCCGCCGGAAAAACCGAACGCATGCAGCAGGTTCGGCGTGGTGCGGCTCGCGCCGATGATCGGGTTGTGGTCGGGCGTGCAGCCTTCGACGCCGCTCCACGTGCGGATCAGCAGCGCGTCGCGCAACGCGGGCAGCAGTGCGCACGCATCGCGCATCACCGCGCGTGTCGTATCGACCGACGGCTGGCCGAATTCGCCGTCGCCGCGGCCGCGCCCGCCGCCGATCACGCAGTTGCCGCGCGCGACCTGCCGCGCATACACGCCGCCTCCGTACACGCCGAGATTGTGCGTGATGAACGGCGGCAGCGGTTCGGTCACCCACATGTTCGGGTAGATCGGCTCCATCGGCACGGCTTCGCCGAAGCGTTCGGCGATCGTGTTCGCCCATGCGCCGGCCGAGTTGATCAGCCACGTCGCGGCGCATGTGCGGTCGCCGGCATGAACGTGAAAGCGCGTGCCGTCGTGCCGGACCTCGTCGACCGGCGTGTGCTCGAATACGTCGGCGCCTGCCGCGCGGGCTGCGCGCGCGAACGCGGGCGACACGACGCGCGGGTTCGCATGTCCGTCGGTCGCGCACAGCGAGCCGCCGACCGCCGCGCGGCCGAGCCACGGATAGCGGCGACGGAACGCGTCGCCGCGCATCACCTGCAGCGGCAGGCCGTGCTCGCCGGCGAGCGCCGCGTAGGCATCGAGTGCATCGAGATCGGCGTCGCTGCGCGCGAGCCGTAAGTGGCCCGACACGACGAATTCGCCGTCGATGCCGATCAGCTCGGGCAGGCGATCCCAGATGCGCCGCGCACGCAGCGCGAGCGGCAGCTGTTCGGCCGGGCGGCCCTGGCAGCGCACGCCGCCGTAGTTCACGCCGCTCGCCTGCGCGCCGCAGTCGCGGCGTTCGAACAGGGCAACGCGCAAGCCGCGCCGCGTCAGCGCCAGCGCGGCCGATGCACCGACGAGCCCGCCGCCGACGATCGCGACGTCGTAGTGGCGAAGTTCACTCATCGCGCGCCTCGTCGGGAATCGCCGCGACTTCGTCGCCCGCGAGGGCGGCGGAAATCGGAAACGGCTTCACAGGTGGTTGCGCGCG
Organism: Burkholderia sp. BCC1640; assembly: GCF_902833125.1. Taxonomy (NCBI): domain Bacteria; kingdom Pseudomonadati; phylum Pseudomonadota; class Betaproteobacteria; order Burkholderiales; family Burkholderiaceae; genus Burkholderia; species Burkholderia sp. BCC1640. The sequence continues at coordinate 407,024 of NZ_CADFEF010000001.1, read as the reverse complement.
CAACCTGCCGACATCCGCGAGCGAGCGGCCGGTTTCGGCGGCGAGCACGAGCGCGGTCGCGTCGCCGCACATGCGGCCCTGGCAGCGGCCCATTCCCGCGCGTGTCAGCGCCTTCAACCGATTCATCTCGGTCGCTTCGCCGCCGCGAATGCAGCGTCGCAGCATACCCGCGTCGATTTCCTCGCAGCGGCACACGATCGTGTCGTCGGGGCACCGTGCGGCGAGTGCGGCGGGCGGCGCGAATGCGGCTTCGAGGCCCGCGCGGAACGCGCCGAGCCGGGCGAGCCTGCGTTCCAGCATCGCCGCATCGGGTTTGCCGGAACGCGCGGGCGACGGCGTTTCGATGCCCGCATCGTCGAGTAGCGCCAGCGCCGCGCGTCGCCCGGACGCCTCGGCCGCGTCGGCGCCTGCGATGCCGGCACCGTCGCCCGCGACGTAGATGCCGCGCACCGATGTGCGGCCGGCCGCGTCGCGTTCGGGCAGCCATGCGCGGTTGAGCGGATCGAAACGGAACCGGCAGCCGGCGAGATCCGCGAGCTGCGTTTCCGAACGCAGCCCGAAGCCGAGGCCGAGCGCGTCGCAGTCGAGCATCCGCGGCGGCGCGTCGCCGCCGGCTGCGCGCCATGCGATTCCCGTCACGTACTGCTCGCCGAGCACGCGCTCGAGCGTGACGCCCGTTTCGATCGCGACGCCGTGCGCGCGCAGCCAGCCGATGTAGTACAGCCCCTTCGCGAAGGTGGACGGCATGCGCAGCAGGGCCGGTGTCGCGGCTGCTTGCTGGCGCAGCGGGCTCGTGTCGAGCACCGCCGCGACCTGCGCGCCGGCCTTCGCGTATTGATAGGCGACGAGATACAGCAAGGGTCCCGTGCCCGCGAACACGATGCGGCTGCCGATCGCGCAGCCCTGCGCCTTCAGCGCGACCTGCGCGCCGCCGAGCGTGTAGACGCCGGCGAGCGTCCATCCCGGCACTGGCAGCATGCGATCGGTCGCACCGCTCGCGACGATCAGGTGCGAGAACGGCACGGTCGTCTCGCGGCCGTCCTGCAGCGTGTCGACGCGGCCCGCGTCGCACGCCCACGCGAGCGTGTTCGGCCGGTAATCGACGTGCGGCAGCAGCGCGGCCATGGTCCGGTGCACGGCATCGGCCTTCGCGGCCTCGAAGCCGTACAGCACGCGCTTGCCGCGCGCGAACGCGCCGTCGGCCGGCGGCTGACGATAGATCTGCCCGCCCCAGCGCGCGTTCTCGTCCATCACGACGGGGCGCAACCCCGCGTCGACCAGCGCCTCGGCCGCGCGTACGCCGGCCGGCCCCGCGCCGACGATCACCGGTCGCAATGCGTCGTTCATGATGCCTCTCCGGCTGCGGCGGGCTGCGCGCCGGTGAGAATCCGCATGCCGTCGACGATCGGCGTCGAGCATGCGCGCACGCGTGCGCCGGCCTCGGTGCGCACCCAGCAGTCCTGGCACGCGCCGATCAGGCAGAAGCCCGCGCGCGGCTTGCCGCTGAATTCGCTCACGCGCACGCGGCGCTGCGCGACGAGGATCGCGGTGAGCACGGTGTCGCCGGCGAGCGCGTGCGCGGGGCGACCGTCGAGCGTGAACGCGACGGCGGCGCGCTCGCGTTCGGCGACGCGCACGAACTGCGCGCCGTCGTCCGCGATGCCGGTGGAACGGGAAACGGAAGTCGTCATCAATGTTGGCCGATCAGGATGCGGTTCAGGCCGTACACGCGATCGAGCAGCAGCATCGCGCCGGCGGTGATGAAGATGACGAGCGCCGATACCGACGCCATCATCGGATCGATCGATTCGGTCGCGTACATGTACATGCGCACCGGCAGCGTGACCGTCTGCGGGGACGTGACGAAGATCGACATCGTCAGTTCGTCGAAGCTGTTGATGAACGCGAGCAGCCAGCCGCCGGTGATGCCGGGCACGATCATCGGCAGCGTGATGCGGCGGAACGTCGTCCACGGATCGGCGCCGAGCGAGCATGCGGCCTGTTCGATGCTGCGGTCGAGGCCCGCGACGGACGCGAGCACGAGCCGCATCACGAACGGCGTGATGACGATCATGTGCGCGAGCACCAGCCACGCGAACGAGCCGGTCGCGCCGATCAGCGCGAAGAACCGCAGCAGCGCGATGCCGAGCACGAGGCCGGGGATCACGAGCGGCGACAGCAGCAGGCCGTTCAGGAACGCGCGGCCGGGAAACGCCGCGCGGCCGATCGCGAGCCCGGCGGGCAATGCGATCGCGAGCGACAGCGTCGCCGACGCGAATGCGAGCTTCACGCTGTTGGCGAATGCGCTGACGAAGTCCGGATAGTCGAGGATCGCGCGGAACCAGCGCAGCGACAGGCCATGCGTCGGCAGCGTCAGCGTTTCGTCGGGCGTGAACGCGACGAGCACGACGATCACGAGCGGTGCGAGCACGAACAGGATCACGAGCGTGTGGAACGCCAGGGCGAAGGGGCCGTTCTTTCTCATCGGGAAGCGCCTCCGAGGCTGCGCGCATAGCGGCGTTCGAGCACGCGGTAGTAGGTGAGCATCACGACGAGGTTCGCGACCAGCAGCAGCACCGCGATCGTCGCGCCGAGCGGCCAGTTCAGCGAGCCGAGGAATTCGTCGTAGACGGCGGTTGCCGCGACCTTCAACCGGCGTCCGCCGAGCAGGCCCGGAATCGCGAACGCGCTCGCCGACAGCCCGAACACCATCAGGCTGCCGGACAGCACGCCCGGCATCAGTTGCGGCACCACGATGCGGCGCAGCGTCGTGAACGGCGACGCGCCGAGCGACAGCGCCGCGTGCTCGGTCTGCGGATCGAGCCGCTGCAGCGCGGTCCACACGGGGATCACCATGAACGGCAGCATCACGTGCACCAGCGCGATCACGATCGCGAACGTCGTGTATTCGAGCTTGTACGGCCCGAGACCGACGAGCCCGAGCGCCTGGTTCACGAGCCCGCTCGTGTTGAGCAGCATGCTCCAGCCGAACGCGCGCACGACGACCGACACGAGCAGCGGCGCAAGGATGACGAGCAGGAACAGCGAGCGCCACGGGTCGCGCATTTTCGACAGCACGTACGCTTCCGGCGTGCCGATCGCGACGCAGATCGCGGTGGTCAGCGCGGCGATGCCGAACGTGCGCGCGAAGATCGTGTGGAAGTACGACGAGCCGAGCACTTCCGCGTAGTTGCCGAACTGGAACGCGGCGATCGGGCCCGTGGCCGGGTCGTAGCGGTAGAACGTGAGCGCGAAGGTCATCGCGAGCGGCACGAGCACGAGCGCGGCGAAGAGCAGGAACGCGGGCGTGCACATCAGCCACAGCGGCGCATGGGCGCGCCACGACGCGCGCAACGTGCGGCCGTCGGCGGCGCGTGGCGGCACGGCCGATTGCGCGCGCGCGGCCGGCGCGCCGTCGGTCGGGAGCGGTCGGGCAGGCTGTCCCATTCAGGCCTCCCGCCGCATCACGCGCACCGCGTCGCTGTGCCAGTCGACGCCGACCGGCGCACCTTCCGCGAGCGGCTCCGCGCCTTCGTTCTGACAGCAGACGAGCACTTCGCCGAGCGCGCTGTCGACGCGGTACAGCCACTGGCTGCCGAGGAAGAAGCGGCTCGTGACGGTCGCGGCGAAGCGGCCCGCGCCCGGCGCGCACAGGCGCAGTTTTTCAGGACGGATGCACACCGATACGGCGTCGCCGATGCGCACGTCGCGCTCGCGCGCCGGCAGGTGCGCGGTGCGGCCCGTCTCCGCGAGATCGTGGCCGAGGTCGATGCGGATCGCGTCGCCGTCGTGCGCGACGATGGTGCCGGGCAGCAGGTTCGCCTTGCCGATGAACTGCGACACGAAGTGGTTCTCCGGGCGTTCGTACGCGCGGTATGGCGTGTCGGTCTGCGTGATGCGGCCGGCTTCCATCACGACCACGCGATCGCTGATCGACAGCGCTTCCGATTGATCGTGCGTGACCATGATCGTCGTCGTGCCGATCTTGCGCTGGATCGCGCGCAGTTCGAACTGCATCTCCTCACGCAGCTTCGCGTCGAGGTTCGACATCGGCTCGTCGAGCAGCAGCACCGGCGGTTCGATCACGACCGCACGTGCGATCGCGACACGCTGACGCTGGCCGCCGGACAGCTCGCGCGGAAAGCGGTGCGCGAGCGCATCGAGACGCACGAGCGCGAGCGCCGCACGGATGCGCTCGGCGCGCTCCGCCTTGTCGACGCCGCGCATGTCGAGGCCGAAGCCAACGTTCTCCGCGACGCTCATGTGCGGAAACAGCGCATAGCTCTGGAACACGATGCCGAGCCCGCGGCGGTTCGGCTTCATGTGCGTGATGTCCTGGCCGTCGAGCGCGATGCGGCCGCGCGTGACGTCGACGAAGCCGGCGATCATCTGCAGCGTCGTGGTCTTGCCGCAGCCCGACGGCCCGAGCAGCGACACGAATTCGCCTTGTTCGACCGACAGGTTGACGTCGGCGACGGCCGTGAGCTCGCCGAACGATTTCGTCAGATCCGTAAGCGTGAGAAACGACATGGGGAACTCCGGGTTCGCACACCGGATGGCCGGTGCGTCATTGACGCGGACTCTAGCCAGCCATATTTGGGAGCGTCAATTTCGAATTCTGCTCAGCGGGATGAATTTCTGAAAAATTCCGTTGATCGGAATGGTTTGGAGCATCCCCGGAAAATCGTTCCGTTGAGTGAAGGCGGGCGAGGCGATGAAAAGCGCGCGTCAATCCCGTGCACACCCGGATGCCCGACGCATTTCGGCGGCACGACAATGGCGGCTGGTGTATTCCGTTCACTGAAATCATCGAGGAGAACTCGCATGCAGGAACCTCATTCGCGCGGAACGTCGCGTGCCGCAAGCGTGCCGGCCCCGGACGAGGACGCCGCCGACGATGCGGCCGATGCCGCCGCCACGCCGGGCACCGGCATGCTGCAGCGCGCGTTCGCGATCCTGCGCGCACTGGCCGGCATGCAGCAGGACGGCGTGCGCGTCACGCACCTCGCGAAGGCCGTCGGCCTGACGCAGGGCACCGCGCACCGGATCCTGCAATCGCTGATCGCCGAAGGGATGGTCGAGCAGGACGAGCAGTCGAAGCTGTACCGGTTGAGCGTCGACTTCTTCGCGCTTGCGGCGCTGGCCGGCAACCCGAGCAGCATGCGTACGCTGTGCCGGCCCGCGCTGCTGCGGCTGTGCGCGAGTCTCGGCGAGACGATCTTCCTGCTCGTGAAGAGCGGCTTCGACGCGGTGTGTCTCGATCTTTGCGAAGGGCCGTTCCCGATCCGCTCGTTTACCGGCGACATCGGCGGGCGCATCGCGCTCGGCGTCGGGCAGGGCAGCCTCGCGATCCTCGCGTTCCTGCCGGAAGCCGAGCGCGAAGAGGTGATCCGCTTCAACGTGCCGCGCATTCGCGGCTACGGCGTGCTCGACGAGGTGTATCTGCGCACCGAGATCGAACGCGTGCGCCAGCTCGGCTATGCAGGACGCAACAGCGGCGTGCTCGACGGGATGGCCGGCGTCGCGGTGCCGATCCTCGACCGCACCGGTTATCCCGTCGGCGCGCTGAGCGTCGGCACGCTGGCGTCGCGTCTCGGCGACGACCGGATGCCGATGGTCGTCGAACTGCTCAGGCGCCAGGCTGACGCGATCGGCCCGCGCACGAACCCGTTCGACGCCGCACTGCGGCGGCCGATGCACGGGCTATCCGGGAAAACCGCGTAGCCGCATCGCGCGTCGCCGTTTCGTCGGCTTGCTTACGCGCGCCATTCACGTCTGAGCAAAGTGCACCGCGTCACGCGGGCCTCGAGGCTTTCCGTTTGCTTGCGGATGGCCGCTTTCCCCGCTCGTCCCCGCTTCATTCGTCTCCATTCGATTTTCAACTGCCGGCCAGTTGAACATTTCATTTCTTGATGTGATTGCGGCTGGATACCATCCAGCCACTGTCTATACAAGCCGACCGGCGCGTATGGCCAGCATCGAGAAAACACAACACAACATCGACAAGACGGTTTGGAGAGGAGATGACGGAGATGGTGCGAACGATGGGCAGGAACACGGGCGTCGCGTGCATGAGTGCGGCCATTGCGATGATGTTCGCCGGCGCCGCGCACGCGCAGTCGACGGTGACGCTGTACGGGATCGTCGACGCAGGCGTGACCTATACGAACAACGCGAAGGGCCATGCGCTGTGGCAGTTCACGGGCGGCAACGAATCGGGCCCGCGCTGGGGCTTGATCGGCACCGAGGATCTCGGCGGCGGCCTGAAAGCGAACTTCCGGCTCGAGAACGGCTTCAACGTCGCGAACGGCGCGCTCGGGCAGGGCGGTCGGATGTTCGGCCGCTCGGCATGGGTCGGCCTGAGCGGCGCGAGCTGGGGGGCGGTGACGCTTGGCCGCCAGTACAACTCGACGCAGGACATCCTCGGCTCGCTGCAAATGAGCAGCTTCCTCGCGCAGTACTCGACGCATCCGTTCGACAACGACGACATCAACAACACGTTCCGCACCAACAATGCGGTCAAGTACGTGTCGCCGACGATCGCGGGCCTGCAGGCGAACCTCGTATACGGCTTCTCGAACTCGACCGGCTTCTCGAACGACAACACGTGGAGCGCGGGCGTCACGTATGTGAACGGGCCGCTCAACGCGGGCGCCGCGTATGCGCGCGTGAACCATCCGGCGGTCAGCACGAGCGGCGCAGTTGCTTCGGATAACTACTATTCGTCGTCGGCATCCGTGTTCGGTGCGAGCCTCGGGAACGCGGTGCGCCAGCAGATCTGGGGCGCGGGCGGCAGCTATGCGATCGGGCAGGCGACGCTCGGGCTGCTGTACACGGGCTCGAACTTCGGCCAGGCAACGGGCGGCGCGCTGCGCTTCAGCAATTACGAAGGCAGCGTGCGCTACCTGATCACGCCCGCGTTGATGGCCGCGGCCGGCTACACGTATACGAAGGTCGCGCGCGGCGGCGACGGTGGTCACTACCAGCAGGTGTCGGCCGGCGTTCAGTACCTGCTGTCGAAGCGCACCGACGTGTACGTGAACGGCTTCTACCAGAAGGCGTCGTCGGGTGTTGGACACGCGTGGATCGACGGCACCGACGGCCCGTCGTCGACGACGTCGCAGGTGGCGGCGGTGGTCGGCATTCGCCAGAAGTTCTGATGCCCTGACGCGTGCGCGCGTCTTCCGGAGGAGACATCAATGAAATTCAAACTGTTGCTGGCGGCGTTGCCGTTCGTCGGGATGTACACCGGCGGCTCGATCGCCGAGGTGCGGCCGCTGCTGTTCGGCCTGCCGTTCCTGCTTGTATGGAACCTGATCTGGATGGCCGCGACCGCCGCGATCCTCGCGATCCTGTTCCACCTCGACGAGCGCGACTCGGCCCGCGACGGCCGCACGGGAGACGCGCGATGAACGCATCGATCCTCATCATCGCGGCGTTCGCCGTGTTCGCGCTCGCGATCGGCGTGATGGCACGGCGCGGCCGCAAGCTCACGCTCGAACAGTGGGCGGTCGGCGGGCGCGGCTTCGGCTCGCTGCTCACGTTTCTGCTGATGGCGGGCGAGGCGTTCTCGACGTTCTCGTTTCTCGGCGCGAGCGGCTGGACCTACAGCAAGGGCGTGCCCGCGTTCTACATCCTGTCGTACGGCTGCCTCGCGTTCGTGATCGGCTACTGGATGCTGCCCGCGGTGTGGCGCTACGCGAAGGAGCGCGGGCTCGTGTCGTTCGCCGATTACTTCGCGGCGAAGTACGACAGCCGCGCGATCGGCGTGCTGGTGTCGGTGGTGGCCGTGTTCGCGATGGTGTCGCTGCTGATGATCCAGCTGCGCGGCCTCGGCGTGATCGTGTCGGAGATGTCGTACGGGCTGATCCCGCAATCGGCCGCGATCTGGATCGCCGCGTCGCTGATGGCGGTCTACATGGTCGTGTCGGGCATTCACGGCTCCGCGAGCATCGCGATCTTCAAGGACGTGCTGATCCTAGCGATCGCGATCTTCCTCGGCCTGTACCTGCCGATGCACTATTACGGCGGCCTCGGCGAGATGTTCGCGAAGATCGATGCCGCGCATCCCGAACTGCTGCGCATGCCGGAGCACGGCTTCAACCTGAGCTGGTACAACTCGACGATCCTGCTCACGTCGCTCGGCTATTACCTGTATCCGCATGGCTTCACCGCGATCTACGTCGCGAAGGACGAACGCGCGCTGCGCCGCAACGTGATCCTGATGCCGCTGTACCAGGTGCTGATCGCGTTCCTGTTCCTCGTCGGCTTCGCGGCCGTGATGACCGTGCACGGGCTCGAAGGTGCGCAGACCGACCTCGCGCTGCTGCGCCTCGTGAAGCAGACGTTCCCCGCGTGGTTCGTCGGCATCGTCGGCGGCACGGGCCTGCTGACCGCGCTGGTGCCGGGCTCGCTGATCATGCTGAATGCATCGACGACGATCGCGCGCAACATCTACCGCGAAGGCTTCGCGCCGAATGCGACCGATCGCGAGGTGACGCGCGTCGCGCGGATCGCGTTGCCGATCTTCACGCTGGTCGTCGTCTACTTCGTGCTGCGCGGCGGCGCCACCTTCGTCACGCTCGCGATCTTCTCGTCGAGCCTGCTGACCCAGCTCGTGCCGATGCTTGCGTCGAGCTTCCTGAAGCGGCCGTTCGGCACGCGGGAAGGTGCGTTCGCGGGGATCGTCGCCGGCGCGATCGTGATCGCGATGACGAATTACTACGGCGTGACGCTCGCGTCGCTGTTCCCCGGCGCATCGAGCACGCTGACGTCGATCAACCCTGGGCTGGTCGCGCTCGCCGCGAACGCCGTCGTGTTCATCGCGATCAGCGCGGCGCAGCGCAAGCTGAAGGCGCGCGTGGCGGCGCCGGTCCGCTCCGCGTGACGTCACGACCGACATGCCGCCGTCGAGCCGCCGGGCAGCCGCCCGGCGGTTGTTCCGCTCGGCGGCCCCTTAACTATTTCGCATTCCAACAGGACACCAGGCGATGAAGACCGAGGATAAGGCCGACGACCGGCGCGAAGCAATCGATACGCTGATCGCGAACGGCTGCGTGATCACGATGGACCCGCAGCGGCGCGTGATCGAGAACGGCGCAGTTGCCGTGAACGGCGATCGCATCGTCGCCGTTGGCGACACCGTCGAGTTGCAGGCGCGTTTCCGTGCCGCGCGCACGATCGACGCGCGCCGCAAGGCCGTGCTGCCGGGCCTGATCGATTCGCATGCGCACGCCGGTCACGCGATGCTGCGCACGATCGGCGGTGCGGACGGCGATGCGTGGTCGGCCGCGGCCGAGACGATCTACACGCACGCGTCGGACGAGGTGTTCTGGGAAACCGAATCGCACCTCGCGGCGCTCGAGCGGCTGAAGGCCGGCGTGACGACGGGCGTGTCGCTGCTCGGCGGCGGCAACTCGATCATGCGCGTCGACGATCCCGTCTACGCGCGGCGCCACTGCGATGCGGTCGTGCGTACCGGCACGCGCTCGATCGTGGCCGTCGGTCCGTCGCGCCCGCCCGCGCCGCGTGCATACACGCGCCATTCGCCGAACGGCAGCGAGACGCGCGACGTCGATTTCGACACGATGTACGACGTATGCGAGCGCATCGTCGACGCGTGCCACGGCGATGCCGACGGCCGGATCCGGATCGCGCTGACGCTGCCCGTGTACGGTCCCGAGCACGACCCCGAACTCGCGCGGTACGAGCGCGACTTCCGCGACCAGGCGGTGCGCTACGGCGCATTGGCGCGCGAACGCGGCCTGACGTTCACGCAGGACGGGCATCGCGCCGGCACGCTCGCGTTCGCGCATCGCGAACTCGGGCTGCTCGGCCCGACGTCGTTCATGTCGCACAGCATCGACCTGACCGACGACGACATCGCCGCGTGCGTGGAAACCGGCACCGCGATCGTCCACAACCCGAGCGCGATCATGTCGATCATCGGCCGCTGCCCGGTGCCCGAGCTGATCGATGCGGGCGTGACCGTCGCGATCGCGTCGGACGGCGCGGCGCCCGATCGCGGCTACGACATGTTCCGTCACATGTGGCAGTGCATGCACTACCATCGCCGCCACTTCCGCGACCCGGACGTGCTGCCGCACGGCAAGGTGCTGGAGATGGTGACGATCGACGCGGCGAAGGCGCTGTCGCTCGATCACGAGATCGGTTCGCTCGAAGCCGGCAAGCTCGCCGATGTCATCCTCGTCGACCTGTTCCGCCCGCACATGATGCCGATGAACATGCCCGTGTATCGCGTGACGTGTTTCGCGAATGCGGCCGACGTGTGCATGACGATGGTCGGCGGCCGCGTGCTGATGGAGGATCGTCGCGTATTGTCGGTCGACGAGCACGAGATTCTCGAACGTGTGACGACGGTGGCGGAGACGATGATCGCGCGCAGCGGGTTGCGGCACCTGCTCGACGAGCCGACGACGCTGTGGGGGCGCAGTCGCTACTGAACGACGCCGCGGCGGCAGTGGTTTGCGCGGTGCAAGGACGGCGAGGCGGGGCCGGCTCGGGCCGGGTTTTTTTCTGGTTTCGTCGCCGACGGACATGCTAGGATTTCCGTCAAACAACTCCGGAGACTGCTATGCCGTTCATCTGCGAAAACGTTGAATGCCGCGCCGTGCTGGCTCGTGGTCAGGTCAAGCCCGAGCACGAGGATGCGGGGTGGTGTTTCTACTGCCCGGACTGCAAGGCCAGGAACGAGTTGACGAGTGCTGGCGTGCCGGGCGGTCCGGTCGAGTTGAATCAGCCGGAGCGAGCCAGTCCCCCGCACAAGGTCGTCGCGACGGCGCGCGCTTTGGAGGACGGCGGGTTCGCCGCGCAGCTGCGCGTGCAGCGGGCGCTCGCCGTGAAAGGAACGTACGCGGCCGAAGAGCGCTGGGAGCAGCTCGGCGTATTCCCCGACGCGCAGGAGGCCGTCGCGCACGCGAGGTCCTTCGCGATGGACCTGCTGGCACGGGCGGCCTAGGCGCGAGCGGCCCGCGACACGATCCACATTTTTACCGGCAACGACACCGGGCCGCGGCGCGGGTGTCGTACCGTGCCGGGCGGCCGACGCCGGTCGGGCCGGTCACATCACGCCACCGCCGGCTCTCGAAGACGGAACTGCGCGACGGCATCGCTCAGCCGCGTGCTCTGATCCTCGAGCGACAGCGCCGCGGCGGCCGCCTCTTCCACCAGCGCCGCATTGCGCTGCATCGTCTGCTCCATCTGGATGACCGCGGCATTCACCTGCTCGATGCCGGCCGACTGCTCGTCGAATGCGGTGCTCGTCTCGCCCATGATTGCGTTCACGCGCTCGACCGCGGCGACGAGTTCGGTCATCGCCGAGCCGGCGAGCGCGACGAGGCCGCTGCCGTCTTCGACGCGCTGCGCCGAGTGGCCGATGAGTTCGCGAATTTCCTTCGCCGCCGACGCGCAGCGCTGCGCGAGCCCGCGCACCTCGGTCGCCACCACGGCGAAGCCACGCCCCTGTTCGCCCGCGCGCGCTGCTTCGACCGCGGCATTCAACGCAAGGATGTTCGTCTGGAATGCGATGCTTTCGATCACGCCGACGATGCCGGAGATCCGCGTGGAGCTGTGCGAGATCGCCGACATCGTTTCGATGACGCGCTGCATCGCGTCGCCGCCTTTCGACGCGATGCCGGCCGCGCCTTGCGCGTAAGTGCGCGCATCGCGCGCGTTGTCCGCGTTCTGGCGCACGGTCGCCGTCAGCTGCTCCACGCTCGCCGCCGCCTGCTGCAGCGACACGGCCTGCTGCTCCGTGCGCGCGGACAGGTCGACGTTGCCGCTCGCGATCGTGCGGACGTCGCCGACGATCGTCTCCGTGCTCGAGCGCACCTGGTTCACGGTTTCGACGAGGCCGTCCTGCATCCGCTTCAACGCATTCAGCAGATATGCCATTTCGTTTTCGCCGGGAATGACGACCGTGCCGGTCAGGTCGCCTTTCGAAATCCTGTCGAAATGCGCGACGGCGAGATGGATCGGCGCGATGATCGCCTTCGCGAGCACGCGCTGCGCCAGGAAGCCGACGATCAACGCGAACAGCGCGACCGCCGCCATGGCCCACACGATTCGGTGGAAGCGCTCGCCGGCCGCGTCGTAGCGCGCCTTCTGGCGTGCGACCTGGAACGATTCGAGCGCGTCGATCGCTTCCTGGTAGGCGGTGAAGAGTGCCGGCGGCGCGGTGCGGTGCGTGTCGAGGAAGTCGAATGCGTTGTCGTGGTCGAGTTGCGACATCGCCTTCAGGAACACCTGGTCGAGCAGCGTGCGACGGCGATTGCTCAGCGTGTCGAACAGCGTTTGCTCGTCGGCGTCGCGCGTGTGCAGGCGCGTGTACGCGTCCAGTTCGTCGTCGCTCTGCTTGAGGAGCGTGTGGAGTTGCGCGATTTCCGCCTTCGCGGGCTGGCCGGCACTGATGATCTGCGCGACGTCGCTCACGCGTTCGCGCAGCACGAGCATGCGCTCCGAGCTGGTTTTCAGGTGCAGCAGCGACGCGGTGTCGTCGCGGTACATCGCTTCGAGCGAGCTGTTGCCCGCGTAGAGGGCGGCGATGCACGCGCCGACGACCAGCACGAGCAGCGCCGTATAGCCGGCGATGGTCGCGACGAGTCCGCCGCGGATGGTGAGTTTTCGCATGACGTTCCCTTGCCGGCGGCCCGACGGGCGGCCAACGGCGGATGTGGATTCCGGATCACGAACGACGAAGGGGCGCCGCGTCGAAATGCGGGGCGCCGGGGTTGCGAACGGGTTAACGGCAGGCGTGGCGCGGCGGTTTTATCCGCACGCGACGCGAATCTGAACGAATGCGACAGAAGGGCGGCGGTGGAGGGTGGATGCGTTGCCGTGGTGAGCGGCGTGCCGACGGCCGAGGCACGCATGTGCCACCGGCCGCGGCCGCTCGCTTCCGTCAGTTGTAGATATCGAACGAGAAATACTTCTTCGCGATCCGCTGATACGTGCCGTCCTGAATCAGGCTCGCGAGCGCCTGGTTGATCTGCGTGCGCAGCGCGTCGTCATCCTTGCGCACGCCGATCGCGGAGCCGACGCCGAGCGTCTTCGGATCGTGCAGCGGCGGCCCCGCGAATTCGAAGTTCGCGCCCTTCGCCGTCTTCAGGAAGCCGAGATCGGCCTGCACAGACGATTGCAGCGACGCGTCGAGGCGCCCCGCAATCAAATCCTGATAGACGAGATCCTGCGTCTGGTACGTGCGCACGATCACGCCCTTCGGTTCCCAGTACGTGCGCGCATAGGTTTCCTGCGTCGACCCCTGCTCGACGCCGACGCTCTTGCCCGCGAGCGACCCGGCCGTCGGTTGCAGATTCGAGCCGCGTCGCGCGACGAGGCGCGGCGGCACGTTGTTGATCTTGTCGGTGAACGCGATCTGCGCGAGGCGCTTTTCGGTCACGCTCATCGACGACAGCACGCCGTCGAACTTGCGCGCCTTCAGCGCGGGGATCATCCCGTCGAAGGCGTTCTCGACCCACACGCAGCGCACCTTCATGCGTTCGCAGATCGCGTTGCCGAGATCGATGTCGAAGCCGACGAGCTTGCCGTCCGGCGCGAGCGATTCGAACGGCGCGTAGCTGGGATCGACGCCGAGGCGCAGGACGGCCGGGTCTTTCGCGGCGGCGGCGCCTGCCGTCAGCGCAAGCGCGACGGCGATGACGAGTTTTTTCATGATTGTCTCCATGATCGATTGATGTCGTGTGCGGTGAAGCGAATGCGGCCGGTGGGCGTGACGGCCCGCGCCCGGCCATGCGCGGGCGGCTGGACGAGCGCCGGAAGATGCCGGCGTTCGTCCGGGTCAGGGAATCCGGTGGTTCTGTGTCAGCGCGCGGCGCCGGCGATGCGCGCCATGTTGCGGCGGTAGCCGGCGGGCGAGAACGCGGCATTCAACGCGGCCATCGACGCGATCACGCCGACATGCAGCCACCACGCGATCGCGAAGCTGCCGCCTGCGTCGCGCAGCCAGCCGATCAGCCAGGGGCTCGCGGCGACGATGAGGAAGCCGATGCCCTGCACGAACGCGGCGAGCGCGCCGGCGAGCCGCGCATCGGGCACGTGGTCGAGCGTGACGATCAGACTCATCGAGAAGAAGCCGCCGAGCCCGACGCCGACGCTCGCGACCCACAGCCACGGCGCGAGCGCGGGCATCGTCGCGAACCCGACGAAGCCGATCGTCTGCAACGCGAGCGTGAGCCACAGTGCGGGGCGGCGCTCATGCGAGCGTTTCGCGAGCAGCGGCATCGCGAGCGCGCCGGCGGCCTGGAACAGCGCCATCCACGCAAGCAGGTTGCCGCTCGCTTGCGCGCTCAGGCCGACGCTGCGATAGAACGCGGGCAACCACGCGACGAGGCTCGCGTAGCCGCTGTTGCTGAGGCCGAAGAACAGCGCGAGTTGCCATGCGCGCGGAATTCGGACGAACGCGGTGACGGGCGCCGAAACCGTCGCGGCATGCACCGCGTCGCGCGGCGCCTTCGCGCGCCACAGCGCGAGCGTGACGAGCGCGGGCACGGCCCAGACGGCGAGCGACAGATGCCAGCCGCCGTGCGCGGCGAGCCACGGGCTCGCGACCGCGCCGAATGCGCCGCCGCCGACCAGCGCGGCCGAATAGAGGCCCATCGCGAGCGGCAGCCGGTCGACGAACCAGCGCTTGGCGAGGCCCGGCGCGAGCGACTGGACCACCGCGACCCCCGCGCCCGCGACGACCGCCGTGACGACCAGCCCGATGCTGCTGCCGGTCCACAGCCGCGCGGCGCAGCCCGCGGCGATCAGCGCCAGCGCGGTGGCGAGCGCGCGCTGCTCGCCGACGCGTCGTGCGAGCCCGACGCCGACGCCGGCGACGACGCCCATCAGCACGAACGGCAGCGTGGTCAGCAGCGCGGCCGCGCGGAAGCCGAGGCCCGTGTCGGCACGCACGATGTCGAGCACGGGGCCGAACGCGGTCAGGAACGGCCGCAGGTTGAGGCCGGCGAGCACCAGCAACGCGAGTGCGCCGCAGGATACGGAAGCCGCATGCGGGCGGGGGACGGCTTGCGCGGTGCCGGGGTCGGTCATCGGAATGCTCCAGGCGGGCCGGTGGCCCTGTGATGCGATGCCGAAAGGGTAAAGGCGCGCTTACCCAGGTGAAAATTAAATATTCGACTGGGTGTCAGTGCGGATTGCGATGGCGCGGCGCCGCGCGCAACTTCGACGCGCTACGCGGCCGGCAGGTGCGGTTCGTCGGCCCGTTCGCGGGCCTTTTCACGCGCGGCGACGAGCGTCCGGATGCGCGCACGATCGGCCGGCGTCGCCGGCGTGAAGATCACGAGGCTCAGGTCCGGGCGGCCGGTCACCGAGAACGCGGAGTATTCGAGCGCGATCCGGCCGGCCTGCGGATGACGAATCTCCTTCGTTCCTTCGTCATGCGAATGGATGTCGTGATCGCGCCACATCGCGTCGAACTCGGCGCTCGTCGCACGCATCTCGTCGACGAACGTCTGCACGGCCTGCGTTGCCCCGCCGCGCGCGATGTCGGCGCGAAACGCGCCCACCGCGAACCGCGCGACGCGTTCCCAGTTCTGCTGCGCGTAGCGCACCCCGGCATCGACGAAGATCAGCCGCAGGATATTGCGCGCGGGCGGCGGCAGCGTCGCATAGTCGGTCAGCGTCGCGGCGGCCGCGTCGTTCCATGCGACGACGTCCCACGTCGCCGTGCGCACGATCGCGGGGCTGGCGTCGAGCGAATCGAGCACGTGCTGCAGGCGCGGCGTGACGTCGCTGCTCGCGTGATAGCGCACCTCGGGCGGATGGCCGAGGCCGATCAGGAACAGATGCTCGCGTTCGGCGTCGTTGAGCAGCAGCGCGCGGGCGAGCCGGTCGAGCACGTCGGCGGACGGCGCGCCGCCGCGCCCCTGTTCGAGCCACGTGTACCACGCGGCGCTCACGTGCGCGCGCTGCGCGACTTCCTCGCGCCGCAGGCCCGGCGTGCGGCGGCGCGCGACGGGCAGCCCGAGCGCGGCCGGATCGAGTTTCTCGCGGCGATCCCGAAGGTACGCGCCGAGCAGGTTGTCGGATGCGTCAGCCATAGCCTGTTAGTTCGTTTACCGGTAAACCGTCACGGCTTCACCGCGCGCGACGGTCGACAGATAGTAAGCCTCTCATTCATTCGGAGGTGTCGAAATGCGTGTCTTTGTAACGGGAGCGTCGGGTTTCGTCGGCTCCGCGGTCGTTGCGGAACTCGTGGCCGCCGGGCATGCGGTGCTCGGTCTCGCGCGTTCCGACGCGGCCGCCGAGGCGGTCGCGGCAGCGGGTGCCGAGGTGCATCGCGGGTCGCTGGAGGATCTCGACAGCCTGACGCGCGGCGCCGAGGCCGTCGACGCGGTGATCCACACGGGATTCAATCACGACTTCTCGCGCTTCGCGGAAAACTGCGAGCTCGACCGGCGCGCGATCGAGACGATCGGTGCGGCGCTCGCGGGGTCGGCGCGGCCGCTGATCGTCACGTCGGGCCTCGCGCTCGTCGCGCCCGGCCGCGCGGCGACGGAGGACGATCCGCACGTGCCGGTGTCGGCGACCTATCCGCGCGCGTCGGAAGCGACGGCGGCCGCGCTGGCCGCGCGCGGCGTGTGCGCGTCGGTCGTGCGCCTGCCGCCGTCCGTGCACGGCGACGGCGATCACGCCTTCGTGCCGCGCCTGATCGCGTTCGCGAGGGAGAAGGGCGCGTCGGCGTATCTCGGCGACGGCGGCAACCGCTGGCCGGCCGTGCACCGGCTCGATGCGGCGCGCGTGTACCGGCTCGCGGTCGAACGCGGCGCGTCCGGCGCGCGCTATCACGCGGTCGACGATACGGGCGTGCCGTTTCGCGCGATCGCGGACGTGATCGGTCGCCGGCTGAACGTGCCGGTCGTGTCGAAATCGGCCGCGCAAGCCGGCGAGCATTTCGGCTGGTTCGCGATGTTCGCGGGAATGGATGCGCCCGCAACGAGCGAGCGTACGCGCGCGCTGCTCGACTGGGCGCCGGTGCAGCCGGGATTGCTGGCCGACATCGACCGGCCGAGGTACTTCGAGACCTGATGCGCGCATGCGCGGGGCGTGCCGTCGTTTTCGGCCGGCACGCCCGTCGCGCGTCATTCGACCGGATGCAGGTCCTGCAGCAGCGTCGGCACGAGCTCCGACACGGTCGGGTGGATGTGCATCGCGCGGCTGATCGTCGTGTACGGCGCGCCGGCGGCCATCACGTCGAGCAACCCGTGCACGACCTCGTCGCCCGTCACGCCGAGGATCGACGCGCCGAGGATCGCATGGTTGTCCGCGTCGACGATCACCTTCATGAAACCGTGGCTCTCGCCTTTTTCGACCGCTCGCCCGACCCGCGTCATCGGCCGCGTGCCGACCAGCAGCCTGCGGCCGGTTTGCCTCGCTTCCGCGAGCGTCATGCCGACGCGGCCGAGCGGCGGATCGATGTACATCGCGTACGCGGTGATGCGGTCGGACACCCTGCGCGGATCGTCATCGAGCAGGTTGGCCGCAACGATCTCGTAGTCGTTGTACGCGGTGTGCGTGAATGCGCCGCGCCCGTTGCAGTCGCCGAGCGCCCAGATGCCGGGGACGTTGGTGCGCAGTTGATCGTCGACGGTGACGTAGCCGCGCGCGTCGACCGCGACGCCGGCCTGCTCGAGCCCGAGATCGTCGGTGTTCGGCACGCGGCCGACCGCGAGCAGCAGGTGCGAGCCCGCGACCTCGCGGCGGCCGCCGGTGCAGTCCAGGCCGACCGCGACGCCGTCGCCGTCGCGTCGCGCGGTCAGGCAGTTCGCATCGAGCTGCACGTCGATGCCTTCGTTCGCGAGAATCTCGTGCACGGCCTGCGAGACGTCCTCGTCCTCGCGCCGGATCAGACGCGATCCTTTCTCGACGATCGTCACCTGCGAGCCGAAGCGGCGGTACATCTGACCGAATTCGAGCCCGACGTAGCTGCCGCCGACGATCACGAGATGCTCGGGCAGGAAGTCGACGTCCATCATCGTCGAGTTGGTCAGGTACGGCACCGAGTCGAGGCCCGGCATCGGCGGAATTTGCGCGCGCCCGCCGACGTTGATGAAGATGCGGTCGGCTTCGAGCACTTCGTCGCCGACGCGTACCGCGTTCGCCCGCTCGAATCGGGCATGACCCTGAAACACGGTCGTGTTCTCGAGCCCGCGCACCCATTGTTCGACGCCGTGGTTCGAGCGCCCGGAAATCCGGTCCTTGCGCGCCTTCACGGCCTTCATGTCGACGCTGACGGGGCCGACCGACACGCCGTATTCGGCCGAACGACGTGCAAGCTGCGCCGCGTACGCGCTCGCGATCAGCGTCTTGGTCGGAATGCAGCCGGTGTTCACGCAGGTGCCGCCGAAGCGGCCACGCTCGATGATCGCCACTTTCATGCCGGCGCCCGCGAGCCGCGCGGCGAGCGGTGGACCGGCCTGGCCCGTGCCGATGACGATCGCGTCGAAGTGTTGCGTCATGACGTCCTCCTGCGCTGGTTCAACGTGGGAAGGGGGCGCGCAAGACGCATGCCGCGTCGGCGCGCGCCCGAACGGCGACGAGCGCCTATGGTAGACCGGTTGGCGAGGGGAGGCGAGTTGCGCTGATGCAAGCGGCGGAACATGGTCCGCCGACGGTTTTTCAGTCCTTGCGCCGCCATTGGCCGAACGTCACCGGCCGGTGCGCATCGGCGCGCGTGACGGTGACTTCGTCGGGCTTGTCGTCGAGCGGAAACGATTCGGTGTAGATCTCGCTGGCGAACAGCCAGCCGTGTGCGCGCGGGTCGTAGCGGAACGTCACGTAGTCGCTCCAGTGCTGGCCGCACGCGACGAAGTTCTGCACGGTGAAATAGCGGCCTTTCACCGAGAGGCCGCTGTCGGCGGCGTCTTCGGGATCGAACGGATCGCACTGGCCGCCTTCGTTCGCGCGCAGGACCACGTGGTCGTTGCGCGCGGCGAGGCGGTACGCGTGATCGGGCCGCTCCTCGAAGATCAGCAGCGGGCGGGGCGACGGCTGCCCGCGCGAATCGGCCGCGCGATGCACGACGACGAGAAAGCTGCGCCGTCCGTCGCCGAGGTCCGGCCCTGCTTGCGCGACGAGCGGCTGGTAGCCGGACGGCAGTTGAGTCGCGATGGATTGCGGCAGGCCGTCGGCCCATGCGCCGGACGACAGCGCGGCGAGCAGCGCGAGGAGGGCGCGGTGCGCGGTCTTGCCCATCACAGATCCCGCCCGAGAAACGCGGTGCCGGGCACCGGATTGAACGCCACGGGCGGCGCGGGCGTGAAGCCGAGCGAATCATACAGTTGCCTTGCAACGACGAATTCGGGCAGTACGTCGAGACACATCCGCGCATAACCGGTCGCCTTCGCGTCGCGCAGCAGCCGTTCGACGAGCTGGCGGCCGACGTTCAGCCCACGCGCTTCGGGGCGGACGTACACGCGCTTCATCTCGCACGTCGTCGCGTCGATTTCGCGAAACGCCGCGCAGCCGACCGCATGCTCGCCGCGCCACGCGAGCAGCAATTGCCCGCGCGGCGCCGCGTATTTTCCCGGCAGCGCGGCGAGTTCGGGCTCATAGTCCTGGAACGCGAGGCTGACCGCGGGGCTCGCGATGTACTCGCGGAAAATCGCTTCGACGACGGCGGCATCGTCGGGATAGCGGGCGGCGCGGATCTCGATCATGGGGGCGTGGCGCGATGGCGGAAACCGCACCCAGCATAGCAGCGCGCGGGTGCTTCCGGCGGCCCGCGAAGCGTGCCAGAATCGTCGACTTCACCGTCGGGATTCGACACGCAGGCGCCGGCGCTTCGGCGTCGCTGATCAAGGAGACTTCGATGACTGCATCGGCTGCCGTACTCGCCATTCTGGCCGCGCTGTGGCTTGGCGCGATGATTCCGGGCCCGAGTTTCGTGCTGGTCGCCCGCAATTCGATCGGGCTGTCGCGCCGCGACGGGCTCGCGACTGCGCTCGGCATGGGCGTCGGCGGGATCGCGTTCGGCGGCGTCGCGCTGGCCGGGCTCTACACGCTGCTGCAGGCGGTCGAATGGCTGTACGTGGGCCTCAAGCTCGCGGGCGGCGCATACCTGATCTACATGGCGTCGAAGATCTGGCGCGGCGCCGACCGGCCGATCGCGATGGACGATTCGCAGGCCGTCGTCGCCGGCAGCGCGCGCAAGTCGTTCTGGACCGGCCTCACGACCCAGCTCAGCAACCCGAAGACGGCGATCTGGTACGGCAGCATCTTCGCGGCGCTGTTGCCGCAGCATCCGCCGCTCTGGTGCTACCTGGCGCTGCCGCCGCTCGTGTTCGGCGTCGAATTCGGCTGGTACACGCTCGTCGCGCTGTGCTTCTCGACCCGCCGGCCGCGCGAACTCTACCTGCGCGCGAAGAAGTGGGTCGACCGCGTCGCGGCCGGCGCGATCACGCTGCTCGGCCTGCGGCTGATCCTGAACGCGCCGAAGGCGGGGATCTGACGGCAGCGGCGGCGCCGTTGCATTCCTGAAAGGCATGCCGCCACGGCCGGTCATTCCGGCACATGGCGTCGCGGGCGGCGCCACGGCTTCGAATCACCGCCCCCCGGACGCGCATGCGCGCGTCACGCCGCCGGAAACCGTTCGAGCAGGGCCGCGAACCGCGCGTCGTCCGGAAACGCCGTCACTTCATACCGCACCGGCCGGTGCGCGGTGGCCGTCATCAGGTCGCCGCAGGCGTCCCGCAGCGCGGCCATCGGCACGTGGGCCGACTGCCGCGTCGCTTCCCGATAGAGCACGACGATGTCCGTCTCGGGCAGCAGCGTCGACACGCCGTCGCTCCACACGCCGACGCTGAAGAGCTCGCCGTTCTGCCGCCGGTACACGGTGTACGACGCCACGAAGACGTCGATGCCGTCCCGCTTGTGGAGGTCGTCCAGCAGCGTCCGCTGATCCTGATAGTCGCCCGCGAGCTCGTCCACGCGCAACGCGTGCAGCTTCGCTTCCAGCCCTGCCGGAACGAAATTCCGCCACGCGGCGCCGTCCCAGCGCAGCATCAGCGGCGGCAGCGGACGCGGCTGCGCGCGCGCCTGTTCCGCGAGTTCTACCATCGTCGCGAGCCCGGCCGCGTTGCGGTCGCCGGTGAGCAGCAGCACGGCCCGGTTCGGCGCCATCACCACCGGCGCGCCGGAGATCGGCTGGCGGTGCAGCAGATCGGTCAGCAATAGCCGCGCCGCGTCGTAGTAGTCGCCGAACTGCGACAGGAACACGCCGTCGCGCAATGCGGCCCACGGCGTCGACGACGCACCGCGCAGGTTGTCGATCGCGATGTCGCATGCGTCGTCGAAGCTGACGCCCCATTCGGCGAGCCGTGCGCTCGTCAGCCGCGCGACGCTGAATTCGCCGTCGTACGCGATGCCGATCTCGAGGTTCTCGCACAGCGTCCGGAACGCGACTTCCGACGCGGCGGGCTGTCCGGCGAGTTGCAGCGCGACCGTGCCGCGCTCCGTCGCGCTGCGGATCACGGGGCGCAGTCGCGCACGGACGTCCGCGAAGTTCGCCGGAATCTCGTGCTGCATCATCGCGCTCGCCTGCCGCTGCAGCGTCGCTTCGCGCTCGGCCGGCTTCGCGTCCGCGTAGTCGCGGAACAGGTTGTGCAGGTTGATGATGTTCGACGGGACATCCGCTTGCACGAGACGGCCCTTGTCGTCCTCGTGAAGCCACTCGCGCGTGTCGCCGGTCGCGCGCAGCGCGGCGATCAGGCGGGCGGCGAAGTCCTGCCGGGTAGGCGGTTTGCTGAAGCGCTCGCGCAGGCGCGCGACAAAGTCGGAAAGCATCGTGAGCGGTCGGGCAGGCCCGTCTGTTATCAGTCGTTGTCATGGGCGGCGGCGCCCGTCTCCCGGGGCGCCGCCTGCGTCCCGCGGATATCGGCCGGATATCCATGTGCGTCCGGCGGCCCGCGCGCCGGCTGCAAAGCGGCGCGGGCCCGCATCGGGCGCGAATCGCGCGGCGGGTGTCGCGATGGTACCGCACGTCAGTGACGGAAACGCATGCGGGCGAACATTATGGTCTGGCGTGAACCGGCGTCCGCCGGGGCGGCTTCGGAAGGCAGCCGGATGCGTGGCCAGGGCCGCGCCGGCGCACCGGGAATCCCCGGCGATCGGCCCGCGAGCCTTGTGCTGCGGGCGTTCGGGCCGGTTGCGCGGCATGCCGGGCTGGGCCGCTTCCCCGATTCTGGCGGTCGACCTCCCGACGACGTGTAAACTGCTGCCTTTTTTGACGGTTTGCAGCATGGTGCAAGCACCCCCGCGCCCGGCACTGAGCGGCCCGACGCTCGTCCGGCTGCTCGCGCGCCTGACCGATGCCGACGTCGCGGAATCCCGGCAGACGCTGTCGGACCGCCTGAGCCAGTGGCTCGGCTGGACCGACGCGATCACGCTGTCGTCCGCGCTGAATGCGAGCCCGCCCGGCGTCGCGGCCGGCGTGCGTGGTTACGACGCGGAGCGTGACTGCGCGCGCGTGCGCCACGACCTCGCGCAGGCGATCACGGCCGCCCACCGCCCGCGCACGCGGCGGCGCCCCGGCGAGTTGCCGCCGCCGCCCGCCGACACGGCCGACTTCGCCGATTTCCGCCAGAGCTGTCTGTCGCTCCAGCAGGAAATGGAGACCGCGATCGGCCAGTTGCGCGGCCGCCTGCGGGTCGCGGTCGCCGCACGCTCGTCCGGGATGGCGCGGCTCGCGACGCTCGACGCGATCATGGAGCGCGTGCTCGGCGCGCGCGAGCGCAGCCTGCTGTCCGCCGTGCCCGCGCTGCTCGGCACGCGCTTCGAGCGGCTGCGCGACGCGGAACGGCAGGCGCTCGCCGACGCGCAAGCGGCGGCCGACGCCGCTGCCGAGGGCGACGCACCGTCCGTCGCGGCGATCGTGCCGGGCACGTGGCTCGACACGTTCCGCAACGAGATGCAAAGCATCCTGCTCGCCGAACTCGAAGTCCGGTTTCAAACGGTAGACGGGCTGCTCGCGGCCCTTCGTACCTGCTAATCCCTACGCTATGTCCAGAATTCGTCTTGATCTCGTTGTCTTCATCGCCGGTCTGCTCGCAGTGTGCTGGATCGGCGTCGGCTATATCGCGTCGAACCCGCTCGCGACGGCCGTCACGCTGCTGATCGGCGCGTGCTACGTCGCCGGTGCGTGGGAACTGCGGCGCTACCGGCAGGCCACCGCCGCGCTGTCGCACGCGGTGGACGGCCTGACCGAACCGCCGGCGAAGCTCGACACGTGGCTCGATACGCTGCCCCCGGGCCTGCGCGGTGCCGTGCGGGCACGCGTCGAAGGCGCGCGCGTCGCGCTGCCGGGCCCATCGCTCACGCCGTATCTGGTCGGCCTGCTCGTGCTGCTCGGCATGCTCGGCACGCTGCTCGGGATGGTCGTGACGCTGAAGGGCACGGGCGCCGCGCTCGAAAGCGCGACCGACCTCGACGCGATCCGCGCGTCGCTGATCGCGCCGGTGAAGGGTCTCGGCTTCGCGTTCGGCACGTCGATCGCGGGTGTCGCGACGTCCGCGATGCTCGGTCTTCTGTCCGCGCTCGTGCGCCGCGAACGGCTCGACGCGGGCCAGCAGCTCGACGCGAAGATCGCGACGACGCTGCGCGTGCATTCGTCCGCGCACCAGCGCGACGAATCGTTCCGGCTGCTGCAGCGCCAGGCCGACGTGATGCCGGTGCTGGTCGACCGGCTCCAGACGATGATGACGACGCTCGAGGCGCGCAGCGTCGCGCTGCACGATCGCCAGATCGAAAGCCAGCAGGCATTCTTCGATCGGACCGAGCGCGCGTATGCGGGCCTGGCGTCAAACGTCGGCGATGCGCTGAAGGAAAGCGCGGCCGAAAGCGCGCGCGTGGCCGGTGCCGCGCTGCAGCCGGTCGTCGCGGCGACGATGGCGGGGCTCGCGCAGGAAATGGCCGCGCTGCGCGACACCGTGACGGGCGCCGTGCAGCGTCAGCTCGACGGGCTGACCGACGGTTTCGAGAAGACCACCGGGAACGTGACGGCCGTCTGGAATCGCGCGCTCGACGAGCAGCGCCGCGCGGGCGATGCCGTCGCACAGCAGCTGCAAACGACGCTCGGCCAGTTCACCGACACCTTCGCGCAGCGTTCGACGGCCCTGCTCGACGGCGTCGCGACGCGCCTCGAATCGACCGAAAGCCGGCTGTCCGACGCGTGGCGCGATGCGCTCGCGCGCCAGGAGCAGGTCGGCGAGACGCTGGCCGGCCAGCATGCACAGGCGCTCGGCGAAGCCGCCGCGACGTTCGAGCGGCATTCGGGCGCGGCGCTTGCCGCGATGCGCGAGTCGCATGCGGCGCTGCAAACGCAACTGGCCGCGCGCGACGAGGAACGCCTGGCGGCGTGGAATGCGTCGCTGACCGCGATGGCCGCGAAGCTCGGCGACGAATGGCAGCGCGCGGGCGCGCATAGCGCGGGCCGTCAGCAGGAAATCTGCGATGCGCTGGCGCAGACGACGCGCGATCTCACTGCGCAAGCGTCCACGTTCGAACAACGTTCGAACGACCTGTTGTCGACGATTCGCGATTCGCACACGGGCCTGCAAACGCAACTGGCCGCGCGCGACGAAGAACGTCTGGCGGCGTGGAACGATTCGCTGGCCGTGATGGCTGCGAAGCTCGGCGACGAATGGCAGCGCGCGGGCGCGCACAGCGCGGGCCGTCAGCAGGAAATCTGCGATGCGCTGGCGCAGACGACGCGCGATCTCACGGCGCAAGCGTCCACGTTCGAACAACGTTCGACCGATCTGCTTGCGACGATTCGCGAATCGCACACGGGCCTGCAAACGCAACTGGCCGCGCGTGACGAAGAACGTCTGGCGACGTGGAATGCTTCGCTGGCCGCGATGGCGACGAAGCTCGGCGACGAATGGCAACGTGCGGGCGTGCACAGCGCGGGCCGTCAGCAGGAAATCTGCGATGCGCTCGCGCAAACGACGCGCGATCTCACGGCACAGGCGTCCACGTTCGAACAACGTTCGAACGACCTGCTGTCGACGATTCGCGAATCGCACGCGAGCCTGCAAACGCAACTGGCCGAACGCGACGAAGCACGCCTGGCTGCATGGAACGACTCGCTCGCTGCCATGGCCGCCGCGTTGCGTGACGAATGGGCGCGGACGAGCGCACAGGCCGCGACGCGCCAGCAGGACATCTGCGACACGCTGACCCGCACCGCGAACGACATCACCGCCCTGGCACAGGTGCACGCGAGCGACACGATCAACGAAATCTCGCGCCTCGTGCAAGCCGCATCCGAAGCGCCGAAGGCCGCGGCCGACGTCGTCGCCGAACTGCGCCAGCGTCTGTCCGACAGCATGGTGCGCGACACCGCGATGCTCGAGGAGCGCAGCCGCCTGCTCGCGACGCTCGAAACGCTGCTCGGCGCGGTCAACCACGCGTCGACCGAGCAGCGCACCGCGATCGACGCGCTCGTCAGCACGTCGGCCGACCTGCTCGACCGCGTCGGCGCGCGCTTCAACGACACCGTCGATGCCGAAACGCGCAAGCTCGATTCGGTGGCCGCGCAGGTCACGGCGGGGGCGGTCGAGGTCGCGAGCCTCGGCGATGCATTCGGTGCGGCCGTGCAGGTGTTCGGCGAATCGAACGACAAGCTGCTGAACCACCTGCAGCGTATCGAGGCCGCGCTCGAGAAATCGCTCGCGCGCAGCGACGAGCAGCTCGAGTACTACGTCGCGCAGGCGCGCGAGGTGATCGATCTGAGCATGATGTCGCAGAAGCAGATCGTCGAGGACCTGCAGCAGATCGCCGGTCGGCGGGCCTCGGTCGGAGCGTAACGCATGCACGACGAAATCGACGACGGCGCGCCTTCCGCGCCGGTGTGGCCCGCGTTCGCCGACCTGATGTCGGTGCTGCTCGGTGCATTCGTGCTGATCCTCGTCGGCGTGATCGGCATGCAGCTGCAGCTCACGTCGAAGCTCGAGGAAGCCGTGCGTGCGCGCCAGCAGGAGGCGCAGCAGCGCAAGTCGCTCGAAGAGGCGCTCGCCGGGCCGCTCGCGGCCGGCCGCGTGACGCTCGTGAACGGACGCATCGGCATCAGCGGCAACGTGCTGTTCGCGCTGAACTCCGACCAGCTGCAGCCCGAGGGCCGCGATCTGCTGAAGACGCTCGCCACGCCGCTGGCCGCGTACCTGAAGACGCGCGACGAGATCCTGATGATCAGCGGCTTCGCCGACGACCAGCAGGTGCGTGCCGGCAACCGCCAGTTCGCGGACAACTGGGAACTGTCGGCCAAGCGCGCGCTGACGGTCACGCGTGCGCTGATCGACGCCGGCGTGCCGGCGCCGTCGGTGTTCGCGGCCGCGTTCGGCTCCGAGCAGCCGGTCAGCTCGAATGCGGACGATGAAGGCCGCGCGAAGAACCGCCGCGTGGAGATCGCGCCGGTGCCGCGCAAGACCGCCTCGAGCGGGGGGAAGGCGAAGTGACGGACGACGCGACGCACGTGCGCGCGACGCTCGACGCGTGGCGCGAGCAGGGCGCCGACCGGCTGGATCCGGTGCGCTTCCATCGGCTCGACGCGCTCGAAAAGCGCGCGGCCGCGCTCGATGGCGACGCGCGCGCGTTGCTCGATGCGCGGCTCGCGACGCTGCTGGAATGGTTTGCGGAGATCGTCGCGCGAGCCGATGAGACGGCAGCCGCGAGCGAGACGGCGCAAGCCGCCGCCCGGGCGCCCGCGCACGGCCTGCTCGGCGGGCTCGTCGAGCAGCTCGCGCGCGATGCGCAGGCCGATCGAAACGGGATCGATCCCGAACTGATCGACTACTTCCGCGCGACGTGGTCGAAGGTCCGCACCGAACAGCAGTATCGCCAGTCGCTCGACCAGGTGCCGCGCAACGCGGGGCCGCTCAATTCGAACAGTCTCGTGCATCGGTCGCTCGCGACGATGCGCGAATTGTCGCCGGAATACCTGCAGCAATTCATGTCGTACATCGATGCGCTGGCGTGGCTCGAGGATCTCGCCGGCGGCGGCGCTCAGCCCGAGAAGGAAGCGCCGCGCGCGAAGGTCGCGAAGCCGACGAAACCCGCGAGGAAGACCACGCGCGCCAAGGCGCGATAACGCACGACCTCGGCCGGCCGCCGCGCGGGTTGTCGTCTAGCGACCCGGCGCCTGCGCGTCGATCGCCGCGCGCAGCGCGTGCAACGCGTCGGTCAGCGCCGACGCGAACGGCGGATGCGCGGCGATGCCCGCCGCGTCGAGCTGGCTGCCGAGGATCGGCAACGTGATCGACGCGCGCTCGACGATGCACGCCGACATCACCGACAGCGTTTCGCGCAGCGCCGCGTCCGCATGCGTCGCGCGCGGCGACGCGTTCAATACCGCGACTGGCTTGTACACCACGGCCTCGCATCCCACGACCCAGTCCAGTGCGTTCTTCATCACGCCCGTCACGCCGTGCGCGTATTCCGGGCTCGCGATCAGCACGCCGTCCGCCGCGTTCAGCCGCTCGATCAGGTCGCGCACCGCGGCCGGCGACGGATATTCGGTATCGGGATTGAACAGCGGAAACTCGCCGAGACGATCGAAACGCGTGATGCGCATCCCGCGCGGCGCGACGCGTGCGGCTGCGTCCAGCAGCGCCGCGTTGTACGACTGCGCGCGAAGGCTGCCGCACAGCGCGACGATGTCGATGCGGCGTTCGGAATCGGTTCGGAGTTCGGAAGCCATCAAGGAGCGTCGGGGAGGGTGGCTTGCGCGGCGACGCCGCGCGAATCCGACGGATTATCGCATCGGTGCGTGAGCGACGTGGCGCGCGTTCGCGACGCGGTGCAGGCGATGCCACTCGCGTCCTTCCCGCGGAAACTTCACATCCTGACGTCCCACGGCGAGCGTATCGATCATCCCGGTTACGCGTGCCAGGTCGCCGAGTGTCCATCCGTTGCCGAGCAACAGCCGGCGCGTATGCAGCGCACCGTGCACGTCGTCCGCGACGGCCTCGCCGAGATAGCGCAGCGCGCGGCCTTCGACGTCGACGAAGCCGTGCCGGTAGTCGTGCGCGAGCGCGGTCCAGAGCTGCGCCGCGCCGATCGACTGACGCGCGCCGCTGATCAGGCACAGGCCCGCGTCGAGGCCCCATCGATACAGCGTCGTCGCGAGCCCCTTGCGTTGCGCGGACCCGCGCAGCCGCGTGTGCGGCGCGCGCAGGTAGCGGTCCGCGCGGCGCGGCAGTTCGGGGAGCCGGTTGAAGATCGTGTAGCCGGCGAGCTGCCGGGCCGACGGATCCTCGACGTAAAGGAAGTATTCGCCGTCGGCCTCGCGGTGGCGGACGATCAGGCCCGAGTCGCCGAGCGCGACGGCCGGCAGGCCGTGCAGGCGATGGCCCGGCTGGTGCAGACGCGCGTAGAGCGTGTCGAGTTCATCGTCGATGTCGTGCTGGGAATGCTGTACGTCGATACGCATGGCAAAAGGCGCCCGTCCCGGGCGCATCGAGAAAGGGGTTCATCGCAAACGGGGAAAGGAAATGGCAGCGGCCCCCGGGCTCGGCGAGCGAGCCGGGGCCGCGAATCAGCTGGGGATGTGCTGGAAACCGGCGGCGATCGCGGCGAGGCCCGCGATGCAGAGTGCGAACAGGATCAGGACTTTGTGGATCACGCCTCTCTCCTCATGAACGCGCGGCGCCGAAGGCGGTGCCGCGGAGACGGTGATGGCGGGCACGGCCCGCGCGGCCGTCGTGCGGGACGACGGTCGGAGGTCCGGCGGCAGGCGCGCGGACGGTCAGCACCATACGCGACGGGCACGGGGCGGGCAATCGGACTGCGGGAGAAAAGCGACGAAACGCGGCAAATCGCGGTGTTTCGCGACAATTGGTCGCAAGGGGGCGGGTGTGTCGATGCCGTTTGCCGGCGGTTGTCTCGAAATCACATACTGCCCGGCTGCCCGTCGCCGCCTCACACCGCCTGCCGCGCCCCGAACGCCTGCCTGATTCGCGCGAACAACCCATGCTGCGCGATCCACTCGGCATACGCGCGATAGTCAGGATCACGCATCAAATGACGCTCCTCCGTCTTCGCCCGCGTGTAGTAAATCAGATTGACCGCGACGAGCCCCGCGCAGTGCATGAGCGCGACCTGCCAGCCGAGCGGTTCGACGAACGGCACCGACACCATCCAGTACGACAGATTCTTCGTGATGTACGCCGGATGCTTCGTGAAACGATACGGGCCCGACGTGATGATCCCGCGGTTCGTGAGGTTCGAGAAACGCAGCCCGAACGAGATCGTCGACAGCGCGTAGGTCATCAGTAGCAGGATGATCGCCGCACCCCAGATCACGCGCAGCGTCGGCGCGGACAGCAGCCAGTTGTCCCAGAACAGCGAGCCTTCGTAGCGGATGTAGTTGTTCGAGATCAGCGACCAGAACGGCTGGTAGCACATCAGCGCGGCGACCCAGCCGAGCGTGGTCGGCTCGACGGTGCGCACGTGGCTGTCGAGGATGCGGAACGTGCACAGATAGCCGACGGTGCCGAACATCAGGTCCATCGTGAAGGACAGGTCGTACAGGAATACGAACGTCGCGAGCGTCATCGGCGCGTGCAGCGCGTTCGCAAGCGACGCACTCAGGTGATCGGCATCCTTCGACAGGTAGACGGTCATCAGCGGCAGGAAGAACGTCTTCACGCCCCAGCCGGCGAGCATCTCGCGCACCGGCTGCCAGCTCGCGGGCTTCTCGCGGCGAAACAGGTAGCGGCCCCATAGCAGGTATGCGTCGTCGGTTTCGCGCTGGTGGCGATCCATCCACGCGAAGTAGAACGGCGCGGCGACGATCACGTACGGCGCGAGCGAGCGCAGCAGCGACCAGAACGGCAGGTAGAACGCGCCGTGATATTCGGGCAGCAGCCAGTAGATCATGCCGATGCCGGCGTAGATCGACGTCAGCGCGCCGAGCCGCGTCGCGACGCGAGCGAGCCCGAGCGGGCGCACGGCCTGCCGCGACAGTCCCGCGCTCGGACGCAGGTAGACGCGCGAGATGAAGATTTCGTGCAGCGCGATCGTGCCGATGATCGCGAGGCTCGCGATGACCGCGCGCGTGGCCGCGTCGAGGTTCGGCTGGTCGCGCGTGATCCACAGCGCGAAGAGGCCGGCCGCGATGCCGAGCAGGCCCGCGCGGAATGGCGTGGCGGAACGGGGCGGGCGGTCCTGGACCGCGGCGATGCCGTCGAGCGTGGAGTTCATGATCGGATCCTCGTCGGGATGAGGGCCGGCGCCCCCACCTGGCGGGTGACGCCGGCCGTCGGCCGGGCTTTGGATTGGTATGTGCCCGGCCACTGGCCTGTGGTTCTGATAGGTGAAGCGTTACTTCTTCGGGACGGCGCCGAGCAGACCGCCGAGCAGGTTCGTCACCGGTGCCAGCAGGTTGGTCGCGCCAGCCGTGGTGGTGCCGTTCGAAGTGCCGGTGAGGCCGGTCGTGACGGTGCCGCTCCCGGACGGCGTCGTTACCGTGCCGGCCGCGCCGCCCGGGCTGGCCGTGCCGAGCGCACCGAGCGCGCCGGCCGGCGAGGTCAGCGAGCCCGTCAGCGTGCCGACCGGGCCGCTCGTCAGCGCACCGCCGAGGTTGCCGGTCAGGTTGCCGCCCGGTGTCGTGACCGTGCCGGTGAGGCTTGCGCCAAGCGGCGTCAGCGAGTTGACGAGGCCGGTGACCGGTGCCAGCAGGCCGCCGATGCCCGAGCCGGTGGTACCGCTCGTGCCGCTCGTGCCGCTCGTGCCGCTCGTGCCGCTGGTGCCGCTCGAACCGAGACCGCCGAGCGCGCCCGTCACCGTGCCGAGGAGGCCCGTGATCGGCGCGAGCGGGCCGCCGCTGGTGCCGCTCGTCCCGCTGGTGCCGCCGGAGCCGCTCGAGCTGCTGCCGCCGCCGAGCCCGCCCGTCAGCGTACCGAGCAGACCGGTGATCGGCGCGAGCGGGTTGGTGCCGCTGCTGGAGCTGCCGCTGGACAGCAGGCCGCCAGCCGACGACACCGTGTTGCCGAGCTGCGACACGCTGCTGCCGGCGCTCGTGCCGACCGGGTTGCCGGTCGCGTTGCCGACCTGCGTACCGGCGAGGCCGAGGCCGCTGCCGAGGGTGTTCAGCAGGCCGCTGAGCGGGGCGCCGAGCAGGGTTGCGCCGCCGAGCATCTGCGTGGCGCCAGGCGTCGTGGCGCCGCCGGTCAGCGTGTTCGTGATCGGGTTGATCACGCTGCCGAGCTGCGTCTCGAGTTGCTGGACCGGTGCGCTGTTCAGCGCGGTGTTCAGCGCCGATGCGGTCGAGTTGACCGCGGTGCCGACCGTGTTGACCAGACTGCCGACCAGGGTCGTCGCCGGCGCGAGCGGCGACAGCGGACCGGTGCCAAGGCTCGTCACCGCGTTGCCGAGGTTGTTGACCGCGCTGCCGGCGCCGGTCAGCAGGCCGGTGGTCGACGTGAGCGTCGGGCCGAGCGGGTTCGGCGACACGCCGATCGAGCCGAGGCCGGCCGCGACGCCGTTGCCGAGCGACTGCACGCCGTTGCCGAGGCTGGTGACCGCGTTGCCGATGCTGGTGGCCGTCGTCGGGTTCGTGCCCGGAACTTGCACGCCGCCGATCTGCGAACCGCCGTTCGCGACCGTCGTGCCGAGTGCCGTGACGAGCGTGCCGGTTTGCTGGAGGACGTTGCCGAGCGGGGTGACGTTGGTGCCGGAAGTGCCCGACGTACCGGAAGTGCCCGACGTACCGGAAGTGCCCGACGTACCGGAAGTGCCCGACGTACCGGAAGTACCCGACGTACCGGAAGTGCCCGACGTACCGGAAGTGCCCGACGTCCCCGACGTCCCCGACGTCCCCGAACTACCGCCGCCGGACGTGCCCGACGAGCCGCCGCCCGACGTCCCTGAAGTCCCCGAAGTGCCGGACGTCCCCGACGTGCTCGGTTTGATCGACGGCGTGACCGGTCCGTCGACCGAACCGCAGCCGTACAGCGAGAGCAGCGACAGGACGGCCAGCGATACCGCCGACTTCTTTAAGTAATGGTGCATTGGAGGCCTCGACATTGGAAGTTGTGTCCGGGCCATTACTGCAAATTCCGCGCCATGACACCTTTCGCGAAACGCGACAGCGCTTTGTTGCGGGAATCGGGAATATCGACGCGATTTAAACGGAGGAATGGCGCTTTCGCGAGACGGAGGCGCCGGACGTGCCGGCGCACTCGCCGTGATGTTCCCGTAAGGAACCGTAACGCCGGGCCGGATGTTACGTAGCGTTCGACCCGACGTTCCGCGCGTGACGCGGCCGGCCACGACCCGAGGACACGGTCTTTGACGAAACGTCCGCGTGCCGCGAACATGAAGCGCACCCATCCGGCCGCGGGCAACGCCGAAGCGGCCACGACTTCAGACAGGACACGACATGAGCGAACAGGACAGGGAACAGGGCAAGGCGCGCCGCACCGAGGTGATGGGCGACGCGTTCGTCGAGCGTGCGATGCGCGATCTCGACGGTTTTTCGCGTCCGTTGCAGAACTGGCTGAACGAGCACGCGTGGGGCAGCACGTGGCAGCGCGGCGGGATCGACCTGAAGACGCGCAGCCTCTGTACCTGCGCGATGCTGGCCGCGCTCGGCCGCAGCACGGAACTGAAGGGCCACGTGCGTGGCGCCCTCAACAACGGCGCGAGCCTCGTCGAGATCCGCGAGGTGCTGCTGCACAGCGCGTTGTACGCGGGCGCGCCGGCGGCGGTCGAGGCGTTCCGCAGCGCGCGCGAGGTCATCACGGAGCTCGGGCTGTCGCTGCCCGACGACGAAGGCTGACCGGCACGCGGCGCGTCGCGGCCGGCAGGCCCGCGGCCGATCAATGCGCGACGTGCGCGCTCTGCGTTGGCGTCTCGACCGGCGCGGCGGCGACTTCGAGCAGCCAGTCCGCCGTTGCGTCCGGAATCGTGACGGGCAGCATGTGCCCGCCTTCGACGACTTTCAGCCGCACGCGCGCCGACTTCTGCGCGAGCGCCTCGCCGTGCGTACGCCAGTTCAGGATCGGATCGGCGCGACCGTACAGCACGTCGACCGGCAACGCGAGGTCCGCGTAGCGGCGCTCCATCGCGGGGAGGTCGACGGGCGCCGACAGCAGGTCCGTCGCCGTTGCGTAGAACACGTGCGGCCGCATCCCGAGCAGCCCGCCGCCCTTCACCGGGAAGTCGCGCGGCACGGCTTCCGGCGCGAACACCTGGCTCACGGCCTTGCGGCCGGTCAGGATCGTCAGCGGGATCGCGAAGGTCCACGACACGAAGCGGCGCACCAGCGGCGACGGCAGCATCAGCGGCTTGAACGGCGCCGGCGGCTCGGTCTGCTCGTGCGACAGCGGCGCGATCAGCGCAAGCCGGCTCACGCGCTCCGGATGGTTGAGACCGACCGCGAGCGCGATCGCGCCGCCGAGCGAGTGGCCGACGAGCACGGGCCGATCGAGCTTCAGCGCGTCGATGAACGCGGCGATCGTGCGGGCCTGCGCGAACACGTTCGCCTGCGAGTTGGCGCCGCGCAGCGAGCGGCCGGCGCCGGGCCGGTCGACGAGGATCACGCGATGATGCTGCGCGAGCCGCGTGAGCGGCAGGTACGCGAAGTTGCGCCACTGCCCGGCGAGCCCGTGCACGAACACGAGCGGCGGGCCGCTGCCGTATTCGACGTAATGGATGTGGTCGCCGCCGATGTCGACGAAGCGGCCTTCGGGCGGAAACGCGCGCGTCACGCGGCGCGCGACGTAGCCGGAAAACAGCGCAAGCGCGGCGAGCACCGCGACGACGCCGAGCAGCACGTTCTGGATCAGGTGGAGCGTATGGCTCATGTCGGCCTCAACGGGTTTCGAGTATGGGATCGGCGACCGGCGCGGCGGCCGGGCCGGCTTTCGCGCGGCGTTCGAACTGCATCGCCGAATCGGCGAGCCCGCTGAACTTCAGCGACGCGAGATCGAGCACGTAGTTCTGATGGAATTTCCAGGGCTTGCGATGCCCCTGCTTCGGCAGGATGCCGGCCGCGCGCTGGATGTAGCCCGAGCTCAGGTTCACCGCCGGCACGTCGCCGAGATCACCCGCGCCGAGCCGCGGCACGCAGGTGTCGTAGCCGTTCGCGCGCATGTGGTTGAGCAGCCGGCACACGTAGCGCGCGATCAGCTCGGCCTTCAGCGTCCACGACGCGTTCGTGTAACCGAACGACGATGCGAGGTTCGGCACGTCGCTGTACATCATTCCCTTGTAAGACACGGTCTGGGGCAGATCGACCGCGCGGCCGTCGACCGTGACGCGCGCGCCGCCGAGCATCTTCACTTTCAGTCCCGTCGCGGTGACGATCACGTCCGCGTCGAGTTGCTGGCCGCTCTTCAGCTTCAGGCCGGTCGGCGTGAAGCGCTCGATCTCGTCGGTGACGATCGAGGCGCGGCCCGCGCGGATCGACTTGAACAGATCGCCGTTCGGCACGAGACACACGCGCTGGTCCCACGGCATGTAGCGCGGCGTCAGATGCTTCGCGACGTCGAAGTCGGGGCCGAGCTGCTTGCCGGCCGCGCGGATGATGAACCGTTTCGTCTGCTCGGGCTTGCGGCGCGACACGTTGTACAGGTACATCGTCAGGAGTACGTTCTTCATGCGCACGATCCGGTGCGCGAGGCTCGACGGCAGCACGCGGCGCAACGCGTTCGCGATCTTGTCGCGTGCGGGCAGCGACACGATGTAAGTCGGCGAGCGCTGCAGCATCGTCACGTGTTTCGCATTGGCCGCCATCGACGGCACCAGCGTGACGGCCGTCGCGCCGCTGCCGATCACGACGACGCGCCGGTTCGCGTAAGACAGGTCCTTCGGCCATTGCTGCGGATGAACGATTCGACCTTCGAACGATTCCATACCGGCCCAGTCGGGCAGGTAGCCGCCGTCGTAGTCGTAATAGCCGCTGCACATGTAGAGGAAGCGGCACGTGTAGACCAGCGTGTCGACCGCGCCGTCCCGCGTGCGCTCGATGTGCACCGTCCAGCGCGCGCGGTTCGAATCCCAGTCTGCCGCGACCACTTTCTGGCCGTAGCGGATCGTCTGGTCGATGCCGTACGCGCGCGCAGTGTCGCGGATGTAGTCGAGGATCGTCTGGCCGTCCGAGATCGCCTTGTCGCTGTGCCACGGGCGGAAGCTGTAGCCGAGCGTGAACATGTCGGAATCCGAACGGACGCCGGGATAGCGGAACAGGTCCCAGGTGCCGCCGATCGCGTCGCGCGCCTCGACGATCGCCACGCTCGCATACGGGCAGCGCCGCTTCAGGTGATAGGCGGCGCCGATGCCGGACAGGCCGGCGCCGACGATCAGCACGTCGAGGTCGCGGCTGTCGCCGCGGGCGGGCGGCACGTCGCGCCGGTCGGTCGTCGTCGAGGTCATGCGGGATCCTTGGTCGGGGTGGTCGGGAGCGCGGCCGGCGCATGGATGCGCTCGAGATTGCGCGCGCGGGCGCGGCGCACGTGGCGCAGCACCAGCCGCTGGTAGCCGGCGCCGAGCAGGCGCGCGAGCTTGTCGAGGCGGCGGGCATCGGCGCCGACCAGCACGCGGCGCGCGTTGCGCTCGACGCCGGCGAGGATCTGCCGCGCGGCATCGTCGGCTGTCGTCGCGTTGATCAGGCGGTTCGCCTGACGGCGGTGGGTCGCTTCGTCCTGGCCCGTGAGCGCGTGGATGCTGGTGTCGACGCGGCTCGCGTCGACGATGTTGGTCGCGACGCCGCCCGGATGCACGCAGGTCGCGCTGACGGGCGCGCCGTCGAGTTCGAGCTCCATCCGCAGCGCCTCGGTGAAGCCGCGCACGGCGAATTTGGTCGCGTTGTAGGCGCTCTGCGTCGGCATCGCGACGAGTCCGAACAGGCTCGACGTGTTGATCACGTGCCCGTCGCCCGACGCGCGCAGATGCGGCAGGAACGCCTGCGTGCCGTGCACGACACCCCAGAAGTTGATGCCGACGATCCATTCGAGATCGGCGATGCGCGCGGTCTCGGCGCTCGCGGCCAGCGACACGCCCGCGTTGTTGAAGACCAGGTTGACCTTGCCGTGTTCGGCGCGCACGTAATCGGCCCACGCGAACACCGCATCGCGGTCGGCGACGTCGAGCCGCCGCGTGCTCGTGCGCACGCCGTGCTTCGCGCACGCGGCCGCCGTGCCGGCGAGCCCGACTTCGTCGACGTCGGCGAGCGCAACCTCGCAGCCGCGCCGCGCGAGCTCGACCGCGAGGCTGCGGCCCATGCCCGAACCGGCGCCCGTGATCGCGGCGACCTTGCCGGAAAACCCCTTCATTCGTCGTTCCTCCCGTTCCGCTTGCGCTGCGTCGGCGGCGCGCCTATTGTGGTGTTATTCGTCACCACTTTAGTTTTCGGGTGTCCTGATGTCAAATAGCGAAATGGAGAAAGCACTCGAAACGGAAAAACGGGGCCGGGCGTACGGCGGCGTGGCGCCCGAGGTGCGTGCCGCCGAGCGGCGCGATGCGCTGATCCGCGCGGCGACGCGCGTGTTCGGCACGGTCGGGTTCCGCAAGGCGACCGTGCGGTCGATCTGCCAGGAAGCGAAGCTCAACGACCGCTATTTCTATGCGGCGTTCGACAGTACCGAGGATCTGCTGCGCTGCACCTACCTGCATCACGCGCAGCAGTTGCACGACGCGGTCGCGCGGGCGGTGGCGGCGCGCGGCGGCGATCTGCGCGAGCGCGTCGACGCGGGGCTCGCCGCGTTCTTCGGATTCCTGCGCGATCCGTGCGCGGCCCGCGTGCTGCTGCTCGAGGTGATGGGCGTAAGCGCGGATACCGACATGACGTACCAGCGGATACTGATCGACTTCGGCAAGCTGATCATGGCGATCGGCACGGCGCGCGAGGCCGTGACGCCTGCCGAGCGCACCGAGCAACGGCTCGTCGGGCTCGCGCTGGTCGGCGCGATGACGAACGTCGGCGCGGCGTGGCTGCTCACCGGGTATCGCGACCCGGAGGCCCAGATGGTCGCGAGTTGCAGGAAGGTGCTGCTGGGGACGTTGCGCGAAGCGGGCTAGGATGCGGCGACGATCGGACTTGCGCGATTCGCATCCGGTTGCGTCGCGGAGCCATCCGACGCTTCACATCCTCGAGCGTTTCGATCGTGCCGGCGTCGCTGATCGCGCTTCTCCGATCCTCGCCTTCATTGCATCGATGAACGCACGCACCTTCGGCGAAGGCAGCCGCGTCGACGGATACACCGCGTGAATCCCGGCCCGCGCCGAGCGCCATGCGGGTAGCAGCCGGACGAGCCGGCCGGCCGCGACGTCCTCCGCGATCGAGAAATCCGTCAAGAGCCCGAAGCCTCCGCCCGCGAGCGCGATCGCACGGCAGGCCGTCGCCGTGTTCGACACGACGGGCGCGACGCAGCGCACCGACGCATGGCCGCCGCTCGCGTCGAGAAGTTCGAGCGTATGCGGGCGCGACAGCGTCGACAGCATCACGAACGGCAGCGCGGCGAGCGCATCCGGGGCGCGCGGCAGCCCGTGCCGCGCGACGAACGCCGGGCTCGCGACCAGCCATTTCTCGTACTCGCCGAGTTGCACCGCGCGATAGTTCGAATCCGCGAGGCGGCCGATGCGGATCGCGACGTCGAGATTGTCCGCGACGAGATCGACGACGCGATCGTTCGCGATCAGTTCGACGTCGAGCCCCGGATGCGCGTCGCGCAGCGCGACGACGGCCGGCGCGACGACGAGCGCGCCGTAGTCGATCGGCACGCTCACGCGCAGCGTGCCGCGCAGCGGCCCCGCGTCGGACGACACCGCGTCGAGCGCGCTTTCGGTCGCGCGCACGATGTCGCGGCACGCGTCGTAGAACGCGCGCCCCGCATCGGTCACGCTCAGCCGCCGCGTGGTGCGCACCAGCAGGTTCGCGCCGACCTCGGATTCGAGCCGCTGCATGTGCGTACTGACGACCGTCTTCGCGAGGCCGAGCCGCTCGGCCGCAGCCGTCAGCGAGCCGGCATCGACCACCGCGACGAAGATCGCCAGCCGGTTCAGGTTCACGTCGCGAAGATCGGCCATCGTCGATTGTCCTATGGAAGCGGATAATGTTTCAGCGATTATCCGTCTTCTGGACGCGAACGGCGAGCGCTACGCTGGGGCCGTTCGTCGCCGAT
The DNA here is from genome assembly GCF_902833125.1 of Burkholderia sp. BCC1640. Taxonomy (NCBI): domain Bacteria; kingdom Pseudomonadati; phylum Pseudomonadota; class Betaproteobacteria; order Burkholderiales; family Burkholderiaceae; genus Burkholderia; species Burkholderia sp. BCC1640. The sequence continues at coordinate 368,865 of NZ_CADFEF010000001.1, read as the reverse complement.
TCCCGGCGGCGCGAGATCCAGGAGCCTCTCCATGCCAGCCGCCAGCAAGCCCGCCCGTCCGGTTCGTGTCTATTCGTTCCCGCTGTCCGGGCATGCGCATCGCGTTCGGCTGTTCCTGTCGCTGCTGGGGCTGCCGTTCGACACCGTCGACGTCGATCTCGCGGCCGGCGCGCAGCGCGAACCCGCCTTCCTCGCGCTCAATCCGCTCGGCCAGGTGCCGGTGATCGACGACGACGGCACCGTGCTCGCCGATTCGAACGCGATCCTCGTCTATCTCGCGAAGCGCTACGGCGACGCGCACTGGCTGCCCGACGACGACGCCGGCGCGGCGACGGTGCAGCGCTGGCTGTCGTACGCGGCCGGGCCGATCGCATCGGGGCCGGCGGCCGCGCGGCTCGTCACCGTGTTCAGCGCGCCGCTCGATCACGACGCGGCCAAGCGCACGGCCGCGAAGGTGCTGGCCGTGATCGACCGGGAACTCGCCGGCAAGCCGTTCGCCGCGGGGGCGCAGCCGACGATCGCCGACGTCGCCGCCTACACGTACATCGCGCACGCGCCGGAAGGCGGCGTGTCGCTCGAACCGTATCCGCACGTGCGCGCGTGGCTCGCGCGCGTCGAGGCGCTGCCGGGCTTCGTCGCGATGCCGACGACCCGTGCCGGCCTGCTTGCCGCCTGACACGAAGCCGCGCCTTGACCGGGAGAACGCGATGACCACGCCGACCGCCGCCGTACCGGGCTGGGAACTCGACGTCGCGCCGTTTCACGCGGGCGAGCTTGCCGTGCAGCAGCGTGCGGGCGTGACGGAGGCCGCAGGCACGGCCGGCCGGCGCGGGATTCGCCGCTTCATGCCGGACCAGCACCGGACGTTCTTTGCGCAGGTGCCGTTCTTCGTGCTCGGCGGCGTCGATGCGCACGGCCAGCCGTGGGCCACGCTGCGGGTCGGGACGCCCGGCTTCGTGACGGCGCCGGACGCGCGCACGCTGCGCATCGACGGCGATGCGCTGCCAGGCGATCCGCTGGCCGGCGCGTGGCGGCCGGGGGCGCCGCTCGGCGGGCTCGGGATCGAATTCGATACGCGCCGGCGCAATCGCGTGAACGGCGTCGTGCGTTCGGCCGACGGCGGCGCGCTGACGATCGCGGTCGAGCAGAGCTTCGGCAACTGTGCGAAGTACATCCAGGGCCGCAAACCCACGTTCGTCGCGCGTGAAGCCGGGGCGTCCGTTGCGTCCGACGTGTCGGACTGGCTAAGCGACGCGGATCGCGCGCTGCTCGCGCAGGCCGATACGTTCTTCGTCGCGAGTGCGAACACGTCGGCCGACGCGGGCGCCGCGCGCGGCGCGGACGTGTCGCATCGCGGCGGCATGCCGGGCTTCGTGCGCGTCGACGACGCGCACACGCTGACGACGCCGGATTTCAGCGGCAACCGCTTCTTCAACACGCTCGGCAACCTGCAGCACGATCCGCGCGCGGGGCTGCTGTTCGTCGATTTCGACAGCGGCGATCTGCTGTATGTCGCCGCGCGGGCGGAGATCGTGTGGGACGGGCCGCTCGTCGCGTCGTTCGATGGCGCGCAGCGGGTCGTGCGGTTTCATGTGCGGGAAGTGCGGCGCATGCGCGCGGTGCTGCCGTTCAGGTGGTCGGGGGTCGAACGCGCGCCGCAGTTCGCGGCGATGGCGGCGGGCGCGGTTGCGGCGGGCGGGCCGGTGCCGTCCGCGCTCACCTCCGCGCCTTCATCGGCAACCGCATCGGCTCCCGCATGGCGCCCACTGCGCATCGCGAAGATCGTCGACGAAGCACGCGCGATCCGCTCGTTTCATTTCGAAGCGGCCGATGGCGACGCGTTGCCGACGTACGAAGCCCGGCAGCACCTGACGCTGCGCGTCGCGCTGCCGGGCAGCGATGCGCCGACGATCCGCAGCTACACGCTGTCCGATGCACCGGGCGCGCCGCGTTACCGGATCATCGTGAAGCGCGAAGGACGCGTGTCGGCGTGGCTGCACGATCATGCTCAGGCAGGCATGACGCTCGACGCGCAGATGCCGCGCGGCCGCTTCACGTTCGACGTCGCGAGCCCGCGCCCGGCCGTGCTGGTGTCGGCCGGCATCGGCATCACGCCGATGATCGCGATGCTGCGTCGCGCGCTGGCCGACGACAAGGCGTCGCGTCGCATCGTGTTCGTGCACGGCGCGCGCGACACGGCCGACCGGCCGTTTGCGGCGGAACTGACGCGCATCGCCGACGCGGACGCACGCGTGTCGCTGCACTCGTTCGACAGCCGGCCGCAGCGCGACGGCGCGGCGCGACCGGGCCGCATCGACATCGCGCAACTGAAGCGCATCCTGCCGTTCGACGACTACGATTTCTACCTCTGCGGGCCGTCCGCGTTCATGCGCGACTTGTACGACGGATTGCGTGCGCTGAACGTGCCGGACGAGCGTATCCGCTTCGAGGCGTTCGGGCCGTCGAGCGTCGTGCGCAGTGCGACGCGAGCGGCAGCAGCGCCGCCAGTGGCGAGCGTGCCTGTCGTATTCCGGCGCACGGGCCGCGAAGCTGCCTGGACACCCGCCGACGGTACATTGCTCGAATTCGCCGAAGGCCAGGGCGTGGCGGTGCCGTCCGAGTGCCGGTCGGGATCGTGCGGGACGTGCGCGACGCGCATGCTGTCTGGTGCGGTCGATTACGTGCAGTCGCACGATGCGCCGGTCGAACCCGGCTGCGTGCTGCTGTGCGTCGCGCAGCCTGCCGAAGGGGCCGTGGCACCGCTCGTGCTCGAGCGCTGAACGCACCATGCGACATGCCGCCGCAGATGGCCTGCTGCGCGAAAAGCGCGCGCAACTGCTGCTTTTTTCGGATGCCGGTCGGGTCGACGATAGCGTCAACCGATTCGATAAAAGGAGCACAACCATGAAACTGCTCGGCATGATCAAGCTGGTCCTGTGGAGTTTCTTCGGCGTACGCAACAGCAAGGCGCACGCCGCCGATCTCGCGAACGTCAACTACACGTTGCTGCCGTTCGTGGCGATCGTGCTCGCGGTGCTGGTTGGTGCGGTCATCTACGGCGTGGTGCATCTGGTCGTCGATCCGACCGCGACGATGCAGGGGTTCTGACCGACCGCCGAATCGCGAGCGGGCGAACGTTCCCGCTCCGGTTTCCGGCCGCGTGACCGTGCCGGCCATCGAAGTGGCCGAGCACGACGCCGGTCACGCGCACATCGATACCGTCGCCGCGCCGCATGAATCGCGCGGTGTCCGTTCCCGCCTCCCACGCCCCCGATTTGCCCGATTCCAGGGCGGTCGGCCCCGCCCGGGGTAAAATGCGCGCCGCGCCGCGATGTCGCGCGCGACGGGCATGCCGCCGTTCCAGCGAACGGCGCGCGCAAGTACGTCGCACCCGTAACGGGGCGTTCGAAGCATCCCCCCGCATGACAAGCCGCGCGATGCAGCCGGCCGCCCGACACGCCCCCGACGAACCGGTCGGCGGCTGCGTCGGTACGCGGCGCGTCACCGTCATCCGATGTCCCATCCTGCGCTTTCCCGATCGATCGGCACGCATGCTGCCCGATCCTCCGATTCGTCTGATGAATATCGTATCGACGTTCGCGCCCGGCGTCCGCGGGGCCGCCGCGGGTTCTTGCGCGAGGTCGCGCTTCGCGGCTGCATAACGCGTTTCGAGTGTTTCGACAGGGTCGAGTGGCGAGTTTTCCATCCAGAACAATGACGGTGAATAGAACAACAGCGGCTCCCGCACGGCGGCGGCGCACGAAGGTCGGGCTTGGCGTCGGTCTCGGCATCACGCTTTTCGCGGCGCAGGCCGCCGCGGCACAGGGCGACGCGCCGGCATCCGACGCCGGTGCGGCCGGGGCCGCGACACTGCCGACGATCACGGTCAGCGGCGAGCGCGGCGGCTCGTTTCGCGTGCGCGAGGCGTCGGTCGCGGGGCTCGACGACGCGCCGCTGCGCGACACGCCGGCCTCCGTCAACGTCGTCACGCGGGCGATGATCGACGACCAGCAGGCGAAGCGCCTGAGCGACGTGGTGCGCAACGATGCGTCGGTCGTCAACGATTATGCGCCGGTCGGCTACTTCGAAGGCTTCGCGATCCGCGGCTTTCCGGTCGATCTCGCGAGCGCGATCCGGATCGACGGGCTGACGGTGTCCGGTGAGCAGAACGTGCCGCTCGAGAACAAGGAGCGTGTCGAGATCCTGAAGGGACTGGCCGGCATCGACAGCGGCGTGGTTGCGCCGGGCGGCGTGATCAACTTCGTGACGAAGCGCTCGGCGAACGTCGCGAGCGTGACGACCGGCGTCGACAGCCGCGGCTCGACGTCGGCGGCCGTCGATCTCGGCCGCCGCTTCGGCCCCGACAATCAGTTCGGCTTCCGGATCAATGCCGCGAAGGAGAACATGCATTCGTACATCGACGGCACCAACGGGCGACGCACGTTCGGCTCGATCGCCGCCGACTGGGACATCAGCCCGCGCGCGAGCCTGCAGCTGAACGCGGAATTCCAGCAGTGGATCCAGCGCTCCGCGCCCGGCTACCAACTGCTCGGCGGCACCGTCGTGCCGTCCGTCAACACCACGTCGAAGGCGCTCGGCACGCAGCCGTGGGCGAAGCCGCTGACGACCGACGCGCTGAACCTGAACGCGCGCTTCGACTACCAGTTCAACGACGACTGGAAGGCCTACATCGCCGCGGGCCGCAGCCGCACGATGATCGACGACAACAGCGCGTTCGCGTACGGCTGCTCGTATGCGCCGAGTTGCGCGGCCGGCACGACGTCGCCGTTCTTCTTCGGCGCGAACGGCGACTACGACGTGTACGATTTCCGCAGCCCCGGCGAATACCGCCGCAACGACGACCTGCGCGCGGTGACGACGGGCAGGTTCGCGACGGGCCCGCTGCGCCACGAGCTGACGCTCGGCGTGAGCGTGCAGCGCCGCGTCGTGCACATGGCGAATGCCGTGTACGACTACGTGGGCAGCGAAAACATCTACGGGCCCGACATCGCGTTCGCGCCGTCGCCGAACACGGCCGGGCCGTCGTATCCGCAGCTCGACTCGTGGCAGTACGGCGTGTTCGGGCTCGACCGCATCAGCATCGGCGAGCACTGGCAGGTGCTCGCGGGCGGCAAGGAAGTGCTGTTGCGCCAGCGCAGCTGGAGCAGCCTCGACGGCGACGCGACGCACACCGACCGCTCGGTGTTCCTGCCGCAGGTCGCGCTCGTCTACAAGCCGGTGAACGTGCTGTCGCTGTACGCGTCGTACAGCAAGGCGCTGTCGCTCGGCGACCAGGCGCCGGTGCGCGCGACCAACGCGTATGCGTTCCTGCCGCCGGTCGAATCGCATCAGTTCGAACTCGGCGCGAAATACGACTGGCTCGACCGGCTGAGCCTCACGGCCGCCGTGTTCTCGATCAGCAAGCCGTTCCAGTTCGCCGATCCCGATGCGTCGGGCACGAGCTATACGTTCGTGCAGCGCGGCACGCAGCGCCACCAGGGGATCGAACTCGGCGCGGCCGGGCGCGTGACCGAGCGGCTCGGACTGACGGCCAGCGTCGCGGCGATTCGCGCACGCGCGTACGATTCGGGTTCGCCGGCCTACGAAGAGCATCAGATCATCAACGTGCCGGCGCTGCGCGCATCGCTGTATGCGGACTACGCGGTGCCGGGCGTCGCCGGTCTGAACGTGCTCGGCGGCGTCGAGTACAGCGCCGCGCGCAACGCGAACGAGGAAGGCACCGCGCGCGTGCCGTCGTGGTTCGTGTTCAATCTCGGCGCGCGCTATACGACGAAGATCGCGGGCCATCGCACGGTGCTGCGCGTGTCGGTGGACAACCTGTTCAACAAGTTCTACTGGCGCGACGCGGGCGAGCAGCAGGGCGACGCGTACCTGTTCCCGGGCGCGCCGCGCACCGCCCGCGTATCGTTGACCTATGATTTCTGATCGTCCGGATCCGGCCGCGTGATGCGCGACCCCGACAGCCAACCTGGAGAGCACAGACGATGTCCCCACTCGAAATCGCCGGCGTGATCGTCAGCGCGCTCGCGATCTGGCTGACCGCGAAACGGCGCATGCTGTGCTGGCCGGTCGGGCTCGCGTCGGTCGCGCTGTACGGCTGGATCTTCTTCGACGCGAAGCTGTATTCCGACATGCTGCTGCAGGGCGCGTTCGCGGTGCTGCAGGTGTACGGCTGGCGCCGCTGGATCGCGCAGCGTACGCTGGAGGCGAGCGGCGGTGCGGCGCCGGCCGGCGATGTCGCGCCCGTCACCGGCGTGCGGCCGCGGCAGATGCTGCCCGACCTGATCGCGGCCGTCGTCGGCAGCGCACTGCTCGGCGGGATGATGGCGCGCTGGACCGACGCGGCGCTGCCGTTCGTCGACGCGTCGCTAACGGCGTTCAGCCTCGTCGCGCAATACTGGACCGCGCGGCGCTACATCGCGTCGTGGGGGTTGTGGATCGTCGTGAACGTCGTGTACGTCGGGATGTTCGTGCTCAAGGAACTGTATCTGACGGCCGGACTCTATGCGCTGTTCATCGCGCTCGCCGTCATCGGCTGGCGCGACTGGAGCCGGACGGCCGACGCGCTGCGCGCGACGGCGAGCCCGGCGGGCTGATTCACGGGCCGATTCAACTATGGAGCTGCGTCGTTCATGACATTCCCTCTCGAGCCGAACGCGCCTGCGTCGCGTGACGCCGCCGACGCGTGGGACGTCGCACCGCCGCAATTCGGCGTCGACGGCGAGCAGGCCGAACGCGACTGGCCGCTGATGACGCACGACGAAGTCGCGGGCGTGCTGGCGCGGATCGACGGCGTCGGCGTGCCGGCGCGGCTCACGTGGCACAGCCCGCGGCCGTTCTCGGCGGCCGTGCTGGTGCACACGACAGACGAGCGCACGCTGTTCGTCAAGCGTCATCACGTGAGCCTGCGTGATGTCGCCGGACTCGAGGAAGAGCATCGCTTCATCGCGCATCTGCGTGCACGCGATGTTCCGGTCGCCGATGTGCTCGCCGGTCGCGACGGCGGGACCGCGATCGCATCCGGCGACTGGACCTATGAAGTGCACGTGGTCGCGCCCGGCGTCGACGCGTATCGCGGCGTGATGTCGTGGCAGCCGTTCACGGATCCTTCGCATGCCTACGCGGCCGGCCGCGCGCTGGCCGAACTGCATCGCGCATCGGCCGGATACGATGCGCCGGCGCGGCCCGTGCGCACGCTGTTGTCGAGTTTTCGCGTACTGTCGTCCACCGATCTGGCGGGGGCGCTCGAACGCTGGGTCGATGCGCAGCCGCTGCTGGTGCGTGCGCTCGGCACGCGCGACTGGCGTGGCGATGTAGCGGATACGATCGGCCCGTATCACGCGCACCTCGTGCCGCTGCTGCCTGCGCTGCCGCCGCTGTGGACGCACGGCGACTGGCATGCGTCGAACCTGCTGTGGACCAACGCCGGCCCCGGCGCACAGGTGCGCACCGTGCTCGACTTCGGCCTGTCCGATCGCACGTGTGCGGTGATGGACGTCGCGCTGGCGATCGAGCGCAATACGATCGACTGGATGGCGCCGGCCGATGCGCGCCGCATCGAATACGCGCACATCGATGCGCTGCTCGACGGCTACGAATCGCTCGAACCGTTGAGCGACGACGCGTATGCGGCGCTGGTCGCGATGCTGCCGATCGTGCATACGGAGTTCGCGCTGTCGGAAGTCGCGTATTTCGGTTGCATCATCGAGGCCCCGGCGATCGTCGACGTCGCGTACGACGGCTACTTGCTGGGGCACGCACGCTGGTTCGGCGAACGCGACGGACGACAACTGCTCGACTGGCTGGTGCAACGCCGGCGCGCGAAGCGGGGCAGCGTGTAAAGCTGCGTGCCGGACGTCGTCGAGCCGGCAAAGCCATTTTCCTTCCGTGCGGCGATCGCACCGCACATTCACTGAAATCATCCGATCCACGAAGCGGACTCTGCTCGCTCAGGACGCCGCACGTCCGCACGCCGTCGCATCCAACATGACGGAAATGTCATCTTCGGCTCATGTTCGCACTGCACCCGATCCGTAGCATCGGTGCGAACCGTTATCGCAGAACCGAACATGCTCAAGCTCACCCTCGCCGTGGCCGTCGTCTTCGCGACGGCCGCGACGGCCCATGCGCAATCACTGCAGGTCGCGGCCCCGGCCTTGGCCTCGACGGCTTCCGCTGTTGCACCGCCGTCCGACGCCGCTTTTTCCCCATCGCTAACGCTGTCCGACGCGCTCGCGGCAGCGGCCCGCAACAACCCGGCGTTGCGCGGCGCGCGCGCGGACGTCGACGCATCGGCCGGCGCGCTGATGCAGGCCGGCGCGCGTCCCAATCCGGAAGTGTCGTTCCTGCAGGAAGGCTTCAGCCGTGCGGAGCGCACGTCGACTGCGCTGATCAACCAGACCATCGAACTTGGGGGCAAGCGCCGCGCGCGGCTCGATGTCGCGTCATACGGCCGCGAGGCCGCGAATGCGTCGCTCGACGAGCAGGGCGCCGCCGTGCGCGCCGATGTGATCGCGGCGTTCTACGGATTGCTTGCCGTGCAGCGGCAACTTCAGGTTACCGAAGAGTCGGCCGCGATCGCCGCGCGCTCGGCTGACCTCGCGGGCCGCCGCGCGCAGGCCGGCAAGGTGTCGCCGGTCGAGGCGACCAAGGCGCAGGTGGCGGCGGCCGGCGTCCAGATCGAGGTGGCGACCGCGCGCGGCCGTGTCGACGTCGCGCGCGAGAAGCTGAATGCGGTGATGGGTGAAGCGCGCGGCGACCGCCGCGTCGCGCTCGGCGATCTCGAAACGGTGCCTGCGGTCGAGCCGTTGTCCGCGCTGACCGCGCAGCTCGACGACGCGCCGCTCGCCCGCGTCGCGCGCGCGCAGATGCTGCGCTCGAACGCGGCCGTGTCGCTCGAACGCGCGCGGCGCATTCCCGACGTGACGGTCAGCGCGGGCATGAAGCGGGTGACGACGGGCGGCGTGCCCGACAACCAGGCGGTGGTCGGCGTGTCGATTCCGATTCCGCTGTTCGACACGAACCGGGGCGCGCTGCTCGAAGCGACGCACAAGGCCGGGCGCGCGAATGCCGATCTCGACCGCGAGCGCACGCGGCTGCGGCTCGAACTCACGCAGGCGTACGCGAATTTCGACGCGGCCGCGCAGGAAGCGCGGCGGCTGAAGAGCGACATCCTGCCCGGCGCGCGGCTCGCGCTCGATGCGATGTCGCGCGGCTACGAGCTCGGCAAGTTCAGCTTCCTCGACGTGCTCGACGCGCAGCGCACGCTGTTCCAGGGGCAATCGCAATACGTGCGGGCGCTCGCCGACGCGCATGCGGCCCGCGCCGACATCGGCCGGCTCGTCGGCACGCCGCTCGCGGCCGTCGCGCAATAGCCGCGCTTCTTACCTGAAGGATCATCATGTCACGCAGCAGAATCTTCATCATTGCGGCGGCCGTGCTCGGCGGCGTCGGGATCGTGCTCGGCGCGCTCGCCGTCACGCGAGGCGGCGCGTCCGTGCCCGCGGGAACCGAAGCCGCGCAGGCGGCCGACGGCGTCGGCACCGGCTCGCACGGCGGCGTCGTGCTCACGCGCGGCACATTGTCCGTCGAGATCGTGATGACGGAAAAGCCCGGCGACGCGCGGCTCGTCGTCTATCCGTTCGTCGACGGCAAGCCTGCGACCAAGGGCGTTGCCGTGTCCGGCACGCTGGTGCGGTACGACCGCTCGCACGAACCGATGCGATTCGACGCGGCGGGCCAGAAGTTCGTGTCGGCGCAATCGATCGCGAAGCCGCACGTATTCGACGCGACGATCGACGTCAAGGCGGGCAACGAGGCCGCGTCGTTTCCGTTCGCCCGTGCGGACGGCGCGATCGCGCTCACCGATGAGCAGTTGAAGACGTCGAAGATCGTGCTCGCGAAGGCCGGCCCCGCGCAGATCGCCACGCCGTTCCAGCTGCCGGGCGAGATCAAATTCAACGAGGATCGCACCGCGCACGTCGTGCCGCGCGTGGCCGGCATCGTCGAACAGGTGTCGGTGTCGCTCGGACAGAACATCGCGAAGGGGCAGGTGCTGGCCGTGATCGCGAGCACCGATCTCGCGGACCGTCGCAGCGAACTGCTGACCGCCGAACGCCGGTTGTCGGGCGCGCGCGCGACCTATGAACGCGAACGCACGCTGTGGCAGGAGCGCATCTCTGCGGAACAGGACTACCAGCAGGCGCAGGTTCAGTTGCGCGAGGCCGAGATCGCCGTGCAGAATGCGCGGCAGAAACTGGCCGCGCTGAACGCGCCGGCCGGCGCGGGCGCGCTGAACCGCTACGAGTTGCGCGCGCCGTTCGCGGGCACGATCGTCGAGAAGCATGCGACGCCCGGCGAAGCGATCGCCGCAGACGCGAGCATGTTCGTGATCTCCGACCTGTCGACGGTGTGGGCCGAGATGGCCGTGCCCGCACAGCGGCTGAACGACGTGCGCGTCGGCCGCGACGCGACGGTCAGCGCGACCGCGTTCGAATCGCGCTCGAGCGGCCCGATCGCTTACGTCGGCTCGCTGCTCGGCGAACAGACGCGCACCGCGCCCGCGCGCGTCGTGCTGCCGAATCCGGACGGCGTGTGGCGGCCGGGGATGTTCGTGAACGTGTCGGTCGACGCGGGCAAGCAGGCCGTGCCGCTCGCCGTCACGAGCGACGCGCTGCAGGACGTCGACGGCGTGCCGTCGGTATTCGTGCGCTCGCCGAAGGGCTTCGTCGCACAGGCCGTCGAGACGGGGCGGCGCGACGACCGTGCGACCGAAGTGCTGAAGGGGCTCAAGCCGGGCCAGGAATATGTGGCCGCGAACAGCTTCGTGCTGAAGGCCGAGCTCGGCAAGGGGAGCGCGGAACATGAATGAGCGTCACGTATCGAAGGCCCACGCAGTGGACGTTCCCCGCTTCGAGGAATCCCGCCATGTTTGAGCGCCTGATCCGCTTTGCGATCGCGCACCGCTGGCTCGTGATGCTGGCGATCGCGGCAGTGGCCGCGCTGGGTGTGTTCAGCTACCAGAAGCTGCCGATCGACGCGGTGCCCGACATCACGAACGTGCAGGTCCAGATCAACACGGCCGCGCCCGGTTACTCGCCGCTGGAGGCCGAGCAGCGCATCACGTATCCGGTCGAGACCGTGATGGCCGGCCTGCCAGGCCTGGAGCAGACGCGTTCGATTTCGCGCTACGGTCTGTCGCAGGTCACTGTGATCTTCAAGGACGGGACCGACATCTACTTTGCGCGGCAGCTCGTCAACGAGCGCATCCAGGAAGCGAAGGACAAGCTGCCCGCCGGCATCGCGCCCGCGATGGGGCCGACGTCGACCGGCCTCGGCGAGATCTACCTGTGGACCGTCGAGGCCGACGCGGCTGCGCGCAAGCCCGACGGCACGCGCTACACGGCGGCCGACCTGCGCGAGCTGCAGGACTGGGTCGTCCGGCCGCAACTGCGAAACGTGCGCGGCGTGACCGAGGTGAATTCGATCGGCGGCTACGTGAAGGAATACCGCGTCGCGCCGAACCCGGCGAAGCTGATGTCGTACGGGCTGACGCTCGCCGACGTCGTGCGCGCGCTCGAACGCAACAACGACAACGTCGGCGCGGGCTACATCGAGAAGCGCGGCGAGCAGTACCTGGTGCGCGTGCCGGGCCAGGCGCGCACCGTCGACGACATCGCGAACATCGTGCTGACCAACGTCGGCGGCGTGCCGGTGCGGATGAAGGAGGTCGGCCAGGTCGACATCGGCCGCGAGTTGCGCACCGGCGCCGCGACGTCGAACGGCGAGGAGGTCGTGCTCGGCACGGTGTTCATGCTGATGGGCGAGAACAGCCGCTCGGTCGCGAAAGCCGTCGCCGCGAAGATGGCGGACGTGAACCGCACGCTGCCGGCCGGCGTGAAGGCGATTCCCGTCTACGACCGCACCGTGCTCGTCGAGAAGGCCGTCGCGACGGTGAAGAAAAACCTGCTCGAGGGCGCGATCCTCGTGATCGCGGTGCTGTTCCTGTTTCTCGGCAACATCCGCGCGGCGCTGATCACCGCGCTCGTGATCCCGCTGTCGATGCTGATGACGTTCACCGGGATGGTCAACGCGAAGGTCAGCGCGAACCTGATGAGCCTCGGCGCGCTCGACTTCGGGATCATCGTCGACGGCGCGGTCGTGATCGTCGAGAACTGCGTGCGACGGCTTGCGCATGCACAGGCCGTCGCAGGCCGGCCGCTGACGCGCGACGAGCGCTTCGCGGAAGTATTCGGCGCGTCGCAGGAGGCGCGCCGCGCGCTGATCTTCGGGCAACTGATCATCATGGTCGTGTACCTGCCGATCTTCGCGCTCACCGGCGTCGAAGGGAAGATGTTCCATCCGATGGCCGTCACCGTGGTGATGGCGCTCGCGGCGGCGATGGTGCTGACCGTCACGTTCATTCCGGCAGCGGTCGCGCTGTTCATCGGCGAGCGCGTCGAGGAAAAGGAAAACCGGCTGATGGGCTGGGCGCGGCGTGCATACGAACCCGTGCTCGCCGCGTTCATGTCGCGCCCCGCGCGCGTGATGCTCGGCGCTGGCGCGATCGTGCTGGTCACGCTCGGGCTCGCGACGCGGCTCGGCAGCGAGTTCATCCCGAGCCTGAACGAGGGCGATCTCGCGGTCGCCGCGCTGCGCATTCCCGGCACGAGCCTGTCGCAATCGGTCGAGATGCAGAAGGCGATCGAGAAGACGCTGAAGGCGCGCTTCCCGGAAATCGAGCGCGTGTTCGCGCGCACCGGCACGGCTGAGATCGCGGCCGATCCGATGCCACCGAACCTGTCGGACGGCTACATCATGCTGAAGTCGCCCGACAAGTGGCCCGATCCGAACAAGCCGCGCGATCAGCTCGTGCGCGAGATCGAGGCGGCGCTCGCGGAACTGCCGGGCAACGCGTACGAGTTCTCGCAGCCGATCCAGCTGCGCTTCAACGAGCTGATCTCGGGCGTGCGCAGCGACGTCGCGGTGAAGATCTTCGGCGACGACATGACCGTGCTGAACCAGACCGGCGAGCAGATCGCGGCCGCGTTGCAGAAGGTGCCGGGCGCATCCGAAGTGAAGGTCGAGCAGACCACCGGCCTGCCCGTGCTGACCGTCAACCTCGACCGCGACAAGCTCGCGCGGTACGGCGTGACGGTCGCCGACCTGCAGGATACGGTGGCCGCGGCCGTCGGCGGGCAGAAGGCGGGGACGCTGTTCCAGGGCGATCGCCGCTTCGACATTGTCGTGCGGCTGCCGGACGAACTGCGCTCCGACATCGAGGCGATCAAGCGTCTGCCGATCGCGCTGCCGGCGCCGGCCGCGGGTGCCAGCGCGCCGCTCGCGCAGGCGCCGTACGTGCCGCTCGCGGAACTCGCGACGATCGAGGTCGCGCCCGGCCCGAACCAGATCAGCCGCGAGGACGGCAAGCGGCGCGTCGTCGTCAGCGCGAACGTGCGCGGCCGCGACGTCGGCTCGTTCGTCGCCGATGCGCGCGAGCAATTGCAGCAGGATGTGCGCGTGCCGGCCGGCTACTGGGTGTCGTGGGGCGGCCAGTTCGAGCAGTTGCAGAGCGCGAGCGAGCGGCTGAAGCTCGTCGTGCCGCTCGCGCTGTTCATGGTGTTCGTGCTGCTGTTCGTGATGTTCAACAACGTGAAGGACGGGCTGCTGGTCTTCACCGGCATTCCGTTCGCGCTGAGCGGCGGCGTGGTGTCGCTGTGGTTGCGCGGGATTCCGCTGTCGATCACCGCGGCGGTCGGCTTCATCGCGCTGTCCGGCGTCGCGGTGCTCAACGGTCTCGTGATGATCTCGTTCATCCGCAACCTGCGCGACGACGGGATGCCGCTCGACGCGGCCGTGCGTGAAGGCGCGCTCACGCGGCTGCGGCCCGTGCTGATGACCGCGCTCGTCGCGTCGCTGGGCTTCCTGCCGATGGCATTCGCGACCGGCACCGGCGCCGAGGTGCAGCGCCCGCTCGCGACGGTCGTGATCGGCGGTATCCTGTCGTCCACGGCGCTGACGCTGCTGGTGCTGCCGGTGCTGTACCGCGTGAGCCACGCGGTGTCGTGGCGCGCGGTATTGCGCGGCGGGTTCGGCGCGGGCGTGCTGCGCCGGCTGGGTTTCTTCAAGGGTAATGCGTGATGCGAATTCTGATTGTCGAGGATGAACCGAAAACCGGCGCCTATCTGCGCAAGGGCCTGACCGAAGCCGGCTATGTCGTCGACTGGGTGGAGGACGGCATCACGGGCCAGCACCAGGCCGAGACCGAAGAGTACGATCTGCTCGTGCTCGACGTGATGCTGCCGGGGCAGGACGGCTGGACGTTGCTGCAGAACCTGCGTCGCAGCAAGTCGACGCCCGTGCTGTTCCTCACCGCGCGCGACGACGTCGGCGATCGCGTGAAGGGCCTCGAACTCGGCGCCGATGATTACCTGGCCAAGCCGTTCGACTTCGTCGAACTCACCGCGCGCATCAAGTCGATTTTGCGGCGCGGCCAGCCGCGCGATTCGAACACGCTGCGCGTGGCCGATCTCGAACTCGACCTGACGCGCCGCAAGGCCACGCGGCAGCGCGACACGATCCTGCTGACCGCGAAGGAATTCGCGTTGCTGTGGCTGCTGATGCGTCGCGAAGGCGAGATCCTGCCGCGCGCGACGATCGCGTCGCAGGTGTGGGACATGAACTTCAACAGCGATACGAACGTCGTGGATTCCGCGATCCGGCGACTGCGCTCGAAGATCGACGACGCCTACGAACCGAAGCTGATCCACACCGTGCGCGGGATGGGCTACGTGCTCGAAGTGCGCGACGGCGCGGCCAAATGATCGCGCGCCTGCTGCCGCGCACGCTGCGCGGACGCCTGACCGCGCTGATCATCCTGTCGACGTCGGTGATCCTCGCCTCGAGCGGCGTCGCGCTGTACGAGGCGTTGAGCAATCGCATCGAGACGACGGCGGCCGAGCAGATGGCCGGCATTTCGACCGCGCTGGGCACGCACCTGGCGGAAGCGCGTTCGACGGCCGACGTCGCGCGCAACCCCGATATCTGGATCGACCAGTTGCATGGGCATCCGAACATGGACCTGGCGATCTACGATGCGGCCGGCACGCGCATCGTCGGCACGCCGGGATTCCGGACCTACGCGCCGCTGCTGTCGACGGACGCGGGCCGTATTCCGGTATTCGTCGCGCCGCCCGGCGTACGGCACCAGTATCTGGTGATGACCGTGCCGCTCGCCGGCGCGGGCGCGCCCGTCGTGCGCGTCGCGGTGCAGTACGATCGCAGCGCCGACGTGCTGCTGCTGCGCACGCATGCCTATACGATCGTCGTGATCGAGGTGTTCGGCGTCGTGCTGGCGACCGCGATCGCATACGGCATCGCGGCGCTCGGGCTGAGCCCGCTGCGGCGCTTCGCGGCGCGGGCCGAGCAGATGTCGACGAGCCGCCTGGCCCATCCGCTGCCGGAACTCGAAACGTCAGGCGAACTGAAGGAACTGGAGCATGCGTTCAACGGGATGCTCGCGCGCCTGAACGAATCGTTTACGCGGTTGAGCCAGTTCTCGTCGAATCTCGCGCACGACATGCGCACGCCGCTCACGAACCTGCAGGCGGCCGCGCAGGTCGTGCTGTCGCAGCCGCGCGGCGCGGACGAATATCGCAGCGTGATCGAGTCGAGCATCGACGAGTATCAGCGGCTGTCGAGGATGATCGAGGACATGCTGTTCCTCGCGCGCTCGGAGCAGGCCGGCACGTCGATCGACGTGCGGCGGCTCGATGCGGCCGAGGAGGCTTCGCGAGTCGCCGGCTACTACGAGCCGCTCGCGGAGGACGCGGGTGTGTCGGTGAAGGTCGACGGCTACGCATGGGTCGACGCGGATCTCACGCTGTATCAGCGCGCGTTGAGCAACCTGCTGTCCAATGCGCTGGCGTATGCGCCGCGCGGCAGTGTCGTGACGATCGATTGTTCGGAACAGGCTGGCGCGACGACGATCGCCGTATCGGATACGGGGCCGGGCATCGATGCGCAGCACGTCGCGCGGATTTTCGAGCGCTTCTATCGCGTCGATCCGTCGCGGCACAATTCGGCGTCGGGGACGGGCCTCGGCCTCGCGATCGTCCGGTCGATCATGGACAACCATGGCGGCGAATGCGGCGTCGACAGCGTTCCCGGCCGGCGCACGACATTCTGGCTGCGCTTTCCGCAGCGGCCGCCGGGTGCGCCGAAGACGATGCCGGCGGCCCATGCTTGAGATCGCACGCCGGCACGGCCGCGCGTTCGCCGCGATACGGCGGCGCGCGGCACGCTGCCCGCGATCGCGCGGCAGCGCCCGCGCCTGACCGGCATCAGCGGGTCGCGAGGCTGTCGTGATTGTCGGGCTGCGGCGCCTTCTCGCCGGCATGCACCGAAATCCCGTGAAGCTCCTTGTTGCGCGCGACGATCTCGCCGGTCGGCGGGTACTGGGTCTTGCTCGTCGGCACCACGCCGTCGTGCTGCGCCTGCTTCAGTTCGTTGATGACTTCCGCGCGGGTCTTGCCCTGCATTTGTGTTTGCGTTTGCGCGAATGCGGCTTGCGTGGCGATGCCGAGCGACAGGGTCGCGGTGGCGAACAGGGCAGCGAGTTTTACCGTTTTCATGGAGCTCTCCTTGATGAGGCCGCCGGGTGGCGATCCATGGAGCCAGTATGCGAAAGCAGTCGAGCGTGACCGTGATCGGCAGATGAAAAATCCGTCAGATTGCGCGGCGGCGTATCCAACGTGCGGGCCCTGGCCGACATGACGTAATCGTCATGTTCGGGTCATGCGTGCGATGAACGGAAAGCGGAGCATGTCGCTTGCCGACGGCCGATGGTGTCGTCGGAATGCGCGCCGTTCGCCGCACCGGCATGGAAGGCGGCCGGCTTCGTTTTGACTTTCATTCCGGACCAAACAGTGGATCGTCCCGCCATTCGCCTGTCGTTGCTAGCGTTTCTGATTGCCCCGTTGGTCGCCGGTTGCGCTTCGTCCCGTCACGATGCAGGAACGGTCGGATCGTCCGCACCGAAGGCCGCGCGCAATGCGGTGCCCGCCGGCCTGACGCCCGGCGAGCAGATCGACTATGCGGGACATCGCTGCGGCAATCCGAACTTCCACGTGAAGACGCACCCGTGCCTGTTCCCGAAGCGCAACGTCACGCCTTGATCCGTCATACTGACGAAAAAAAAGCCCGGCACTCACAGTGTCCGGGCCGAACGCGTGATCGTGCCGTGCGACAGCGATCCGCTTGCGTGGATTGCAACGGGCATCGCCCGTCACGCATTCGATGGTAGCGACACGATGCATCGCGAACCTGATCGGAAGATGAAATTTTCGTCATGCGCGTGCTCGCGCGTTGCCGCTGCCCCGATCAGAAGCGATGGCGCAGCCCGAGATTGACGATCCCTTGCGTGCGCGTGCCGCCGTAGCCGTAGGATCCGATCGACGCCTGCGCCGTCTGCGTGCCGCCGTCGAGCGTGCGTTGCTCGCCGTTCGCGCGTTGCCACGCGCCGACCGCATAGAGATCGGTGCGTTTCGACAGCACGTAGTCCGCGCCGGCTGACACCTGATGGTAGGTCGCGCGCGTATCGCCGTGGGCTTTCGTGTAGCTGTAGCCGACGCCGACGAGCAGGCTCGCGCTCGCCTGATAGTTGAAGAAGCCGCGCACGGTATCGTATTTCTGCGTGTTGCGAAACGCCGACATCGCATCGGCCTTGTACTGCGCGTTGCTGTAGTCGATGCCGACCGCGAAGGGCGCGAAGCTGTAGCGCAACGCGCCGCGTGCAATGCCGATCGACTTCGCGGAGATGTAGCCGCCGTTGACCAGCGATCCGTCGAACGTGCCGTCGGAGGTGCCGTTCCAGCCGGTCCGGATACCGTCGGCAAGCGGCGACTTGTTGGCAGCGTAGTAATAGCCGCCCGCGACATCGATCGGGCCGTTGCTGTACGAAAGTCCGGCCGACCAGGTTTGTCCCGCGCTCGTCTTGCCGGCCACGCCGCCGAGCGCAACCATACCGACGAACTGGAACCCGGCGATCACGGGGGACGTGTACTTCACCGCGTTGTCGGTTCGCGACGACGTGTCGTAGTTGTCGACGTCGCCGGGCGTCGCATACACGCTGCCGAAGTAGAAATCGCCGGTAATCGGCCATGCGACATCGGCAAGCGCGTCGTACTGGCGGCCGATCGTCAGCGTGCCCCAGCGCAAGCTGTCGAGACCGACGAACGCTTGCCGGCCGAACATTCGGTTGCCTTGCCCGAGCGCGCCGGTATTCGGATTGAAGCCGTTCTCCAGCGTGAAGATCGCCTTCAGCCCGCCGCCGAGGTCTTCCGCGCCTTTCACGCCGAAGCGGTTCCCGAGCAGGTTGCCGTTGCCCAGGCCGACGAGATTCTTGCCGTCTGCATTGGCGTTCCATACATACGTCAGCGACGTATCGAACAGGCCGTAGAGGCTGACTTCCGACGCGTGAACCGCGTGGGCGGTCGTGAGCAGCGCACCGGACAGCATGACGAGCCGAGCTGGAGTGTTCATGTTGGGTCCCTGAGGTTCGAGTTGATCGTTTCGTGCGTCCGTCGATCGTGTCGCCGCGCGTTCCGCTTGCGGGCGACGAATATGGCGAACGTGCAAGCGATTCTGGGAACCGTTCGAATCGCGACGGTGAGGGACAAATGAGAAAAATGTCATCCGCGCGTCATGTGAGTCGCAGCATCTCGTCGATTTGCTTCGCACTGCGATTCAGGGCGGGGCGTGCGATGACGAAATCGTCATCCCGTGTTCATGATCGCGCACCGCCGCCGGATCAATCTTGGAACTCACGTTACCCATTCCGGACAAGGAGCGAAGCTCATGAACATTCGACGACCCCTGATTTCGATCGCCGTTGCCGCGCTGTCGATCGCCGCTTTCTCGCAGTCGGCCACCGCGCAGTCCAAGACTCGGCAGGAAGTGCGCCAGGAGCTGCTGCGCGCCCGTCACGACGGCGTGATCCCGAGTCCGAAGCACGACTATCCGCCGAGCCCGGCCACCATCGCCCGCAATCAGGAAATCCATCGCGCGACGGTGCATCGCGGCGAATCCGCGCCGGTCATCGATGCGCATGACAACGGCCTGGCAGTGCGTTGATTTTTTTTCGAGGAGGAACGGACGATGCGCAACATGATGAAAGCGATCGCACTGACTGCGTGCCTGACGGCGACAGCCGCGACGGCGGCCGGCTGGCCGGAGCGCGCGCTGTCGCATGCGCCGGAACACGACGTCGGCCGCCGCGCGAGCGAACGGATGCGCTGCGAATTCGCGGCCGTGCCGGCGGGGGCGTGGAGCGCGACGTTCACGCGCGGGCAATGCGAAGTCGGGAACGGGCGGCTCACGTTCCTGCCCGCCGAGGCGGGCGCCGTGCCGGCGCCGCTCGCCGAGCAGCAGATCATGCTTCGCGAGGTGCGTACCGCGTCGCATCAGTCGCGCAAATTGAAGGAGCAACTGCAACTGACCACGCGCGACGAAATGATCGCGCTGAACGTGCTGACCGACGACGGCAGCCGCAAGTCGCGCGAACACGCGATCGACCTGTGGGCCGCATTGCGCAACGAAGGCGTGACGCCTGTCAACGGCACACGCATCGTCGAGACGTATCCGACCGCCGCGACGACGTGGTGATGCTCGCGTTTCAGCCGGCCTTCACCGAACCTTCGATCAGGAAGAACACGATGAAGCCGATGAAGAACGCGGCGGTTGCAAATGGCGTCTCCGGCACTTCGTGCGCCTCGACCAGCAGTTCCTCGGTGACGAGGTAGAGCAGCGCGACCGTGCCGAGCCCGAGCAGCGCTGCGTAGAGATTCGCCGGCAGCCCCGCGAACACCGCATTGCCGACGACGGCCGCGATGCTCAGCAACGCGGCCAGCGCAACGGGCACGACGATCGCGAGCAGGCGGCCGACACCTGCCGAAGCCAGCGCCGCACTGACCGACAGCGCGAGGAACAGCACCTCGAGCGTCAGCGCGACGGTCAGGATGATGCCGCTTTCGTCGCTCGCGGAGAACGCGATGCCGAGGACGAGACCGTCGACGACGAGATCGATCGCGGTGACGATGATCATGCTGACCGGCAGCCGCGCGTCCTCGAAGCGCGTTTCGACCGCGCCGGACAGCGCGCGGATCGCGAGCATCAGCGCGAGGCCGAGCACGAAGCCGACGACGACCGGAAACAGCGCGTGCGCGCGATCCTGCGGCAGCAGTTCGAGCGCGGCCGCCGCGAACACGATGCCGCCGGTGAAATGCTGGATGACGCTCGACGTTTTCGGGCCCGGTGCGCGCCATGCGGCGGCGAGGGCGCCGAAGCAAGCCGCCAGCAGCGGCGGTAACGTGAGCAGCGCGAGCTTCGCGGTCGGTGTCATGTGGGCCTCGGCGGTGGAGCATCAACCGGGGATTGAACACCTTGAAGCCGCTTCAAGGTCAAGACATTCGAAGCGGGCGTGTCGGCACGCCCGCTTCGGGTCACAGCTGCGCGAGCGCCTGGTCGAGATCGGCGAGCAGGTCGTCGATGTGCTCGATGCCGATCGACAGCCGCACCGTTTCCTCCTTCACGCCGGCCTTCGCGAGTTCGGCCGGCGACAGTTGGCGGTGCGTCGTCGAGGCCGGATGCGTCGCGAGCGATTTGGTGTCGCCGATGTTGACGAGCCGCGTGAACAGCTTCAGCGCGTCCTGGAACTTCGCGCCGCCGTCGCGGCCGCCCTTCACGCCGAACGTCAGGATGCCGGGCGCGCGGCCCGACAGGTAGCGCGCGACGAGCGGATGATCCGGGTGATCGGGCAGCCCTGCGTAGTTCACCCACTCGACGTGTTCGTGGCGCGCGAGATGCTGCGCGATTTTCAGCGCGTTGTCGCTGATGCGCTCGACGCGCAGCGCGAGCGTCTCGATGCCCTGCAGGATCTGGAACGCGTTGAACGGCGAGATCGCCGCGCCCATGTTGCGCAGCGGCACGACCCGCGCGCGCCCGATATAGGCGGCCGGCCCGAATGCTTCGGTGTACACGACGCCGTGATAGCTGACGTCGGGCTCGTTGAGCCGCTTGAAGCGGTCCGCGTGCTGCGCCCACGGGAACTTGCCCGAATCGACGATCGCGCCGCCGAGGCTCGTGCCGTGGCCGCCGAGATACTTCGTCAGCGAGTGCACGACGATATCCGCGCCGTGTTCGAACGGGCGAAGCAGATACGGCGACGGCACCGTGTTGTCGACGATCAGCGGGATCCCGTGACGATGCGCGACTTCCGCGAGCGCGGCGATGTCGGTCACGTTGCCGAGCGGATTGCCGACCGATTCCGCGAAGATCGCCTTCGTGCGTGCGTCGATCAGCGGCTCGAACGACGCCGGGTCGCGCGGATCGGCGAAGCGCGTCGTGATGCCGTATTGCGGCAGCGTATGCGCGAACAGGTTGTAGGTGCCGCCGTACAGCGAACTGGCGGACACGATGTTGTCGCCGGCTTCGGCGATCGTCTGGATCGCGTACGTGACGGCCGCCTGGCCCGACGCCAGCGCGAGCGCGCCGATGCCGCCCTCGAGCGCGGCGATCCGCTGCTCGAGCACGTCCGTCGTCGGGTTCATGATTCGCGTGTAGATGTTGCCCTGGACCTTCAGGTCGAACAGGTCCGCGCCGTGCTGCGTGTCGTCGAATGCGTACGCAACGGTCTGGTAGATCGGCACCGCGACCGCGCGCGTGGTCGGGTCGGGGCGATAGCCGCCGTGCACGGCGATGGTTTCGAGTCGCCAGTTCGAAGTGGCCTGATCGGTCATGGGTGCTCCGTCTGTTGTTGTCATGGTCGAGCGATTATAGGAGCAGGTGCGCTGCCGCCTTTAGAACGAATGGTTGGTTGCTTATGGGGCCGCCGCGCTTGCGGCGAGCGACGCGGCCGGGCTGCCCGCGATCAACGTCGCGCCGAACCAGGGCAAGCTGATGCAACTGCTGGCGACGATTCGCGGCGCACGGAGCATTCTCGAAGTCGGCACGCTCGGCGGCTGGGACGGGTTTTCGATCTCGATCGTCGGCGCGTGACGTGACGGCGATGCGTCAGCGCGATCGTCGGCGGGCCGCGCGATACGGTCGCGGCCATTGACTTTCATTGCGCGCGCCGCGCTATCCTTTCACGCAGACCACCTGACGCAGCGTGTGCACCACTTCGACGAGGCTGCGCTGCGCCGCCATCACCGCGTCGATGTCCTTATAGGCCATCGGGATCTCGTCGATGACACCCGCGTCCTTCCGGCATTCGACACCGCGCGTCGCGCTCAACTGGTCGTCGACCGTGAAGCGGCGCTTCGCCTCGGTTCGGCTCATCGAGCGTCCGGCGCCGTGGCTGCACGAACAGAAACTCTCCGGATTGCCGAGCCCGCGCACGATGAAGCTCTTCGCGCCCATCGAGCCCGGAATGATCCCGAGCTGCCCCTTCTGCGCGGACACCGCGCCCTTGCGGGTCACGAGCACGTCCTCGCCGAAGTGACGTTCGCGCTGCACGTAGTTGTGGTGGCAGTTCACCGCGTGCTCGTCGAGCGCGAACGGTTTCGCGATCACGCCGCGCGCCGCGCCGATCACCGCATCCATCATCGCCTGCCGGTTGCGGCGCGCGTAGTCCTGCGCCCAGCCGACCGCTTCGACGTAATCGTCGAAGTGGCGGCTGCCCTCGGTGAAATACGCCAGATTGCGATCCGGCAGGTTCGCGATGTGCTGCCGCATGTCGGCCTGCGCGAGCTCGATGAACAGGCTGCCGATCGCGTTGCCGACGCCGCGCGAGCCGCTGTGCAGCATGAACCACACGCTTCCGGCCTCGTCGATGCACACCTCGATGAAATGGTTGCCCGTGCCGAGCGTACCCAGATGCGCACGGTGATTCGTCTTCTCCAGCTTCGGATACTTGTCGACGATCCGCTGAAAGCCCGGCAGCAGCGACTTCCAAGACTCGGTCACGGCAGGCGGCATGCGATCGCCCCATGCTCCGGGATCGCGGCGCCCCGGCACGCGGCCGTGCGGCACCGCGCGTTCGATCGCGCCGCGCAGCCCGCCGAGCGAGTCCGGCAGGTCTGCTGCCGTGAGCGTCGTGCGCGCCGCCATCATCCCGCAGCCGATATCGACGCCGACCGCGGCCGGAATGATCGCGCCTTTCGTCGGAATCACGCTGCCGATCGTCGAGCCCTTGCCGAGGTGGACGTCCGGCATCACCGCGACGTGCCTGAAGATGAACGGCATCTGCGCGGTGTTGCGCAACTGCGCGCGCGCATCGTCCTCGACCGCGACGCCTTGCGTCCACATCTTCACCGGTTTGCCGTTCGACAATTCCATCACCTGGAATTCGTCGCTACTCATTTGCTTCACCCTTCATTCCACTATTCGCGTCCGGCGCGGCATTCATCCGCTCACGCGTGGCAGATTGCAATGATCTCCGCGCTGGCCGCGTCGTCGAACGGCGCGCCGTGCCAGTCGCCGCACCATTCCGCCGACGTGAAGCCGGCGGCCGCCACGCGCGCCCGCAGGTCGGGCTGCGCGATGAAGCGCAGCCGGCTCGCGTTCTTCATCCGCGTATTGTCGCGCTGAAAGTGGTAGACCGTGTCGAACGACACGATCGGGCCCTCGACCGCGGTGACCGCATGGTGCAGCTCGACGCTGCCGAACTCGGGCGAATCGATGCGGGACGCGGACGCCTGCGGCGTCCAGTCACGCCACGGCTCGATACGCGGGTTGCGGGTGTCGAACAGGAAGCGGCCGCCGTCGGCCAGCACGCGCCGCACGCCGCGCAGCGTCGCGTCGATGTCCGCGTCGGTCAGCAGGCACTGGAATGCGTGTCCGGTCATCACGACGGCATCGAACGGCGCGCCGGGCGGCAGGCCGCCGAGATCGCACGCGAGCCAGCCGACCGCGCCGGCGCCAGGCTGGTGTCGCGCATGGTCGATCATCGCGGGCGCGGGATCGATCGCGACGACGTCGTGCCCGGCCGCCGCAAGCCGGCGCGCGAACGTGCCGGTGCCGCAGCCGAGATCGAGAATCCGTTGCCGCGTGGCGCCGATGCGCGATGCGTAGAACGCGAAGTCGCGATCGCCTGCGTTGAACCGGTCGTAGACCGCGACGAGGCGCGGGTCGGTATAGAGGATTTCGCCGGCGGTTGCCGCGTCGGACGTCATGCGAAACGCGCGCGTCAGCGTTGCTGGACCGCGACGCGCAGCCCGAGCGCGATGAAGATCGAACCGATGATCTTCCCCTGCCAGCGCGTGAGCCACGCAAGCCGCTTCACGAGGCGGCCGAGCGGGCGGATCGAGCACGCGATCAGCGTCGTGTAGAGCGAGCTGAGCACGACGAAGATCAGCCCGAGCACCGCGAACTGCACGAACGTCGAGCCGCGTTCCGGATGCACGAATTGCGGCATGAACGCGAGGAAGAACAGCGCGGTCTTCGGGTTCAGCACTTCGGCGGGAATCGCCTGCAGGTACGCCTTCAACGGTGTGACGGGCGACACTTTCGGCAGCGACGGATCGGACGGCCTGTCGAGCAGCGCACGCACGCCGAGGTAGATCAGGTACGCGGCGCCGACCAGCTTCACGACGTTGAACGCGAGCGCCGACGTCATCAGCAGCGCCGACAGCCCGACCGCCGCGAACAGCGTGTGCACGAAGTCGCCGCTTGCGACGCCGAGCCCGGTCAGGATGCCGGTCTTGCGGCCGCCCTGCACGGTGCGGCTCAGCACGAGCAGCACGGCGGGGCCGGGAATCAGGAACAGACCCAGGACGACAGCGGTGAAGGTGGTCAGCGTGGTCAGGTCGAACATGGCGGCTCCGGCAAGGTTGGCGCAGCGGCGGGGGATGACGCGGCGGCGCAAATATTCCGATCGTTCAGCGGTCGATTCGCCAGAATATCAGCGTTTCGGGCACCGATGCTTGCGCCGCCCACCGGCCTTCAGTCGCCCAGCTCCCCCGCCAGAAAATCCACGAACGCCCGTATCCGCGCGGACATCTGATGCCGCTGCGCATACACCGCATAGATGTCCGCGCTCGGCGTCTCGTAATCCGGCAGCACGACGACGAGGCGCCCGTCCGCAAGATAGTCGCGGATATCCCATTCGGCGCGCATCAGGATCCCGTGCGCGGGAGCCGTGCGGCCGTAGAGACACTCGGGCGCACGGGCCGGCGTTCATACCGCGCCCGATACGAAGACGACGAGCCGCATGGAACGCGCGTGCAGAAACCTGTTTGTAATATCGAAATGATTAGAAAAATTGTTCGATAGCGCGCCCTAAAGAAACATCAAGCCCCGCCGTTACCCTTTCTCGGTAGCGCACCAAAGTATTACCAAGCCGCACGACAACTGCCGGCAGGCGTTCCGCTGTCTGGACGCGCCGCAATCATGTTCATGTCGATCACGGGAACCCACGGCTTCCAGTGCTCGATCCCGTACGTGCCGCGAGCGGCCGGTTACAGCTTCATCGCCTGCGGTCAGGTCATCAAACAATAAGCGTACGGCCGACTCGCACGCAGCACCTGGACGCGCCACGTGCGACGGCCCGGCGAAAACGTTCCGTCAACAACAAAAAGCCACACACCTCATGAAGAACTCATCCAAAGCCACCCTGTTCGCTTGCGGCCTGCTCGTGACGCTGCTTTCCGGCTGCGTCACGTTGCCGAACACCGACATGAAACCCGAAGCACGTCAGAAGCTGCATTCGATCGCGATCCTCGAGGTCAACGAGCCGAAGCGTGTCGCGGTCGTCAATCTCGGCGGCGCGGCGGGCGGGTTCGGCCTGATCGGCGCGCTCGCGCAAGCCGCCGTCAATGCGAGCCATTCGAGCACCTACACGGATCACGTGGCGGCCGGCAAGATCGTGTTCGCACCGGACATCGTGGACGGCGTCACCGGCCGCCTCACCAGCAACGGCTATCAGGTCGTGAAGCTGGACGGCCAGAAAGTGAAGCTCAGCGACGACGGCAAGTCGGACGACTACTCCGCGATCCAGACCGACGCGGATGCCGTCATGAACGTCTGGTTCACGTCGTTCGGCTATATCTCGCCGCCGACCGAGCCCGATTACATTCCGTGGGTGGTCGTCCGCGCGCGCATTCTCGACGCGAAGACGAAGCAGGACATCTATTACAAGACGTTCGCATGCGGCTACGACATCAAGTCGAACAGCGTCCACATCGACAGCGATTTCGCTTATACGTACGGCAGCTTCAGCGATCTCGAGAAGAATTTCGACAAGTCGGTGGAAGGGATCAAGTCGTGCGAGAAGTCGGTCGTGGACACGATCGGTCAGGATCTGGCCCGCACGCCGGCGCCGGCGACTGCTTCCACGACGATGACGACGACCGCGACCGCGACCGCGACCGGGACGGCCACGGCATCGAAATGACCATGACGCGACGGCAGGATCGTCGCGATGCGTGTTCGCGATCCGGCCGTGCTTGAAGGGGGGAGGGAAGGAAGTGCTGCACGCAGCCGGGCGGTGTTCATGCCGCCCGGCTGCTCACGAAAACGGCTTGCTTACTCGCCGCTGTCGCTCTTGATCTGCGGCAGCGCCGAAGCCTCGCCCGGCGTCAGCAGGCCGACTTGCGAATACACGCGCAGCTTGTCGCGCGTATCGGTGATGTCGAGGTTGCGCATCGTCAGCTGGCCGATCCGGTCGCGCGGCGAGAACGTCGATGCCACCTTCTCCATCGACAGGCGTTCCGGCTGATACGTGAGGTTCGGCGACTTCGTGCTCAGGATCGAGTAGTCGTTGCCGCGGCGCAGTTCGATCTTCACTTCGCCGGTGATCGCGCGCGCGACCCAGCGCTGTGCCGTTTCGCGCAGCATGATCGCCTGCGGGTCGAACCAGCGGCCCTGGTACAGCAGGCGGCCGAGACGGCGGCCGTTCTCGCGGTACTGCTCGATCGTGTCTTCGTTGTGGATGCCGGTGACGAGACGCTCGTACGCGATGTACAGCAGCGCGAGGCCCGGGGCTTCATAGATGCCGCGGCTCTTCGCCTCGATGATGCGGTTCTCGATCTGGTCGCTCATGCCGAGGCCGTGGCGGCCGCCGATGCGGTTCGCCTCGAGCAGCAGCTCGACCTGGTCCTTGAACTCGACGCCGTTCAGCGCGACCGGCTGGCCCGCTTCGAAGCGCACCGTCACTTCCTCGGCGGCGATCTTCACGTCGTCGCGCCAGAACGCGACGCCCATGATCGGGTTCACGATCTTGATGCCGCTTTCGAGGCTTTCCAGATCCTTCGCCTCGTGCGTCGCGCCGAGCAGGTTCGAGTCGGTCGAATACGCCTTCTCGGCCGACATCTTGTATGCGAAGCCGGCCTGGTTCATGAATTCGGACATTTCGGCACGGCCGCCGAGTTCGTCGATGAACGTCTGGTCGAGCCACGGCTTGTAGATCTTCAGATCCGGGTTCACGAGCAGGCCGTAGCGGTAGAAGCGCTCGATGTCGTTGCCCTTGTACGTGCTGCCGTCGCCCCAGATGTTGACGCCGTCTTCCTTCATCGCGGCGACGAGCATCGTGCCCGTCACGGCGCGGCCGATCGGCGTCGTGTTGAAATACGTGACGCCGGCCGTCGTGATGTGGAACGCGCCGCTTTGCAGCGCGGCGATGCCTTCGGCGACGAGCTGCGCGCGGCAGTCGATCAGGCGGGCGCCGGCTGCGCCGTATTCGATCGCGCGTTTCGGGATCGCGTCGTAATCGTCTTCGTCGGGCTGGCCGAGGTTCGCCGTATATGCGTACGGGACGGCGCCCTTCAGTTTCATCCAGTGCAGCGCGGCGCTGGTGTCCAGGCCGCCGGAGAAGGCGATACCGACCTTCTGGCCGGTCGGGAGGCTTTCGAGAATCGTGCTCATAGGAATTACCGTGGATTGAAGCCGGTGGGATCGTATTTCGCGGAATATGCGAGTATCGGCTGTCCGGGAAGTTGGGGCAAGACCTGATTTTCGCGCCAATACGTCGTCGGGCCTGTCGCGGCGGGCCCGGCGGGCGGTTAACCGGCCGGAGAATCCGGCGGGAACCGGCCGCGGGCGGCTGTCGAAACCGGCGGAAACGCGGCGGCGCGCAGGCCCGGTTTCCGGGGCCGGATCGGCCGACGGGCACGGTCGCCGTGGACGGGATGCCGGTCCGTCTTCATGAAAGATATTTGAAAGTATTGCCGACGTTTCTCGCCATCCGCCGGTCTTCAGATATTCCACGCCTGCGCGGTATCGAGCAGTTTCTCGCGCAACTGATCCACTTCGCCGGCCAGCTTGGCCGTGATCGACACGTAGCCCGACAACTGCGGCGGAGGCAGGTCGTGCGGCGGCTCGGCCGGCCGGCGGCGGGCCGCGAGCCGGCTCGGCGTGCCGAACTTGAGCGCGCGGCTCGCGCCGACGAGCGTATCGCGGATGCGCCGGTTCACGGCCTTCATGTCGCTGCGCATGTATTCGCGGGCAGCCAGGTCGTCGCGGGCCGGGACCATGCTCGACAGGATCTCCAGGTAGCCGATGCACAGGCGCAGGCTGCGCTGGATCGCCTCGAGGTGCGTGACCGAGATCTCGCATTCCTTCGACACCGACGGCATCAGCGAACGCAGCTGCACCAGCAGCGCGCTCAGCGCGGCCATTTCCTTCAGGTGCGCGTCGTCGCTCACGTGGCGGTCGCCCGCGAGGCGCGTATGCACGGCCGCGCACGCGCGCAGCGCGTCGGCGAGCTTGTAGCGCCACGAGTAGGTCGCGTAGAGCGGCAGCGCGAACGAGAACGCCAGCGCGATCGCGATGCCGGCCAGCACGTTCACCGCGCGCCACAGGCCGTCGACGATCTCGTTGTCGCCGTGCCCGGCGACGATCACCATCGTGATCGCCGACAGCAGCGCGATGTAGCCGGCCTTGCCGATCGCGTGATAGGCGCAGACCCCGCACGCGATCGCCATCAGCAGGTAGATCGCGAGCGGCGCGTGCAGGACGGAGTAGAGCAGGATCAACCCGAGCCCCGCGAGCGCGCCGATCGACGTGCCGAGCGCGCGTTCGGCCGCCTTCTTGCGGATGTTGCCGTGGTGCTGCAGCCCGCCGACGACGATCAGCACGGTGATCGTCGACCATTCGCCGTGCGGCACGCGCAGCCCGGTGGACAACGCGATCGACACGAGGATCGCGAGCGCGACGCGCGCCGCATGGATCAGCTTCGCGTGCCGGTAGCGGCGGTAAGGGTCCAGCAGGGGACGGAGGGCGTGGCGCAGGAGCGGCGGCAGTCGGGCAGGGAGCTGGGCGGTCATGACGGTGCGGGGGTGGCCGGCGGGGTGGCCGGAATACGCGCGGGCGGCCAGCGCGGGCCGGCGCCGCGCCGCACGCGCAGCTGACGTAACGCTAGCCGAACGCGCGCGGGCTGTCCACGGCGGCGCGGCGCGGGTGCCCCGGCGGCGGCCGCGTTACGCGTCGGCCGTGCTTGCCTCGGCGTGCGACACGCGATTGCGTCCGCCGGACTTCGCGCGGTACAGCGCCTCGTCGGCCTGCCGCAGCAGCGTCGCGGCGTTGACGCGCCCGCCTGTGGCGGTCGCGGCGCCGATGCTCGCCGTCACGTGCCCGTACGGGCTGCGGCCGTGCGCGATGTCGAGCCCGGCGATCGCGCGGCGGATCCCTTCGGCGACGGTCGCCGCGCCCCGCGCATCGGTGTCGGGCAGCGTGACGACGAATTCCTCGCCGCCGTAGCGCGCGACGTGGTCGCTGTCGCGCCGCAGGCAGTGCGACGCCGATTGCGCGACGCGGCGCAGCACGTCGTCGCCGGCGAGGTGGCCGTAATAGTCGTTGAACGCCTTGAAATGATCGACGTCGACGAACAGCACCGACAGCGGGCGGCCGCTGCGCGACGCGCGCTGCGCTTCCTTCGCGAGCACCGTGTCGAACGTGCCGCGGTTGTCGAGCCCGGTCAGTGAATCGGTGTGCGCGAGCCGGTACAGCTTCGACTCGGCGATCTGCCGGCGCCTGAGTTCGCGCGACAGCGCGAGCGAGCCCCACGCGATGAACACGGTAAACAGGCCCATCAGCACGGCGGTCCAGATCGTGCGATGGCGCCACGACGCGTAGATGTCGATCTCGGCGGGCGCGACGTCGACGATCAGCGGCAGATTCGCGAGATGCTTGTAAACATAGATGCGCCGCACGCCGTCGATCGCGCCGACGCCGGTCAGCGCGCCTTCGCTGCTGCGCTGCGCCTCGATGAAGAGCGGGGAGTCGTGAAGGTCGAGGCCGACCACGCGCGCATCGAACGGCAGGCGGGATACGAGCACGCCGTTGTCCTCGACGATCGCCGCGCTGCCGTGCTTGCCGACCGCGAGACCGTCGAGCAGCGCGCGGAAGTAGTCGATGCTGAGCGTGCCGACGACGATCCCGCCGAAGCGGCCGTCGGCCAGCGTGATCCGTCGGCTGAGCGCAATTGTCAGCGCACCGCCGCGCAGGCGGGACGCATAGGGCCGGCTGATGTAGAGGCCCTGTGCGAGCCGGTCGCGATGCACGGCGAAATATTCGCGGTCGGCGAAATTGCCTTGCCGCGGCGGCGATGCGGCCGAATCGATCACGATATTGCCGTGCGGATCCATCACGAAAATGGCGCCGAGATACGCGCCGCTCGCGGCTCGGTCGAACAGCAGCCGGTGACGCTGGTGCGGCGGCAATGCCATCAGTTCCGGATCGGCGAGGCCGTCGACGACGTTTTGCAGCGACAGATCATACAGTTCGATATTGCGGGAAATATCGCGCTCGATCAGCAGCATCAGGTTGCGCGCATTTTCGACCGCATGGTCGTATGCGTCGTGGCGTGCCTCGATTAAAAGCGACGTCGAGAGCCCCCAACTGAACAGCAGCAGCACGATGCCCGCGACGAGCACGCCGCGGGGCGACAGAATGCGTGCCACGGCCGACGCGGTATGACCGCGCAGCTTGGCGAGCGGCGTGTGTGGCTTCATCCTCGGGGGCGGGGGGCGGAAATTTGCGTCGTCGACGATTCCGCGCACTGATTAATTCGCATTAATCGGGATTATCTCGCGAATTCCCGAATTTCGTCGCGCGATGCAAAACATGCATGCATCGTTCACGATTTGGAGCGATTACATGTCATTACCGTGAACCAGGTGCCCAAACTGATTTGAATCAATTCACGGGTGGCCGATATTTTGTCTGATTATTGGCGATGAATGCCGTTCGATTTGTCGGTTTAATACAGGATCCGACGATTGCGCCGGCGCGATTACACATTGCACGGTGCGCCATCGCGGATGGCCACCGAATGGCACGACCTGTGCCGCGCCACCCGCGGCCGTGCCGCCGTCTCGTCGCCGCGCCGCATCCAACTTGTTGATTCTGCTGCGTCTGCGTGCGGAGGCGGGGCGGCCGGCGCTCAGCTGTCCGCGCGGCGAATCAGGTAGAATCCGCGCTTCGCCGCAGGCGCCCGGCGCGCAACGCGTATCGGGGCCGCATCGAATGCATCGCCGCAGGCGGCGCGCCGCGCCCCGATCCCGCATGCGCCGGCTCCGGATGCCGGCCCGCTCAACGTTCGTCTCGTTTATGTCCGCAATTCCGAATTCCGACCAACCCGGTTCGTCCGCGAACCCACCCAAGCTTCATCGCGCGCTGAAGGCGCGCCATCTGACGATGATCGCCATCGGCGGCTCGATCGGCACGGGCCTGTTCGTCGCGTCCGGCGCGTCGATCTCGCAAGCCGGCCCCGGCGGCGCGATGGTCGCGTACATGCTGATCGGCCTGATGGTCTACTTCCTGATGACGAGCCTCGGCGAAATGGCCGCGTTCATGCCGGTGTCGGGCTCGTTCGCGACTTACGGCGCGAAATACGTCGACGAAGGCTTCGGCTTCGCGCTCGGCTGGAACTACTGGTACAACTGGGCCGTGACGATCGCGGTCGAACTCGTCGCCGCGCAGCTCGTGATGCACTACTGGTTCCCGGACGTGCCGGGCGTCTGGTGGAGCGCCGCGTTCCTCGGCGTGATGTTCCTGCTCAACGCGCTGACCGTGCGCGGCTTCGGGGAAGCCGAATACTGGTTCGCGCTGATCAAGGTCGTCACCGTGGTTGCGTTCATCGGCGTCGGCCTGCTGATGATCTTCGGCATTCTGAAAGGCGCGCCGGGCAACGGCTGGGGCAACCTGACGATCGGCGACGCGCCGTTCGCGGGCGGCCTGCCGGCGCTGATGGGCGTCGCGATGATCGCCGGCTTCTCGTTCCAGGGCACCGAGCTGATCGGCGTCGCGGCCGGCGAATCGGAGAACCCGCGCACGACGATCCCGCGCGCGGTGCGTCAGGTGTTCTGGCGCATCCTGCTGTTCTACGTGCTGGCGATCTTCGTGATCGGCGTGCTGATTCCCTATACCGATCCGAACCTGCTGAAGAGCGACGTGACCGACATCGGCGTAAGTCCGTTCACGCTCGTGTTCCGCCACGCGGGCCTCGCGTTCGCGGCCGGCGTGATGAACGCGGTGATCCTGACGGCCGTGCTGTCGGCCGGCAACTCGGGCATGTACGCGTCGACGCGGATGCTCTACAACCTCGCGACGGAAGGCCGCGCGCCGAAGCTGTTCGCGAAGCTGTCGCCGGGCGGCGTGCCGCGCAACGCGCTGTATGCGACGACCGCCGTCGGCGCGCTGTGCTTCTTCACGTCGTTGTACGGCGACAAGACGGTGTACCTGTGGCTGCTCAACACGTCGGGGATGACGGGTTTCATCGCGTGGCTCGGCATCGCGATCAGCCACTACCGGTTCCGCAAGGGCTACGTGACGCAAGGCTACGCGCTCGACCAGCTGCCGTACCAGTCGAAGTGGTTTCCGTTCGGCCCGCTGTTTGCATTCGTCCTGTGTCTCGTGATCGCGCTCGGCCAGGACTATCAGGCGTTCCTCGCGAACCGGATCGACTGGGCGGGCGTGGCCGCGACCTACGTCGGCATTCCGCTGTTCCTCGTCGTGTGGCTCGGCTACCGGTTCCTGAACAAGAGCCGCTTCGTGCGCTACGAGGACATGGAGATCGCACCGTGGGTCGCCGCGAACCGCGGCGCGCAGCTGCAGCGCGTGGAGAACCGCGAAACCGTGGGCTGATGCCGGCGCGGCATGCGGCCGCGCGATGGCGCAACGAAACGGGAAGCCGCGCGCTTCCCGTTTTTTTTGTCCGCTTTTCCCTGCACGGGGTCAAAGCCGGTTATATTGCCCGACCCTACCGGGCCACGGCCCGGCCTGCGCGACGAGCGCGGCGCGGATCGGGCATCCGGCGCGCGCCTGTCGCGGCGGCCGGCGGCGCCCGGCGTTTTCATCGCTCCGCCGCGGCCGGCACGGCCTGCGGAGCGCGCAACCCAGAGGAATCCATGAGCGCATCACCCGCCGAGCGGAAGGCCGGACCCGTTTCCATCGTGCGAATCGAAGCCGCGATCAACGCGTGGCGCGAAGTGTATCCGCCGGCGCCGGACGGCGAGGACGGCTACGCGCTCGATGCCGGCAGCAACTGCCTGGCCGAGCTGTACGGCGCGATGATCTGCTATCGGCTGCCGGACGTGCCGCTCGACTCGCTGAGCGACGCGCAGCGCGATGCGCTGTACGCGACCGAGGCGTGACGCGCGGTCGAGACGCCGCCGCGACGCGGCGTCGATGAAGCAACGGGAAGCCTGACGGCTTCCCGTTTTGCTTTGCGCGGTGCCGGACGCCAGGGCGGCACCGCGCTGCTCGCGCCGGTATCGGCGCGGGCTGAGGTATCGTCATGGCATCGGGATCAGGCGATCACGGGACGACCGGCGCGGCACGCATGCGCGCGGGGCCGAATGAACGTCCGTTGCCGGTCCGGGAGGGATCGAACATGGAGTTGAGACACCTCCGCTACTTCGTCGCGGTTGCCGAGGAGCGGAATTTCACGCGCGCGGCCGAGCGCCTGCACATCGCGCAGCCGCCGCTCAGCCGGCAGATCCAGCAGCTCGAGGAGGCGCTCGGCGTGCCGCTGTTCGAGCGCAACGCGCGGCCGTTGAAGCTGACCGACGCGGGGCGGTTCTTCTATTCGCACGCCGTGCAGCTGCTCGCGCAGACCACCGAACTCGAATCGATGACGAAGCGCGTCGGCAAGATCGAGCGCAGCATGTCGGTCGGGTTCGTCGGCTCGACGCTGTACGGGATGTTGCCGAAGATCATCCGGCGCTTTCGCAGCGAATATCCGGCCGTCGAGCTGAGCCTGCACGAGATGTCGACGATGGATCAGATCAAGGCGCTGAAGGAAGGGCGCATCGACGTCGGGTTCGGGCGCATCCGCCACGAGGATCCGAGCGTGCGGCGCGTCGTGCTGCGCGAGGAGCGGATGATCGTCGCGCTGCCGGTCGGTCACGTGCTCGACGGCGCGAAGCCCGTGCTGTCGCTGCACGATCTCGTGAACGACACGCTGATCATCTTCCCGAAGGCGCCGCGGCCGAGCTACGCGGACCAGGTGCTCGCCGCCTTTCACGATCGCGCGTTGCAGCCGCGCAAGATCTACGAGACGCGCGAACTGCAGATCGCGCTCGGACTCGTTGCGATGGGCGAGGGCGTGTCGGTCGTGCCGCACAGCGTGTACGGCCTGAAGCGCGACGACATCAGCTACAAGCCGCTCGACGATCCGAACCTCGTGTCGCCGATCATCATGAGCATGCGGATGCTCGACGAATCGGAGGACATCCGCGCGATGCAGGCGCTGATCTACCGGCTGTACGACGAGTCGCAGATGGAGTATCTGCCGCCGCAGCCCGAATGAGCGTGCGGGCGGTGGGGGCTTGCTTGACGCCGCGCGCGTCGCCGGGCCACCATCGTCGGCATTCGATGCGGCCCGCCCGCGTGCGGCCGCCTTCATGCAGACGACGACACACATGACTGACATCGTGACCGAGGAGACCTGGGTCGAGACGCCGCAAGGGCGTCTCTTCGCGAAGCGCTGGCGCGGTGTGCCCGCGCAGGCACCGGCCGCGCCTGAGCCGGTCGCGCCTGAGCCGGCCGCACCGATCGTGCTGCTGCACGATTCGCTCGGCTGTGTCGAGCTTTGGCGCGACTTCCCCGCGCAACTCGCGCGCGCTACGCGCCGCGACGTGATCGCATATGACCGGCTGGGCTTCGGCCGGTCCGATCGTCATCCGGGGCAACTCGGCATGACGTTCGTGCGCGACGAGGCCGACCACGGATTCCATGCACTGCTCGAGCGGTTCGGCATCGACGCGTTCGTGGCGTTCGGGCACAGCGTCGGCGGCGGGATGGCCGTCGGCTGCGCGGCCGCGTATCCCGCGCGTTGCCGCGCACTGGTGACGGTCTCCGCGCAGGCGTTCGTCGAGGATCGCACGCGCGACGGCATTCGCGAGGCGGCGCAGCAGTTCGACGCGCCCGGCCAGCTCGACCGGCTCGCGCGTTATCACGGCGACAAGGCCGAATGGGTGCTGCGTGCGTGGGTCGATACGTGGCTGTCGCCGGCGTTTCGCGACTGGTGTCTCGACGACGACCTGCCGCGCGTGCGTTGCGCGACGCTCGCGATTCACGGCGAGCAGGACGAATACGGGTCCGACGTGCATCCGAAACGGATCGCCGCGCGCGTCGCAGGGCCGTCGTCGTTTCTACTGCTCGATCGATGCGGACACATGCCGCATCGCGAGCGGACCGACGACGTTCTCGCGGCCGTGGCGACGTTCCTGCGCGACGCGCTCGCCTGAACGCCAGCGCGCCGGCGTGCGATGCGGCCGGCGGGCCGAGCCCGCCGGGGCTCAGAACGACAGCTGGATTGCGAGGTCGATCGCGAGAATCGCGATCGAGCAGCCGATGCCGAGAACCACGTTCGGCAGCCGGTGTTCGAAGTCGCGATTGTCGCGGCGCATCGCGGCACCGAGCAGGAAGATCGCCTCGACGACGATCTGCAGTCCGACGAACAGCAGCATCAGCAGATATTCGTAACCCATCTGCTTGTACGCGGCGAATTGCATCCCGTGATCGCGGATCCATTGGCCGACGCGCAGCAGTTCGTAGACGAACAGCAAGGCGGGAAACAGGTAGCTGATGAAATACGTCGGCGCGGTGGCGTGCCGTAGTTCGAGGTGGAAGTGCTGATGCGTGGTAGCCATCAAGAAGCCCTCCTTGCAACGCATGATTGCGGTCGCGACGGCGGCGCGACGACGTGCGGACTAAGGGATTGCCCGAGGCATCGTGCGCGGTCGTACGACACCAGCATACTGCCGCGCGGGAAATTTGGCATCCCGTCCGTGCGATCGTTGTAAAAACCCCTCCGCATCATGCGATGCGTTCAACGGTCGTCGCGCGCGGTGCGCGTTCGACGCGGACGCACGTTCCTGACCGGGCGGCGCCTGCGCGACCGCTCACGCTTTCGCGTGCACGCCTTCGACGAACAGCTTCGCGACCGACTGGAATTCCCGCTTCAGCGACAGCCCCGGCACGGTCAGCCAGCGCAGCATCGCCGCGAGATAGAGGTGATGAAACCACGTGGCGAGCTGGTCGGCCGCCAGCGCCGGGTTCAGTTCGCCCGCCTGCTGTCCGGCCGCGATCAGTTGCTGCCACACGAGCGCGATGTCGCCGCCGCCGTCCTTCCCGCTTTCCGCTTCCACCACGCCGATGCTCAGGAACCGATGCCGCAGGTATGCGAGCAGATACACCGGATGCTGTTCGCACCATGCGGCCGACGCGTCGAGCACGCAGGCGATCCGCGATGCGAAGGTCCGCCGTCGCGCGACGTCACGCTGCAGGTGCGCGAGGTCGCGCGCGAGTTCGCCTTCGAGCCAGTGCGCGAGCACGGCCTCCTTCGTCGGAAAGTGGTTGTACAGCGTACGTTTCGCGACATCGGCCTGTGCGGCGATCTGTTCCATCGTCACGGCATCGTAGCCGTGCGCATCGAACAGGCGTGCGCCGGTGTCGGCGAGATGCGCGAGCATCTGGATGCGCTTGCGTGCGCGGCGGCCCGGATCGTCGGTCGTCGTCGGCATGGTTCGGTATCGACTTAAAGTGCACGAATTGCATTAGTATACGACGTGCATTTTTATGAATCCACTCGCCTGCATCGTGCAGGAGGAGCCACGCATGAAGCTCGTCATCGCCACCTACGGCACCGAAGGCGACACGCGCCCGCTCGCGGCGCTCGGCCGCGCGCTGCTGGATGCCGGCCATGAGGTCCGGTTGCTGGCCGACGCCGCGACGCTCGGTTCGGCCGCCGCGCTCGGCGTGCCTTGCGCGCCGCTGTCCGGCGACATCCGCGCGGCGATCGCGCCGGATGGCGCGTTGTCCGACGCGGTGCGCGGGCGCGGCGGTTTCAACGACACGTCGAAGGCGCTCGCCGCGATCGCGAATACGAATACGGCGGCATGGATGCGCGAAGTCGCGGTCGCGTCGGCCGGTTGCGATGCGATCCTGGTGTCGGGGCTGGCGTCGTTCGTCGGGCTGTCGATCGCCGAGTATCGCGGCGTGCCGGCGATCGGCACGGGGATGATCCCGATCACGCCGACCGCGGCGTTCGCGTCGCCGTTTCTGCCGCCCGGCAAGGTGCCGCGCTGGCTGAATCGCGCGAGCCACAGGTTCGTGAACGCGCTGCTGTGGCACGCGTTCAGGAAGGCGACCAATGCGGCGCGCGCCAGCGTGTGCGGACTGCCGCCGCGCCGGCGCGTATGGACCGATCATCCGATGCTGTACGGCGTGTCGCCCGCGCTGCTGGCCGATCCGGCCGACTGGCCGTCGCATGTGCTGGCATGCGGTCAGTGGCGCGTCGACGCGCCGGCGTGGACGCCGCCGCCCGCGCTGTCGAGCTTCCTCGATGCGGGCGATCGCCCCGTGTATATCGGCTTCGGCAGCATGGCCGGGTTCGACCGGGGCGCGATGGTCGACGCGCTGCTGCAGGCGCTCGACGGCCGGCGCGCGCTGTTCCATCCGGGCTGGAGCGGCATCGATGCGTCGATGCTGCCGGCGCACGTGTGCGTGATCGGCGAGACGCCGCACGACTGGTTGTTTCCGCATGTATCGATGGCGATCCATCACGGCGGATCGGGTACCACGCATTCGGCCGCGCGGGCGGGGATTCCGTCGGTCGTCCTGCCGTTCGCGGGCGATCAGTTCTTCTGGGCGAGCCGGCTGCAACGCCTCGGTGTGGCCGATGGGCCGGTGGCGGGGCGGCGTGTGGACGCCGCGGCGCTCGCACGCGCGATCGCGTTCGCGGCACGAGCCGACACGCAAGCGCGTGCCGCCGAACTCGGTGCGCGGATCGCGCGGGAAGACGGGGTGCGGCTGGCGGTCGGCGCGATCGAGCGCTGGGGGCGCCCCGGCGTGCGCTGAACGCGTCCGCCGCGCGTCAGAAATGTCCGGTGAACCGGTAGCGGCTGCCCGGATGCCACAGATTGGCCACCGACGCGACCATCCCTTGCGACCACGTGCGCCGATGCAGCAGCAGGCACGGCTCGCGTTCGTCCGTCGTCAGGTGGCGGCGCGTTGCCGCATCGGGCATCGCGGCCTCGATGCGGTATTCGACCCGCTGCAGCGGCGCGACGCGCGTCAGGTACTGGTTCGGCGTCGTCGTCGTGAAGTCCTGCAACGCGTATTCGGGCGCGCAGGCCGGGTTGACCCAGCGCTCCTCGAGCTGCACGGGCGTGTCGTTCTCGAAGTGCAGCACGCGCGAATGGAAGATCGGGCTGCCGGTGTCGAGCTGCAGCTCGTCGGCGAGCTTCGCGTCGGCGACGGCCGCGCCGACCTCCAGCACCTGCGCACGATACGCATGGCCGCGCGCGGCGACTTCATCCGAGATGCTGCGGATCGCGACCAGCGTCGATTCGTATTTCGGCGACGCGACGTACGTGCCCGAGCCGCGCGTGCGCGTGAGCACCTGTTCGGCCGTCAGCTCGCGCAGCGCGCGGTTGACCGTCATCCGCGCGACGTTGAATTCGCGCGCGAGCTCGTTCTCCGACGGCACCTGGTCGCCTTCCGCCCACTCGCCCGCATGAATGCGCGCGAGGATGAAGTCCTTGATTTCCTGATAGATCGGTGTGGTCATTGCATTGCTGTTCAAGAGACGGCGGCCGCGTGCCGTCGCAGGCCGGCCTTCGTGCGGTGTCCGGGCGGAGTGTACCGGGTTCGACGCGGTGCGGGCCCGACTGTGGGCCCGGGATTCGGGTAATTCCGGCCTGCATCCGGCGCGCCGGTCGAGGGGGCCGCGAGGGCCATACCGACCGCGGCCGCCGCGTCGGCGAGCTCGATAGACGGAAAAGTATAGACAAATGCGGGCGCGCCGACGACGCACGGAATCCACACAGAAAGCTGGATTTCATCTGCATGTAATCTGTAGCGAATTGAAATATAAGGGAAATTCGCTCATGGAAACAATCAACCGACAATTAGAGATAAACACGGATTGCTGGCAGTGACCTGAAAAAGGCAAAGTTGTATGTACAACTTCGAGAGTCACCGGACAGGCGGCTCCCGGGTTGGAAGGGTTCGCGGCGGCGACGCCGACGGGATCCGTGCCCAGTTCGCCTAAGACAGGAACGCCATGAAGAAACTCGCGCTCAGTATTGCCCTTGCCTGCCTCGCGGTCGGTGCCCACGCCAAGGATTGGTCGACGATCCGGTTCGGCGTCGACGCCAGCTATCCGCCGTTCGAATCGAAGGACGCAAGCGGCAAGGTCGTCGGCTTCGACGTCGATCTCGGCAACGAGATCTGCGCACGGCTGAAGGCGAAATGCGTGTGGATCGAGAACGACTTCGACGGGATGATCCCGGCGCTGAAGGCGAAGAAGTTCGACGGCGTGCTGTCGTCGATGTCGATGACGCCGGCGCGCGCCGAGCAGATCGCATTCTCCGACAAGTTGTTCAACACGCCGACGCGCCTGGTCGCGAAGAAAGGCGCGAACCTGCAGCCGACGGCCGAATCGCTGAAGGGCAAGTCGGTCGGCGTCGAGCAGGGCACGATTCAGGAGACCTACGCGAAGGCCTACTGGGCGCCGAAGGGCGTGCAGGTCGTGCCTTACCAGAACCAGGACGGCGTGTACCAGGACCTGATGTCCGGCCGCCTCGACGCCGCGCTGCAGGACGCGGTGCAGGCCGACCTCGGCTTCCTGAAGACGCCGCGCGGCGCGAACTTCGAATTCGCCGGCAAGGACATCGACGATCCGAAGACGCTCGGCAACGGCGCGGGCATCGGGATGCGCAAGGACGACGCCGACCTGAAGGCGAAAATCGACCACGCGATCGCCGACATGATCAAGGACGGCACGTACAAGAAGCTCGAGAAG
This sequence comes from Burkholderia sp. BCC1640, assembly GCF_902833125.1. Lineage (NCBI taxonomy): Bacteria > Pseudomonadati > Pseudomonadota > Betaproteobacteria > Burkholderiales > Burkholderiaceae > Burkholderia > Burkholderia sp. BCC1640. The sequence goes on along the minus strand of NZ_CADFEF010000001.1, from coordinate 328,598 downwards.
AAGTACTTCGCATTCGACGTCTACGGCGGCTGATCGTCCATGCGGCGCGCGTCGGCTGTGGCGCGCGCCGCGTCGGTTGCCGCGTGCAACCCGCTTCGCATGATGCGTCCGGCTTGATGAGCAAGTCGCATCAGGTAGTGCGCAGATATCGTTTGATGCGCGGTTAATGGCTATTGACAATCCAGCCACTTCGTTCTGGATCCCTTATATGATCTTCCAAGGATTTGGCCCGCTGTTGTGGGCCGGCACGGTCGAGACCGTGAAGCTCGCGGTGCTGTCGCTCGCCGCGTCGCTCATACTGGGCCTCGCGGGCGCGGGCGCGAAACTGTCGACCAACCGCGCGCTCAAGTCGGTCGGCACGTTCTACACGACGCTGATCCGCGCGGTGCCCGATCTCGTGCTGATGCTGCTGCTGTTCTATGGGATCCAGATCCTGCTGAACGACGCGACCGACCTGCTCGGTTGGGATCAGATCGACATCGACCCGTTCGTGGCCGGCGTCGTGACGCTCGGCTTCATCTACGGCGCGTACTTCACCGAGACGTTTCGCGGCGCGTTCCTCGCGGTGCCGCGCGGCCAGCTCGAAGCGGGCTTCGCATACGGGATGAGCGGCTGGCGCGTGTTCCACCGGATCCTGTTCCCGCAAATGATGCGCTTCGCGCTGCCGGGCATCGGCAACAACTGGCAGGTGCTCGTGAAGGCCACGGCGCTGGTATCGATCATCGGCCTCGCCGATGTCGTGAAGGCGTCGCAGGACGCCGGCAAGAGCACGCTCGATTTCTTCTTCTTCACGCTCGCGGCGGGCGCGATCTACCTCGCGATCACGACGGTGTCGAACGTCGTGCTGCACCACCTCGAGAAGCGTTATTCCGCGGGCGTCCGGAGGCTTGCACTGTGATCGAACTCGTCAGCCAGTACTGGCAAAGCTATCTCTACACCGACGGCTACCGCTTCAGCGGCCTCGCGATCACGCTGTGGCTGCTGGTCGTGTCGATCGCGCTCGGCTTCGCGCTGGCCGTGCCGCTCGCGATCGCGCGCGCGTCGTCGAACCGCTGGATCTCCGGCCCCGTGTGGCTCTACACGTACGTGTTCCGCGGCACGCCGCTCTACGTGCAGCTGCTGATGTGCTACACCGGCATCTACAGCCTGCAGGTCGTGCACAACCACGTGCTGCTCGACACGTTCTTCCGCAACGCGATGAACTGCACGCTGCTCGCGTTCGTGCTGAACGAATGCGCGTATGCGACCGAGATCTTCGCGGGCGCGATCAAGGCGACGTCGGCCGGCGAGATCGAGGCCGGGATGGCCTACGGGATGTCGCGCTTCAAGCTCTATACGCGCATCATCCTGCCGTCCGCGCTGCGCCGCTCGCTGCCGAGCTACAGCAACGAGGTGATCCTGATGCTGCACGCGACGACGCTCGCGTTCACCGCGACCGTGCCCGACATCCTGAAGGTCACGCGCGACGTCAACTCCGCCACGTACATGTCGTTCCAGGCCTACGGCATCGCGGCCGTGCTGTATGCCATCGTCGTGTTCGCGCTCATCTGGGCGTTCCGCAAGCTCGAGACGCGCTGGCTCGCGTACCTGTCGCCGCGCGGCCATTAACGCATTCGCAAGATTCGCAAGGAAGGACCAAGCATGTACAAGCTCACCGTTGACAACCTGCACAAGAAATTCGGCGACAACGAGGTGTTGAAGGGCGTGTCGATGAAGGCGAAGGCCGGCGACGTGATCAGCATCATCGGCTCGAGCGGCTCCGGCAAGAGCACGTTCCTGCGCTGCATCAACTTCCTCGAGCAGCCGTGCTCGGGGCAGATCACGATCGGCAGCGAGCCGATCGAGACCACGCGCGACCGCAACGGCTCGCTGCGCGTGGCCGACCAGAAGCAGCTGCAGCGCATGCGCACGAAGCTGTCGATGGTGTTCCAGCACTTCAACCTGTGGGCGCACATGACGGTGCTCGAGAACGTGATCGAGGCGCCGATGGCCGTGCTCGGGATCGGCAAGGAAGAGGCCGTCGCGCGGGCGCGCAAGTATCTGGAGAAGGTCGGCCTCGCGCCGCGCGTCGAAGGCATGTATCCGTCGCACCTGTCGGGCGGCCAGCAGCAGCGCGTCGCGATCGCGCGTGCGCTCGCGATGGAGCCGGAAGTGATGCTGTTCGACGAACCGACGTCGGCGCTCGACCCGGAACTCGTCGGCGAAGTGCTGAAGGTGATGCAGAAGCTCGCCGAGGAAGGCCGCACGATGGTCGTCGTCACGCACGAGATGGGCTTCGCGCGCAACGTGTCGAACCACGTGATCTTCCTGCACCAGGGGAAGATCGAGGAAGAGGGCGATCCGCGGGAGATTCTCGTCAATCCGAAAAGCGAGCGGCTCGGGCAGTTCCTGTCGGGGCGGCTCAAGTAAGCGGACGCTGCCGCGGCCTGGAACGCTAAATGCTTGTCCCGGATGACTCTTTCGATCGAGGAGCGCCGCGATGAGCACGCCGACCCCTACCGCGTTTTCCCATGTGAGGCCGCAGGACACCGCGTATCAAGGCGAAGGCCTGCGCGACTTCTTCCTGTATCGCGATCTCGGCATTGCGGCCGCGACGAACCGCAAGGTCGTCGCGCAACTCGTCAGGGCGAATCATGCACCGACGGCGGGCACCGGCTGGCACCGTCACGAGGCCGAGTTCCACATCGTGATCATGCTGAAGGGCTGGGCGCGCTTCATGTATGGCGAGCGCGAGACGCTGGTGAACGCCGGCGACTGCGTGCACCAGGCACCGGGAATCGTGCATTACCTGTTCGACTACTCGCCCGACATGGAGTATCTGGAGATCGTCGGGCCGGCCGATTTCAAGTCGATCGACGTCGAAGGGCCGTGCGAAGTGCCTGCGCCGACGCCGTGGGGCGACGCAGGCGCGTAGCCGCCGTCGTTTCGCATGCGAGGCATCCACGTGCCTGGGAAAGACCGCCTTCGGGCGGTTTTTTTTATTGGCCTTCTTTAGTCGCGTTGCCCTCCTTCGGTCATTCGACATCCGAAGCGTTCTCCATGTAAGGAAATCGAAATAACGGACGGTTGTTTGTCAGCCTCGCGTGACGTTTCGTTACACGCTGTCAAAGATCGTCAATTCGAAGCGGGTGCGGTGCACGGCATATCGGTGGCCGGCGTTAAGGGGATAACAGCCGGATCACCGGCTGGCTTACCCAGGAGAATGTCATGACCCGCATCGCGAAGATCCTGACCGTGACGGCAGTCGCTTGCGCCGCTCTCGTCCCGGCGCTGGCCGAAGCCCATTCGCACCGCGTGTGCCATTTCGATCACCACCATCACCGCGTGTGCCGCTGGGTTCGTTGACCCGTGGCGCGGTATTCCCGGCATCGCGTCGGGACGTTTTTCCCATTCAGGCAAATCAGGAGAGGACTATGAAAAAGACGATGTTGATCGCCGCGCTCGTCGCGGGCATGGGCATGTCGATCGGTGCGTTCGCACAGGTTCCGGCCAGCGCGCCGGCCGGCACGACCGGGCTGTGCAAGGATGGCTCGTTCTACTCGGGCGCGTCGAAGAAGGGCGCATGCGCCGGTCACAAGGGCGTGAAGACGTGGTACGGCGCATCGTCGGCAGCTGCGGCCAGCGCACCGGCCGCAGCCCCCGCGACCGCGGCTTCCGCTTCCGCCGCATCGGCCGCGGCACCGGCGAAGAGCGCGCCCGCGACGACCGCGGCAGCGGCGCCCGGCGGCGGCGCGGGCAAGGTCTGGGCCAACGACAGCACGAAGGTCTACCACTGCTCGACCGACAAGTACTACGGCAAGACGAAGCACGGCAGCTACATGTCGGAAGCCGATGCGAAGGCGAAGGGCTACCACGCATCGCACGGCAAGGCCTGTTCGTAATATCGACGGCATGCGCGAGCGTTGCCGCTCGCGCACTGACCGGCATCGCGCCCCGCCATCCGTGCGGGGCGCTTCGTTTTCAACTCCGATGTGCCGCGTCGATTGCTGCCGTACCGCGCGGGTTCAGTGCACGCGATCGGATTGCGGCGCGGTCGCCGCCGCATCGTGATCGGCCGCGCGGGCATCGAGCAATGACCGCAGCGTCACGTAGTGCGCGCCGCTCGCGCCGCCGTCCGTATCGGCGGTGCGATCGTACGGCTCGTTGTCATGGATCGTCGCACGCACGATCGGATAGATTTGCGTTTCCCAACGACTGCCGTTGAACACGCCATAGTGGCCCACGCCCGTCTGCACGTGGTGCGTTTTCAGGTACGGCGGCAATCCCGAACACAGCTCCTGCGCGGCCATCGTCTGGCCCACGGCGCAGATGTCGTCCTTCTCGCCCTCGATCGTCAGCAGCGCGGTGCGGTGGATCGCGGCCGGTTCCACCAACCGGTCGCCGACCAGCAGCTCGCCGCGCGCGAGCGCGTATTGCTGGAATACTTTCTCGACCGTTTCCAGATAGAACTCCGCGGTGAGATCGGCCGTCGCGAAGTATTCGTCGTAGAAGTGGCGCAGCGTGTCCGCTTTCGCGGGGTCGCCTTTCGCACGCTCGTAGTACAGGTCGGCGAACGAAGCGGCATGGCGGTCGGGATTCATCGAAATGAACGCGCCGACCTGCACGAAGCCCGGATACACGCAACGCTGCGCGCCGACGAAGCCGGTCGGCACGACACTGATCAGGTTGCGCGCGAACCATTCGATCGGCCGGCTCGTGGCGAGCGCGTTGACTTTCGTCGGATTCACGCGGCAGTCGATCGGCCCCGCCATCAGCGTCAGGCTCGCGGGTTGGGTCGGATCGCCGGCGGCGGCCATCAGCGCGACGGCCGACAATGCGGCGACGGTCGGCTGGCAGATCGCGAGCACGTGCGCGTCCGGGCCGATCTGGTGAATGAAATCGATCACGTGCCAGACGTATTCGTCGAAGCCGAATCGCCCGGCCGAAAGCGGGATGTCGCGCGGGTTGTGCCAGTCGGTGATGTACACGTCGTGATCGGCCAGCATCGTGGCGACCGTACCACGCAGCAGCGTCGCGAAATGCCCGGACATCGGCGCAACGATCAGCACGCGCGGCTGGCGCGCAACCGGCCGCGCCTTGCGGAAATGCAGCAGCGTGCCGAACGGCGTGGCCGCCGTGGCTTCCTCGACGATCGGCACCGATTCGCCGTCGACGACGACCGACGCGATGCCGAACGGCGGGCGCCGGTGCGAGAACGCGCAGCATTCGAGCAGTTCGCACAGCGCGTCGACCATGCGGCCCGTCGGCGTCGACGTGGCGGCCGGCCACTGCGACATCGTCGCGCGTGTGACTGCCGCCCATGCGCGCGCCGGGCGCAGGCATTCCGCAGACCATTGGTAGTACGGATAGGCAAGCAGGTTCATGTCCGTCGCTCGTTGCGTCACGTTGCATGGACCGAGGCAAGCCGTGTGCCAGCGTGCGGCTGGCACGCGCGTTGCACGCGGTTCGCGAATGCGGCGACGGACACGGCGATACATGCGGTCCCCGTGCAGCCGGGCGACCGAACGCCGCGCGCTGCTGCTGCGGTTCGGGGTAACGGCCGTGCCTCTGCACCAGGCGGCGATGCGCCACTTCGGCGAACGCGCCGCACTGGCGTGGTGCGGTTCGCATGGCGCGGCGTGCGCTTTCGGTGCAGGGGCACGAACGGCAATCAGCGGGAGAGCGACATGGAATCTACCGGACGGACGACGTTGACCATCAGCAGCCGCAACTACTCGTCGTGGTCGATGCGCGGCTGGCTGCTCGCGAGGCTGAGCGGGCTCGTGTTCGAGACCGTCAGCGTGCCGATCGACGCGGCATCGCGCGCGGAGCTGCTGCTGCTGTCGCCGTCGATCCTCGTGCCGTGCCTGACGCACGACGGCAGCACGGTGTGGGACACGCTCGCGATCGCCGAATACCTGAACGAGATCCGGCCGCAGGCGCGGCTGTTGCCGGACGACCGGCATGCGCGCGCGCATTGCCGGTCGATCTGCGGCGAGATGCATTCCGGTTTCAGCGCGCTGCGCTCCGCGTTGCCGATGAACCTGCGCGCGCACTTCCCCGGTTTCCGGATCTGGTCGCGTGCGCAGCACGACATCGAGCGCATCGTGACGATCTGGCGCGATTGTCTGGGCGCGTACGGCGGCCCCTGGCTGTTCGGCGAGCGGATCGGCGTCGCCGATGCGATGTACGCGCCGGTCGTCACGCGATTCCTGACCTACGACGTGAAACTCGAACCCGACATCGCCGAGTACTGCATGCGCGTCCTCGCGCATCCGTTCGTCGCGGAGTGGATCGATGCCGCGAAAGCGGAGCAGGAAGACATCGACGAACTGGACATGGAGTTCTGACGCGCGACGCACCTTCGTGCGTTGAATCGGACGCCGGCACGTCCATCGAAACGAACCGCCGCCGCAACTGCGCAACTCGCAAACGTTTTACGTTGATTTTCGCTGGAAACGAGGACGAATTCCCTAAAGGATGCTGGTGCCGATGACGTTAAACGGGCACGGGGACGACTGTCGATCGCATGCATGCAACATGCGACGCGCAGTCCGCAACAACCAGCGCAGCAGGGGAACCAACTTGAACCGTCAGCAATCTTGGACGCGTACGGCCGCGCCCGGCGAGATCATCTACTCGGAGGGCTTCGCCGGCGAGCCCGTCATCTTTCTGATCGCCGACGGCAAGGTCGAGCTGTCGACGCGCTGCGAAGACAAGCGTGTCGTCGTCGCGACGCTCGGGCGCGGCGAGTTCTTCGGCGAATCCGCGTTGCTCGCTTCCGAGCCGCGCGCGCATACGGCGAAGGCGCTGTCGTTCTGTCAGCTCACGGTCGTGCCGGCCACGCTGCTCGACGAGGAAATCGAGCACGTGTCCGCGCTGCTCCGTCATGTCGTGCGCACGATGATCCGGCGCGTGAAGCGCAAGGACGACCAGCTCGCGACCTATACGCACGCGGATTTCATGCCGGGCGTGCTGTCGTATGCGCATGTGCTGTCGCTGATGGCGGGCGCCGACACGCGCGGATCGGACGACGCGTGGTCGCGGCGGCCGATGCAGGCGCAAGCGGGCGAGGCATCGGTTCCGCTCGCTGACGTGATTCGCCGCTGTCGCGCGATCGCCGGCCATTCGCGCCCGCACGTGCTTGCGATGCTGCGCCGCATGGAGAAGCTCAATCTCGTCACGATCGAAGCCGCGCAGGCGGACCATGCCGGCGGCGCGGCCGATTACACGGCGTCATCGGATGCGCGCCAGGTCGTCACGTTCGATGCCGCGCGCGTGGTCGATCGCGCGCAGCAGGTCGCCGATCACGATCTCGATCTGTCGATCAACAGCGAGCTGGAACTGATCGAGCTGGCCGATCTCGAAGCGCTGATCGGCGTCGACCGGAAGCTGCTGCTCAACAAGCTGTCGCACGGCGAGATCGCCGACGAGGTGTTTGCGTTCCGCAAGTCGAAGGTGCTCGGTTACGTCGAGCAGAAGGGCGTCGCGTATTTCTCGCGGCGCAGCCCGCGCGCCGGCGGCGACGTGCGCGCGCTCGAGGATATCGTGTGGGTCGACCAGCGCACGCTGTTCGACGTGATCAGCGCGTTCGATACGTACGATCTTGCGAAGCTGATCGCGAGCCTCGACGATCGCGCGGTGGCCGACAAGCTGTTCTCCGTGATGACGGAAGCGCGGCGCAACGAGGTGTCGTGGGTGATGCGTCGCGAGCTGAAGCTCGACCCGATCGAGATCGAGGAGATCGAACGGCGCGTGCTCGATGCCGTGCGCGCGGCCAAGGCGCCGGCGGCAGGTGCGGCACCCATGCCGCTGGCTTCATCCGACGCGTGACGCGCAACCCGACGGAGACACCCATGGATTTGTTGACCCTGGCCGGCGTGCTGCTCGGCGGCGCGGCCATCATATTCGGCTTCGCACTGGAAGGCGGACATTTTTCGACGCTGTTCCAGTTCGAGGCGCTCGTGATCGTGCTCGGCGGTACGCTCGGCGCGGTGATGATCCAGAACACGTGGGCGCGGTTCTTCGATGCGGTGAAACAGTTGCGGCTCGCGTTCGTGCGTGCGCAGGAAGTCGACCGCAAGCACTTGACCGACCTGCTGGAGTGGGGCGATCGCGCGAAGCTCGACGGGTTGCTCGCCTTCGAATCGATGGACGTGAGCGGTATCCATCCGTTCGCGCGGCGCGGGCTCGAACTGCTCGCGAACGGCGTGTCGACCGCCGTGCTCGAGGATGCGCTGCACCGCGAGCTCGACGCATACGAGCGCAGCCGGCTCGCGGCCGCGCGCGTGTGGCAGCAGGCCGGCGGCTATGCGCCGACGTTCGGCATTCTCGGCTCGGTGCTCGGGCTGGTCCAGGTGACGAGCCATATTCTCGAACCGGCGCAGCTCGGACCGGGCATCGCGGTCGCGTTCATCGCGACGCTCTACGGCCTCGCGTTCGCGAACCTCGTGTTTCTGCCGCTCTACGGCAAGCTGCGCGCGCAGATCGACAGCGAGTTGCGATTCCGCAAGCTGTATCTCGACGGCCTGCTCGCGATTTCGCGCAAGGAGTCGCCGCATACGATCGAGACGCGGCTGACCGGCGACGTGCGCGGCCGCGCGGCGGAGTCCCTCGCATGACGCACCGGGAGCTTCGACATGACCGCTCGAACTGACGGCGCGCGGGCGGGCTCGCTCGCCGCCGATCGCGACGACGAAGGCGAAGGCACGCAGTCCGGACGCTGGCTGATTTCCTACGCGGATCTCATCACGACGCTGATGGTGCTGTTTCTCGCGCTGTACGTGCTGCAGCTCGCGAAATACAACGCGCTCGATGCGCGCTACCAGACGCTTGCACGGCACGACAGCGGGACCGCCAGCGCGCCCGGCGCAGCGATGCCTGAGCGTGCCCCCGCCTGGCTGGCATCGCTCGACGCGCTGAAGTCGAACGGCCGCATCTCGCTCGTGCGTGCGCGGCATGGCATCGAGATCGGCATCGACGCGAAAGTTCTGTTCAACGTCGGCGATGCACGCTTGCTGCCCGATGCGACGCCGGTGCTCGGCCAGATCGCGCAGGCGCTGAGCGAACATGCGACCGGCGACATTCTCGTCGAAGGGCACACCGACAGCGTGCCGATCGCGAATGCGAAATACGAATCGAACTGGGAGCTGTCGTCCGCGCGGGCGGGCAGCGTCGTGCGCTATCTGGCCGATCGCGGCGTCGCCCCGCACCGGCTCGCCGCGATCGGGCGGGCCGATACGCAACCGCTCGTCGCGGGCGACGATGCGGCCGCGCGGGCGCGCAACCGGCGCGTGACGATCTTCGTCGCGTATTGAGCGTGCGAGCCTCGACAGGCGCGCGAGACGGTTACCCGTCAACGACATATTCGATCTCGCATGACGAACATGTGAACCCGGCGATGCGATTCCGCGCACGCCTGCCGATAACCCAAGCTGGCTCAGACCGAGCGGTTATCGAGGGTTCCCCATGCATTTCTGGCGCAAGCTGTCCATTCAGAACAAGCTGATTCTCAGCATGACGAGCTGCCTGCTCGTGTTCGTCGCGATCTCGAGCGGGTTGAGTGTCCGTCTGATCGGCAATGCCGTGCGCGAGCGCGTCGTCCGCGAAGGGCTGCCGACGGCCGTGAGCGGCATTCGCGCCGACGTGCAGCGGCAGTTGGCCGGGCCGATCGCCGCATCGCGCGTCCTCGCGCGCGATGCGTTCCTGCTGCAATGGGAAGCCGACGGCGAGCCCGACGCTGGCACGCGCAACTGGATCCAGCTGGCGAGGAACGTGAAGGACGAGCAGAAGGCGGCGTCCGTGCAGTGGGTGTCGGTGAAGAGCCGCAACTACTACAACGAGGCCGGCCTGCAGCGGAAGGTCACCGAGAACGATCGATGGCTCGCGACCTTCCTCGCATCGGGCAAGACCTACGAGGTGAACATGGATCGCGAGGTCACGGCCGGCGGCTACATGATGTTCATCAACAGCCGCGTGGAACTCGACGGCACGCCGGTCGGCGCGACCGGCATGAGCCTGTCCGTCGACGCGCTCGCGAAGGGGATCGCCGCGTACCGGATCGGCGATACCGGGTTCGCATACCTCGTGCGGCCCGACGGCGCGATCATGATGCATCGCGATACGTCGCTGATCGACGGCAAGCACTTCCTGAAGGACGAACCGGGGCTGCCCGGCGATGCATCGTCGACGTTGCTGGCCGGCCAGCCGTATGCGTACCTGAGCTACGACGGCGACGGCGGTGCGCGCTTCATCGCGACGTCGTTCATTCCGGAGCTGAATGCGTACGTGGTCGTCGAAGTGCCGCAGGCCGAACTGCTCGGCCCGGTGACGCGTGCGATTCGCAGCGCGGCGCTGGTCGCCGCGGTCGCGGGCCTCGGCGTCGCGCTGGTCGTAATCTGGTTGGTCGGGCGCGCGATCGCCGCGCCGATCCGCCGCGCGGCGACGCTGCTGTCGGAGATCGCGAGCGGCCAGGGCGACCTGACGCGCCGGATGACGGTCGAGAGCGAGGACGAGATCGGCCAGCTGTCGGACGCGTTCAACCGCTTCGTGTCGTCGTTGTCGACGCTCGTTCACCGGATTCGCGCGGCGTCCGCGTCGATCGCGACCGGCTCCGCGCAGATCGCGTCGGGCAATGCAGACCTCAGCGAACGGACCGAAGGGCAGTCGAGCAACCTCGAGCGAACGGCTTCGTCGATGGAGGAAATCACGGCGGTCGTGCGCAACAACACCGAAACCGCGACGACGGCCGCGAAGCTGATCACCGGCGCATCCGATACGGCGATGCGCGGCGGGCACGTCGTGGGCGAGGTCGTGACGACGATGGAGCAGATCAGCGATGCGTCGCAGCGCATCTCCGAGATCATCGTGATGATCGACAGCATCTCGTTCCAGACGAACATCCTCGCGCTGAACGCGGCGGTCGAGGCCGCACGCGCCGGCGAGCAGGGCCGCGGGTTCGCGGTCGTCGCGTCGGAAGTGCGCAATCTCGCGCAGCGCAGCGCGCAGGCGGCGAAGGAAATCAAGGCATTGATCGAGCACAGCGCGGGGACGGTAGACGCCGGGTCGCGGCTCGTCAGCGAGGCAGGGAAGGTGATGAGCGACGTCGTATCGCAGGTGCAGGGCGTCAGCGCGATGATGAGCGAGATCGCCGAAGCGAGCCTGGAACAAAGCGCCGGCATCGACCAGGTCGGCGACGCGGTGCAGTCGCTCGATCAGATGACGCAGCAGAATGCGGCGCTGGTGGAGGAAAGCGCGGCGGCGGCGGAAAGCCTGAAGCAGCAGGCGGCGGAACTGACGCAGCTGGTATCGGCATTCAAGGTGGATGAATGAAGCGCGCGCGACGTTAGAATGATGCGCTTCTGAGGGACGTCGGCCGTGGGATGACGGCGGACGTTCTTGCTGTCGGCGCGGGATTCGTCAACGTCATAAAAATGAAGCGCATTTCAAGATTGAAGGTCGGGGTAGGGGCGGTGGTGGTCGCGGCGGTGCTCGGCGCGGTTGGGGCGAAGGTGATCGCATCGCCGGCAGATTCGTATCTTGCGTATCGGAAGAAGGCCGCGGCGGCCGTGGCCGCGGCGCGAACGGAAGATCGACCGCGTGTCGACCAGCAGTACACGGCCGACGTGAATGCGCGGCTCGCGAGTCTCGTCGGCACGGTCCGGGCGAAAGGGTTTGCCGCGAAGGCGGCGGGCACGGTGCAGAGCGTCGGCCCCGTCGACGGGATGCCGCCGGGGCCGGACGGGCTGGCCTTCAAGTCGGCCGACGGCAAGACGAATCTCGTCGTGACGACGGTTCCGCTGCTGAAGGCGTGGGCGAGCACGGCGGATGCGGGCATCAAGCCGACGGACGACGTGGCCGCGATTCTCGACAATGAAACGCTTTACACGGACGTATTCGGCGACGACGCCGCGGCGTTTCGCTTCGCCGAGTTGCCCGTCAAGCGGCAGCCGGCCGACGGCGTGGTGAAGGCGTGGCTGCTGGGCGAAAGCCAGGACGGCGTGCCGGACGGGCCGAACACGCTGGCCGTGTCGGTCCGGCAGGGCGAACGGATTTATATCCAGTGGAAGAGCGTGACGCTGCGCCCGATCCTGGCGTGCGGCGCGGAGCGCGTGCCCGAGGACGCGCGGCAGGCGTGTTTCGCCACGCAGGTGGTGTCACAGCGGATCTACCCGCGGCTGATCGCGCAGGCGCAGTCGATGGCCGATGCCGTGGTCCGGTAGCGGACGGTAGCCGTCGGCCTGTCGCCCGCCGACCGGATTCAAGGCGACCGCAACGCCTGCAGTCCCAGCGTGAGCGCGTTGAACGGCATCTCCGCAGCGCCCAGCGAAAAGCTCGTCGCATTCGCGGTCGCCCCCGGCGAATGCATCAGCGCGTGAACGATCCGCTCGCTCGCATGGCCGTCGCCATACGGATTGCTCGCGCGCGCCATTTCCTCGTACGCGCTCTCGCTGTCGAACAGCCGCGACGCCTCCCAGACGATTCGTTCCCGGTCCGTGCCGACGAGCCGCGCGGTGCCGGCCTGGATCGCCTCGGGCCGCTCGGTCGTCTCGCGCGTGACGAGCACCGGCTTGCCGAGCGCGGGCCCTTCCTCCTGGATGCCGCCCGAATCGGTGATGATGAAATGCGAGCGCGACATCAGGAATACGAATGAAAGATATTCCTGGGGATCGATCAGGTAAATGTTCGGCACGCTGCCGAGCAGCGCGCGCGCCGGCTCGCGCACGTTCGGATTCAGGTGCAGCGGATAGACGAACTGCGCATCGCGATAGCGGTTCGCGAGCGTGCAGAGCGCCTCGCAGAAATGCCGGAACGGCTCACCGAAGCTTTCGCGGCGATGGCCGGTGATCAGCACGACGCGGCGGGACGGATCGAGAAAGGGAAAGTGCGCGGCGATCTTGTCGTTGAGCACGGTATCGTGGTCGAGCATGCGTTTGACGTCGTGCAGCGCATCGATCACGGTGTTGCCCGTCATCACGACGGCGCCAACCGGCACGCCTTCGCTGAACAGGTTGTCGCGCGCCTGGCCCGTCGGCGCGAAATGCCATGACGACACCGCATCGGTCACGCGGCGATTCAGTTCCTCCGGCCACGGCGACCAGATATCGCCGCTGCGCAGGCCCGCCTCCACGTGCCCGACCGGCAGATAGCGGTAGAACGCCGCGAGACTGACGGCCAGCGTCGTCGTCGTGTCGCCGTGCACCAGGACGACGTCGGGGCGGAAGTCGTCGAAGACGATCCCGATCGCCTGAAGAATGCCGGTCGTCACGTCGGTCAGCGTCTGGCTCTGGCGCATCAGATTGAGATCGTAGTCTGGCTTGATGTCGAACAACGTGAGGACCTGATCCAGCATCTCCCGATGCTGGGCGGTCACGCATACGCGGGCGTCGACATCCTTGCGCGACTTCAGCGCGCGAACGAGCGGCGCCATCTTGATGGCTTCCGGCCGAGTCCCGAATACAAGCAAGATCTTCTTCATCGTTATCCTCGTTGAGCATCTTCGCGCCGGAAGACCCGGCACCTGGCGCCAAGCCTGGTTGCAGGCGACTCGTCCCGTCCCGCATGCGGCCACGCCGGCCGGCGTCGGCCGCACGACATTCAGCGGCGCGGCGGGGCGAGCGCACCGTTCTTGTCCGCGCGGTCTCCGCCGCGCATTCGTCGGACTACGGACGTCCCCTTGCATCTCGTCAATCACGTCATTAGCGTTCCTCATTGTGTCGATCGCCACGTCCTTCCGTCACACGATTCGCGTCGCTGCACGCCGGCGCACCGGAAAGGCGATCCCGCATTCCATACAGCAATATTCAAACCAGCGGCCCCTGCGTCCGGGTCCGATTCGAGCGGCACGCGCGGTTCGTTACGGAACGTTTCACAACTGCTACGGACGCCGGATCGGCGCAAGGGCGCGATGCAGATAAACGGGCGTCCATTCGCGCGAGCAGTGCGGTCGCGACATGCGAAGCACGGCGGCGTGGATCGAGCGTCGACTACCGCTCGAACGGCATCCATCGTTCGAAGCGCATTGAATCGCTTCGATATGCGAATTTTGTCTGGGCAATGAAAGGCATGTCGCCGATTGTCCGGATCGGGTCGCGGAGAAATGATTTGCCCGTCGTGCCGCATCGCTCGCGCTGCTCGAGCCGACAGGCGCGAAATGTTGCGTATCTGTAACGCGCGGCCGGAATGCGGCTGGCATGCACGCATGACGGCCTTCCAGCGCGCGCCGCAGCGTTGGCGCGGACGTTTTCCGGACATGGCCCGTGCGATGGCGATTCGCGACGGATCGCGTCTCGAAGCCGAAGCGCGCGAGGCGACATACGTGCGATGAACAGACGATTCGTCGCGCAACGCGAACGGATCGCGATGCCGACCGCACATGCCGTGCCAAAAGCTGATTCGCCGGTGAATCAAAAACACTCGGCCGCGGCCCCGGCTGCGCCCGCCGCCTGATCGTGGGTCCTTGCCGCACGGGGCGCGGCGGCCGATGGCTCGCCGCTTGCTTGTTCTGGACGGACAGGCGCGTTCCGACGTGTTCCAACGACAGCAGACGGACAGGGACGCCAAAGCAACGAATCCGGAAAGCGGCACGACACGTTCGTCCGGCGCGGAAGACGCCCGCGCCAGCCCGACGAACGTAAGGCTGCTTCCCATTGTCATCCGCGCGACTCACGGCTCGGGCGCAAGCGCCTGGCTGCCGCCCGTCGCCGGCACGGGGGCAGGACATGAAGAACCGTCGGACGGTGTCGCTCTGCGTCGAAGGCATCCTGCTGTTGATCGTGCTGGCCTGCTCCCAGGTCGTGCATGACACCGCATCGCGGCCGTTCGCCGACACAGTGCGCATCGGCATGCCTGCGGCAGGCGCGGCGGAGCGCAGCGCCGCCTATGCCGGTGCCGCGCCGCTCGCGGTGCGCGCGTCGACCGATGCGGACTCGTGGCTCGAACCGGCGCCGGCCCGAACCGCGCAGGCCACATTCGATCCCGACGTGCTGTTGATTCCCTGTGTCGCCTACCTGTGGCTGTTCACGCTTCTGACCTGCGTCTATGCGGCGCGGCATTACGTGTTCAGTCTCGACCGTCTGTTCAAGCCGCAGCACGCGCCTTATCGGGCGGTGACCCACGGCGAATGGCCGCGGCTCACGGTGTTCGTCGCCGCGCACAACGAAGAAGCCGTCGTCGTCGATTGCCTGATGGCGCTGCTCGCGACGACCTATCCGCACGACCGGCTGACGATCATTCCGGTCAACGACCGTTCGACCGACAACACGCGCGCGCTGATCGACGAGGTGCGCGCGCTGGCGCCGGAGCTCATCAAGCCGTTTCATCGCGAGAGCGGCAAGCCGGGCAAGGCAGCCGCGCTGAAGGACGCGCTGCGCTTCATCCGCGGCGACATCATGGTGGTGTTCGATGCCGACTATCTGCCGCGTCCCGGGCTGTTGAAGGAACTCGTCGCGCCGTTCTTCGATCCGGAAGTCGGCGCGGTGATGGGCCGCGTCGTGCCGCAGAACGCCGACAGCAATCTGCTCGCGCGGCTGCTCGATCTCGAGCGCGCGGGCGGTTATCAGGTCAACCAGCAGGCGCGCAACAACCTGAACCTGGTGCCGCAATACGGCGGCACGGTCGGCGGTATCCGCAAGGGCGCGCTCGATGCGGTCGGCGGATGGTGCGACGACATGCTCGCCGAGGATACCGACATGACCTATCGCCTGCTGCTGAGCGACTGGCGCACGGTCTACCTGAATCACGCCGAATGCTACGAGGAAGTGCCCGAGCGCTGGGCAGTGCGCGCGCGGCAACTGACGCGCTGGGCGAAGGGGCACAACCAGACGCTGCTGCGCTATCTCGGTCCGGTGTTGCGCAATCCGCTGATCTCGCGGCGCTGCCGGCTGGACGGCGCGCTGCTGCTCGGCGTGTTCCTGATGCCCGCGCTGCTCGCGATCGCGTGGGGCACCGCGATCACGCTTTATCTGCTCAATGGCGTCAACTCGACGGCGCTCGGCCTGCTCGTGTCGCTGTTCGCGCTGTTCGCGTTCAGCACCTTCGGCAACTTCGGCGTGTTCTTCGAGATCGTCGTCGCCGCGCGGCTCGACGGTCGCGCGACGCGCCTGCGGCTCGTGCCGGTCAACGTGGTCGGCTTTTGCGTGACGATCGCGGCCGTGGTGTCCGCGCTCTGGGGGCTTGTGCTCGACGCCGCGTTGCGCCGCGAACTGAAATGGGACAAGACCGAGCGTTTTCGCCGGCAACTGAAACCGGGGCGGTGAACGATGACGACCTTCAATGTGATGGTGCCGGTGGCAGGCGTGCTGAGCCTGCCGTTCCTGCCGTTGCTGCACGAGCTGATCCGGCGCAGCGACGTGGCGGCACTGCCGATCGGCGACGGACCGTTCGTCGACCAGGCGCTGCTCGCCGCGCGCTGGCGCGATGCGCTGCGCGCGCACGCGGGCGGTGCGCGGCCGGCCGATGCGTCCGCGATGCCGCCGTGGCACGCGCTCGGGCTCCTGGTGCGGCATGACGACGAGATCCGCGTCGTGCACGACGAACATTGCGAGGATGTGCTGTACGCGGATCGCGCGATCACGCTCGACCGCGGCGCGCGGGCCACGTATGCGTTCGCCGAGCAGCGCATCGACGTTCATGCCGGCGCGACGATCGGCATGCTCGCGCACGCGCCGCAGATCGATGTCGACAGCGCGGTGCTGCGCGGCGTCGTGGTGGGCGGGACGGTATACCTGCATGGCGCCGGCGGCTTCGCGTGCCTGTACGGCGAGCCGATCGTGTTCGGCAAGGCACCGACGGTGCCGACCGACGATACGGCCGTCGCACCGCGCCGTGCGATCTCGCTGACCCGCCACTTCTCGACGCTGCCGCATCGCTACGTGCACGGCCGCTACCTGCTGCCCTGCGACGTGCGTCTGCCCGCGCATACGGTCGTGCAGGGGAACCTCGTCGTGGACGGCACGCTGGTGCTCGGCGACGGTTGCGTGCTGCGCGGTGGCGTCAAGGCGCATCGCGTCGAGCTCGAGCGCCACGCGTTGCTGCACGGCTCGGTGTTCGCGCGGGACGACGTGCTGCTCGCCAGCGGCAGCTGCATCGACGGCGTCGTATCGGCCGGCGGCCTGCTGCGCCTGACCGGCGCGCGCATCGGCGTGGCCGGTCATCCTGTCAGCGCCTGTGCGCGCGACGTTTCGGTCGTCGGCCATGCATGCGTGCACGGCGACCTCGTCGCATGCCGCAGCGGCTGGTTCCACGCAGCCCGTTAAGGAGCGCCTCCATGTCCGATCGTTCCCGCCGTCGCGGCTCGCGCGCTCCGGTCGCCGCTCTGGCGGTGCTGTGCGGCGTTGCCGTCGGCCCGCTCCCGGTGCTCGCGGCGCAGCCGGATGATGCCGGCGCGCCGGTACCCGCGCAGTCGCCCGACGCCGTCGTGCCCGTCATCGTGCCGCGCACGCTGGACGCGCCCACGTTCGTGCGCGTGTCCGCCGACGGCCTGCCGGACGGCACGCCGCTCGCCGAATTCTCGCCTGACGATACGAACCGGCCGCCGTTGCCCGACGCCGTGATCGCGCACGTGCAGGCGCCGAGCGAGCCGCATGCCGAGATGTCGCTCGGCGTGTCCAGCGCACACCTGACGCACGGGTATGGCGACTGGTACGGCGTGCACGTGCGCGGCGTCTATCAGGACGGCGGCCGCACGATACTCGGCGAGCTGGCGCAACTGCATCGCTTCGGCGAGAACACGCAGCTCGGCGCACTGACGTACGTGCAGGACCTGGGACCGGACTGGTTCGGCGGGATCGGCTTTTCTGGCACGACGTCCGGGACGCTCCTGCCGAGCGCGCGCGTCGACCTCTCGATCAACCGCAAGCTGTTGTCCAACAGGTCGCTGATCGTGTCGCTGGGCGCCGGCTATGCATGGAACCGCAGCGGCCACCGGGATCAGCTGTATCACGCCGGCGTGATCTGGTATGCGCTGCCGAAGTGGATCTTCGAGGCGGGTACGAACTACACGGTCGATTCGCCGGGGTCGGTGAAGGCGCCGCAATACTACGGCGCCGTCACCTACGGCGAGGTCGGGAAAAGCGTGATCGTGCTGCGTGGCGGGTTCGGCCGCGAGGCGTATCAGGTCACCGGATCCGGTTCGCAGATCGCCGATTTCCGCAGTCACGAAGTGATCGCGAAATGGCGCTACTGGTTCACGCGCAAGTGGGGTACGCAAGTCGAATTCGACTACTACCATAACCCTTACTATTCACGGATCGGCGGCGAGCTGAGCGTGTTCTATCGCTGGTAACGGGAACGGGCGCCATGCAGACGCATCCCGTCCGTCCTCCCGTCGACCGTTCGCTGCGGATCCATCCGCATCCACAGCGCTGGCTGATATCGATCGTGCTGCTGACCCCGACGCTCTATGCGTTGCTGTGGCTTGGCCTGCCGCTCGCGTGGCGCTACTGGCGCGCGGTCATGGCGTGGGGGGCGCACGAGATCGATCCGGCGCTGCACGTGATCGTGATCGGCTATCCGCCCGATGCGCCGCGCGTCCCGCTGCTGTCGATCGATCTCGCCGCGCGAATGCCGAGCGGGACGCAGCTTGCCGTGACTGCGGTGCTGTGCGCGATCGGCTTCGGCGCGTCGTTCTTCCGGCGTGCGAACTGGTTGCCCGTTGCATATCTGTTACGTATCGCGAGCTTCACGCAGCTACTGATCTGCGCGTATTTCTGGCTCGCGCCGGGCGCGTTCCCGTACGTGCCGATGCTGCATTTGCGTGACATGTTCGTACTGCACGGCGCGGCGATCGCGCTGATTCCGCTGGTGATGGCCGCGCTTTACTACCCGCTCGATTTCACGCCGCTTCAGAAGATCGCCGCATCGCTTCTCGTGGTCGGCTACTTCGTGTTCGCGCTGCCGTTCGTGATGCTGCTGCACGCGGTCGTCATCCATCACGGCTCGCTGCTGTTCCTGCCGTTCTGCTATTTCCTGCTCGGCGGCCCGCTGCTGATCGGCCTGCTCGTCACGCTCTATACCTACTGCGCGAGCTGGCCCGGCTCGCTGACGAATCCGTCCGACGATTCGTGCTAAACGCCGCCGTATCAGTGATGAAACGATTCGGCCGCGTTTTTCGCCGCACCGCATGGCACGCGACGCACCGAGCGAGCACGACAGGGCTTTCGGAGCCAATGGCACGTTGTTCGCTTCTCTTCCTGCGTCGCATCGATTCGTTTCCAACGGAGACGACGGCACGGCCGCCGATGGCCGACGTCGTTCGATGCTCGACGAACTGGGCAGCCGCACACATCTACCGGGCAAGGTGGGCCGAGCTGGCGGCACGCTCATCGCTGCTGTGGCGCCACCCATTCCTTAAGCGAGGAGCACACCATGTTGGCAAAGTCAGGCAAGTTCTTGCGGATACTGTTCGCGCTATTCGCGCTGGCGTTCGCATTCAGTCCGGGCGGCGTTCGGGCGGCCACCAACCAGCTTCTCCTGTTGGTGCCCGACACGCTGACGCTGCCTGATTCTCGCGTGTCCGCGTGGCTCGATACCGCGCAGGAAGAAGGGTTGCAGATCACCGTCATGACCGACAGCCAGTTCATGGCCGCCGGCTCGTCGCTGTCGCAGTATCCGGGCCTGATCCTGCCGGACCAGGTGCATACGACGGCCGCCGACGCGCTCGTGACGGCAATCCAGAACTATGCGCTGAACGGCGGCAAGGTGATGCTCGTCTACGATTTCGGCGTACTGAACTCGGCCGGCTTCTACGTGAGCCCGAAGTCTCGTTTCAGCAACATGGTCGGCGTCGACTACGTGTTGTATGACCAATACGGCGGCAACATGATCGGCCTCGGCAACGTGACCGGCATGAGCAGCTGGCTGCGCACGCTGCAAGTGCCCCCCGGCAAGTCGATGGCATGGACGACGACGACTTCGGCGACCACGGCCGCCAGCCCCACGACTTCGTTCGCGTCGACGAGCAGCTCCGGCTCGTCGAAGACGTCGGCATCGACGTCCGGCAGCGCGCTGTTCCTGGCGGCCAGCCCGTCGAACCCGGGCGGCCTCGCGAATTACAACCACCAGGCATGGTTCCAGTACACGACGTCGCCCACCGGCAGCGGCGTGCTGAGCCAGACGCTCCCGAAGCTGACCGGCACCGTGACCGGCAAGCTGAAGAAGACCACGACGTATAGCGCGGGCTCGCTGCTGAGCACCGCGACCGGAACGACGGCCAACACGCTTGCATCCACGCTGGCGACCACCACCGACACGCTCGAAGGGATTTCGGGCTACGTGTACGGCTTCCTGACCTATCCGAGCTTCGTCACGCAGGGCACGTATTCCGGCACGACGATCCTGACCTCGCCGACGTTCGGGCTGGTGTCGGGCTACAACCCGTACGGCAACGGCGGCGTGCTGTTCGTCAACCTGCCGCTCGCCTACCTCGACGGCCAGACCGACGGCATGCTGATTCACGGCTACCTGCATTATTTCGGCACGCAGATGCTGAATCTTCCGTCGCTGTCGCCGCTGCCCAAGGCGCAGGCCGGGCTCGTGTTCAACTGGCACTTCTGCGCGGGCGACCAGATCCAGCCGGCGCTTTACCTGAAGAGCCTCGGCGTGTGGAACAACGGACCGTTCTCGCTCGTCGTGACGGCCGGTCCGGACGAGGCAACCTTCGGCGACGGCGACGGCATCAATCTCGCCAACAACCCGACGGCGCAGAATCTCCTCAAGTACTTCGTCAGCAGGGGCCATCATGTCGGCAGTCACGGCGGCTGGATTCACGACTACTGGGGTGCGAATGCGAGTGAAACGAACGCGAGCACGTTCACGCAGTACCTCGTGATGAACCACCAGGCCGTGCAGGCCGCGACGCTCCAGCCCGACGTCGAATACGCGGCGCCGGAAGGCAACACGCCGACCTGGTCGGTGAACTGGCTCGAAAGCAATGGCTTCAACGGGTACTACTTCACCGGCCACACCGGCTCGGCGCCGACCCGCGCATATCGCAACGGCGCGTTGCTGAACCCGGGGCTGTGGGCGTACCCGGTGATGCCGTTCGGCAAATACGCGACGTTCGAGGAGTTCCAGCAGTACGCAGTGCCGACGACCGACGTGAACAACTGGTACGCCGCGCTGATGAACTTCGTCGTCGCGAACCGCACGAGCCGGCTGATCTATGCGCACCCGTACGGCGCGTCGTTCTACCCGTCGACGTTGTCCGCGATCTTCACGCAAGCCAATTCGCTGAAACTGCTCGGTCAGTTCCGGTGGTACACGATGAGCGATATAACGATCTTCGACCGGGCGCGTTTGAACGTCACGTGGTCGGCTACCGACACGGGTAGCGGCTGGGCTTTCTCCGCCAGCCACCCGACCAGCCTGACGAACATGACGTGGCTGTTGCCGAAGGCCGCGTATGCATTGCCGATCATCACGCAAGGCAGCGGCAGCGTGAATATCACCGACTCGACGTACTGGCTCGTGACCGCGAATAGCGGCACCAGCCTCAAGTTCACCAGCGCCAAGGTGCACTGAGCCGCAACGTCGATACACTCGCCGGCGCGCGACGCGGCCAACGCCGCGCCCGGCGCGAATTGCGCAGGACTACCGCGCAGGAGCCCCCGATCATGAACCGGCCCGCGCTTTTCCCGGCCGCACGCGCGTGCGTGGCGGCCCTTGTCAGGCTGTGCCATGCATGGCGCGTTGCCTGTTGCGTCGCCGCGTGCTGCTCCGTGCTGCACGCGGGCGCCGCCGAACTTCAGCTGAACGGGCTGTATCAACGCCCGGACGGCGCGATCACCGTGCGCCTGAACGGCGCCGGCATCGATCCTTATTTCGCGGCGAAGGCGCTGCTTGCCGCCGCCGACACCCATATGGATGCCCATCAGGCCGCACTCGCGTGGATCGGATGGGTGTTGCCGCGCCAGCGGCTGGACGGCGGATTCGACCGCTTCTGCGTGAAGAGCGGACAGGTCGGCCCGTGCGCGGAAGCCGACGCGGACGACGCGATGATGGCGACCTGGATCGAACTGCTCGCGCGCTTTGCGCCTGCCGACGGGATGCCGGCTGCCTGGGAACTCAGCCTGAACCGCGCGGGCGCGCACCTGGACACGCTGCTCGACAAGGCGAGCGGCGTCTATCAGATCTCGTCGTCGCTGCATGTCGCGCTGCTGATGGATAACGTCGAGGTGCACAGCGCGTTCCAGGCGCTCGCCGCGTATTACGTGCGCCGCGCCGACTACGCGCGCGCAGGGCCGTGGAGCCAGCGCGCCGACCGGCTGTCGTCGGCGATCGTGAAGGTGTTCTGGCGCGGCACGCAATCCGGCTTTCGCGCGAGCACGCAGAAAATCAGTGACACGAGCTTCTATCCGGCGAAAGTCGCGCAGATCTTCCCGATCCTGTCCGGCATCCAGGTGCCCGACCAGTCGAACGAGACGATCTATGCGCAGTGGATGCAGAAGTACGGCAAGACCTGGATGCAACTGGCCGGCTCCGATTTTCCGTGGGGGCTGATCGCGCTGGTCGCATTCAAGATGAACGACTGGAGCACCGTCGCCTGCTGGTATGCGCGCTCGGGCCCGTACCGTCATGGCTCGCACTGGAACGTACTGGAGGAGGCGCTGTATCTGGCATTCGAAAGCCGGATGGCCGACCCGCTCGCGCCCGCCAAATGCGGGTTCACGACGGCGGAGATAACGGTGACCGGATCGCGCTGACACGACGGCGCACGGTCGATGAACGGAAACAGGGAAGGAGACGTGTCATGTGTGGCATCGTCGGCGCGGTCGCGCAACGGAACATCGTTCCGATTCTGATTGAAGGTTTGCGCCGCCTCGAATATCGCGGCTACGATTCATGCGGCGTGGCGACCGTCGTCGACGGCCAGGCGCGACGAGAGCGCAGTGTGTCGCGGGTCGCCGATCTCGACGCGCACGTGCGCAGCGCCGGGCTGTCCGGCAGCACCGGCATCGCGCATACGCGATGGGCGACGCATGGCGCGCCCGCCACCTGCAATGCGCATCCGATCTTCTCGCGCGACGAAATCGCGCTCGTGCACAACGGCATCATCGAGAATCATGAAACGTTGCGCAGGCAACTGTCTGACGAGCACTACCAGTTCGATGGCCAGACCGACACCGAGGTCGTCGCCCATCTGATTCACAGCAAGTATCGCGGCGATCTGCTCGCCGCCGTGCGCGATGCGACGTCGCAACTGCACGGCGCATACGCGATCGCGGTGTTCAGCAAGCATGAGCCGCAGCGGCTGATCGGCGCGCGGGTCGGATCGCCGCTCGTCGTCGGCCTGAAGGACGACGAATGTTTTCTCGCATCCGACGCGCTCGCGCTCGCCGGCATCACCGATCGCTTCATCTTTCTCGAGGAAGGCGACATCGTCGAATTGACGCCGGGCGGCGTGCGAATCCTCGAGCGTGGCGGCACGCCGGTCGATCGCCCGATCCAGACCGTCTCGTCGGCGCAGGCCGCGGTCGAGCTCGGGCCGTATCGGCATTTCATGCAGAAGGAAATTTTCGAGCAGCCGCAGGCCGTCGCCGCGACGATTCCCGATGCGGGGCTGTTCGATCCGGCGATATTCGGCCCGGATGCCGCACGCGCGTTCGAACAGATCGACAACGTGCTGATTCTCGCGTGCGGCACGAGTCACTATTCCGGCCTCACCGCGCGCCGCTGGCTCGAGACGATCGCGCGCCTGCCCGCGCAGGTCGAGATCGCGAGCGAATACCGTTACAGCGACGCGCTCGCGCTGCCGAACACGCTGGTGGTCAGCGTGTCGCAATCCGGCGAGACCGCCGACACGCTCGCCGCGCTCAAGTATGCGCAGGCGCTCGGCCACATCGATACGCTGGCGATCTGCAACGTGCCGACCAGCGCGATGATGCGCCAGACCGGCTTGCGGTTCCTGACGCGCGCCGGCCCGGAAATCGGCGTCGCGTCGACCAAGGCGTTCACGACGCAGCTCGTTGCGCTGTTCATACTCGCGGTGACGCTCGGCCGGCTGCGCGGCTACGTCGACGATGCGCAGCTCGCGCGTTATACGACGCAGTTGCGACGGCTGCCGAACGCGCTCGAGGACGTGCTCGCGCTCGAACAGCAGATCGAACGCTGGGCCGCGGAATTCTCGCGGCACGAGAACGCGCTGTTCCTCGGGCGCGGGCTGCATTACCCGATCGCGCTCGAAGGGGCGCTGAAGCTGAAGGAGATTTCGTACATCCACGCGGAAGCGTATCCGGCCGGCGAACTGAAACACGGGCCGCTCGCGCTCGTGACGCACGCGATGCCGGTCGCGACGATTGCGCCGAACGACGCGTTGCTCGAGAAGCTCAAGTCGAACATGCAGGAAGTGCGGGCGCGGGGCGGGCAGCTTTACGTATTCGCCGATGCCGATACGCGGATCGACAACGGCGAAGGCGTGTCGGTGCTGCGCATGCCGGATTACTACGGGCTGCTGTCACCGATCCTGCATGTCGTGCCGCTTCAGCTGCTCGCGTATCACGCGGCTTGCCTACGCGGCGCGGATATCGACAAGCCGAGGAACCTCGCGAAATCGGTGACGGTGGAGTGACGGGGAGGGGGCGACGAAATCGCCCCGCCGCGAGGCGGGGCGGTTTCGCGATGACGCGGCCCGGGGGAGCATCGTCGTCGATGCGGAACAACTTGCGCCGCATTTCGAATTCGAACGAGAGGAAAAAATCCGGCGCATTGTTCGCTTCTTTGTGTTGAATCGGCAGCGGCGACAGCGGCCGGCAACGACGACGGGTGCACGCGGCACCGTCGATACGAACAGGGCGACCCGAATCGACACCACCATACCGCCGCATTCGTGCGAAGATCGAGCGACATCCCACCCGCATTCCATCGAGACCGTCGTGATCCGATCGAACCCCGAGGGCAACCCGCCAGCCGGCCATCCGCCGTGGATGGCCGTCGCACTGGCCGAGCTGGGCATTCGCCGCTTCCCGCCCGGCAGCATCAATCCGCGCATCGTCGAATACAACAACCACACGAATCTCGTCGGCTACGACGACAAGATTTCGTGGTGCTCGTCGTTCGTCAACTGGTGCATGACGCATGCGGGCATTCGCGGCACGGGGTCGGCGCTCGCGCGTTCGTGGCTCGAATGGGGGCGGCCTCTGGAGCGTCCGGTGTACGGCTGCATCGCGATCCTGACGCGCGACGACCCGGCGAGCTGGAAGGGGCACGTCGGGTTCTACCTGCGTCACGACGACGAGCGTGTGCACCTGTTCGGCGGCAATCAGCTGGAGGAAGTGCGCGAGCTTGCGTATCCGGTGAGCGAGGTGATCGGATACCGGTGGCCCGTCGCGGGCTGATCGCGCCGCACGCCCGGCTTCACGTGCGCGGACGACGGCGCCGGCATCGCATGGCCGCGGTCACTCCCGCGCGGCGGTGGCAGCGACGGCCTGCGCTTCACCCACCGCCTCGTTCCTGCTCCACCCACCGCCGAGCGACCGATACAACGCGACCGCCGCCAGCGCATGCTCGCGCCGGACCTGATTGAGCGCATCCGAATCCCGCAGATACACCTCCTGCGCTGACAGCACGTCCAGAAAATCCGTCGCGCCGCCCTTGTAGAGCTGGTTCGCCAACCCGAGCGCCTTGTCCGACGCCGAGAGCGCGCTATCGAGGCGCCGCGTCGCTTCATCGCTGCTGACGAGGTTCGCACGCGCGTCCTCGACTTCCCGCAGCGCCTGCAGCATCGTCTGCCGCAACCCGAGTTCAGACTCGCGCATCCGGCTTTCGCTTTGCGTGATGTCGGCGGTGATTCGCCCCGCGTTGAAGATCGGGCTCGTCGCGCTCAACGCCGCGCTGAACAGGTTGTCGGTCAGCGTCGGCAACCCGAGATACGACGCGGCCAGAATCCCGTCCGTCAGGTTCAGCGAGAACTTCGGATACCGCTCGGCCTTCGCGACGCCGACCTGCGCCGCGCGCCGCTCGACCTGGGCGTACGCGGTGAGCACGTCCGGCCGGCGCAGCAGCGCCTGCGACGGCAGCGTGGCGGGCGACCCGGCAGGCGGCGCCGGAATCGCGCCGGCCTGCGCGAGCACGAGCCGGTCGATCGATTCGGGCGTGCGGCCCGAATACACGGCGATCAGGTTGAGCTGATGCGCGATCTGCGCCTGTGTTGGCGGAATCCGCGCTTCGAGCGCATCGAGCTGGTTCTGCGCGCGTGTGACGTCGAGCTCCGTCGACAACCCGAACGCCTGCCGCTTGCGCGTGAGTTCGAGCGCATGCCGGCGGATCGCCGCGTTGTCCTGCAGGATCACCAGTTCCTGCTGCGCCCAGCGCAGATCCACATAGGCCGAGGCCGCATCGGCCGCGAGCGCGAGCCGCATCGCGTCTTCCGCGTGCTTTTGCCCGACCAGCTCGGCCTGCGCCGCCAGCAGGTTGAGCCGTTCGCCGCCGAACACGTCCGGCGACCAGCTCAGCGCGAGTCCCGCGCCGGCCTGCCGCACGTAGCCGAGCGGCGGCGGCGTGTTCTGGCGCGCGTCGGACGCACGCGCGGTCGCGTCGAGTTCGGGCAGCAGCGCCGCGCGCTTCTGCACGGTCAGCGCCTGCGCCTGCTTCACGCGTTCGGCCGCGGCCTGCAGATCGAGGTTGCCGTCGAGCACGGTCGCGATCAGCCGGTCGAGCACGGGGTCGTTGAACTGCGCCCACCACGCGGCGGCGTCGATGTCCGCGCGCGGCACGTCGGTGTCCCACGCGGCGGGCGCGAGCGATTGCACGGAATCGTGCAGCGCCGGGTGCTGCGCGGGCTGTACCGCACACCCTGCGGCGAATGCGCTGACGGCCAGCGCGACGAGTAGCTTTTTCATGATGACGACCTTGGCTTCAGTGCGCGTCCGGCGGCGGCGCGTTCAGGGTGATGGGACGGGAAAACGCGACGGCAAGCAGCGCGACCACGAAGCACAGCGACAGCGCGTAGTACGCATCCGCGTAGGTGAGCGTCAGCGCTTCGCGATAGATCAGGCGGTGCAGGTTCGCGAGGCCCGCCTGCGCGGTATCGAGCGTGTTGCCGGCCACCGAGGTCCAGTACGCGGTCTGGCGATCGAGCAGCGACGCGACCTGCGGCTCGCCGGCGCTCACGTGTTCGTTCAGGCGCAGGTAGTGGAAGTTGAGCCGGTCGTTGAGCATCGTCGCGCTCACCGCGATGCCGATCGCACCGCCGAGGTTGCGCATCAGGTTGAACAGGCCGCTCGCCGATTTCAGCCGCGATTGCGGCAGCGAGCCCAGTGCCATCGTCACGATCGGCGGCACGCTGAACTGCTGGCCGATGCCGCGCAGCGCCTGCGGCAGCAGCAGTTCCCGCCAGCCCCAGTCGTGCGTGATCGGCGTGTACAGGTAGCAGCCGAGGCCGAAGCAGACGAGCCCGAACACGAGCAGCGCGCGCATGCTGAAGTAGCGCGTGGCGAACGCATACGCGCAGAGCGCGAGCAGCTGGAACACACCGACCGACAGCAGCGCGATGCCGATCTGCAGCGAACTGAACGCACGCACCTGCGCGAGAAACAGCGGCGTCAGGAACACCGTCACGAAGATCCCGATGCCCGTGACGAACGACAGCAGGCTGCCGATCCCGAAGTTGCGCACGGCGAGCGCGCGCAGATCGACGATCGGGTCTTCCGCAGTCAATGCGTGCACGATGAACAGGAAGCCGCAGATGCCGGAGATCCACGCGCAGATGACGATCGCATCGTCGCTGAACCAGTTCTTGCGCGGGCCTTCTTCCAGCACGTATTCGAGGCAGCCGAGGAAGCCCGACATCAGCGCGATGCCGCGATAGTCGCCGCGCTTGATGAGGCTGAGATCGGGTGCGTCGATATGCACGTAGCGCGGCACCAGCGCGGCCACCGCGATGCCCGGCAGGAGGTTCAGGTAGAACAGCCAGTGCCACGACCATTGATCGGTGATCCAGCCGCCGATCACCGGCCCGATCGCCGGCGCGAGCGACGCGAGCGCGCCGATCGTCGTCGACGCGATCAGCCGCTGCTTGCCCGGAAACAGCACGAACGCGGTCGTGAACACGGTCGGGATCATCGCGGCGCCGAGCGCGCCCTGCAGCCCGCGGAACAGGATCATCGAGTTGATGTCCCACGCGAGCCCGCACAGCATGCTCGTGATCGTGAAGCCGACGGCCGACGCGACGAACAGCCAGCGCGTCGACATCACCCTCGACAGCCAGCCCGACATCGGGATCACGATGATTTCGGCGATCAGGTAGGCCGTCTGCACCCAGGACAACTCGTCCTGGCTCGCGGACAGGCCGCCGCCGATGTCGCGCAGCGACGACGCGACGATCTGGATGTCGAGCGTCGCCATGAAGAAGCCGACGCACATCAGCGCGAACGCGAAGACGCGCTGCTTCGTCGGTTGCGACGCGGGGTCGCCGGAAAACGCGGTGGTCATCGCAGGCTCCCGTTCAGTTCGTGTGGTCGGTGTGCACGGTCACGACCGCGGAGAGGCCGGGACGCAGCACATGCTCGATGCCCGGCTGCGGATCGAGATGCACGCGCACCGGCACGCGCTGGACGATCTTCGTGAAGTTGCCGGTCGCGTTCTCGGGCGGCAGCACGCTGAAGGTCGCACCGGTCGCGGGCGCCAGGCTGTCGACGCGGCCGTGCAGGCGCGTGCTCGACGCGTCGAGCGCGACGTCGACGCGATCGCCCGCGCGCATCTTGCGCAGCTGGTCTTCCTTGAAGTTCGCGTCGATCCACAGCCCGGACACGGGCACGACCGTCAGCAGCGGCACGCCGACGTTCGCGAGCATCCCGACGCGGCCCGTGCGGTTGCCGACGTAACCGTCGACCGGCGAGCGGATCGTCGTGTACTCGACGTTGAGCGCTGCGACGCGTTGCGCGGCGAGTGCCGTGTTCACACGGGCCCGTGCATCGGCGAGCTGCGCGCCGAGCACGTCGAGCTGCCGCTTCGATGCGAGCAGCGCGGCGTCGCTGCGCGCGACGGCCGCATCCGCCTTCGAATAATCGGCGTCCGCGCGTTCGACGATCTGGTTCGACACCGCATCGGATTTCACCAGTTCGCGATAGCGCACGCGATCGGACGACGCACGCGTGAGCTCGGCTGACGACGCATTCCTGTCCGCCGCATGCTGGCCGATCACCGCGTATTGAAGCTGCTGCTTCGCCTCGAGTTCGGTCACCGCGGCGCGCGCGCTGTCGACTTCGGCGGTCGCCTGTGCGAGCTTCGCATCGTAGTCGCGCGCATCGAGCCGCACGAGCACGTCGCCGGCCTTCACGCGCTGGTTGTCGGTCACGAGTATTTTGTCGACGAAACCGTTCACCTTCGGCGCGAGCACCGTGACGTCGCCGCCGACATACGCATCGTCGGTGCTTTCCTGGAAGCGCAGCACGAACAGCCAGTCGAGCGCCGCGGCCGCGATCGCGACGACGACGGCGGCCACCGCGATCCGCATCCACGGCACGCGGCGTTGCTGCCTTGCCGGCCGGTCGGTTGTGGCTGCCTCGCGGGAGGCAGCGGCTTGGGTCGTGTCCATCGATTCACCTATGTATATGCACTAATTGAAACGACCGACGACGCGTCGCCGATCGGGGAAGGGGTCAGCGTTCCGGGAGGTTGTGTGTGATCCGGAACAATTCGTCTCTGAGGCGGGCGGCCTGCGCCGACCCGAACCGCTGCTCGAACGCCTCCTGCGCGGCGAGCCAGTGCACCTGCGCGTCGGCGATCTTCGTTTCGCCGTGCGCGGTCAGCGCGAACGTCTGGCGGCGGCAGCGCGGCTCGATCCGGCCCGCGACCAGCGTCGCGCCGATCAGCGGCTTGAGCGCGCGCAGCAGCGCCGTGCGTTCGATCACCAGTACCGCCGACAGCGTCGCCATCGTCAGACCCGGGCGCTCCCGCAGCAGCGCGAGAATGCTGTACTGCGACGGCGTGACGCCCGCCTGCGACAGGTAGCGCTCGTAGAACTGCGAGATCCGCCGGGCGGCTTGCCGGACCGCGAAGCAATCGTCATCGGTAAGCGTGGACTTGTGCATGTGCACATGTTAGGTGGCAGCGCAGCCTGAAGCGAGCGGCGAGGCAGGATCAGATTGGTGCCGTGGCTGTACCAATCGACGGTGCAACGGCGCGTTTTCGCGCCGGATCAGGCGGCGGCCGGAGCAATCCCGCCTTCGCGGTCGCAGTACGCGGCCGTGTAGTCGATGAACGCCTTGACCTTCGCCGGCAGCAGCGCGCGATTCGCGTACGCGAGCTTGATTTCGACGAACGCGTCGACGAGGTCGGCCCCGTCGAGCAACTGCACGAGCGCGCCCGACGCGAGCTCGGCTTCGACGAGCGTTTTCGGCACGACGCCGATGCCGAAGTCGTGCATCACCATTTCGCGGTTGAAGACGGGGCTGTTCGACGAGATGTCGAAGCTCAACGGCACGGTCAGCGTGTCGCCGTCGACGCGGAACGACAGCGCGGGCCGGCGCAGCGACGGCGACAGCGGCACGAACGCATGACCGGCGAGGCCGGCCGGCGTTTCGGGACGCGGATGCGTGCGCAGATACGCGGGCGTCGCGACGATCACCACCGGAATGCGTTCGACCAGCCGCACGATGGTCGTCTCGCTCGTCAGCATGTACGGCACGACGATGCCGATGTCGTAGCCTTCGCCGACGAGGTCGACCGGGCGCTCGGTCAGCGTGACGTCGAGGCGCACCTTCGGATGCGCGGCTTTGAAGCCGGCGATCAGCGGCACGAGCCGGTTCAGCGCGGCCGTCGTGTGCGCGACGAGGCGCAGCAGCCCCTCGGGCTCGCGCGTGTGCGACTGCGCCTGCGCTTCCAGCGAGTCGAGTTCGTCGAGCACGGCCGCGCAGCGTTCGTAGATGCGCTCGGCGGTCTCGGTCAGCGAGACCTGGCGCGTGGTCCGATGCAGCAGGCGGCTGCCGAAGCGCGCCTCCAGATCCGCGACCGCCCGCGACACGACCGGCCGCGCGAGGCCGTGCATGTCGGCGGCGCGCGTGAAGCTGCGCATTTCCACCACCGACCGGAAAATCCGCAGCTTGTCGATGTAGTCCATGTCCGTCTCCTCGAGGCGATGGCGGGGCGCCTGATCCACGCGGCCGGCCCGGCCATGTTACGGCGGAGTGTACATTGACTTTATGCATATGCACATATAAATTGCCGGTCATGAACGATCTCCAGATGGCCCACGCCTGCAATTGCCTCGCGCTGCGTCAGGCGGCGCGCTTCGTCACGCAGCTTTACGAGCGGCATCTGGCCCCGGTCGGGGTCACGCCCGCGCAGTTCTCGATCATGGCGAACCTGTCGCACCGGCCCGGCCTGGTGATGAGCGAACTCGCCGATGCGCTGGTGATGGATCGCACGACGCTGTTGCGCGCGCTGAAGCCGCTGCAGCGCGACGGCTTCGTCGCCGCGGCCGCGTCCGAGCATGACGCGCGCGCGCATGCGCTCAGCCTGACGAAGCTCGGCGAGCGCACCTACGCGCAGGCGAAAGTCGCGTGGCAGGCCGCGCAGGACGAGTTCGAGACGCAGTTCGGCCGCGGCCGCGCCAAGGCGCTGCGCGACGAGCTGTTCAGCCTGACGGCGCAGCGATAGGCGCGACGCGCGCGGTAGTATTACAAAAGCGATCCGGATCCACCGGACGAGACACGAGGAGCACCCCCATGCTGCAGTTGAGCGAGCGCGACGACGCGATGTTGCGCGGCGCATTCGGCGACGGCGTCGCGCGCGCGATGCGGATCGTCTCGCGCACGGCCGAGGTCATGTCGGCGCCGCGCCTGATCGACATCACGTCCGCGCATATCGACGGCTGTCTTTACCACGGCCAGACCAGTCTCGACTTCGTCGAGTATTTCGTCGACACCGGCGCGCAGGTCGCGGTGCCGACCACGCTGAACGTCGGGTCGCTCGACCTGATCCATCCCGAGCTGTATCACGGCGACCGCACGATCCAGCGCGACGCGCAACGCCTGATGCATGCGCATCTCCAGCTCGGCTGCGAGTCGAGCTTCACGTGCGCGCCGTATCAGCTGAAGAATCGTCCGCGCCTGGGCGAGCAGATCGCGTGGGCCGAATCCAATGCGATCGTGTTCGCCAACTCGGTGCTCGGCGCGCGCACCAGCCGCTACGGCGACTTTCTCGATCTGGCCGCCGCGATCACCGGGCGCGCGCCGTATGCGGGGCTGCACGTCGAATCGAATCGCGCGGCGCGGATCGTGTTCAACGCGCCGGACTTCGGCCACCGGCCGTCGCGCGACATCTATTTCGCCGCGCTCGGATTGCTGATCGGCCGGATTGCCGGCGCGACCGTGCCGGCGATCGTCGGGCTGCCGGCGGACACCACCGAGGACGAACTCAAGGCGCTCGGCGCGGCCGCCGCATCGAGCGGCGCGGTCGCGCTGTTCCATGCGGTGGGCGTCACGCCCGAGGCGCCGACGCTCGACGCCGCGCTGCACGGGCAGGTGGCGCAGCGAACGGTCGATGTCGCAATGGCCGATCTCGACGAGATCCGCCGCACGCTGAATCACGGCGCGGCCGGCGATGCGCTCGTCGCGGTCGCGCTCGGCACGCCGCACTTCTCGCTGGCCGAATTCCGCACGCTCGACGCGCTGCTCGACCAGTTCGACGGCAAGCCGAAGTGCGATTTCTACGTGAACACGAGCCGCTTCATCTTGTGGGAACTGGGCGAACTCGGGCTTGCCGACAAGTTCGACGCGCGCGGCATCCAGATCGTCGTCGACACCTGCACGTACATCACGCCGGTGATGAAACAGCTGTCGGGCCTGGTGATGACGAACTCGGGGAAATGGGCGTCGTATGCGCCCGCGAACATCGGCGTCACG
Organism: Burkholderia sp. BCC1640; assembly: GCF_902833125.1. Classification (NCBI taxonomy): domain Bacteria; kingdom Pseudomonadati; phylum Pseudomonadota; class Betaproteobacteria; order Burkholderiales; family Burkholderiaceae; genus Burkholderia; species Burkholderia sp. BCC1640. Next base: position 295,779 of record NZ_CADFEF010000001.1, on the reverse strand, counting down.
GTCGCGTACGGCAGCATGCGCGAGTGCGTGCGTTCCGCGTTCGAAGGAAAGGTGCGATTCGATGACTGAAGCAAGCGTTCGGAAACTGACGGGCGATACGCTCGTGTCGGGCAGCGCATGCGCGCCGACGATCGTGCTCGACAAGCCGCTCAGCTTCTGGGGCGGCTACGACTCGGGCGCGGGGCGGATCGTCGATCGCGGGCATCCGCAGGCGGGCGCGAGCCTGGCCGGCCGGATCATGGTGATGCCGCATGCGAAGGGCTCGAGTTCGAGCAGCAGCGTGCTCGCGGAAGCGGTGCGCAACGGCACGGGGCCGGTCGGGATCGTGCTGAAGGAGCGCGACCTGATCATCTCGATCGGCGCGATCGTTGCTGCCGAGCTGTATGCGATCGCGGTGCCGGTGGTGTGCGTGACCGATGCGGTGTACGACGCGATCGTCGCCGCGACGGGCGACGTGCGAATCGACGCAGGCGAGGGCGACGGCGGCGCGCGGATCGACGTCGGCGGCTGACGCGTCACGCGCTCGCCGGCTCGGAGGAAGCGGGTGTGCGGCGTACTTGCACGAAGAGGCCGATCGTCGTTCGACCGAACGATGAAATATCAACGGGGCGCGTGGCGCCGCCCGCGTTCTCCGGTCATTCGTGCGTGGCTCCGGCGGCCGCTTCCCGATAGGCGCTCGGCGTCTGCCCGGCCCAGCGCCGGAATGCGCGCGTGAAATTCGCCGGGTCGGTGAACTGCAGCCGCTCGGCGATCGTCTTCAGGTCGAGATCCGACGCCGACAGCAATAGCTTCGCATCGCGAAACCGCGCTTCGTCGAGCAGTTGCCGATAGCTCGACCCCGCTTCCTCGAGCCGGCGCCGCAATGTGCGCGTCGACACGAGCAGCGCGTCGGCGAGCGCCTCCGGACTTGAATAGTTGCCGGCGGTTCGCGCCAGTTCCGCGCGCACGCGCTCGACCAGATCGCCTTCCTCCTGACGCACCTGCGCATACTCGCGCTCGACCTGCACGAGCGCTTGCCGGTGCGCGACTTCGTCGGCGAGCGGCAGCGGCCAGTCCAGCACGTCGTGCGCGATCCACAGCGCGTTCGCCGCGCAGCCGAATTCGACCGGTGGCAACTGGTCGCGATAGCGTGCGAAGTAATCGGGCTCCGGCCATGCGAAGCGCAGCGCGATCGGCGGCGACGCGCGCCCGGACCACTGCGAGATGTTCTGCGCGAGCCCCGTCAGCACGAACTCGAACATCACGTGATGCTGCAGCACCGGGCTCGCCTGCACGCCGTGCAGTTCGAGCGTCGCGCCGTCGTCGTCCTCCGCATAGGTCAGCCGATACTGGCGGTTGCGCATCCGGAAGTAGCGCTGCGTGACGACCAGTGCTTCGCGGATGTCCCGCGCGGTCAGGGTCGCATAACCGAGGAAGCCGTGCACGGTTGGCTTCAACAGCAGCCCGAACGCGAGCCCGATGCCCGGATCGCCGCCGATCTCGATCGCGTTGAGCACGAGCCGGCCCCATTGCGACGGCGCGACGCGCGCGTCCGGTTCGGCCAATACGGCATCGCGCAGCCCGGTGCCCGTGCGCACGGCGGCCGGATCGACGCCGCGCGCGGCCAGCGCCTGCAGCAGCAGGCGCGTGTAGGCGACCGGAATCGTCGGCCGGCGTAGCCCGAGGTGGTCCTTGCGTGACGGGGAGGTCATGTCGATTTGGCCGGAAATGACAAGCATTATGGCTGTTTGCCCCCTCACGTTCAAGGCGGCGCGCAGCCTACGATGGCACGTATCGCTTATCGGCAGACTCACCATGACGACTTCCTTTCCCCACCTGCTCGCGCCGCTCGACCTCGGCTTCACCACGCTGAAGAATCGCGTGCTGATGGGTTCGATGCACACGGGCCTCGAGGACAGCCGCAAGACGCTGCCGCGGCTCGCCGACTATTTCGCCGAACGTGCGCGCGGCGGCGTCGGCCTGATCGTGACCGGCGGCTTCGCGCCGAACGTGGCCGGCTGGACCAAGCCGTTCGGCGGCACGCTGATGACGTCGGCCGGCGCGCGGCGCCATCGCGTGATCACCGACGCCGTGCATGCGGACGACGGCAAGATCGCGCTGCAGATCCTGCATACCGGCCGCTACGGCTACCACCCGTTCGCGGTCGCGCCGTCGAAGATCAAGTCGCCGATCTCGCCGTTCGCGCCGCACGAACTCAGCGCGCGCGGCGTCGAGCGGCAGATCCGCGCGTTCGTCCGCTGCGCGCAGCTTGCGCGCGAGGGCGGCTACGACGGCGTCGAGATCATGGGCTCCGAGGGCTACCTGATCAACCAGTTCATCTCGATGCATACGAACAAGCGTGGCGACCAATGGGGCGGTTCGTACGAGAACCGGATCCGCCTGCCGATCGAGATCGTCGCGCGCACGCGCGAGGCGGTCGGGCGCGACTTCATCCTGATCTACCGACTGTCGATGCTCGACCTGATCCCGGACGGCAGCGACTGGAGCGAAACCGTGCAGCTCGCGAAGGCCGTCGAGCGCGCGGGCGCGACCATCATCAATACGGGGATCGGCTGGCACGAGGCGCGCGTGCCGACGATCGCGACGTCGGTGCCGCGCGGCGCGTTCGCGTGGGTGACGAAGAAGATGAAGGGCGAGGTCGGCATCCCGCTCGTGACGACCAACCGGATCAACCGGCCCGAGGTGGCCGAGCAGATTCTCGCGGACGGCTGCGCGGACATGGTGTCGATGGCGCGCCCGCTGCTCGCGGATGCCGAGTTCGTCGTCAAGGCCGCGCAGGGCCGGGCAGACGAGATCAACACCTGCATCGGTTGCAACCAGGCGTGTCTCGACCACGCGTTCAAGAACCAGATCGCGTCATGCCTGCTGAATCCGCGCGCATGCCACGAGACCGAGCTGATTTATACGCGCGTGCAGCAGCCGAAGCGCATCGCGGTGGTCGGCGCGGGGCCGGCCGGGCTCGCGTGCTCGACCGTGCTCGCGCAGCGCGGCCACCACGTCGATCTGTTCGACGCGGCGCCGGAGATCGGCGGCCAGTTCAACATGGCGAAGCGGATTCCGGGCAAGGAGGAGTTCGACGAAGCGCTGCGTTATTTCGGCCGTCAGGTCGAGCTGACCGGCGTGAACCTGCACCTGAACCGCCGCGTCGATGCGAGCGACCTGATCGCGGGCGGCTACGACGAAATCGTGCTCGCGACCGGCGTGGCGCCGCGCGACCCGAAGATTCCCGGCCAGGACGGGCCGAACGTGCTCAGCTACATCGACGTGCTGGCCGGCGGGCAGCCGGTCGGCCGGCGTGTCGCGGTGGTCGGCGCCGGCGGCATCGGCTTCGACGTCGCCGAATATCTGGTGCAGGGCGGCGAGTCGCCGACGCTCGATCTGGAAGAGTGGAAAGCGGAGTGGGGCGTGACCGATCCGGCCGCGACGCGCGGCGGCGTGACGCGCGCGCAGGTCGCGGCGCCGGCTCGCGAAGTGACGCTGCTGCAGCGCAAGGCCGCGCCGCTCGGCAAGGGGCTCGGCAAGACGACCGGCTGGATTCACCGCGCGACGCTGAAGATGAAGCAGGTGAAGATGATCGGCGGCGTGAACTACGAACGGATCGATGCGCGCGGGCTGCACGTGTCGTACGGCGAGCAGCGGACCGATCATGAACTGATCGAAGCCGACACGATCGTGCTGTGCACGGGGCAGGAGCCGCAGCGCGCGCTGCTCGCGCCGTTGCAGGCGGCCGGACGCTCGGTGCATCTGATCGGCGGCGCGGAACTGGCGGCCGAGCTCGATGCGAAGCGTGCGATCGATCAGGGATCGCGACTCGCGGCGCGGCTGTAACGGGCGTCGTTCCGGGTTGCGAAACGGCGGCGTGCGTCGCGCGATGCGCTGGCGACTTCCCGCGTCGCCCTGCAACGTGGCGACGCGATTCCGTCAGAACGCCATTCGCGACCGGCCGGCGTGCGTCAGGCCGCTTCGGCGCGCTCTTCCTCTTCCGCTTCCAGCATCGCCTTGACGATCAGGTAGACGGCCGGCAGGTCGTCGTCGTCGCGACGCCAGTCGACCGGTTCCTCGACATCGGCCGCGACCAGCCGGCTGTCGCGCAGGCGGATGAACGCGTCGACGACCGTCGGGTCGTTGCGGCTCAGGAAACCGGTATTCGAGAATGCGAGTTCCTCGACGTTCAGCAGCGCCTGCCAGCTCATCGTGCGGACGGCGGCCGGATGGGTGCGGCGCCGCAGGCCGAGCGCGCGTTGGGCGGGGCCGCCGACGACACGCTGCAGGTCGACGACCGCCCGCTGCGCGGCGCGTTCGAAGTGGGCGGGGTTGAAGCCGGGTTGCTCGGGATCGAATGCGGATGACTGGAACATGGTCGCCTCACAAAAGTCCGTCCGTCATGGGTGACGGAATTCGGGTCAAATGGTGCAAAAGCACTGTAAATATATACAGTGTCCGAGGCAGTTTCAAGTCCTGAATGCATGTCTGTTTGCCGGCACCGGGGCGAGCGCGGCGGCGACGGTGGCCGACGCGCGCACCGAGCGGCCTTCGCGAACGACTTACACCGACGCCGCGATCGTCTCGCGCAACCATCGATGCGCGGGATCGCGGTGCACGCGCTCGTGCCACAACATCGACATTTCATAGCCGGGAACGTGAACGGGCGCTTCCACCACGCGCAGCGCGGGCACGTCGCGCACCAGACGCTCGGGCAGCATCGCGACGAGATCCGTGCTGGCGACGGCCGACATCACGAACAGGAAATGCGGAACGGACAGCACGACACGCCGCGCGGCGCCCGCTTTCGCGAGGGTTTCATCGGTCACGCCGAAGAAGCCGCCGCCGTCGGGCGATACGATCACGTGTTCCAGCGCGCCGAACTGCGCGAGCGTCGGGCGCCGCTTCAGCTTCGGATGACCGACGCGGCCGACGAGCACGTAGCGCTCGACGAATAGCGGCAGGCGCCGCATCCCTTCCGGTGAACCTTCCGTCGTGTGGAAGGCCAGGTCGATGCCGTTTCGCTCCGCGTCCTGCTCGATGCGCGGCGGCACGAGCTCGACGACGGCGAGGCGCGTCGCGGGGGCGGCCGACCGCAGCATGTTCAGCGCGGGCAGGACGATCGTCGATTCGCCGTAGTCGGTCGCGGCCACGCGCCACGTGTTCGTCGCGGTTGCCGGATCGAACGGCGTGGCCGTCAGCACCGCGCGTTCGACCGCGTCGAGCGCGTCACGCAGCGCCTCGCGCAACGTTTCCGCCCGCGCGGTCGGCCGCATGCCGCGCGGTCCGGGCAGCAACAGCGGATCGCCAAAGAAATCGCGCAGTTTCTGCAACTGCACGCTGACCGACGGCTGCGACATGTTCAGTTTTTCGGCTGCACGCGTGACGTTGTGCTCGGCGAGCAGCACGTCGAGCGTGACCAGCAGGTTCAGATCCAGTCGTCTGAGATTGTTCATGGCTATACCTGGAATATCAGGAATTCATTTCAAATATACCTTTGGCGACGGCATCCTGCAGTCATTCAATCAACGGAGTGACGAACATGAATGTGCTGATCGTTTATGCCCATCCGGAACCGCGTTCGCTGAACGGCGCGCTGCGCGACTTTGCCGTCGAGCGGCTCGAAGCGGCGGGGCATAGCGTGCAGGTGACGGACCTGTATGCGATGAACTGGAAGGCCGCGTTCGACGCGAACGACGTGACGGATCGCACGCCCGACGCGCGTTTCAATCCGTCGCTCGACTCGAAGCACGCGTTCGCGACGGGCACGCAAAGCGAAGACATCGCGCGCGAACAGGAAAAATTGAAGTGGGCCGACGCGGTGATCCTGCAGTTTCCGCTGTGGTGGTTTTCGATGCCGGCGATCATGAAGGGCTGGGTCGAGCGCGTGTATGCGTATGGTTTTGCATACGGCGTCGGCGAACATTCCGACCTGCACTGGGGCGACCGTTACGGCGAAGGGTCGCTTGCGGGCAAGCGCGCGATGATCGTCGTCACGACGGGCGGCTGGGAGTCGCATTACAGCGCACGCGGCATCAACGGGCCGATCGACGACGTGCTGTTTCCGATCCAGCACGGGATTCTCTATTACCCCGGCTTCGACGTGCTGCCGCCGTTCGTGATCTACCAGACGCACCGGATGGACGATGCGCGCTTCGATGAAACGCGTGCTGCGCTCGGCAAGCGTCTCGACGAACTGTGGACCGCGCAGCCGATTCCGTTCCGGCGGCAGAACGCGGGAGATTACGATATTCCGGCGCTGACGCTGAAGGCGGAGATCGCGCCGGGGACGGTGGGGTTCGCGGCGCATCTGGCGCAGGAGCGATGATCGTCGCCGCATCGTCGTGATGCGGGTCGATACCTGGACGGGACGGCTGCAAAACGACACGGGCGACCGGCGAGAAAATCGCCGGCCGCCCGTGTCGTACTCTTCGCGGCCGTTCAGTCACGCCGCGCGTCGCGTTCGCTTACCGATCATCCTCCCGCACCGAAGACGGATGCCGGCACAGCGCCCGCACTTCCATCTCCATATACGGAAACAACGGCAGCTGACTCAACACGTCATGCAGTTGCTGCACGCTTTCGACGTCGAAAATACTGACGTTCGCATACTGCCCCGCGATCCGCCACAGATGCCGCCAGGTCCCTTCGTTCATCAGCCGCTGGCACATCGCCTTCTCTTCGGCCTTCAGCGTGGCCGCCTTGACCGGATCCATGTCCGCCGGCAGACGGACGGTCATTTCCACATGAAACAGCATCCTGCGCTCCTTGCGTTGTCGATTCGTCGAACGGGACCGCTCAGGCCTGTGCACGCGCCCGCTCGACTTCGCTCGCCGGCACGTCCTGCTTGTCCTTGAGCAGCGAGAAATCGAAGTCGATCAGCGCGAACTGCCCGTCGACGCCATACGGCTTGCCTTCCGCGCCCTCGGCCTGCTTGATCTTCGGGATCAGCCCCTCGCGGGTCGCGAATGCGAAGTCGTCCCAGATGTGCGGATCGCCTTCGATGTTGATCTGCGTCGTCAGCTTACGATATCCGTCCGCGGAAACGAAGAAGTGGATGTGCGCCGGACGATGGCCGTGACGGCCGAGCTGGTCGAGCAGTTGCTCGGTCTTGCTGCCCGGCGGCACGCTGTAGCCGACCGGCAGCACGCTGCGGAAGCTGTAGCGGCCCTCGGCATCGGTGCGGATCGAGCGGCGCAGGTTGAACGCCGGCTGCGACTGGTCGAAGTACGAATAGTTGCCCAGATGGTTCGCGTGCCACACCTCGACGAGCGCATTCGCGATCGGCGCGCCGTCCTGACCGAGTACCTGACCGCGCATGATCAGCGTCTGGCCCGGATCGGTGCCGTCGTCGAGACGCGCATGGCCGACCGATTCCGGCGCGCCCGCGACGTACAGCGGCCCTTCGATCGTGCGCGGCGTGCCGCCGTGGAAGCCGGCCTTCTCCTCTGCCTCGTCCATCCGCACGTCGAGGAAGCGCTCGAGGCCGAGGCCCGCGGCGATCAGCCCGAATTCACGGCCGGCTTCGTTCAGGTAGTTGAGCGCGGTCCAGAACTCGCCCGGCTGCACGTCGAAGTCCTCGATCGTGTAGCAGATGTCCTTCACGATCCGGTTGACGATCGCGCGCACGCGCGGGTTGCCGGGCTTTTCCGCGGCGTCGTCGAAGGTTTTCAGCAGGGCGTCGATGGCTTGCTTGTTCATCTGTGTCTCCGGTTTCGGTTGTCGTGTCATGCGGGATCAGCGGGCGTTGCGTCGCATCCGTTCGATGCGGGCCCAGTCGAAGGTGATGCCGAGGCCGGGCGTCGCCGGCAGGTGCAGCTTGAAATCCTGGTAACGCAGCGGCTCGACGAGGATCTCCTCGGTGAGCAGCAGCGGGCCGAACAGCTCGGTGCCCCATTTCAGCGAGCCGAACGTGCTGAACAGTTGCGCGGACGCCATCGTGCCGGCCGCGCCTTCGAGCATCGTGCCGCCGTACAGGTCGATGCCGGCGGCCGACGCGATCGATGCGACGCTCGCCGCACCGAGCAGGCCGCCCGATTGCGCGATCTTCACCGCGAACACGTCGGCCGCGCGGTCCTGCGCGAGTGCGAACGCATCGACGGGGCCGTGCAGCGCCTCGTCGGCCATGATCGGAATCTGCGCGAGCTGCGTGAGGCGTTTGAGCCCTGCGCGATTGGTCGCGGCGATCGGCTGCTCGACGAGGCTCACGCCGGCCTCCGCGAGTCGTGCGCCGGCCCGGATCGCGTCGGTTTCGGTCCATGCCTGGTTCACGTCGACGCGGACGTCGCCGCGATCGCCGAGCGCGCGCTTGATCGCGATCACGTGCGCGACGTCGTCGTCGACCGCGTTCGATCCGATCTTCAGCTTGAATGCGCGATGGCGGCGCGCGTCGAGCATCGCCTCGGCTTCCGCGATGTCGCGCTGCGTGTCGCCGCTCGCGAGCGTCCACGCGACATCGACCGCATCGGTGGTGCGGCCGCCGAACAGCTCGGACAGCGGCACGCCGAGGCGGCGCGCCTGCGCGTCGAACAGCGCGGTCTCGATCGCGCACTTCGCGAACCGGTTGCCCTGGAACAGTTTGCGCGCACGCGCCATCGCGGCGCCCGGGCGCGTCGCGTCCATGCCTTGCAGGAGCGGCGCGAAGTAGGTGTCGATGTTGACCTTGATGCTCTCGGGGCTTTCCTCGCCATACGCGAGACCGCCGATCGTGGTCGCCTCGCCGACGCCTTCGATACCGTCCGTGCATCGAACGCGGACCAGCACGAGGGTCTGGCAATTCATCGTGGCGACCGACAGCTTGTGGGGTCTGATCGTCGGCACGTCAACGAGCAGCGTCTCGATGCGTTCGATGGTGGCGGTAGTTGCTATCATGCGATTCCTCCTGTTGGTGCACATGGTAGGAATTCCCGCCCGGCGGCGTCCAACACTCTTTCCGACTACTTCCATACCTTCGAGGCATGAAATGGAATTGCGCCAGCTTCGGTACTTCATCGCCGTCGCGGAGGAAATGAACATCACGCGGGCCGCGGAGCGGCTGCACATGACGCAGCCGCCGCTGAGCCGCCAGCTCCAGGCGATCGAGGACGAGGTCGGGCTGCCGCTGTTCGAGCGCGGCGCGCGGCCGCTGAAACTGACCGACGCGGGCCGCGTGTTCTATGCGCAGGCGACGCGCGTCGTCGAACAGGCCGACGAGCTTGGCCCGCTGACGCGGCGGCTCGCGCAGTTGTCGGAGCGGATCGTGATCGGCTTCGTGCCGTCGACGCTCTACGGCGCGCTGCCGGACGTGATCCGCGCGTTTCGCGAGGCGCATCCGGGCGTCGAGCTGTCGCTGATCGAAATGTTCACGCTCGAGCAACTCGGCGCGCTGAAGGGCGGGCGGATCGACGTCGGGTTCGGCCGCCTGCGCTTCGACGACGACCAGCTGGTGCGCGAGGCCCTGATCGAGGAAAAGCTGATCGCGGCGCTGCCGGTCGGGCATCCGCTCGCCGATCCGGACCGGCCGCTGACGCTCGCGGACATCGCGAACGAGACGCTGATCGTCTATCCGAGCACGCCGCGGCCGAGCTTCGCGGACCAGCAACTGTCCGCGCTGCGCGACGGCGCGCTCGTGCCGGCGGCCGTGCACGAGGTGCGCGAACTGCAGACGGCGCTCGGGCTCGTCGCCGCGCAGGTGGGCGTGTCGCTGGTGCCGGAAAGTGTGGAAGGCGTGCGCGTGAAGGGCGTCGTCTATCGGCGGCTGCCGGAGCCCACGGCGACGTCGCCGATCATCATGAGCCGCCGGCTGCACGACGAAAGCGCCGCGACGACGGCGTTCTGCGCGATCGCGCGGGAGATGATCGCGCTGGCGGCGTAGCGACGGTCGCTTCCGCATTGACTGCAACTAACGGTCAATTTCGGCGGGCCAGGTCGAATGCGGAGCGCGCGTCGCGATGCAGATGTCATATGCCGCTGATGCAGGCGGGCAGCAAGCCGGCACGCTGCCCCGGCCGGCAATCGGCCAAGGCGGGGAGCCCGCGCCCGTCTACCGCCTACCGCTTCCCGTCGAGCGTTTCCGAAGGCGATTCGCCGAACTTCTCCCGGTACGCGATCGCGAATCGCCCGAGATGCGTGAACCCGCAATCGAGCGCGATATCGGCGATCCGTCGCTCGGACACCGACCCGCGCAGCAACTCCCGCGCATGCTCGAGCCGCGTCGCGCGCAGGTATTGCATCGGGCTCATCCCGCGGAACTGCAGGAAGGCGTCGCGCAGCGTCCGCTCCGGCACGTTGGCGGCCTGGACGATATCGGCGAGCTGCAGCGGTTGCGCGTAGTGCGCGTTCACGAACTCCTGCGCGCGCCGCACGAAGCCCGGCGCGGGATCCTGGCGCGCGCTCGGCGCCGACGGCGGGTGGCCTTCGATCAGCAAATCGATCAGCAGATGCTCGAGCTGCGACGCGACGCGCGGGTTCGCGTTCGCCCGTTCGAGCAGCGCCGGCGAGCGGGCGACGAGCATCAACTGCTGGCGCCACGCGGTGAGCGCGGCATCGCTGATGTGCAGCACGGGGTCGAGCACCGCGCGCGGGTCGCCGGTCAGCGAGCCGACGGTCGCGGCATCGATGCGCAGCACGAACTGCTCGCAATCGGCGGACAGCACCGCGTCGAAGCGCTCGCCGGGCGCGCACAGCACGCCGGTCTGCCCGTCGACGCCGAGCCGGCGCCCCATCGCGTGGACTTCCGCCTGCCCGGACAGGCAGAACATCAGCAGGTAATAGCCGTCGACGGCGTCGACCTGCACGCGCATCGCGTCGCCGAACGCGATGGTGCCGATCCCGAGCCCGCCGAGCCGCACGAAATCCATATGCGACGCGCCTTGCACGCGGCCGCTCGGCAGCAGCGCATGCGGCTGCATCACGCGCGAGATCCGCTCGCGCGTCTCGTCGAGATCGCGGGATTCGAACAGCCGGTGCGCACGCAGCGCAAGCGGCTCGAACGACGTTGGGGACATGGGCATCGGCCTTGGTATGAACGACGGGCGCTTCGATCCGACGAATGGGTCGCGATCGTGCGCGGGTCGCGTGTGTCGCCATGCTAGCGCAGAAATCCGCCGAAAGTGGATATTGCGCCGCCGCAATCGCACTTTCCGGATAGACGCCGAATATTAGCTTTTCAAAAATCGCCTCCATGCAATCAACGAAACGGAACCAGAAGGAGTCCGACATGGAGCAGACAGAATCGCCCGTCGTATTCGCCGCGCGCGACGACGCGTCCGACGTGCGCTTTCCGCACGACGACGGCTCGCGCGTGCCGTACAAGGTGTTCAGCTCGCGCGCGGTCTACGATCGCGAGCAGGAACGCATCTTCCGCGGCCCGACCTGGAACTTCGTCGCGCTGGAAGCGGAAATCCCGAACGCCGGCGACTTCAAGAGCACGTTCGTCGGCGACACGCCGGTCGTCGTCACGCGCACCGAGGACGGCACGCTGTCCGCATGGGTGAACCGCTGCGCGCACCGCGGCGCGCAGGTGTGCCGAAAGTCGCGCGGCAACGCGAGCTCGCACACGTGCGTGTACCACCAGTGGAGCTTCGACAACCAGGGCAACCTGCTCGGCGTGCCGTTCCGGCGCGGCCAGAAGGGGATGACCGGAATGCCGGCCGACTTCGACCCGAAGCAGCACGGGCTGCGCAAGCTGCGTGTCGACAGCTATCGCGGGCTCGTGTTCGCGACCTTCAGCGATGACGTGGCGCCGCTGCCCGACTATCTCGGCGAGCAGATGCGTCCGTGGATCGACCGCATCTTCCACAAGCCGATCGAGTATCTCGGCTGCACGCGCCAGTATTCGAAGTCGAACTGGAAGCTGTACATGGAGAACGTGAAGGATCCGTATCACGCGAGCATGCTGCACCTGTTCCATACGACCTTCAACATCTTCCGCGTCGGGATGAAGGCGCGCTCGATTCCGGATGCGAACCACGGGCTGCACAGCATCATCACCGTGACGAAGACGGGCGACGACACGTCGGCCGCGTACAAGCAGCAGAACATCCGCTCGTTCGACGAGGGCTTCCATCTGGAAGACGAATCGATCCTCGATCTCGTGTCGGAATACGACGAGGACTGCACGAACCATATCCAGCCGATCTTTCCGCAACTCGTGATCCAGCAGATCCACAACACGCTGGTCGCGCGCCAGATCCTGCCGAAGGGGCCGGACAACTTCGAGCTGATCTTCCACTTCTTCGGCTACGCGGACGACACGCCCGAACTGCGCGCGCTGCGCATCAAGCAGGCGAACCTGGTCGGGCCGGCCGGCTACATCTCGATGGAAGACACCGAGGCGACCGAACTGGTGCAGCGCGGCACGGTGCGAGATGCGGATGCGACGTCGGTGATCGAGATGTCGCGCGGCAATCCGGACCAGCAGGACACGGTGATCACCGAAAGCCTGATCCGCAAGTTCTGGGTCGGGTACCAGAAGCTGATGGGCTATTGAAGCGGGAGCGCGGAACGATGGAAAACCTGACGGAAGACATGAAGACGTGGTTCGAGATTTACATGCTCCAGAACCGCTACATCGGCCACCTCGACAACGACCGGCTCGAACACTGGCCGGAAATGTTCACCGAGGACTGCACGTACGAAATCGTGCCGAAGGAGAACGCGGATCTCGGGCTGCCGGTCGGGATCGTCCACTGCACGAACCAGCGGATGCTGCGTGATCGCGTGGTGTCGCTGCGCCACGCGAACATCTTCGAAGAGCACACGTACCGGCACATGACGTCGGGCCTCACGATCGTCGCGGAGCGCGACGGCGAGATCGACACCGAGAGCAACTACGTGGTCGTGCAGACGCGCAGCAACGGCGAATCGAACGTGTACCAGGCCGGCAAGTACTACGACACGGTCGTGCGCACGCCCGACGGGCTGCGCTACAAGACCAAGCGCGTGATCTACGACACGTCGCGCGTGCAAACGCTGCTCGCCACCCCGATCTGATACGGACGCAAGGAAAAGTCATGACCGAAGCAACGCTCGCCGAATGGCATCCGCTGGGCGCATTCGACGAATTCTCCGAAGACGAACCGGCGGCGCGCGTCGCCGGCCAGAAGCCGATCGCGGTGTTCCGGATCGGCGACGAACTGTTCGCGATGCACGATCTCTGTTCGCATGGTCACGCGCGGCTGTCCGAAGGCTATGTGGAAGACGGCTGCGTCGAATGCCCGCTGCACCAGGGGCTGATCGACATTCGCACCGGTGCGCCGAAATGCGCGCCGATCACCGAGCCGGTACGGACGTATCCGATCCGGATCGTCGACGGTCAGGTGGAAGTCAATGTCGGCTGACCCGTTCGTGATCGTCGGCGCCGGCCACGCGGCGCGGCGCACGGCCGAGGCGCTGCGCGCGCGCGACGCCGACGCGCGCATCGTGATGATCGGCGCGGAGCGCGAGCTGCCGTACGATCGGCCCGCGCTGTCGAAGGACGCGCTGCTGAGCGACGGCGGCGAGCAGCGTGCGTTCATCCGCGATGCGGCCTGGTATGACGCGCAGCGCATCGAGCTGCGGCTCGGCACGCGCGTCGACGCGATCGAGCGCGATGCGCAGCGCGTGCGGCTCGACGACGGCGCGACGTTGCCGTACGCCCGGCTCGTGCTCGCGACGGGTTCGCGCGTGCGTGCGTTCGGTGGACCGGTCGACGAAGGCGTCGTCCCGCATTACGTGCGCACCGTTGCCGACGCGCGTGCGTTGCGCGCGCAGCTCGCGCCGGGGCGTCGCGTGGCGGTGCTCGGCGGCGGCTTCATCGGCCTCGAAGTGGCGGCCGCAGCACGCCAGCTCGGTTGCGACGTGACGGTGATCGACCCGGCTCAACGCTTGCTGCAGCGTGCGTTGCCGGAAGTCGTCGGCGCGTATGCGCGGCAACTGCATGACGCACGCGGCGTGATCTTCCAGATGGCGACGCTGCCGCGCGCGATTCGCCGCGCACCGGGCGGCGGCGCGATCGTCGAGACCGATCGCGGCGACGTGTCGGCCGATGTCGTCGTGATCGGCATCGGCGTCGTGCCCAACGTCGAACTCGCGCAGGCGGCAGGCCTCGCGGTCGACAACGGCATCCGTGTCGATGCGGGATGCCGGACGGCCGATCGCGCGATCTTCGCGGCGGGCGAGGTGACGATGCACTTCAATCCGCTGCTCGGGCGTCACGTGCGGATCGAGTCGTGGCAGGTCGCGGAGAATCAGCCGGCGGTCGCGGCCGCGAACCTGCTGGGTGCGGACGAAATCTATTCCGAGCTGCCGTGGCTGTGGTCCGATCAGTACGATTGCAACCTGCAGATGCTCGGGCTGTTCGGCGACGAGCGAACGACCGTCGTGCGTGGCGATCCCGCGAGCGGGCCGTTCACGGTGTTCGGGCTGGACGACGACGGGAAGATCGCCGCGGTGGCCGCGGCGAATCTGGGGCGCGACATCGGTGCATCGCGGCGCCTGATCGCGGCAGGCGCCGTGCCCGATCCGGCGAAGCTCGCCGATCCGGCGGTGAACCTGAAGACGTTTCTCTGAGGCAGTGCGCGAACGCGGCCGGCCTGGTCGTGTTCGCGTCGAGTCGCTGAAACGTCGAGGGAAACCTGTTCCGGACAACCTTTCCGGCTCGCGCCACGCGCGCGGGTTTGTCGCGGGCCGGCGATCGGTGCATATTAGCGGCATTGCCGTTTCACCGGTCGCCCATGACGCCAGACAAAGCCCTCGAACTGAAACGCAGCAAGCGCCGCGCGCTATGGCTGCTGCTGGCCGCGGTCGCGGTATTCGTCACGACGATCCTGCTGCCGCGCGGCCCGTGGGTCGACGGTTTCAAGGCGGTGGCCGAGGCCGCGATGGTCGGCGCGCTCGCCGACTGGTTCGCGGTCGTCGCGCTGTTCCGCCGCGTGCCGATCCCGTTCGTGTCGCGTCACACCGAAATCATCCCGAAGAACAAGGACAAGATCGCCGACAACCTTGCGGTGTTCGTGCGCGAGAAATTCCTCGGCCCCGACGCACTCGTCGCGCAGATTCGCCAGCACGATCCCGCACGGAAACTCGGCGCATGGCTCGGCGAGCCCGCGAACACCGACGCGCTCGGCGGCTACGTGACGAAGCTGATGAGCTTCGCGCTCGACATGACCGACGATGCGCGGATCCAGTCGTTCGTCCACGACGCGTTCCGCGCGGTGATCGACCGGATCGACCTGTCGCAGTCGGTGGGCGCGATCCTCGACACGCTGACGAAGGACGGCCGTCACCAGGCGTTGCTCGACGACGCGATCGGGCAGGTGGTCGACGTGCTCGACAAGGAAGAGAACCGTGAGGTGATCGCGGGCTTCATCGTCGAATGGCTGAAGACGCAATACCCGAAGGTCGAGAAGATCATGCCGACGCAGTGGTTCGGCGAGAACGGCGCGCGCATGCTGGCGAGCGCGGTGAGCCGCGTGCTCGAGGGCGTGGCGGCCGATCCGGAGCACGAATTGCGACAGCGCTTCGACCGAACGGTCGTGCGGCTCACCGAGCGGCTGAAGCATGACCCGGTGTTCATCGCGAAGGGCGACGAAATCAAGCGCTACATCCGCGACGGCGACGCGTTCAACGACTATGTACGCGATCTGTGGGACCAGTTGCGCGCATGGCTGAAGGCCGATCTTGCGCGGCCCGATTCGACGCTGCACCGGCAGGCCGCGACGCTCGGCGGCTGGCTCGGCGCGCGGCTCGCGGAGAGCCCGGCGCTGCGCGCGTCGCTGAACGAGCACATCGAGAAGGCCGTGCACGAGATGGCGCCGGATTTCGCGGATTTCCTGATGCGTCACATCCGCGATACGGTGCGCAACTGGGATGCACGCGAGATGTCGCGGCAGATCGAGTTGAACATCGGCAAGGACCTGCAGTACATCCGCATCAACGGCACGCTGGTCGGCGGGCTGATCGGGCTCGGGCTGTATCTGGTCTCGCTGGTGCCGCGCTGGGCGGCCGAGTGGTTGCATTGATGCGGGCGCGGCCGTCGCGCACGTGGCGCGCCGCCGTACGCCGCTGAATCAAGCGTGTGCCTTCGCGCCGTGCAGTTGCAGGCCGAGGGCCTTGATCACTTTCAGGATCGTGCCGAAGCTCGGATTGCCGTCGTGCGACAGCGCCTTGTACAGACCTTCGCGCGACAGGCCCGCATCGCGCGCGACCTGCGACATGCCGCGCGCGCGGGCGATCACGCCGAGCGCATGCGCGATGAAGGCCGGGTCGTCGCCGGCTTCCTGCAGACAGGCCTCGAAGTAGTCGGCCATGTCGTCGTCGGTTTTCAGGTGTTCGGCCGAATCCCACGGCCGGGTCTTGATCTTGTCCATCGATCACTCCAGGTCGAGCCGCTCGAGCATCGCGTGCGCGGCGCGGATGTCCGCCTGTTGCGTCGACTTGTCGCCGCCGCAGAGCAGGATCACCCATATCGTTCCGCGTCTGACGTAATAGACGCGATAGCCGGGGCCGTGGTCGACACGCATTTCGACGACGGGTGAGCCGGCGGATTTCCAGTCGCCCGGGTTGCCCATCGACAGACGGTCGATGCGCGCCTGGATGCGCCGCCGGGCGACGCGATCCTGCAGGCGGGCAAACCACGCGTCGAAGACGTCGGTAGTCCGGATACTGAATGTAGGCGCACTGTAGGACATGGATCGCGCTATGTCAACCATGGTTCACATGTTTGGTGAATGGAATCGGGGTGCGTCCAACAATAGGGCCGCGCGTGCCGTTTGAGGTCGAATTGGCCGTCAGGCCGATCCTTTCGCGCGGCCGGACCTGGCCATTCGGCCGAAGTCGGAATTCCGCGAATCCGTCTACAATCAAAAACGTCCTTGCCGCCCGTGCGTGCTTGCCGCGCGCGGGCGGATCCGTTTGTCCTCCTGCACAGGGAGGCACCGCCGTGGGTTGCGCGGCGGGCAGTGCCGTGGTCACCAGTAGGTAAGCGTCCGCGTGCCGTAGGCCGGCGCGCGTTCTGAACGTCGCGCGCTCGTAAGCCGGGCAAGCGGCATCAACCGAGAGTCCCCCATGAAAGCATCGGATCTGTTCGTGAAGGCGCTGGAAGCCGAAGGCGTCGAGTATGTGTTCGGCATCCCCGGCGAGGAAAACCTCGATCTGCTCGAATCGCTGCGGCGATCGAAGATCAAGCTCGTGCTGACCCGGCACGAGCAGGCGGCCGGGTTCATGGCCGCCACCTACGGCCGGCTGACGGGCCGCACCGGCGTGTGTCTCGCGACGCTCGGGCCGGGCGCGACCAACTTCGTGACGGCTGCCGCGTATGCGCAGCTCGGCGGCATGCCGATGCTGATGATCACCGGGCAGAAGCCGATCAAGTCCAGCAAGCAGGGGCACTTCCAGATCGTCGACGTCGTCGGCATGATGCAGCCGCTCACGAAGTTCACGCGACAGATCGTGTCGATCGGCAACATCCCGTCGGCGGTGCGCGAGGCGTTCCGTCGCGCGGAGGAGGAGCGTCCGGGCGCTGCGCACCTCGAACTCCCGGAGGACATCGCGCACGAGGAGGGCGACGGCAAGCCGATTCCGCGCAGCTACAGCCGGCGGCCGGTGGCCGAGGAGAAGGCGGTCGCGCACGCGGTCGACGCGATCCAGGCCGCGCGCCACCCGCTGTTGATGATCGGCGCGGGCGGCAATCGCAAGACGACCTGCAAGATGCTGCTCGAATTCGTCGACAAGACGGGCATCCCGTTCTTCACGACCCAGATGGGCAAGGGCGTGATCGACGAAACGCATCCGCTGTGGCTCGGCAACGCGACGCTGTCCGACGGCGACTTCGTGCACCGCGCGATCGAGCATGCGGACTGCATCATCAACGTCGGCCACGACGTGATCGAGAAGCCGCCGTTCTTCATGCGCACGGACGACAAGACCGTGATCCACGTGAACTTCCTCGGCGCGCAGGTCGATCCCGTCTACTTCCCGCAGATCGAGGTGGTCGGCGACATCGCGAACGCGGTGTGGCAGATGAAGGAGGCGATCGCGCCGCAGCCGCATTGGGATTTCGCGCGCTTCGCGATGATCAAGGAGCACTTCGACGCGCACCTGCAGAAAGGCCAGCACGACCCGCGCTTCCCGATGTATCCGGTGCGGATCGTGAACGACCTGTACAACGCGCTGCCGACCGACGGGATCGTCTGTCTCGACAACGGGATGTACAAGATCTGGTTCGCGCGCTACTGGCGTGCACATGAACCGAACTCGCTGCTGCTCGACAACGCGCTCGCGTCGATGGGCGCGGGCCTGCCGTCGGCGATCGCGACGAAGATCGTGCATCCGCAGCGCAAGGTGATCGCCGTGTGCGGCGACGGCGGCTTCATGATGAATTCGCAGGAACTCGAAACGGCCGTGCGGCTGAAGCTCGACATCGTCGTGATGATCCTGCGCGACGACGCGTTCGGAATGATCCGCTGGAAGCAGGAGAACATGAACTTCCCCGATTTCGCGATGACGTTGAAGAACCCCGATTTCGTGTCGTATGCGCAGAGCTACGGCGCGCACGGGCATCGCGTCGAAGCGGCCGACGATCTCGAGCCGCTGCTGCGCGACTGCTTCGCGACGCCGGGCGTGCACGTGATCGACGTGCCGATCGACTATTCGGACAACGAACGCGTGCTCAACCGCGAAATCAAGCGCCTGTCTGCGCAACTCTGAATCCGCAGTTCACCGGAAGGAGCGTTCCATGCTGAAGGATACCTATCCGTACTATCTGGCCAACGAGGCCGTCTACGCGAATACCGATCTGGAAGTGACCGACAAGTTCAGCGGCAAGGTCGCGACCCGCGTCGCGCTGGCCGACGCGAAGGCGATCGACGCGGCCATCGGCGCGGCGGTCGACGCCGCGAAGCCGATGCGCGAGTTGCCGGCGTACAAGCGTCAGGCGGTGCTCGATCACTGCGTCGCGCGCTTTCGCGAGCGATTCGACGAGCTGGCCGAGGCGCTGTGCATCGAGGCCGGCAAGCCGATCAACGATTCGAAGGGCGAAGTGACGCGGCTGATCGATACGTTCCGCGTCGCGTCCGAGGAGTCGGTGCGCATCGACGGCGAGGTGATCAACCTCGAGATCTCGGCACGCGCGCAAGGCTATACCGGCTATACGCGGCGCGTGCCGATCGGTCCGTGCTCGTTCATCTCGCCGTTCAACTTCCCGCTGAACCTCGCCGCGCACAAGGTCGCACCCGCGTTGGCCGCGGGCTGTCCGTTCGTGCTGAAACCCGCGAGCCGCACGCCGATCGGCGCGCTGATCATCGGCGAGGTGCTCGCCGAAACCGACCTGCCGAAGGGGGCATTCTCGGTGCTGCCCGCGCATCGCGACGGCGCGGACCTGTTCACGACCGACGAGCGCTTCAAGCTGCTGTCGTTCACCGGTTCGCCGGCCGTGGGCTGGGCGCTCAAGGAGAGGGCCGGGAAGAAGAAGGTCGTGCTGGAGCTCGGCGGCAACGCGGCGGCGATCGTCGACGCGGACCAGCGCGAGCAGCTCGACTACGTGGTCGAGCGTCTCGCGTTCGGCGCGTATTACCAGTCGGGCCAGAGCTGTATCGGCGTGCAGCGGATCCTCGTGCATGCGGATCTGTACGACGCGCTGCGCGACAAGCTGATCGCGAAGACGCGTTCGCTGAAGATGGGCGATCCGAAAGATCCGTCGACGTTCGTCGGCCCGATGATCTCCGAATCCGAATCGCGCCGGCTGTCCGGCTGGATGGACGCGGCCGTCGCGGCGGGCGCGAAGATCGTCGCGGGCGGCAAGGTCGACGGCGCGATGTTCGAGGCGACACTGCTGGAAAACGTCGGTCGCGAACAGGACCTGTACCGCAAGGAGGCATTCGGTCCCGTCGCGATCCTCGAAAAGTTCGAGCGCTTCGACGATGCGCTCGCGCGCGTCAACGACAGCGACTTCGGGCTGCAGGCCGGCGTGTTCACCGATTCGCTTGCGCATGCGCAGCGCGCGTGGGACGAGCTGGAGGTGGGCGGTGTCGTGATCAACGACGTGCCGTCGTTCCGCGTCGACAACATGCCGTATGGCGGCGTGAAGGATTCGGGGCTCGGCCGCGAAGGGATCCGCTACGCGATCGAGGACATGACCGAGCCGCGCCTGATGGTCGTGCGGCGCCGCTAGCGCGACGGGCGGCGGCCTGACGGCACGCGGGCGGGCGATCGTGCCGGCCCGCGTGCCGTTTTCGTCTCGGCGCACGCCGACGGGCGCGGAGATGCCCGCCATTGCGTCATCGTGGCGGCACCGCGCGCCATGCTTGCCGAACGCGCTCGACTGCCTGCATCGCATCGTGATGTAATCGCGCGAATTGGCCGACCGGGGTACGACACCGGCTGGCGCGCGCATTCATTCCTCACGAGGTCGATTCATGTCCCCCGTCTCGGCATTCAAGCTGGTTCTGTTGTCATTCCTCGCGATCGTCGCGCTCGAATACATCGCCAAGCGGTTGCGATTGCCGCCCGCGGCCGCGTTGCTGATCGGCGGCATCGGCATCGCGTTCATTCCCGGCCTGCCGCCGATCAACCTCGATCCGGAACTCGTGCTGCTCGTGTTCCTGCCGCCGCTGCTGATGGACGGCGCGTATTTCTCGGTATGGGAGGAATTCAAGCGCAACGTCGGCGGCATCATGATGCTCGCGATCGGCGCGGTGGTGTTCACGACGTTCGCGGTCGGTTTCGCCGTGCACTGGGTCGTGCCGTCGCTGCCGTGGGCCGCGTGCTTCGCGCTCGGCGCGATCGTGTCGCCGCCCGACGCGGTGGCCGCGAAAGCGGTGCTCGAACGCGTCGCGCTGCCGCGCCGGCTGATGGTGCTGCTCGAAGGGGAAAGCCTGTTGAACGACGCGGCGGGCCTGGTGCTGTTCCGCTTCGCGGTCGCTGCCGCGCTGACGGGTGCGTTCAGCCTCGAGCACGCGGTCGTGCGCTTCGCGGAACTCGGGCTCGGCGGTGTCGTGGTCGGCTTCCTGGTCGGCAAGCTCGTCGTGTGGTTCCTGAAGCTGCTCGATGATGACTATCTGGTGATCACCGTCGCGGTGATCGCTGGATGGATCGCATATATCGCGGGCGAGATGGTCGAGGTGTCGGGCGTGATCGCGACGGTCACGGCCGGCATGATCGTCGGCTGGCATCAGCACGAGGTGTTCTCGGCGGCCGTGCGCACGCGCGGCACCGCGTTCTGGCAGGTCATCGTGTTCCTGCTCGAGGCGCTGGTGTTCGTGCTGATCGGGCTGTCGCTGCGCGGTGCGATCCACCGGCTCGGCGGTTTCGAGCAGGTGCTCGCGACGATGGTCCCGCCGGTGCTCGCGGTGCTGGTGGCGGTGATCGTGTCGCGCTTCGTCTGGATCTACGCGGTCGAGGCGCTGAAGGTGCCGGTGCGCGGGATCATTCGGCGTGGTGCCGCACCCGACTGGAAGGCCGCGACGATCATGAGCTGGGCCGGGATGCGCGGGGTCGTGACGCTGGCGATCGCGCTGTCGTTGCCGGAGGCGATGCCGGGCCGCGACGTGATCCTGGTCGCGTCGTTCGCGGTGATCCTCGTCACCGTGCTCATGCAGGGCACGACGATCGGGCCGCTGATCCGTCTGCTGCGCCTGCCTCAGCGCGAGGAGCGCGCCGCGCATCACCTGACCGAGCCGCAGGCGTGGGCGCACATCGAGGCCGCGCAGTTCGCGGCGATCCAGCCGCTGGTGCGCGACGAGAGCGGCAAGGTGATTCACCCGCGCCTGCTGGAGCAATACACGTATCGCGCGGAACTGACCGAGCGGGCGAAGAACGAGCCTGCTTATCCGGCGGAGGTACGCACCGCGCACTACGACGTCGTGCTGGCCGCGATCAAGGCCGGGCGTGCGGAATTGTTGCGTCTGCATCGTTCGGGCCGCATCCACGACGAGATGCTGCACATGCTCGAGCGCGATCTCGACCTGCAGGAAGTGTCCGCGCAGCACGCGCGCGGGTAGCCGGCGGCGCGCGCGGGCCATGAACGCGCGGCCGCGTGGCCGCGCCGATCGTGTTCGTCGCGCGGCGCCGCGAGCCTTCGCGTCGCGCCGGTCCAGGCGCGGCGCACGATTTTCCCCCTTCCATCTCTCCCGATTCCGCCGCATCGGAATCCGGCCCCAAAGCGCTCGACACGACGGCCTTGCAGCGCATGCAAACCTCGCGGTGCCGGCTTCGCAAACGTTATCGTCTTTCGCATCCGGAAATGATCTGATTTATCTGAATCCCGCTCTTTCACCATATTTGGCAAAACTAAACCGGAAGGAGATAGATGCTGTGTTCTAATTTCATTTAGAATCAGCCGGTTATCTTTATTGAGAGAAAGCGCGCGGAGGTAATGCGACCGTCGTCGGGGTGAATTCGGCGCTCGGATCCCCGTGAGGCAATGCCGACAGGCCAGATCGGCAACAATTGGCGGATTTCTCCGCCGCCAGTTTTAAGATGGCGTCCAAGTCGGATAAACAACTCCTATGAAAGAATCAATTGGAGATTTGGCGTTTGAAACGGTATTTATGAAAGAATCCAGCGGTGAAAATGCGCCGGATTGTCTGGAGTCGGGGCTATCGGTTCTGCTCGTCGACGATCAGCCGTTCGTCGGCGAGGTGATCCGCCGCGCGTTGCGCAGCGAGCACGATATCGACCTGCATGTGTGCACGGACGCACATCGGGCGATGGCGGTCGCGCGCGACGTGAAGCCGACGGTCATCCTGCAGGATCTCGTGATGCCGGAAATCGACGGCCTCGACCTTGTTCGCGCGTGGCGCGCGGACACCGACACCGCACGCGTACCGATCATCGTGCTGTCGGCGAAGGAGGAGCCGATCGTCAAGCGCGAGGCGTTCATCGCCGGCGCGAACGACTACCTCGTGAAGCTCCCGGACGCGATGGAGCTGACCGCGCGCATCCGCTATCACTCGAATTCGTACCTGATGTCGCGCCAGCGCGACGAAGCGCTGGATTTCCTGTCGCACGACATGCGTTCGCCGCAGACGTCGATCCTCGCGCTGCTCGAGGTCTACCGGAGCGAGCACGGCGACATGCCGCCGATCATGGAGCGCATTGCCGGCCACGCACGGCGCGCGCTCGCGCTCGCCGACGGCTTCATCCACCTGACCCGCGCGCAGTCGGAACGCCGCGCGCACGAGGTCCTGAGTCTCAACGAGATCGTGCTCGACGCCGTCGACCAGCTGTGGGAGAAGGCGGCCGGATTCGGCAGCCGGGTATTTGCCCACGTGCCCGGCACCGAGTGCGTGACGATGGGCGACCGCATGATGCTCACGCGCGCGGTCGCGAACCTGATCGACAACGCCCTGAAGTACGGCCCGGCCGGCACGGACGTGCACTGCACGCTGAGCGACGACGACGGCGCGTGGCTGATCGGGGTCGAGGACGCCGGCTCCGGCATCGCGCCCGAGCAGCGCACGGCCGCGACCGAGTCGTTCGTGCGGCTCGAATCCGCGCATGGCGCGGCGCGCAGCGGCTTCGGCCTCGGGCTTGCGTTCGTCCGCGCGACGGCCGCGCGGCATCGCGGCCAGATCCTGATGCGCAATACGGCGCGCGGCTTCATGGTCGCGCTTCGGCTGCCGGCGCAAGCGGAGCGATGATTTCGCGGCGCGGCCGGCCGGTGCCGCGCCGCCCGCAGACCCCGATGCGCTCGTGGCGCGCCGTCCGGCGCGCGGGCGGGCGCGGTTTTTTTCAACGCTGATTTTAGAAAGCCCATAACGAACATGGCCACCGTGACGCCTCGCGCGACCAATGAAAGCCTGCACCCGACGATCGGCGCCGCCCGGCTGACGCTCGGCAACCGTATCCTGTTCAGCTTCGGCGTGTTGTTCGTGCTGATGCTGGTGACGGCCGGCGTGTCCTACGAGCGCCTGCGCGCGATCAACACCGAGGCCGTCAGTATCGAACGCGATTCCCTGCCGGGCGTGTATCTGGCGGCGTCGCTGCGCGGGGCGGTCAACGAATCGTTCGCGACGCTGCAGCAGGCGACGTTCGTCGACACCGATCCCGAACTCGTGCAGCGTGATTTCGCGAAGATCGGCGAGACGCTCAAGGAGATCGAGTCGTTGTCGGTCGACTATCAGAACACGACGTTCCGCGATGACGACCGTCAGCGCTTCGCGGCCTTTCGCGGCGCCTTCGACCGCTACCTGCCGCTGCTGAACGACGCGGTGCAGAAGAGCCGCGCGTCGCGCGAGGAGGCCGTCGCCGCTTATGCGAAGGTGCAGCCTGCGTGGGCCGAGGTCGTGCGCAACGCGAATATCCTGGTGCAGGAAAACCGCAAGTTCGCCGACCAGTCCGCGAAATTGATCCGCGAATCCGTGCAGGACACCGAGATCGTCCTGGCGACCGCGCTGGCGATCGTGCTGCTGTCCGCGCTGGGGCTGGGCTACGGGCTGTACCGTTCCGTCACCGTGCCGATGGCGCGGCTCGTCGAAGTGCACGACGTGATGCGCACCGGCAACCTGACGCGCCGCCTCGACCTGCGCCGCCGCGATGAGTTCGGCACGCTCGAGACGGGCTTCAACCGGATGGCCGACGAGCTGACCGAGCTGGTCGCGCGCGCGCAGCAGTCGTCGCTGCAGGTGACGACGTCGGTCGCCGAAATCGCGGCGACGTCGCGCGAGCAGCAGGCGACCGCGAACGAGACCGCGGCGACCACGACCGAGATCGGCGCGACCTCGCGCGAGATCTTCGCGACGTCGCGCGACCTGCTGCGCACGATGAACGAGGTGGCCGGCGTGGCCGAGCAGTCGGCGACGCTCGCCGGCGTGAGCCAGAGCGGCCTCACGCGGATGGGCGAGACGATGCGCAGCGTGATGGACGCGGCCGGTTCGGTGAACGCGAAGCTCGCGATCCTCAACGAGAAGGCGCTGAACATCAACCAGGTCGTCGCGACGATCACCAAGGTGGCCGACCAGACCAACCTGCTGTCGCTGAACGCGGCGATCGAGGCCGAGAAGGCCGGCGAATACGGCCGCGGCTTCGCGGTCGTCGCGACCGAGATCCGCCGCCTCGCCGACCAGACGGCGGTGGCGACGTACGACATCGAGCAGACGGTGAAGGAGATCCAGTCGGCCGTGTCGGCGGGCGTGATGGGGATGGACAAGTTCTCGGAGGAAGTGCGCCGCGGGATGCTCGACGTGCAGCAGGTCGGCGGGCAGCTGTCGCAGATCATCGCCGAGGTGCAGACGCTCGCGCCGCGCTTCCAGATGGTCAACGAAGGGATGCAGACCCAGGCGAACGGTGCCGAGCAGATCACGCAGGCGCTGTCGCAACTGTCGGAGGCCGCGCAGCAGACGGCCGAATCGCTGCGCCAGTCGTCGCAGGCGATCGACGACCTGACGCTCGTCGCGAACCAGTTGCGCACCAGCGTGTCGCGCTTCAAGGTCGACGCGTGACGCGCGCCGAGTCGCACGGCGGCGCGCACGCGCTGTTCCTGATGTTCGAGCTCGACGGCGAGCGCTATGCGCTCGACGCGGCCGACATCGACGAGGTGCTGCCGCTTGCAACCGCCAAGGCCGTGCCCGGCGCGCCCGAATGGATTGCCGGGCTGCTGATGCGCGGCGGTCAGCCCGTGCCCGTGATCGACGTGCCGATGCTGGCGCTCGGGCGGCGCGCGCATGCGCTGCGGTCGACGCGGCTGGTGATGGCGCGCTATCGCGTCGGGCAGCCCGACCGCGATCGCGTGGTCGGCCTGATCGTCGAGCGCGCGACGCAGACGCTGCGGATCGACCGCACCGCGTTCCGCGCCAGCGGCGTGTCGACCGCGCGCACGCGCTGGCTCGGGCGCGTCGCGAACACGCCGGACGGGATCGTGCAGCAGGTCTCGGTGTCCGACCTGATCGACGACGTCGCGCGCCTGTATCTGTTCGACGGCCTGCCGGGCCACGGAGGGGAGTCCGCATGAAAGAATCCGATTCGCGATTTCGTGGCTGGCTGCTGCGCGAGACCGGCATCGACCCCGATTCGCTCGGCAACGATTTCCTGAGCCGCGCGCTGACGGAGCGCGTGCAGGCGCTGCAGGGCGACGGCGAGCGGCTGCCGTCGGCGGCGCGGCCGCCCGTCACGCCGGAAGCGCTCGACGCCTACTGGCAGCAGCTCAACGCGTCGGCCGACGAGCGGCGCGCGCTGATCGAACTGTTCGTCGTGCCGGAGACGTGGTTCTTCCGCGATCGCGAGGCGTTCGCGACGCTCGCGCGGCTCGCGGCCGAGCGGCTTGCCGCGATGCCCGGGCGCGTGATCCGCGTGCTGAGCGCGCCGTGCTCGACCGGCGAGGAACCGTATTCGGCGGCGATGGCGCTGCTCGACGCCGGGCTCGATCCGGCCAGCTTCACGATCGACGCGATCGACCTGAGCGCGCGCGCGATCGAACAGGCGCGGCTCGGCTGCTACGGGCGCAATGCGTTTCGCGGCACGGCGACCGAGTTTCGCGGCCGCTACTTCACGCCGGTCGCCGACGGCTGGCTGCTCGACGAGCGCGTGCGCGCGTGCGTGCAGTTTCGCCAGGCGAACCTGGTCGAACCGGGCCCCGACACGGGCATCCGCTACGACTTCGTGTTCTGCCGCAACGTGCTGATCTATTTCGACCGCGACGCACAGGATCGCGTGATCGATTCGCTCGAAAACTCGCTCGCCGACGACGGGATGCTGTTCGTCGGTCCCGCCGAAACGGGCGTCGCGATGCGGCACGGGATGCGCTCGGCGCGCGTGCCGCTGGCGTTCGCGTTTCATCGCGTGCGCGGCGGCGCCGCGGCGGACGGCCAGGCGGCACCGATGCCCGCGATCGCGCCGCACCGTCGCGCCGAGCGCTTCACGGTGGCGCCGCCCGCCGCGACGCGGCCGCTGCTGGCCGTCGTGCCGCCGACGTGGAGCGATGCCGCGCCGTCGCGCGCCGCGTTCGCGCCGGCCGAGCGCCCGACGGCGCTCGAGCCGCGGGCCGACCTGCACGCTGACTCGCCGACCCGGGTGGTCAAGGTGGCCAACGTGGCCGACACGCCCGCGCCGGCGACACCGGTCGCCGACAGCGCCGCACCGACGCTCGAGGAAGCGCAGGCGCTGGCCAACGCGGGCGCGTTCGACGAGGCAGAGCGCGTGCTCGCGCAGTTCTCCGCGCACGCCGGGCCGCACGCCGACGCGTTCTACCTGAACGGGCTGATCGCGGATGCGCGCGGGCGCGTCGCGGAAGCGGGCGACTTCTACCGGAAGGCGCTGTATCTGCGGCCGACGCACCACGAAGCGCTGACGCATCTCGCGACCTTGCTCGACGTCGGCGGCGACGGCGCCGGCGCGCGATGGCTGCTCGAGCGTGCGCGACGCTCGGCCGGATAACGGGAATACGAGTTGGGAGCCGATATCGGGATGACCGAGGAAAGAATGAACCGCGACGCCGTTGCCACTGACGACACGACGATCGGCGTCGACGATTGCTGGAACCGGATCGGCACGCACGGCGACCGCTCGTGCGAGCGGCTGGCCGACTGCCTGCGCTGCCTGAACTGTCCGGTCTACGCGTATCACGCGGCGAAGCTGCTCGAGCGCCCGCTCGGCGTCGCCGAGATGGCCGACGCCACGCAGCGGATCAGCGCGTTCGACGCGACCCGCGCGTATGGCGACGACGATACGCGCCAGGCGGCGCTGGCGTTTCGCGTCGCCGACGAATGGCTCGCGCTGCCGATCGGCGTGCTGCGCGAGATCGCCGGCACGCGGCCGATCCATTCGCTGCCGTATCGCCGTCATTCGGCCGTGCGCGGCGTGGTCAACATTCGCGGCACGCTGCGCATCGCGATCTCGATCGGCGCGCTGCTCGGCCTCGACGCGGGCAAGGGCGGAAACGGCGGCACGGACGGCCGTTTCACGCGGCTGCTGGTCGCCGCGCACCAGGGCGAGCCGGTCGTGTTTCCGGTCGACGAAGTCGAGGGCGTGTTGCGCTTCAGCGCATCCGAATGGGTGCCCGTGCCGGCGACGGTCGGGCGCGCGAGCGCCGGCCTGTCGCGCGGCGTGCTGTCGTGGCGCGGCAAGTCGGTGGGCCTGCTCGACGACGATCGGCTGTTCGACGCCGTGACACGGAGCATGCGATGAGCGGCGATGACGATCTGAGCCACCTGTCGCTGCTCGAGCTGTATCGCGAGGAGACGCGCACGCAGACCCAGGCGCTGTCCGAACGCCTGCTCGCGCTCGAATCGGGCGAGCCCGACTCCGTCGCGCTCGAGGCGTGCATGCGCGCCGCGCATTCGCTGAAGGGCGCCGCACGCATCGTCGGCGTGCCGCTCGGCGTCGACATCGCGGGGCGCATGGAAGAATGCTTCGTCGCCGCGCAGGCCGGCACGATCGCGCTGACGGCCACGCACGTCGACGTGCTGCTCGCCGGCGTCGACCTGCTGGTGCGCGTCGCCGATCCGCAGGCGCAGCCCGTGTCATCGACGGAGATCGAGGCGTTCGCGCTGGCGCTGACGGGCGCCGACGGCGCGCACGCGATGCCGGTCTCGGCCTCGGCCTTCGCGCCGCCGCCGGCGCCGCCGTCCGTCGTGCCGCTTCGCGAGCACGACGGCGCCGCGAGCGAATCCGTGGGGGCCGGCGCCGCGGTGCCGCCGCTCGCCGTGTCGGCGGCCGTGCCCGATCCGGTCCAGGCCGGCCGCGCGGCCGGCGCGGGCGCGATGCGCCGCGTGCGGGCCGATACGCTGAACCGGCTGCTGAGCCTGTCCGGCGAGTCGCTCGTCGAATCGCGCTGGCTCAAGCCGTTCGCGGAGTCGATGCTGCGCGTGAAGCGTGCGCAGCGCGATGCGGCCCGTTCGCTCGATCTGTTGTACGAACAGTTTGCCGACGATCTCGACGCGGGCGTGCTCGCGTCGGTGAACGAAGTGCGGCACATGCTCAACGATCTGCAGCGCTCGCTCGCCGAGCGCATGGACGAATTCGACCGCTTCGAGCGGCGCAGCACGCACATCGCCGAGCAGCTGTACGACGAGGCGCTGCAGTGCCGGATGCGGCCGTTCGGCGACGCGACGCGCGCGTATCCGCGCATCGTCCGCGATCTCGCGCGCTCGCTCGGCAAGCAGGTGCGCTTCTCGATCGTCGGCGAAGGCACGCAGGTCGACCGCGACATCCTCGACCTGCTCGACGCGCCGCTCGGCCACTTGCTGCGCAACGCGATCGATCACGGCGTCGACGCGCCCGACGCGCGTCGCGCACGCGGCAAGCCGGCCGAGGCGAGCGTCACGCTGGAGGCGCGCCACAGCGCCGGCTCGCTGCTCGTCAGCGTGATCGACGACGGGCCGGGCGTGGACATGGACGCATTGCGCGCGGCGGTCGTGCGCCAGCGCCTGACCGACGACGAGACGGCCGCGCGGCTGTCCGATCCCGAACTGCTCGAATTCCTGCTGCTGCCGGGCTTCTCGATGCGCGACGCGGTGACCGACGTGTCGGGGCGCGGCGTCGGCCTCGACGCCGTGCAGGAAATGGTGCGCGGCGTGCGCGGCGCGGTGCGCATCTTCAACGAGCCCGGCGCGGGCATGCGCTTCGTCTTGCAGCTGCCGCTCACGCTGTCGGTGATCCGCAGCCTGCTGGTCGAGGTCGGCGGCGAGCCGTACGCGTTCCCGCTCGCGCACGTGCGCCGCACGCTCGAACTGTCGCACGACGACATCGACGTGCTCGAAGGGCAGCCGCATTTTCCGTTCGACGGCCGGCGCGCGGGCCTCGTCGGCGCGCATCAGCTGCTCGATGCGGGCGAACCCAACGTCGCGCGCGCGAGCACGGCGGTCGTGGTCGTCGGCGGCGAGCCCGAACTCTACGGTGTCGCCGTCGACCGCTTCCTCGGCGAACGGATGCTCGTCGTGCAGCCGCTCGACAGCCGCCTGAACAAGATCCAGAACATCGCGGCCGGTGCATTGCTCGAGAACGGCGACCCGGTGTTGATCGTCGATGTCGAAGACCTGATCCGCTCCGTCGACAAGCTCGTGCGCGGCGGACAGCTCGCGAAGCTCAAGCGCGATCCGCAGCTCGCGCTCGCCGACCGGCGCCGCCGCGTGCTCGTCGTCGACGATTCGCTGACGGTGCGCGAGCTCGAACGCAAGCTGCTGGAAAAGCGCGGCTACGACGTGACCGTGGCGGTCGACGGGATGGACGGCTGGAACGCGGTGCGCAGCGACGCGTTCGATCTGGTCGTCACCGACGTCGACATGCCGCGCATGGACGGGATCGAACTCGTCACGCTGATCAAGGGCGATCCGATGCTCAAGCGCGTGCCGGTGATGATCGTGTCGTACAAGGATCGCGACGAGGATCGCCGGCGCGGGCTCGACGCAGGCGCCGACTACTACCTCGCGAAGAGCAGTTTCCACGACGAGGCGCTGCTCGATGCGGTGCACGACCTGATCGGGGATGCACGCGGATGAACATCGGCATCGTCAACGATCTGCCGCTCGCGGTCGAGGCGCTGCGCCGCGTGATCGCGCTACGCACCGATCATCGCGTGCTGTGGGTGGCGACCGACGGCGACGAGGCGGTGGATTTCTGCGTCGCGCATCCACCCGACCTCGTGCTGATGGATCTCGTGATGCCGAAGCTCGACGGCG
Source organism: Burkholderia sp. BCC1640 (assembly GCF_902833125.1). NCBI lineage: Bacteria > Pseudomonadati > Pseudomonadota > Betaproteobacteria > Burkholderiales > Burkholderiaceae > Burkholderia > Burkholderia sp. BCC1640. The sequence goes on along the minus strand of NZ_CADFEF010000001.1, from coordinate 265,228 downwards.
TGGCCGCGACGCGGCAGATCATGGCGCGCGCGCCGTGCGCGATCCTGGTCGTGACCGCGAGCGTCAGCGCGAACACGTCGTCGGTCTACGAGGCGATGGGCGCCGGCGCGCTCGACGCGGTCGACACGCCGACGCTCGCACTCGGCCTGCCGTCGGATGCGGGGCCGCAGCCGCTGCTCGCGAAGATCGATCAGATCGGCCGGCTGCTCGAAAGCCGGACCGTGACGCTCGTGCCGCCCGGGCCGGCCCTCGCGCGCGGCCTGCCGACGCTGATCGCGATCGGCGCGTCGGCGGGCGGGCCGACCGCGCTCACCGCGCTGCTGCGCGCGCTGCCGGCGGATTTTCCGGCTGCGCTCGTGATCGTGCAGCACGTCGACCAGGCGTTCGCGGTCGGCATGGCGGAGTGGCTCGACGGTTATACGCGACTGCCCGTGCGCGTCGCACGGGAGGGCAGCGTGCCGCAGGCGGGCGAGGTGCTGCTCGCGGCGACCAACGATCACCTGTACATGTCGCCGCGCGGCGTGCTCGGCTATACGCGGCATCCGGCCGAGACGCCGTACCGGCCGTCGATCGACGTGTTCTTCAACAGCGTCGCCGACGGCTGGCAGGGCGACGCACTCGGCGTGCTGCTGACCGGAATGGGGCGCGACGGGGCGCTGGGGCTGAAGGCGATGCGCGCGAAGGGTTGCTACACGATCGCGCAGGACGAGGCGACGAGCGCCGTCTACGGGATGCCGAAGGCGGCCGCGGCGATCGGCGCCGCGTCGGCGATCCTGCCGCTCGAGCGGATCGCGCCGCAACTGATCTCGCGCGTGACCCGCATGCCGCTCGACTGACGGCGCGCGGCCCCGGCGGGGCCGCGTTGCACGCGCCGCGCGGCGTCGCGTACAATTGCCGCCAGCGGAGATGGCATGCCTCCCTGCGGTCGATCCCGGCGCGTCGCGCGCGGTTCGGCCCTCAACCGCCGGTTGCCCGGCTGATGATGCCTGCGTGTTCCTGGGTCGTCAGGAGGTCGCAGGCCGTCCATGCGGTATTCTGCCGCCCAGGTTTTGATGTCCCGTCGAATCTGGAAATCATGTTTTTCTCGACTTCTGCCGATTTTTTCGCGACCGTGCGCTACGTGTGCCGCTGGCTCGCGCTCTCCGCCTTGCTCGGCGCGCTGGCCGGCACGGCTTCCGCGTTGTTCCTGATCGCGCTCGACTGGGCGACCGGCACGCGTGTCGCGCATCCGTGGCTGTTGTGGGGACTGCCGGCCGCCGGTTTCGCGACCGGCTGGGTCTATCACCGGTTCGGCCAGTCGGTCGCGCGCGGCAACAACCTGCTGATCGACGAAATTCACGACCCGAAGGCGCTCGTGCCGAAGCGGATGGCGCCGCTCGTGCTCGTCGCGACCGTCGTCACGCACCTGTTCGGCGGGTCGGCCGGCCGTGAAGGCACGGCCGTGCAGATGGGCGGCGCGCTCGCCGATCGTGTCACGCATCTGTTCCGGCTCGATCGCGAGCATCGGCGCGTGCTGCTGATGGGCGGCATCGCGGCCGGCTTCTCGTCGGTGTTCGGCACACCGCTCGCGGGCGCCGTGTTCGGGCTCGAGGTGCTCGCGATCGGCCGCGTTCGGTACGACGCGCTGCTGACCTGCGTCGCGTCGGCGATCGTCGCGGACGTCGTGTGCCGCGCGTGGGGCGTGCATCACACCGTGTATGCGATTCCGTTCGTGCCGGCCGTGTCGGCGACGAGGCTGGCCGCGACGGTCGTCGCGGGCGTTGCGTTCGGCGTCGTCGGCCGGCTGTTCGCGTTCGCGACGCACGCGCTGACCGCATGGTTCCGCCGCGTCGTGCGCTACGCGCCGCTGCAACCGGTGCTCGGCGGCGCGCTGGTGGCGGTCGCCGCCACCGTGCTGAACGTGCCGCAGTATCTCGGGCTCGGGATTCCGACGATCGAGGCCGCGTTTCACGGGCCGCTGCCGGCTTACGATTTTGCGGGCAAGTTCGCGTTTACCGTCGTCACGCTCGCGTCGGGATTCAAGGGCGGCGAAGTGACGCCGCTGTTCTATATCGGCGCGACGCTCGGCAACGCGCTCGGCCAGGTGCTCGCGCTGCCGGTGCCGGTGCTCGCGGGGCTCGGCTTCGTCGCGGTGTTCGCGGGCGCGGCCAACACGCCGATCGCGTCGACGATCATGGCGATCGAACTGTTCGGCGCGGATGTCGGCGTCTATGCGATCGTCGCCTGCGTGGTCGCCTATCTGTTTTCCGGGCACGCGGGAATTTATCGATCGCAGCGGGTGGCGGTGGGGAAGGGGGCGCGAGTGGAGGTGGAGTGACGGCGGCGGGCGGGGCGGCTGACCGCCGTGTGTGGGCCGAAACCGCTCCCGGTGATCGCGCCGATCACCGGGAGCGGGGGGCGTCCGTTACGCCTTCGGCAGTTTCGCGACGTTGCGCGCGAGCAGTTCCTCGATGTCGATGCCTTTCTCCGCGAGCAAGGCCGTCACGACGCCGGTCAGCTCCCCGAGCGTTTCCTTGACCGACTCGCGGATCGTATCCACGACGACCTGGGTGCTGCGCTCGATCTCGATATTGACCTTGTCGTCGACGCCTTTGGCGTCGAAGGTGGTCGCGCGTCGCGTTTCGGGAATCAGCCAGACGTCGAACCAGCCTTCGTCGCGATCGACGTCCGACACGGTGAGGCTGCAGCCGTTGATCGCGATATAGCCCTTCGCGAACACATAACGTTTGAAATCGGCCGGCACGCCAATGCGGATCATCCGGTTGTGTTCGGACGACGCGATTTGCAGAATGGTCCCCATGAAGTCGACGTGACCGGACAGCGGATGCCCGCCGATTTCCGCGCCGTCCTTCGCGGCCCGTTCCACGTTGACGCGGGCGCCGGTCGTGAGGTCGGCCAGCGTGGTGATTCTCAGGCTCGGCAACATCACGTCGAAGTCGATCAGCAGCGGCGAGTGGATGGTCGTCACCGTCAGGCAGACGCCGTCGACCGAGACGCTCGCGCCGATCTCGATGTCGGTGGTGAACCGCTCGGGGAATTCGATGCTGAACGTTCTCAGTTCGCCGTGATCCTTGATGGCCTTGATGACGCCAACACCCTGAACAATGCCTGTAAACATGATCCGCCTTTCGTCGCAAATTGCCTGGCCGGTATGATAAGTGATCGCGGCGGGCGGCGTCGGGGCCGGACGCGCGGCGGCAGTTGCCGCACGTCCGGCCCCGACCGGGTTGCCGTCAAGCCTCCGCCGGCTCCCCCCGCGGGCCGGCATCGCCGTTGACCGTGCGCCGCGGCGAATCGATCAGGCCCTTCGCCAGCTCCAGCGCCTGCCGCTCGAACAGCCGGCGATAAATCCCGCCGTCGATGCGGATCAGCGCGTCGTGGTTGCCTTCCTCGATCACCTTGCCGCGATCGAGCACGAGCAGTCGGTCGAGCGAGCGCACCGTCGACAGCCGGTGCGCGACGACGAGCGTCGTGCGGCCGACCATCAGCCGCTCCATCGCCTGCTGGATCAGCACCTCGCTTTCGCTGTCGAGGCTCGACGTCGCTTCGTCGAGGATCAGGATCGGCGCATCCGCGAGGAACGCGCGCGCGATCGCGACGCGCTGGCGTTCGCCGCCCGACAGCTTGATCCCGCGCTCGCCGACGAGCGTGTCATAGCCGTCCGGCAGCGCGGCGATGAAGTCGTGCGCGCTGGCGAGACGCGCGGCGCGCTCGATGTCCGCACGGCTCGCGTCGGGACGCGCATACGCGATGTTCTCCGCCAGCGTGCGGTGGAACAGCACGGGTTCCTGCTGGACGATCGCGATCTGGTTGCGCAGCGAATCCTGCCGCACCTGCGCGATATCCTGGCCGTCGATCGTGATGCGGCCGCCCGACACGTCGTACAGACGCTGGATCAGCTTGATGAACGTCGTCTTGCCCGACCCGGAATGGCCGACGAGGCCGACACGCTCGCCGGGCGCGATGCGCATCGAGAAGTCGTCGTACAGCGGCACCGGATGGTTGCCGTAGCGGAACGTCACGTGCTCGAAGCGGATCTCGCCTTGCCCGATCCGGATCGCCGGCGCGCCGGGACGATCGTCGATGCCGAGCGGCTGACGCTCGAGCGCGACGAGCTCTTCCATGTCGTTGACCGAACGCTGCAGGTTGCGGATATGCATGCCGACGTCGCGCAGGTAGCCCTGCAGCATGAAGAACATCGTCAGCGAAAACGCGATGTCGCCGACGCTCGCTTCGTCGTTCGCCCACAGCCGCAGCGCGACGCCGATCATCGCCGCCTGCATCGCGACGAGCATCGCACCCTGCAGCCCGCCGTTGAGCGTGCCGCGTACCCACGTGCGGCGCGTGCGCTGGCGCCATTTGCCGATCACGCGCGCGAGCCGCGCTTCCTCGCGCGTTTCCGCGCCGAACGCCTTGACGACCGCATTGCAGCTCACCGCGTCGGCGAGTGCGCCGCCCATGCGCGTGTCCCACATGTTGCCGAGCCGCGCGGCCGGCGCAACGATGCCGAGCGACACGGCGACCGTCACCGAGATGTACAGCAGCGAACCCACGCCGACGACGAGCCCCATGACAGGCCAGTGCGTGCCGAGCAGCACCGTCGCCCCGACGAGCATCGTGACCGACGGCAGCAGTGCGATCAGCACGGTGTCGTTCAACAGGTCGAGCGCCCAGATTCCGCGTGTGATCTTGCGCACGGTCGATCCCGCGAAGCTGTTCGCGTGCCAGTCGGTCGAGAACCGCTGCACGCGATGGAACGACGCGGCGGCGATCTCGCTCATCATCTTCAGCGTGAGCGTGATGATGTTCAGGTAGACGCCCTGCCGCAACAGCGTCGCGCCGATGCCGAGCGCGGCCAGCGTGCCGAACGCGACGATGGCCGAATGCCACGCGGCGGCGCGGTCGGTCAGGCCGGTCGACAGCGCATCGACGAGGCGCCCGGCGAACAGCGGCGTGAGCACGTCGGCAAGCGCGCCGAGCAGCGCCAGGGTTGTGATCGTCGCGATGCGCACCGGCTGCTTGCGCCAGTAGCGGAACGTGAAGCCGAAGACGGCCTGGAATGCCTGGCCGCCCAGATGGGTGGTTTTTCTGGTCATGTATCGTTGCCCGGCGCATCGCGCGACGGGACTTTCCGGTTCGGAGAACGTCGAAAACGCAACAGCCCGGCCGCGCGGATGACGCGGGCGAAACGAAACGGACTGTCGGGAAAATGCGCGGGCCGGCGAGTTAGCGGAGCACTCGGGAGCCGGCGCGGACGACGGGCTGGATCAGCCGCGCCGTGGGACCACGTTCGGGAAGGCTGCTGGCATTCGGAACATCTGCACCTCCCTGAAGTGAACGGTTGAAAGGACGCCGAAAAGACGTGAAGGGATTTTATCAGCACTGCCGGAGTCGCCGCAACGTCTGACGAATGCGGCGTTGCAGCGTCGATACGGTTAGTATTCGGGGTTTCGGCCCTTTTTCGTGCGGGTTCCGCGGTGCGGTGCCGCACGGGTCGGCGGGCCGCATCGATTACACTTTGCCGTTGCGCGCCGGCCGCCGAGGCCGCGCGGATTCACCCCGATACATTCCTGAGGAAACGATGAGCGACGTTCAGCAAGGCATCCTGGCTCCGATCGACACGGCGGCCCGATACCTCACTTTCACGATTTCGAACAACGGCAACGTGGCAGCGGCGCTGACGGCGTTGCGCGAGCTCGTTGACGGGCGCGACACGGTCGCGGGCTTCGGACACGCGCTGGCCGCACACCTCGGGCGTCCGGTCCCGGGCCTCACCGAATATCCGGCGTTCGCGGTGAACGATCGCACGCTGCCGATCACGCCGGCCGACATCTGGGTCTGGCTGCGCGGCGACGATCGCGGCGAGCTCGTGCTGCGTGCGCGGGCGATCGAGCGGGCGCTTGCGCCGGCGTTCGCGCTGCAGGACGCGGTCGACGGATTCCGCTATTCGAACGATCGCGACCTGTCGGGTTACGAGGACGGCACTGAGAACCCGACCGGCGACGACGCGCTGGCCGCGGCGATCGTCACGGGGCAGGGCGCGGGTCTCGACGGTTCGAGCTTCGTCGCGGTTCAGCAATGGCTGCACGACTTCGACCAGATGGAGCGCATTGCGTCCGGCGATATGGATCACATCGTCGGCCGCCGCCGCTCGGACAACGAGGAGCTCGACGACGCGCCCGAGTTCGCGCACGTGAAGCGCACCGCGCAGGAGAGCTTCGAGCCGGAGGCGTTCATGCTGCGCCGGTCGTCGCCGTGGTCCGACGCGCGTCGCGCGGGCCTCTACTTCGTCGCGTTCGGCTGTTCGTTCCGCGCGTTCGACGTGCAGATGCGCCGGATGAGCGGCGCGGACGACGGCATCGTCGACGGCCTGTTCCGTTTCACGCGACCGCTGACGGGCGCGTATTTCTGGTGCCCGCCGGTGAAGGACGGCAAGCTGGACCTGTCCGCGCTCGGACTCTGAACGCCGGACGACATCCGCAAACGGGCGGGTCGCGCATCGTGCGCGGCCCGCCCGTTTTGCTTGTTGCGTAGCGATCGTGTGCGGCGCGCTGCGCCGCCCGTCAGTTCAGCGTCGTTTCGATGCGCGTGCCGCGCTTGATGAACAGCGTCACCGGCGTTTTCTCGCAGATTTCCGCGAGCCGCTGGCGCTGCGCATCGTCGAGCGGGCCGTCGAGCGTCACGACGCGGCGCACGTATTGCTGTCCTTCGCGATCGGCGTGCAGTTCGGTGCGCACGTCGATGCGCACGGCCGGCCACGTCTTGCGCTGCATGTACATGCGCAGCGTCGCGGCCGTGCATTGCGCGAGGCCGGCCAGCACGAACTCGAACGGCGCCGGCCCGAGGCCCTGTCCGCCTTCGCGCGGCGCTTCGTCGCCGGTCAGCGCGTGCGTGCCGGCCTGCAGCTGGACGACGTAGTCGGGCGCGTCGGCGGCGAGGGTGGCGGCAGCATGGATGAGCGGCATGGCAAGACTCCGGTAAGCGGGGAAAGAGGCGGCCGCGACGATGCGCGGCGAGCGAGCCGTCAGCATACCGTCTCGACGAAAATCGCGGGCGCTGCGTGCGTCGACGCGGCTCGCCAGAGTCAGCCGGCGACGCCGGCGCTCCGGCGCACGAGCGTGGCGACGCGTTCGCGTACCCACTGGTGCGCGCGGTCGGTCTCGCGCGACTCGTGCCAGTACGCGAGCAGCGGAAACGGCTTGAGCCGCAGCGGCAGCGGCTGCACGGCGATCGGCAGCAGCGCCGCCATGCGCAGCGCATACGTGCGCGGCAGCGTCAGCAGCAGGTCGCCCGCCGCGGCGATCTGGCAGGCGGCGAAGTAATGCTGGCAAACGAGCTGGATGTGACGGAAGCGCCCGTCGTTGCCGAGCAGCACGTCGAGCGATTGCGGCTCGCCGAGCGGCGACACCGCGACATGCCGTGCGGCGAAATAGTCGCCGCGCCGCAGCGGACCGTCGGTCAACGGATGATCGTGCCGCATCGCGACGACGAGCGAATCGTCGAGCAGATGTTCGGTCGCGATGCGCGGGCCGGTCTGCACGCGTCGATCGACGACCAGGTCGAGATTGCCCGACGCGAGTTCGCGTTCGATGTCGTGCACTGCGATGCGGCGGCTCACGAATCGCAGGCCCGGCGCTTCGTCGGCGAACGCGGCGACGATCTGCGGCAGCGCGATCGATTCGAGCACGTCGCGAATGCCGACCGCGATGCTCAGGTCGAGCGTCGCCGGGTCGAATGCCGACGGGTCGCGCGCGGCGCGTTGCAGGCCGGCGAGGTGAAGCTGCACGTCCGCGATGATCGTGCGCGTGCGCTCGGTCGGCACGACGCGGTTGCCCTGGCGAACGAACAGCGGGTCGTCGAAATGCGCGCGCAGCCGGTTGAGCGCATGCGTGACGGCCGGCTGCGTCAGGTGCAGCGCACGGGCGGCCGCGCCGATGCCGCCGTGCACGTAGACGGCGTCGAGCACGCGGAACAGGTTCAGGTCGAGACGATGATCGGCGGGCACGGACGAAGTCGGCGTGGTGGACGGTGGGGCGATTCTAATGGATGCGCGAACAACGGCATGCGGGTGCGTGCGTTAGAGAGACGATCGATGCCGTTCGATGCGTGTCGATGATGATCGACCCGATATGCGAGCGTGCGCATCCGATGCGCGATGCGGATCGTGCGCACGATGCGAGCCTGCCCGTCGGCATGCGCATATCCGTGCGGTCGCACCAGCGTTCGGCGACAGCCTGTAGAAATCCGCCATCATACTGTCCCGGTCAGCCATTTCATGCCAAAGACACGACCCGTTCGGCTAAGATGCCGTCGCTTCATATTTCGAGATAGCCGTCCCTGTCGCACGAGTTCAAACCAAATATAAGCCTGACAGTTCGACGGTATTACAAGAAGTCGAAACAGTCCGGGGGCTTGGCAGTGGAAGCAGCAGATCAGAGGTGGGTCGTAATCTATTTGAGTACGGGGTTTTCCTTGGCGCAGGCCGCGCGCCTTGGCGAGGCCTTCAATCTGGCGAATCGCCTGCACGCGTTCAGTGCGGATTACCAGCTGAAGTACGTATCGGAAAGCGGGGGATTGCTGCAGTCGTCGTCGGGCGTGCAGATCGCCGCCGATCCGCTCGGTGACGAGCACGGCCATCGTGCGCTCGCGTTCTTTCATCTTCATGGTGACCGCGCGTCGGTCAACTGGAACGATGCATTGCGGCGTCGGCTCAGCGACATCCGCCGGCATGCGCGATGGATCGTCGACGCGATGGACCTGTCGACGCTCGCCGCGTCGCAGCGGCAGACGGATGGAAGTCACGCGCGAACCGATCGCGCGCGCCGGACGGCGGCCACGGTCGAACTGCAGGCCGGCGAGGCCGACGTGTTCTCGGCCGTGCTCGACATGTTTCGCGCCGATCTCGGCGACAGCGCCGCGCAGGAGATCGCCAGCAACCTGATGCGGCCGGTCGAGCAGCGCTATGCACAGTCGATGTGGGCGTTTCGCGAGCTGAGCGCGAGCCCGTCGATCAGGATGTCGGCGCAACGGCTGCGCGCGCAGAGCGCGAACCGCATTTCGATCGCGGAAGTCGCGCAGACGGCCGCGATGAGCGAGCGCAATTTCCTGCGGCGCTTCAAGAAGGAAATCGGCGTGACGCCGACCGAGTTCGTGCAGCACGTGCGGCTCGAGCGCGCATGCCACATGCTGATCCACACGACGCTGCCGGCCGACAAGGTCGCGCGGCGCACGGGCTTCGGCAGCGGCGAGCGTCTGGCGAAGCTGTTTCGCCAGCGCCTGCGGGTGTCGCCGACCGAATTTCGCGTCGCCGAGCGCGAACGGATCCTGACGAACGGCGCCGGCGCGGCCGATCCGCAACTCGTGCCGCGGCCCGCGAAATCCGGCGGCGAGCGGGCGAGCCGGGGCGCGCGCGCCGATGCGCGGGAGAAAACGGGCCGGATAACCGTAAAATCACCGTGTCGCGATCACGATCCCCGGTTTCCATGCCCTTGCTCCCCACTACCGCCACAGCCCCCTTCTGCCCGTCGGAAGTAAAGGGCAGCATTACGATCGACGCCGGCGCGTCGCGCTGGATGAAGCTCAAGCGCTTCTTCGGCCCGGGCCTGCTGGTCGCGATCGGCTACATGGATCCCGGCAACTGGGCCACCGACATCCAGGCCGGCTCGCAGTTCGGCTATTCGCTGCTGTGGGTCGTCGCGTTCTCGAGCCTCGCCGCGATCTTCCTGCAGATGCTCGCCGCGCGGCTGGGCCTCGTCGCGGGCAAGGATCTCGCGCAGGCCAGCTACGACCGCTATGGCCGCCTGGGCCGCATCGTGCAATGGGTGACCGCCGAGGTGTCGATCATCGCGTGCGACATCGCCGAAGTGCTCGGCTGCGCGCTGGCGTTCAAGCTGTTGCTCGGCGTGCCGCTCGCGTGGGGGATCGTGCTCACCGCGCTCGACACCGTGATCGTCCTCGGGCTGCAGGGCAAGGGCGTCCGGCAGATCGAGGCGATCGTGCTCGGGTTGATCGCGACGATGGCGTTCTGCTTCGTCGCGCAGGTCGCGATCACGCCGCCCGACTGGCATGCGGTCGCGGCGGGGCTCGTGCCGGGCGATCCGGGCCACGACCGCAAGGACGCGATCGTGCTCGCGCTCGGCATCGTCGGCGCGACGATCATGCCGCACAACCTGTATCTGCATTCGTCGGTCGTGCAGACACGCCATGTCGTCGGCGGCGCGCGCGGCCTGATCCGCGACACGCTCGCGCTGGTGCGGATCGACACCTGCGTGTCGCTGTTCGTCGCGATGCTCGTCAATGCGGCGATCCTGGTCGTCGCGGGCGCGGCGTTCCATGCGACCGGCCAGCACGACGTGACTGACATCGAACAGGCGTACCGGCTGATCACGCCGATCGCGGGCGGCGCGGCCGCGCTGCTGTTCGGCATTGCGCTGCTCGCGTCGGGGCAAAGCTCGACGCTGACCGGCACGATCGCCGGCCAGGTGATCATGGACGGCTTCCTGCACACGAAGATTCCGTGCTACCAGCGCCGGCTGATCACGCGCGGGCTCGCGCTGGCGCCTGCGCTGATCGGCGTGCTGTGGCTCGGCGAGAACTCGGTCGGGCAACTGCTCGTCTGGAGCCAGGTGTTGCTGAGCCTGCAACTGCCGTTCGCGATGTGGCCGCTGATCCGGTCGGTCAGCGATCGCGACGTGATGGGCGAGCATGCGATCGGCCGCAGGATGCAGATCGCAGCATGGACGCTGTTCGCCGTCATCACCGGCACGAACCTGCTGCTGATTACGGGTGTCGCGGGCTGATACAGCCTGTCACAGGCTGAAACAGGCGCGTGGCGCGCGTGCGTTAAACTGCGCGTTTTGCCAGCCGTTCGACGTCCGTTATGTGGAGTGAAATCAGCAACATCGGCGACGCCGCGCTGACCTTGCCGGTCGCGCTGACCTGCGCGGTCTGGCTCGCGCTGTCCGACTGGCGGCTCGCGGTGCGCTGGATCGTGCTGCTCGCGGCCGGCATGAGCCTGGTCGGGGCGACCAAGATTCTCTATGCGGGCTGCGGTGTCGAGATCCCGCAGTTCGACTTCCGCGTGATCAGCGGCCATACGATGCTGTCGACGTCCGTGTGGACCGTCGCGCTGTCGATGCTGTGGCAGGCCTTCCGTGCGGGCAAGGTGCCGGGCGTGGCGGCGGGCCTCGCCGTCGGGGCGGTGACGGCCGTCGCGCGCGTGTTCGACCATTCGCACACGATTCCCGAAGTCATTGTCGGCTGGCTGCTCGGCGCGCTGGTTGCGCTGGTGTTCCTGCGGACCTACGACCGGGCGCACAAGCGCTCGTTCTCGCCGCGCATCGCGGCCGTCTGCCTGCTGCTCGTGTCCGGCATCGCGTACGGGAATCGCGCACCGTTCCAGCAGATGATCGATACGCATTCTCCGCAGTTCTGTGCATTCATGCGCACGTCCGGCAACGGGTTCTGACGGTCGTTTTTCCCGGGGCGTCGGTGTCCCGGTGTCAGGCGAGGTGGTCGCCCGCAGTGGCGGCTCCGCCGAGTCACATTCAATTCTTTCCTCGTCATTGTCAAAATCCGGCGTTCCGCGTTCATTGAATCGGTATTCGCGGTGATCCGGCGCGCGGGACACGCTCGTCCCGTCGCTCGGAGAGGCGAAGGTCATGAGCCGGGTCTATGACCGGGCATTACGAATATTCATTTCATCGATCGGCGGCAATCGCGTACGCTGGCGTTCGTTCGATCGTGGCCGGCAGCGGCGGCCCGCCCGATTTGTCCGACGCGGTGCGGTCGGCTCGCTATACTCGCGCAAACCGCGCGGCCGTCGGCCCGCGCACGGCAACCGCCGTCGCGGCACCGGTCCGCCACGACGATTCACGATAGGAGCAGGTCTCATGACAGTCGTTTCCCCGCGCCTCGCAGGCAAGTGCGCGTACATCACGGGCGCCGCCGGCGGCCTCGGCCGCGCGATCGCGCGCCGGATGGTCGAGCAGGGCGCGCGCGTGTTCCTGACCGACGTCGCCGACGCGGCGGTGCTCGACGCGTTCGCGCAGGAACTCAATGCGGGACACGCGGCGCCGGTCGCGTTTGCGGCCACGCAGGACGTGCGCGACGAGGCGCGCTGGCAGGCGCTGCTCGCGCAGGCGAACGAAGCGATGGGCGGGTTGTCGGTGCTCGTCAACAATGCCGGCGTCGGGTCGATCGGCGCGCCCGCGCAGATCGAGCTCGACGAATGGCGGCGCGTGATGGCGATCAACGTCGAGAGCATCGTGCTCGGCTGCAAGCACGCGCTGCCGTACCTGGGCGCGAGCCACCCGGCGTCGATCATCAACATCTCGTCGGTGGCCGCGTTCAAGGTCGAACCGGATTTCACCGCGTACAACGCGTCGAAGGCCGCGGTCGCGTCGCTGACGAAGTCGGTCGCGATCGACTGCGCGCGCCGCGAGCTCGACGTGCGCTGCAACTCGATTCACCCGGCGTTCATTCGCACGGGGATCGTCGAGCCGCTGTTCCAGTCGCTCGGCGAACGCGATGCGACGCGCAAGCTCGCACGCGGCATTCCGCTGCGCCGGCTCGGCGATCCGGACGACGTCGCGCATGCGGCCGTCTATCTCGCATCCGACGAAAGCCGCTTCGTAACGGCCGCCGAACTCGTGATCGACGGCGGCATGTGCGCGGTCTGACGCGCATCGACGACAACAACCGGAGGAGAACATCGTGTCGACACCCGTGAACCGCCAGCTGCTGCTGAAGACGCGCCCGGAAGGGCGGGTCGGCCGCGAACACTTTTCGCTCGTCGAAACGCAGGTGCCGGCGCTCGCCGACGGCGAAGTGCTCGTGCGCGTGCTGTATCTGTCGATGGATCCGACCAACCGCGTGTGGATGAGCGACGTCCCGCAATACCTGCCGCCGGTCGCGATCGGCGAAGTGATGCGCGCCCTCGGCATCGGGCGCGTGGTCGCGTCGCGCCATGCGGGTTTCGCGCAGGGCGATCTCGTGCAGGGGCTGGTCGGCTGGCAGGACTATGCGGTCGTGCCGGCCGAGCAGGCCGCGCAGCTCGTGAAGCTGCCCGCGCAGTCGGGCCTGCCGCTGCCGACGCTGCTCGGCGCGTGCGGGATGAGCGGCCTGACCGCCTATTACGGGCTGACCGACATCGCGCCGGTGCAGCCCGGCGAGACGCTCGTCGTGTCGGCGGCGGCCGGGTCGGTCGGCTCGATCGCCGGCCAGATCGGCAAGATTCACGGCGCGCGCGTCGTGGGGATCGCGGGCGGCGCGGACAAGTGCCGCTACCTGACCGAGACGCTCGGCTTCGACGCGGCCGTCGACTACAAGGCCGACGATTTCCGAGAGCAACTGAAGGCAGCGACACCGGACGGCGTGCACGTGAACTTCGAGAACGTCGGCGGCGAGGTGATGCGCGCGGTGCTGTCGCGGATGGTGATCGGCGGGCGCGTTGCGCTGTGCGGCGTGATCTCGAACTACAACAGCGGCCGCGCGGCGGACGACGTCGGCGTGCTGATCTCGAAGCGGCTCACGATGCGCGGCTTCCTGATCCTCGACTACCGCAAGAGCCGCGAAGCGGTGCAGACGCTCGCCGGATGGCTGCGCGACGGCCGGCTCAAGGCCGAGGAAACCGTCGCCGACGGGCTCGAGAACGCTCCCGACGTGCTGAATCGACTGTTCGACGGCGACCATCGCGGCAAGCTCGTGCTGCGCGTCGATCCGGATGCTTGAGCCGCGGCACGCGCGCGCGTTGAGTCTGCATCGTCCGGCATCAATTTAAGACTCGTCCCATATATTGTTCCGGCCGCTCTCCTTAAAGTAATTGCCAGCAAACGGCGGCGTGACATGCGCGTCACGCCGCCGTTTTTCATTTGCACGGCAAAACGGGAGGCGAAACATGCAAACGAAGACGGGGCAGGCGGCACCGGCGGCGGTGCGTGATCGAACGAAGCGGCGCATTGGCACAAGGTTGCGGATCGTCGCAACCGGGTTCGGCATCGTGTTCGCGATGTCGGGCGCGGGTGCGGCCGAGCAGGCTCACGCGAATGGGATTGTGCAATTCACCGGCGCGCTCGTCGATCTGTACGACGTGCGATTCGGCGCGCCGTCGATCGGCGCGTCCAGCAGCGCGACCGCGGCGACACTCCGGTTCGATGCGCATGGCCGGCGCCTGCCCGGCGCGCATGTGACGCTCGTGGAACTGGACGGCCAGCCGCTTTCGCGGCCCGCGGAAGCGCAGGTTCGCGCGACATGGCGCGATGCGCGCGACGATCGGATCGTGCCGCTGGAAGCGGGCCGTGCGCATCGTGTCGGCCCGTATGGCGGCGAGCTGACGGTCGCGGGGCCGGACATGGAAACGGGCGCCGTGGCGCCCGTTGTGATCAGGATTCAACATCCGTGACGCGTTGCGTCATTCCCCTTGTTCGGCGCGCGCGTAGATGTCCCAGCTCGCCATGAACAGCGCGGCGACGAGCGGTCCGATCACGAAGCCGTTGATGCCGAACAGCGCCATCCCGCCGAGCGTCGAGATCAGCACGACCCAGTCGGGCATCTTCGTGTCCTTGCCGACGAGGATCGGTCGCAGCAGGTTGTCGACGAGGCCGATCACGCCGACGCAGAACGCGACGAGGATCACGCATTTCCAGATCGCGCCGATCGCGAGGAAATAGAGCGCGGCGGGCACCCACACGAGGCTCGCGCCGATCGCCGGCAGCAGCGACAGGAACGCCATCAGCGCGCCCCACAGCACGACGCCCTCGATCCCGAGGATCCAGAAGATCAGGCCGCCGAGCGCGCCCTGCACGAGCGCGACCGCGATGTTGCCCTTCACGGTTGCGCGTACCACCGTCGTGAACTTCGCAAGCAGCAGGTTCTTGTGCTCTTCGTCGAGCGGCATCGCGCGGCGCACGCGGCGGCCGATCTCGCCGCCGTCGCGCAGCAGGAAGAACACCATGTACAGCATCACGCCGAAGCTGACGACGAACTGGAACGTGTTCTGTCCGATGCTGAGCGCCTGGGTTGCCGCGAACTGGCTGATCTGCGCGGCGCCGTCGGTCAGCTTCTTCTGGATGCCGGGGATGTTGGTCAGCCCGTATTTCTGCAGCAGGTTCTGGATCGACGTCGGCAGCGCGTGAATGATGTCATGGAAGTACTGCGAATAATTCGGTTGCGCGTTCTTGAGTTCCTGGTACACGTACGCGATTTCCTGCACGAGCGTCGCCGCGACGAATACGAGCGGCAGGATCACGATCAGGATGATCAGCGACATCGTCACGAGCGCGGCCAGGTTGCGCCGCTTGCCGAAGCGCGCGGCGAGCCAGCGCTGCACCGGCTGGAACAGGATCGCGAGAATGGTGCCCCAGAAGACGGCGCCGGAGAATGGCGCGAGAATCCAGCACAGTCCGACGGTGACCGCGAACAGCAGGAAATAGAAGAATTTTTGGTGATCGTGTCCGCTATCCATGGATGGTTCGCGCAGATTGATGCCTGGTTTGATTGAATTTCGTTGCCTCGGGCGCGATCGGCTCGCGAACGTCACGGGTTCGCGGCGAAGCGCGCGCAGGGCGGCCCGACGGGCAGTATGCCCGCAAAGGTGCCGCCATCATAGCCGCTGCGCGCGGCGCACGCGAAAACGCCGCGACCGGAGTCGCGGCGTTGCCGGGAAGCAAATCGGCCCTGGGGCCGTGACGGCTCGTCAGATGTGGAGGCGGGTGACCTTGGTGCCGTTGACCGACAGGTCGCCCATCAGGCCCGCGTTGGTCAGGACCAGTACCTCGACCGGAGCGGTGGCCATGTTGGAATCGACCGCACCGTTCGCGCCGACCTTCACGACCGCGACGGAGGCGTCGGCGCCGGCCGACCAGCCTTCGGACTTGCGGAACGAGTCGAGCGCATCCTGCGTCATGAACAGGAACACGATCGCCTTCGATTGCGCGCCGGCCTGCAGGCCGACCGACAGCGACGACGTGTTGTAGTACCCGACGGTGCTGCCGCCGACACGCAGCGCGCCGTTGCCGGACTGACCGCCGACGATGAAGCCGGCCTGCAGCACGTTCGGGAACACGAGCACGCCGCGCGATTTCGCGACGAGTTCACGCGAGCCTGGCACCGTCGAATAGAGGCGCGATAGCGTCGCATTCACGCTCGCGTCGATCGATTCGCGTTTCGACGCGCTGGCCGATGCGTTGTCGGGTTTGTCGGGCGTGGTGGTGCAACCGGCAAGGGCGAGACTGCCGAGCATGACGGCGGCGGCGGCCTTCAGGGCGAGAGACTTCTGCATGGCGTTTCTCCTTCGTTGTCGGGTTGAGAACGGATGGGGCGGGCGGCGGTGCGGGCAGCCCCGTTCAACGACGGGCAAGCAGCAGGCCCGCGACGAACGCGAGGCCCGCGACGACGCCCGCGGTCTGCCATGGGTTGTCGTGCACGGCTTGCGACACGCGCTCGGCCGAATCGCGCAGCCGGGCGGCCGCGCTGCCCGACGCGTAGTCGAGCGTGCTGCGCGCTTCGTCGAGCCGCGACTGCACGCGCTTGCGCAGCGCGGCGATATCGCCGTCGCCGTCGTTCTTCAGCAGGTCTTCCAGTTCATCGACCAGCCCGCGCAGATCGTCGGACACGTCCGCATGCAGGTCGCGGGCGGCCGAGCGTGCCGAGCGTCCCACGCGCCGGCCGGTGCGACGGATATCGGACAGGCCGCGGTCCAGCTTGTGTTCGATCGAGTCGGTGAGCGCCATGATGTTTATCCTCCTTGGATTTGGTTTGCAGCCCGGATTTGCAGGCCCATTTGAAGATAAGACGAATCCCAGCAACCAATGTGATTCACATCAGCCAATTGAGTTTCGAGACAAATTTTCAATTCGTCTGCAAGTTTCCCGGGAAGCCCCGCGCGACGGGGCGCGGCGGCGGTTGAAAAAATTTCGCGCTTCGGGCGAAACGACCTAGCGAGCCGTTGCGCGACGTGAAAGTCCGGTAAATATGGCGTCGCCCGATGCGTCAGGTAAATAGTGCCATTGCACGTGCCATACCGATGCAATTGCACTAATCGTCCATTTCTTCGTGGAGCAGGGTTTGTGCCCGCGATGGCCTCAGGCGGCGGCGCCGTCCAGCCCGAGGCGCATGACGACGGGATCGTGGTCCGACGAGCGATATGCATCGGATGCGTAACAGGCGGCCCGTGGTGCCTGGGTTTTGTAATCGGGCACGGATTGCTGCGCGATCGGCTCAGCGGCGTTGGTGTGTCAGGCATGCACGGCCTTCACGCGCGCGGCGAAAACGGCGAAGCGAGGCGGCGGCATGAACGGCGGCAGGTGTGACATGGAGCGCTCCACGGGAAGAAAATTCGAAGGTCCGGGCAAGCATCCTGACGGCAAAATCGCGTGTTGTGATCGAATTGGCCATCAGGCCAGTGCCGAACGGCCAACGATGAAGGCAGGGCCGGCCCGGGCTGCTACGCTTCGCATCTGACGCATCGTTCCGGCCTGCGATCCGAACGCGTCCGCGCACGGCCCCCACAGGAGATTTCCATGTCCTACATGCTGTTGATTGTCGAACCGACCGGCCAGCGCGCCGAACGTACGCTCGAAGACGGGCAGGCGCTGTACGCGCGAATGGTCGATTTCGCGGAGACGCTGAAAGCGCGCGGCGTGCTGCGCGGCGTCGAGTCGCTGGAGCGCTCCGAGCGCGCGACGCGCGTGCAGGTGCGCGAAGGCGAGACGCGCCTCGTCGACGGCCCGTTCGCCGAGGCGAAGGAAATGGTCGGCGGCTTCTTCATCGTCGACGTCGACACGCGCGAGGAAGCGATCGAGATCGCGCGCCAGTGCCCGGCCGCGCAATGGTGCACGGTCGAAGTGCGCGCGGTCGGCCCGTGCTTTCTGTAACGGCTGCGCCTCGGTATTTACCCTGATTCGTCGCGCGGCCCGTCGATCCGGCGGTCTGCCGCCCGTCGTCCGGATAAGGCGCCGATGAACGGACGCCCCTTTTCACCGATGACAAGGAGTGAGCGATGCGATTCATGATCATGATCCGGGCGAACGCCGTCAGCGAATCCGATGCGTTGCCGGACAACCGGCTGGTCGAGGCGATGACGGTCTACCACGAGGAGCTGGCCAGGGCCGGCGTGCTGCTCGACGCGAACGGCTTGCGGCCGAGCGCGCGCGGCTGGCGCGTGCAGTACACCGGCGGCAAGGGCACGGTGGTCGACGGCCCGTTCGCGGAGACGAAGGAGCTGATTGCCGGCTACACGCTGATCCAGGTGCGCTCGCGCGACGAGGCGCTCGAATGGACGCGCCGGTTTCCCGCGCCGTTCGGCGCCGAAATGGACTGCGAGATCGAGGTGCGGCCGCTGTTCGAGCTCGACGACCTCACACCGAGCGACGCGGTCGAGCGGTTCCGCGATCTCCACGTCGGCCGCACCCAAGCCTGAATCTGCCTGAATCCAATCTCACCGGAGCATCCGTCATGCACAAGATGGTCTTCATCAACCTGCCCGTGGCCGACCTGCCGCGCTCGAAGACGTTCTATCAGGCACTCGGCTTCGAAGTCGTACCGGCCTATACCAACGATCAGGCCGCCTGCATCAAGATCAGCGACACGATTTTCGCGATGCTGCTCGTGCGGCCGTTTTTCCAGACCTTCACCGGCAAGACCATCGTCGATCCGGCGACGCAGGTGCAGGCGCTGTCGTGCCTGTCGTGCGACAGCCGCGCCGAGGTCGACGAGATCGTCGCGAAGGCGCTCGCGGCCGGCGGGTCCGCGCCGCAAGCGCGGCGCGAGTATCCGAACATGTACGGCCACGGTTTCGACGATCCGGACGGCCACGCATGGGAGCTGATGGCCATGCCGCTGGATACTGCCACCCAGGGGCAGGCGTCGTGACGCGTGAGGCGACTCACCGTGCGATCGAAGCGGTCTGGCGGATCGAGGCGCCGAAGATCATTGCCCGCGCCGCGCGCGTGGTGCGCGACGTCGGCGTGGCCGAGGAACTCGCGCAGGACACGCTCGTCGCGGCGCTCGAGCACTGGCCCGTCGACGGCGTTCCCGACAACCCGGCCGCATGGTTGATGACGGCCGTGAAGCGGCGCGCGCTCGACCGGGTCCGGCAGGAGTCGCTGCATGCAGCGAAGCGCGACCAGCTCGGGCATGAAATGGACGCGCTCGAAGCGCACGTCGTCCCCGACATCGCGGATGCGCTCGCCGATGCGAGCGACGACGATATCGGCGACGACCTGCTGCGGCTGATCTTCACGTCATGCCATCCGGTGCTGTCGACCGATGCGCGCGTCGCGCTGACGTTGCGGCTGCTCGGTGGGTTGACCACGAGCGAGATCGCGCGCGCGTTCCTGTCGCCCGAGCCGACGATCGCGCAGCGCATCGTGCGCGCGAAGCGCACGCTCGCGGCGGCGCGCGTGCCGTTCGAGGTGCCAGCCGTGGATGCGCGGCCCGCGCGGCTCGCGTCGGTGCTCGAAGTGATCTACCTGGTGTTCAACGAAGGCCATGCGGCGACCGCAGGCGACGACTGGACGCGCCCGGCGTTGTGCGACGAGGCGCTGCGTCTCGGCCGCGTGCTGGCCGGGCTCGTGCCGGACGAAAGCGAGGTGCTCGGGCTGGTCGCGCTGATGGAACTGCAGGCGTCGCGCATGCACGCGCGGACCGATGCGCAGGGGCGGCCCGTGCTGCTGCTCGACCAGGATCGCTCCCGCTGGGATCCGCTGCTGATCCGGCGCGGCCTCGCCGCGCTCGAGCGGGCGACGAAGCTCGGCGGCGTGCGCGGCCCGTATGCGCTGCAGGCCGCGCTGGCGGCGTGCCATGCGCGCGCGCGGCACGCGTCGGAAACGGACTGGGCACAGATCGTCGCGCTTTACGACGCGCTGGCCGAAGTCGCGCCGTCGCCGGTGGTCGAGCTGAATCGCGCGGTGGCGGTGGGGATGGCGTTCGGGCCTGCCGCGGCACTGGAAATCGTCGACGTGCTGCGCGACGATCCGGCGCTCGCTCGCTATCACTGGTTGCCGAGCGTGCGCGGCGACCTGCTCGCGAAGCTCGGCCGCACCGACGAAGCGAAGGTCGAGTTCCGTCGTGCGGCGGAGTTGACCCGCAACGAGCGTGAAAGGGAATTGTTGTTGAAGCGCGCGACGGATGCGTGATGCGTGACGAGCGACGCCGGTGCGAGCGCACCGGGCGTCGCGCCAGAAACCAGAAGCCCGAAGCCCGAAGCCGAGTCCTGAGCATATCGCCGACCCACCCGACGACGCGACCCATCCGCTCCCGCCCGTCAACTGTCCCTCATTCCCGCCCTCCGCTATCGAGCGGATTGAAAAAGCCTATTGGGGGATGCGAACGCCAGCGCCTAGATTAAAAGGCACGAAGCGTGCGCGTCCGGCCTGCGCTTCGTTCCCCACATACATCATCGGCCCGGCTTCGCACGCGGCCGCGCCGACTCGAACGGAGGCGCAAATGGCTCAACTCAAGGGCAGCAAGACCGAAGAGAATCTGAAGGCCGCATTCGCGGGCGAATCGCAAGCGAACCGGCGCTATCTGTATTTCGCTTCGAAGGCCGACGTGGAAGGCCAGAACGACGTCGCCGCGCTGTTCCGCTCGACTGCCGAAGGCGAAACGGGCCACGCGCACGGCCACCTCGAATACCTCGAAGCAGTCGGCGATCCGGCGACGGGGCTGCCGTTCGGCTCGTCGCGGCTGAACCTCGAATCGGCGATCGCCGGCGAGACGCACGAATACACCGACATGTATCCGGGCATGGCGAAGACGGCGCGCGACGAAGGCTTCGACGAAATCGCGAACTGGTTCGAGACGCTCGCGAAGGCCGAGCGCAGCCACGCCAACCGCTATACGAAGGCGCTCGACGCACTCGTCGACTGACGCGAGTCCGGCAGCAAGGCAGCACGGCCCGGCCCGACATCCTGCGGCCGGCCGTGCGTTGATCGCTGCCCGCATCACGCGGGCGGCGCGTCCGCGCGCATGCGCGCCACGCTGGAGCGCCCCATGCCACACAAGGAAGGCAGTCTCGAAGCCCCGACGCGGCATCCGCTCGACTGGCAGTCCGAAGCGTTCTACGACCAGGCCGCGATCGATGCGGAAATGACGCGCGTGTTCGACATCTGCGCCGGGTGCCGGCGCTGCGTGTCGTTGTGCGGCGCGTTTCCCGCGCTGTTCGATCTCGTCGACGACACGCCGATGGGCGACATCGAGGAAGTGCCGAAGGACGCGTTCGGCAAGGTCGTCGACCAGTGCTACCTGTGCGACCTCTGCTACATGACGAAATGCCCGTACGTGCCGCCGCACGCATGGAACGTCGACTTCCCGCACCTGATGCTGCGCGGCAAGGCGGCGCGCTACAAGCGCGGGGAGGCGCCGCTGCGCGACAAGGTGCTGTCGAACACCGACGCGCTCGGCCATTTCGCGGGCATTCCGATCGTCACGCAGGCGGTGAACGCGGTGAATCGCACGCCGCCCGCGCGCCACGCGCTCGAAGCGGCGCTCGGCGTCGATCGCAACGCATGGCTGCCGGAGTTCGCGCCGCGCAAGTTTCGGCGTGCCGCGAAGCGCTCGGACGGCCCGCCGGCACGTGATGGCGAACGCACGCCGGGCAAGGTCGCGATCTACGCGACGTGCTACGTGAACTTCAACGAGCCGGGCATCGGCCACGACCTGCTCGCGATCCTCGCGCACAACGAGATCCCGTACGAGCTCGTCACGCGCGAAGCGTGCTGCGGGATGCCGCTCCTCGAGCAGGGCAACCTTGCGGGCGTCGCCGCGAAGAAGGCCGTGAACATTCCGGTGCTGGAGCGTTATGCGCGCGAAGGTTACGCGCTGATCGGCGCGATCCCGAGCTGCGTGCTGATGTACAAGAGCGAACTGCCGCTGATGTTTCCCGGCGACGACGCCGTGCGCGCGGTGGCCGACGCATTCTGGGATCCGTTCGAATACGTGATCGCGCGGCATCGCGACGGTTTGCTGAAGACCGATTTCAAGCAGGGCCTCGGCACCGTGTCGTATCACGTGCCGTGCCACGCGCGCGTGCAGAACATCGGCCGCAAGACGGCCGACACGCTGTCGCTCGTGCCCGATACGCGCGTGAACGTCGTCGAGCGCTGCTCGGGGCATGCGGGCACGTTCGGCGTGAAGAAGGCCTTCCATGCGGACGCGATGCGGATCGGTGCGCCGGTGTTCAAGGCGATGGCCGAGCCGAAGCCGGATGTCGTGTCGTCGGACTGCGCGCTCGCCGGCCATCACATCGTGCAGGGCATCGACGAGAAAGGGTTGCCCGCCGCGCCGCTCGCGCATCCGCTGACGCTACTGCGCCGCGCGTACGGCATCTGAACCGGCCGTTCAACGAAGACATCGACGCTATCCAAGGACACGCCATGACGCTGACCCGCGACTCGCTGCTGACGCTCGAAGCGTACGCGAAGATCCGCAAGGCCGAACACGCGAGGCTCGTCGCGTACAAGCGCCGCCGCGCGGTGGCGCTCGGCAACCATCTGCGCCTCCTGTTCGAGGACGAGACCACGATCCGCTACCAGATCCAGGAAATGCTGCACATCGAGAAGATCTTCGACGAGGCCGGCATCGAAGGCGAACTGGAAGCCTATCTGCCGCTCGTGCCCGACGGCACCAACCTGAAGGCGACGCTGCAGATCGAATACGAGCACGAGGCCGAACGGCGGGCGGCGCTTGCGCGGCTGATCGGCGTCGAGGATCGCGTGTACCTGCGCGTCGACGGGCACCCTGACGTCTACGCGATCGCCGACGAGGATCTCGATCGCGACAACGCGGAGAAGACCTCGGCCGTGCATTTCGTGCGCTTCGAACTGGACGGGCCGATGCGCGCGGCGCTCAAGGGCGGCGCGACGCTGTCGATCGGCTGCGATCACCCGGCCTATACGATGCCGCCGCAACGCGTGGACGCGGACGTCGCCGCGTCGCTGGCCGGCGATCTGCGCTGATCCGCGCGGCCGGGGTGCCGCTTCACGTATCGCGCGAGTCCACGTTGTTCCGACCCGAAACGCGGCGCCCGATCGTCGCGCCCGCCGCCGTTGGCTGTCTGCTACGCCGAGATGTAACAAACTCGTCGACGCTTGCATGCGCAGAAACAATGTGCCTCGACCTCAGACCGCTTTCATTACTCGCGGAGAAACAATAACAAGATTGTGCGCGGGGAAAATTCAGTTGAATGCAATTTGAACGAATTACCGATCCGTGAATATCTTGTTACGAAATTTTCCCTGATTTACCGATTTTCGGCGGCGATTCCCGGGAGGGTTGCGGGCAAGGGTCGGAACAACGCTGGAGGCCTGTCTGGCGGGCCTCGCAAAGCCCCGCCAGACGGGGCTTCCCAGCATCTCGCATAAGGATCGCGTAAAAAAATTCAAGCGTAAATTGATTGCGCATCCATGGCAGGTTGTTTCAGTGCGTAACATTAAGTCATTGTCATATTGAGATAAACCCTGAGGATGGTATGCTTCGTGCACAAAAATTCCCACATTGGAGTGAGACCGTAGTTTGTGCGCCATTGCCGTGAATGGCGGCACCGTGAAAGTGCGGTGTCGCACCGGCATGCACAACAATCGGATAACCATAATGTGCAACCGGGCCGCCCCGTGACGCGATGCGTGACGACGGCGCCGACAATCGCAGCCCCGGCCTGGCTGCGTGGAGAAATCGACTATGTTCTTCGATGAGCTTAACGATGAAGAGTGGTTTCGACTTTCAGCGCTGATCGCCGATGAACCCATTCGGCTGAACCGTCGAGGCCGTCCGCGAGCCGAACCGCGCGTCGTCGCCAACGCGGTTCTCTGGATCCTGACGACCGGTGAAGCGTGGTCGAAACTACCCGGGCGCTATCCGTCCGGGCCGACGTGCCGCCGCCGCTACGAGGAGTGGCTCGCGAACGGCACGCTGCTGCAGATGATCGACGTGCTGACCCAGTTCAGCGGGCGCACGTTCGCGTACGTGCCGCCGCCGCCGGTGCCGGTCGCGCCGGCATGCCGTGCGGAGCCCGTGCCCGACAACGACCGTCTGCGCGGCGTGTTCTGGCAGAACCCCGAGTCGTGGCAACTGCCGGTCGCGCAGGCAAACGTTTGGGATGGCGAGGGCGCTTCGCTGACCGCGATGCCGAACGGCGCCGCCGAAGCATCGTCCGGTGCGTCGTTCGCGGTGCCGGGTGCGCAGCCCGCGGGGCTGCGTCACGGGCGTCCGTCCGCCGCGAGCTTCGCCGCGGCCGAACCGCAAGTCGACGAATACCGCGGCTATACGATCCGCGGCAGCGCGCAGCCGGTGCAGAACCTGATGTACCGCGCGTGGGCCGAGATCATGCAGGACGATCGGCGCGTCGAGCGCTCGGGCCTGATCGGCCCGCGCTTCACCGATGCGGAGGAAGCGGAGCAGTACGCGCTCGACTGGGCGCGTCAGTGGATCGATCGCCATGGAGCGAGCGACGAACCGGTGCGTGCGCCGCAAAGCGAGGTGCTGGCCGGCCTGTCCGCGCTGGCGCGTGCCGAGTCGGACATCAAGCGCTTTATCGCCGAGCGTCGTGCGGGCGCGTTGTCCGAGGGCCGCAACGACCCGGTGCAAGCGGACCGCCGCGAATACGCGTATCGCGTAGGTTGATCGTCGTCCGAACGAAAACGCGCGGGTCGTCGTCCGTCACGACGCCCGCGCGTTTTTTTGTGTTCGTCATTTCCGTGATGCCGGGCGCACCGTCGACACGGCGCGCCCGGCAGGCATTGCGTCACTGGCGTCCGTAGGTATCGTCGAAGCGGACGATGTCGTCCTCGCCGAGATACGCGCCCGACTGCACTTCGATCAGTTCGAGCGGCATCTTGCCCGGGTTCTCGAGACGGTGCGACACGCCGAGCGGGATGTACGTCGATTCGTTTTCGGACAGCAGGAAGGTTTCGTCGCCGCGCGTGATGCGCGCGGTGCCGCGCACGACGATCCAGTGTTCGGCGCGATGGTGGTGCATCTGCAGCGACAGTCGCGCGCCCGGCTTCACGACGATGCGTTTCACCTGGAAGCGCTCGCCCGTGTCGACCGAGTCGTAATGCCCCCACGGGCGATGGACCTTGCGGTGATCGGTCGCTTCGGCGCCGCGTTCGGCCTTGATGCGCCCGACGATTTTCTTCACGTCCTGCACGCAGGACTTGTCGGCGACGAGCACGGCATCGGGCGTTTCGACGACGACGAGATTGTGTGTGCCGACACACGCGACGAGCCGGCTTTCCGAATGCGCGAAGGTCGATTCGGCGTTTTCGAACAGCACGTGGCCGCGGCCGACGTTCTCGGCTTCGTCCTTCGGCAGGATCTGCCAGATCGCGTCCCAGGAACCGACGTCCGACCAACCCGCGTCGAGCGGCACGACGACGCTTTCGCACAGCTGCGGCAGGTTCACGAGCCGCTCCATCACCGCGTAGTCGATCGAATTCGACGGCGACGCGGCGAACGCGTCGCGATCGACGCGGAAGAAGTCGCCGTCGTCCTTGCCGCGTGCGACGGCCTGCTCGCAGGCCGCGAGGATCTCGGGTTCGAGCTGGCGGATCGCGTTCAGCCACACCGACGCGCGCACGATGAAGATCCCGCTGTTCCACCAGTATTCGCCGGATGCGACGTACTGCTGCGCGAGTTCGAGATGCGGCTTCTCGACGAAGCGGTCGAGACGGCGCACGTCGAGGTTGCCGGTGGCGGCGTCGCCGAGCGGCGCGCCGACGCGGATGTAGCCGTAGCCCGTTTCGGCGCGGCCCGGCACGATGCCCATCGTCGCGATCTTGCCCTGGGCCGCGCAGTGCACGCCGGCCGCGACGGCCGCATGAAAGCGCGGCTGGTCGGCCACCGCGTGGTCGGCCGGCATCACGGTCATCACGGCATCGCCGCCGCCGGCGACGATCCGCAGCGCGGCGAGGGTCAGCGCGGGCGCGGTGTCGCGGCCGAGCGGCTCGAGCATGATCGATGCACGCTTGCCGGTCAGGCGCAGTTGTTCGGCGGTCGTGAAGCGGTGATCCTCGCCGCACACGATCAGCACGTCGTCGTTCAGCGGATGACCGGTCGCGAGGCCGTCGAGCCGCAGCGCGGTGGATTGCAGCAGCGAATGATCGCCGAGCAGTCCGATCAGCTGTTTCGGATAGTGTTCGCGCGACATCGGCCACAGACGCGTGCCCGAACCGCCGGCAAGGATCACCGGCTGCACCGCGACACGCGTCGCGGCGTCGGTTGCGGCGGAAGAAGAAGGGCGCGTATCGGCTGCCACGGCCGGAGCATTCATGATGACACTCTCCTCGATTGAAGTCAGTGCCTGTTTTGTAGCATGAAGTAAATCGACAATAAAACCGGGCGATATGCGCGATATTCGGCGCGCATGCGTCATGGAAATTTTTCCCCTATCGCACGCGATGCAAATAAAAAAATAAAAAATAATTCGCTGAATCTGGCTGGGGCCCCATCCTGCAAAGGGTTGGCGGGGTCCGTAAAGTTCTCGAAAAAATCCCGATTCACGACCGATTCGGGAAAACGTGCCGATTTAATTCAAGAATTGCGCGGCAAGAATTTCCGATTATTTTTCGAAATACTTGAGCGCTTGAGGCGCGATTTTCTTGTCGCTTCAATAGCGTCATGCAACGTTTGAATCGAAGGTGCGGCACGGGCTGCACGAGGAGCTGTTCGGCAAACGCCTGTTCAAAGAGGAAGCGGACATGTTGAGCGTGCTGGCGAGAGTCATCGATATTGCGATGGTCGTGTTGGGGGCATTGATCGCCGCCGCGCTGCACGGCGGCAGCATCTGGCTCAACGACCTGCAGCGCACGACGGTGCTGTTCGACTGCCTGCTGGTCGTCGTGTTCTTTCCGGCCATCGGCATTTACCAGTCGTGGCGCGGCAAGCGTCTCGTCGGGCTGGTGGGGCGCGTCGCGTTCGCGTGGCTGGTGGTCGAGCTCGCGGGCATCCTGATGAGCTTCAGCTTCCACCAGTCGGGCGACCTGTCGCGACTGTGGCTCGGTTACTGGGCGCTCGTGACGATGGCGCTGCTTGCCGGCTCCAAGGCTTGCGTGCACGTCGTGCTCCGGCAACTGCGCCGCGGCGGCTACAACCTGAAGGCGGTGGCGATCGTCGGCGGCACGCCGGCGGCGCGGCGGCTGATCGCACAGATGCGGGCGCGTCCGGAAGCGGGCTTCAACCCGGTGTGCGTGTACGACGAAAGCGAAGTGCCGGGCGAAGTCGCGCTCGACGACGTGCGCATCGAGCGGCAGTTCGAATCGCTGGTGTGGCTGGTGCGCAGCCGCGCGATCAGCGAGCTGTGGCTCACGCTGCCGATCACGGAGGAGCGCCGGATTCACCAGATCGTGACGGTGTTCCGCCACGACTTCGTGAATATCCGTTTCATTCCGGACGTGCGCACGCTGTCGTTCTTCAACCAGGAAGTGGTCGAGGTGCTCGGCGTGCCGGCGATCAACCTCGCGGCGTCGCCGATCACCGACGTGCGGATCCTGCCGAAGTTCGTGTTCGACCGGCTGTTCGCGCTGGCGGCGCTCACGGCGCTCGCGCCGGCGATGGTGCTGATCGCGTGCCTGATCAAGCTCACGTCGCGCGGGCCGGTGTTCTTCCGCCAGAAGCGCAAGGGCATCGACGGCCACGAGTTCGAGATCTACAAGTTCCGCTCGATGAAGGTGCATCAGGAAGTCGCGGGGCAGGTCACGCAGGCGACCAAGAACGACACGCGCGTGACGCCGGTCGGCCGCTTCCTGCGTCGCACGAGCCTCGACGAACTGCCGCAGTTCATCAACGTGCTGAAGGGCGAGATGTCGGTCGTCGGCCCGCGGCCCCATGCGCTCGCGCATGACGACATCTACAAGGATCTGGTGAAGGGCTACATGTTCCGCTACCGGATCAAGCCGGGCATCACCGGCTGGGCGCAGATCAACGGCTTTCGCGGCGAGACCGACCAGATCGAGAAGATGATGGGACGCGTGAAGCTCGATCTGTACTACATGCAGAACTGGTCGTTCTGGCTCGACATCAAGATCGTCGTGCTGACGCTCTGGAAAGGCTTCACCGGCAGCAACGCGTACTGACGCGGTTTCATCCCGCGCAGACACTCCGGTTTCACGAATTTCGAATCATTGGTCACGAGGTCCGACACATCATGAATCTGACTATCATCGGCAGCGGTTACGTAGGTCTTGTCACCGGCGCCTGTCTCGCCGACATCGGGCACGACGTGTTCTGTCTCGACGTCGATCAGGCGAAGATCGACGTCCTGAACAGCGGCGGTGTGCCGATCCACGAGCCGGGCCTCAAGGAAGTCATCGCGCGCAACCGCGCGGCCGGCCGCCTGCGCTTCTCGACCGACATCGAGGCCGCGGTCGCGCACGGCGACGTGCAGTTCATCGCGGTCGGCACGCCGCCCGACGAGGACGGTTCGGCCGACCTGCAATACGTGCTCGCGGCGGCGCGCAACATCGGCCGCACCATGAAGGGCTTCAAGGTGATCGTCGACAAGTCGACGGTGCCGGTCGGCACGGCCGAGCGCGTGCGCGCGGCGGTGGCCGAGGAACTCTCGAAGCGCGGCGGCGATGCCCCGATGTTCTCGGTCGTGTCGAATCCGGAATTCCTGAAGGAAGGCGCGGCGGTCGACGATTTCACGCGGCCGGACCGCATCGTGATCGGCTGCGACGACGACGTGCCGGGCGAGCGCGCGCGCGAGCTGATGAAGAAGCTCTACGCGCCGTTCAACCGCAACCACGAACGCACGCTGTACATGGACGTGCGCTCGGCCGAATTCACGAAATACGCGGCGAACGCGATGCTCGCGACGCGCATCTCGTTCATGAACGAGCTCGCGAACCTGGCCGACCGCTTCGGCGCCGACATCGAGGCCGTGCGCCGCGGGATCGGTTCCGATCCGCGCATCGGCTATCACTTCCTGTATGCGGGCTGCGGCTACGGCGGCTCGTGCTTCCCGAAGGACGTCGAGGCGCTGATCCGCACCGCCGACGAGCACGGCCAGTCGCTGCAGATCCTGAAGGCCGTGTCGTCGGTCAACGCGACGCAAAAGCGCGTGCTCGCCGACAAGATCGTCGCACGTTTCGGCGAGGACCTGACGGGCCGCACGTTCGCGATCTGGGGTCTCGCGTTCAAGCCGAACACCGACGACATGCGCGAGGCACCGAGCCGCGAGCTGATCGCCGAGCTGCTGTCGCGCGGCGCGCGCATCGCGGCGTACGACCCGGTCGCGCAGCAGGAAGCGCGCCGCGTGCTCGCGCTCGATCTCGCGGATCACCCGAGCTGGCTCGAGCGCCTCACCTTCGTCGACGACGAGGCCCAGGCCGCGCGCGATGCCGACGCGCTCGTGATCGTTACCGAATGGAAGGTGTTCAAGAGCCCGGATTTCGTCGCGCTCGGCCGTCAATGGAAATCGCCGGTGATCTTCGACGGCCGCAA
This sequence comes from Burkholderia sp. BCC1640, assembly GCF_902833125.1. NCBI lineage: Bacteria > Pseudomonadati > Pseudomonadota > Betaproteobacteria > Burkholderiales > Burkholderiaceae > Burkholderia > Burkholderia sp. BCC1640. Next base: position 235,792 of record NZ_CADFEF010000001.1, on the reverse strand, counting down.
CCTGTACGAGCCGGAGACGATGAGCGAGCAAGGCATCGAATACCACCCGATCGGCCGCCCCGGCTCGCGCCAGGCCGTCGCCGCCCGTGTGCCGGGCGCCGCGCGCGCCAGCGCGTAATCCGCGCGTCGCCGTTACCCGTAACCCGAATCGAGACGCCATGTTCCGGAACATCCTGATCGTCTGTCACGCGAACGTCTGCCGCAGTCCGGCGGCGGAACTGCTGTTCAAGTCGCACGCGGCGTCGCGTGGCGGCCCGCGCGTGACGTTCCACTCCGCCGGCGTGCGTGCGAACGACGGCGACGGCATCGATCCGGTGATGCGGCAACTGCTCGCCGAGCGCGGCGTCGATGCAACGACGCACCGGTCGCGGCGGCTGTCGCGCCGGATCGTGCGCGACGCCGACCTGATTCTCGTCAGCGAGCGCGAACAGATCAAGGCCGTCGAATCGGTCGATCCGTTCGCGCGCGGCAAGGTCCACCTGCTGGGCAAGTGGGAGGACGCCGAGATCGCGGATCCGCATGGCGGCCCCGAGGCCGACTATCGCGAGAGCTACTCATTGATCGAACGTCTGGTTCAAGGATGGCTGCAAAAACTATGCTGAAACGTCCCATGCGCCCGCTGGCGCTCGCCGTCGCGATGACGACATTCCTGTCGGCCTGCGCGACCGCGCCCGGCAACTATCTCGACTCGTCGAACCTGAAGGACGAAGGCCGGCAAGGCCAGGCCGAAACCTATCCGGTTCATTACATCGACGCGAAGCTGGTGATGGATCAGCTGCAGAAGCAGCAGGTCGAACACCCGCTGCCGCCGAGCCGTTACACCGATCCGTCGCAGTACGTTTACCGCATCGGCCCGCAGGACATTCTCGGCGTCACCGTGTGGGACCACCCCGAGCTGACGACGCCGCAGGGCCAGTCGTTCTCGAGCGGCGGCAACACGACGCAGACGATCGCGGGCGCGCTGCAGCAGCCTTATTCGTCGTCGCTGCCGGGTCAGGCCGATCCGTACGGCCAGACGGTGGCCGCCGACGGCACGATCTTCTTCCCGTTCGTCGGCCGCATCCACGTGGCGGGCAAGACGATCGCGCAGACGCGCGACGAGCTGGCCACGCGCCTCGCGCGCTACGTGAAGAATCCGCAGCTCGACGTGCGCGTGCTGTCGTTCCGCAGCCAGAAGGTGCAGGTGACGGGCGAGGTGAAGACGCCGGGCCCGCTCGCAATGAGCGACGTGCCGCTGACGCTGGTCGACGCGATCTCGCGCTCGGGCGGCTCGACCGCCGAGGCCGACCTGCAGCGCGTGCGCCTGACGCGCGACGGCAAGCTGTACACGCTCGACGCGAACGGCGTGCTCGACCGCGGCGAAGTGAAGCAGAACGTGATGCTGCAGCAGGGCGACATCGTCAACGTGCCGGACCGCAGCGACAGCCGCGTGTTCATCATGGGCGAGGTCAAGACGCCGGTCACGGTGCCGATGCTCAAGGGCCGGCTGACCATCGCCGACGCGCTGACGGCCGGCGGCGGCATCCTCGACACCGATGCGAACCCGCGCAAGATCTACGTGATGCGCGGGATGCGTGACAACCCGACGAAGCCGGAAGTGTTCCGTCTCGACATGACGCAGCCGGACGCGCTGATGCTGTCGAGCCGCTTCCCGCTCCAGCCGCTCGACGTCGTCTACGTCAGCACGGCCAGCTCGGTGCAGTTCAACCGTGTGCTGCAGCAAGTGCTGCCGACGATCCAGACGATCTTCTACATGCGGCAAATCACGCGCTGATAGCCCGCCGGGGCGGCGCCTCCGCCCCGGCACCACTCAAGCGGGAACGAATGGTGAACACGCAAGCAAAACACGCCTACGCGGATCTGACCGCGAAAACCGAGGAAGAGGACGTCGTCCTCGGCCAGCTGCTCCAGGTGTTGATGGACGACATCTGGCTGCTGCTCGGCATCGCGGTGACCGTCATCGCGCTCGCCGGCCTCTATTGCTACATCGCAAAACCGGTGTACCAGGCCGACGTGCACGTGCGGGTCGAGAGCAACGACAACACGTCGCAGGCGCTCACGCAGACGCAGACGGGGGCGACGATCAACAGCGGCCCGCAGCAGGCGCAGACCGACGCGGAAATCGAGATCATCAAGAGCCGCGGCGTCGTCACGCCGGTCGTCGAGCAGTTCAAGCTGAACTTCTCGGTCGTGCCGAAGACGATTCCGCTGCTCGGCAGCCTGTCCGCGCGCGTCGCGACGCCGGGCGAGCCGTCGCGCGCGTGGTTCGGCCTGCGGTCGTACGCATGGGGAGGCGAAGTCGCCGACGTCGACACGATCAACGTCGTGCCCGCGCTCGAAGGCAAGAAGATGACGCTCACGGCCGGCCCGAACGGCACGTATACGCTGGTCGGACCGAACGGCAACCGCCTGCTGTCGGGTCGTGTCGGCGAATCGGAGCAGGGCGGCGGCGTGACGCTGCTCGTGCAGAAGCTGGTCGCGCGTCCGGGCACGCAGTTCACCGTGGTCCGCTACAACGATCTCGATGCGATCACCGGTTTCCAGTCGGGCATCCAGGTGTCCGAGCAGGGCAAGCAGACGGGCGTCGTGCAGATCTCGCTCGAAGGCAAGGACCCGGACCAGACCGCCGCGATCGCGAACGCGCTCGCGCAGTCGTACCTGAACCAGCACGTGATCGCGAAGCAGGCCGAAGCGACCAAGATGCTCGACTTCCTGAAGGGCGAGGAGCCGCGGCTGAAGTCCGACCTCGAGCGCGCGGAAGCCGCGCTGACGCAGTATCAGCGCACGTCCGGCTCGATCAACGCGAGCGACGAGGCGAAGGTCTACCTCGAAGGTAGCGTGCAGTACGAGCAGCAGATCGCGGCTCAGCGCCTGCAGCTCGCGTCGCTCGCGCAGCGCTTCACCGATTCGCATCCGATGGTGATCGCCGCGAAGCAGCAGCTCGCGGAGCTGCAGGGCGAGAAGGACAAGTTCAGCAACCGCTTCCGCAGCCTGCCGGCGACCGAAGTGAAGGCCGTCCAGCTCCAGCGTGACGCGAAGGTCGCCGAGGACATCTACGTGCTGCTGCTGAACCGCGTGCAGGAACTGTCGGTGCAGAAGGCCGGCACGGGCGGCAACATCCACCTCGTCGATTCCGCGCTGCGCCCGGGCGATCCGGTCAAGCCGAAGAAGGTACTGATCCTGTCGGCCGCGGTGTTCCTCGGGCTGATTCTCGGTACCGGCGTCGTGTTCCTGCGCCGCAACCTGTTCCAGGGCATCGAGGATCCGGATCGCGTGGAGCGCACCTTCAACCTGCCGCTGTACGGGCTGGTGCCGCAAAGCACCGAGCAGGTGAAGCTCGACGCCATGGCCGAGAAGGGCGGCGGCCGCGCGCGGCCGATCCTCGCGAGCCTGCGTCCGAAGGACCTGAGCGTCGAAAGCATGCGGAGCCTGCGCACCGCGATGCAGTTCGCGATGATGGACGCGAAGAATCGCGTGGTCGTGCTGACCGGTCCGACGCCGGGCATCGGCAAGAGCTTCCTGACGGTCAACCTCGCGGTGCTGCTCGCGCATTCGGGCAAGCGCGTGCTGCTGATCGACGCCGACATGCGCCGCGGCATGCTCGACCGCTACTTCGGCCTCACCGCGCAGCCGGGCCTGTCGGAACTGCTGAGCGATCAGTCGCCGCTCGAGGAGGCGATCCGCGAGACGCCGGTGCAGGGCCTGTCGTTCATCTCGGCCGGCACGCGCCCGCCGAACCCGTCGGAGCTGCTGATGTCGACGCGCCTGCCGCAATACCTCGAAGGCCTCGGCAAGCGCTACGACGTCGTGCTGATCGACTCGCCGCCGGTGCTGGCGGTGACCGACGCGACCATCATCGGCCGCATGGCCGGCGCGACCTTCATGGTGCTGCGCTCGGGCATGCATACCGAAGGCGAGATCGCCGACGCGATCAAGCGCCTGCGTACCGCGGGCGTCGATCTGGAAGGCGGGATCTTCAACGGCGTGCCGCCGAAGGCGCGCGGCTACGGCCGCGGCTATGCGGCCGTCCACGAATACCTGAGCGCCTGACGGCATTGCACGAAACCGGGCCGGCGTGCGCAGCGCCGCCCGGCCGACTGGAGAACCCTCGATGAAAATTTCCGTGCTCGTTCCGACCTACAGGCGTCCCGCCGACCTCGCGCGCTGCCTGCTGGCGCTGCAGCGTCAGCAGCGGCTGCCCGACGAGGTGATCGTGGTCGCGCGCCCGGAGGACGATGCCACGCACGAGCGCCTCGCCGACCCGTCGGTCGGCGGCATGCTGCCGCTGCGGATCGTGCCGGTCGACGTGCCGGGGCAGGTCGCCGCGCTGAACAAGGGGCTCGACTCGGCGAACGGCGACATCGTCGCGATCACCGACGACGACGCGGCGCCGCGCGCCGACTGGCTCGCGCGCATCGAGGCCGTGTTCCTGGCCGACCCGCGTGTGGGCGCGGTCGGCGGCCGCGACTGGGTGCACGAGAAGGGCCGCGTGCTCGACGAGTCGCGCGAGCTCGTCGGTCAGCTCACGCTGTCCGGCAAGATCATCGGCAACCATCATCTGGGCGTCGGCGGCGCGCGCGAGGTCGACATGCTCAAGGGCGCGAACATGAGCTACCGCCGCGCCGCGATCGAACGTCTGCGCTTCGACACGCGGCTGCGCGGCGCCGGCGCGCAGGTGCACAACGACATGGGTTTCAGCATGCAGGTGCAGCGTGACGGCTGGACGCTCGTCTACGACCCGGCGATCGCGGTCGATCATTTTCCGGCCGAGCGTTTCGACGACGACCGGCGCGATGCCGCATCGCTCAATGCGATCAGCAACGGCGCGTACAACCTGCATCTGATCCTGCGCGAGCATCTGCCGCCGGTGCGGCGCGAGATCGCGTGGTGGTGGTGGACGCTGATCGGCACGCGCGTCTATCCGGGCTTCGCACATGTGCTGCTGTCGCTGCATACCGCGCGGCGCGAGCGCGTGCGCGAGCACTGGCGCGCGGTGCGCCGCGGCGCACGCGATGCGCGCCGCGCCGACCTTGCCCCCCATCGTGCGGCGATGCCGCCGGTGACGTCTTGAACGGCCTGCGCGCACGACGCGCGGCCATCCCCGGAGGGCTTGAAATGGTACGACCCCAACGCTCACTTTGTTCGCTGTCTCCCGAGGGGACGGTCAGCCTCCTTGGGGCGGCCCGGCGGAGGCTTGCATGAATTCCACGAAGGTTCACGTTCACCTGTTCTACGGCGCCGATCCGCGTACTTACCGGAAAGGCGAGAACATCGGCTGCCTGTACGGCTATCACCACGCCGAATCCGACGAATTCCGGCTGACCTATTCGCAGGACCGGCGCGAGAACCGCGTCGCGAGCCTCGCGCGCCGTGCGCTGAAGGCGGCGCTCGGCTTCGACGTCGTGCATGCGTGGCGCAATCGCGCCGCGTTGTTGGGCACCGACGTGATCTGGACGCACACCGAGCAGGAGCATCTCGCCGCCGCGCTGATCCTGAAGCTCGCCGGCGCACAGGGCAAGCGTCCGCTGCTGCTCGCGCAGAGCGTGTGGCTGTTCGACAAGTGGAACACGTTCGGCGGCCCGCGCCGCTGGCTGTACCGCAAGCTGCTCGCGCGCGCCGACGCGCTGACGACGCTCGCCCGCGACAACGCCGAGCTGTGCCGCCGCTTTCTCGGGCGCGAAGCCGAGTTCGTCTACTACGGGCTGAACACGCAGGACTTCCCGCCGACAGAGCCGCGGCAGTGGCAGCCGAACCGGCCGCTGCGGATCGCGGCGATCGGCAACGACCGAGATCGCGACTGGCGCACGTTCCTCGCCGCGTTCGGCGGCGACGAACGCTACGACGTGCGGCTCGCGACGCGGCGCCGCGTGCCGCGCGAGTGGCATGCGCCGAACGTGAAGATCGGCTCGGCCTCGGGCCTCGCGAAGCAGCACGAGCTGTACGCGTGGGCCGACGTGATCGTCGTGCCGCTGCGGCCGAACTTCCACGCGTCGGGCATCACCGTGATGCTCGAGGCGGCGGCGGTCGGCAAGCCGATGATCGTGTCCGACGTCGGCGGGCTCAGCGACTACTTCCCGCACGACACGGCCGCCTACGTGCCGGCGTTCGATGCGGCGGCGATGCGCCAGGCCGCCGATCGCTTCGCGGCCGATCCGGTCGCCGCGCTCGAATGCGCGCGTGCCGCGGCCGCGTGCCTGCGCGAGCGCGACCTGACCACGCAGGCGTTCGCCGAACAGCACGTGCGGATCACGCGCGACATGCTGCGCCGGCGTCGCACGCCGGCGGCGGCCGGTCTCGCGATGCCGCTCGCGGATTCGCGCCCGTCGTCGCGGTGAGAGCGGATCGATGAGTACGATTGCCGCCGAACGCGCACCGTCGCGCAGCCGCAGCCGATTGCCCGAACCGAAGCACTGGGTCGGGCAGGCCGGGCTGTGGACGTTTACCGCCGCGCTGATCGCCATTCACCAGGGCAAGGTGCTGACGCTCGCGTTTCCGGTGCTGGCGATCGCGGTCGGCATCTGGCTGTATTTCAAGAGCCCGGCGCGCTACGTCGGCTTCATGTGGTGGGTGTGGTTCCTGAGCCCCGAAGTGCGGCGTCTCGCCGACTGGTCGAAGGGCGCGTTCACGCCGACGAGCCTGATCCAGGTCGCGCCGCTCGCGGTGACGATGATCGCCGGGTTCGGGCTGCTCAGGCATTACCGCGTGCTCGCGCAGCGGCGCGGGATTCCCGTGCTGCTGATGCTGTTCGGGCTCACGTATGCGTATCTGGTCGGGATCGTGTCGAGCGGCGTGATGGCCGCGACCTACGACCTCGCGAACTGGGTGTACCCGGTGCTGATCGGCTTTCACATCATGGTCAACTCGCGCGACTATCCCGAGTACCGCGACGTGCTGTTGTCCACGTTCATGTGGGGCATGCTCGTGATGGGCGTGTACGGGGTCGTGCAGTACTTCGTGATGCCGCAGTGGGACGTGCTGTGGATGATCGGCTCGGACATGGGCTCGCAGGGCGAGCCGGTGCCGTACGGTGTCCGCGTCTTCAGCACGATGAACTCGTCGGGGCCGTTCGCGTTCGCGATCATGGGCGCGCTGGTGTTCGTGTTCGCGGCGCCGCAGAAGGTCCGCTGGTTCGCGGGCGCCGCCGGCTTCGTGTCGTTCGCGCTGTGTCTCGTGCGCTCGACCTGGGGCGGCTGGGTGATCGCGCTCGCGATCCAGCTCGTGCAGTCGAGCAACCGTGTGCGGATGCGGATCCTGATCAGCGGTGTCGTGCTGGTCGGGCTGTGCGTGCCGCTGCTGACCGTCGGGCCGGTGGCAGACCGCCTCGGCGCGCGCCTGCAGTCGATCACGAACCTGAAGGACGACCGCAGCTACGACGACCGCAACAAGTTCTACGCGACCTTCGCGCAAACGGCGTTCACCGACGTCGCCGGCGAGGGGATGGGCGCGACCGGCGCGTCCACCAAGCTGTCGAGCGACAGCGGCGAGCTCGGCAAGTACGGCAGCTTCGACAGCGGCGTGATGAACGTGCCGTTCGTGCTCGGCTGGCCCGGCACGCTGCTGTACCTGTCGGGCGTCGTGATGCTGCTCGCCCGCACACTGCGCGCGGCGTTCAAGCTGCGCAAGGACAAGTTCGTCGGCGCATGCCTGAGCCTGTGCCTGTCGGTGTTCGCGATGCTCGTGTTCACGAACTCGCTGATCGGCACGGGCGGCCTGCTGCTGTTCACGGCCATTTTTTCAATACTATCCGCGGCGCACTGGCAGAAGGCACAGCGCCTGCTGGCCGCCGCGCGTTCACGGGGAGGCGACCATTGAGAATCGCGATCGTCACGCACGTCGTGCGACATAACGACGGGCAGGGCCGCGTCAATTACGAAATCGCGCGCGCGGCGCTGGCCGAAGGCTACGAGGTCACGCTGGTCGCGTCGCATGTCGCGCCCGAGTTGCTGGCCGACCCGCGCGTGCGCTGGGTGCCGGTGAAGGTCGGCGGCTTCTGGCCGTCGAATCTCGTCAAGCAGCAGGTGTTCGCGCTGAAGAGCGCGTGGTGGCTGCGCGCGCATCGCGGCGAGTACGACGTGCTGCACGTGAACGGTTTCATTTCGTGGATCAAGGCCGACGTGAATACCGCGCACTTCGTGCACGGCGGCTGGTTCAATAGTCCGTATTACCCGTTCGGGCTGACGAAGGGGTTGTGGTCGGCGTACCAGTACGTCTACACGCGCGTGAATACGGCGCTCGAGCGCTGGGCGTACCGGCGTTCGCGCGCGATCACGGCCGTGTCGCAGAAGGTGGCCGACGAGATCGCCGGGCTCGGCATCGACAGCGGCAAGATCAGCGTGATCTACAACGGCGTCGACGGCAGCGCGTTCGCGGGCGCGCAGGCCGATCGAGCGGCGTTCAAGCTGCCGGACGATGCATTCCTGCTGCTGTTCGTCGGCGATCTGCGCACGCCGCGCAAGAACCTCGGCACCGTGCTGAAGGCGCTGACGAAGCTGCCGGCGAACGTCCATCTCGCGGTGGCCGGTTATCTGCCCGGCAGCCCGTATCCGGACGAGGCGCGCGCGCTCGGCATCGATTCGCGCGTGCATTTCCTCGGTCTCGTGAAGAACATGCCGACGCTGATGCGCTCGGTCGACGCATACGTGTTTCCGTCGCGCTACGAAGCGATGAGCCTGTCGCTGCTCGAGGCGATGGCGGCCGGGCTGCCGGTCGTCACCGCGCGCACCGCCGGCGGTGCGGAAATCATCACGCGCGACTGCGGGATCGTGCTGGAGGATCCCGACGATCCGGCCGCGCTCGCGCAGGCGATCGGCTCGCTCGCGGCGTCGCGCGACACCTGCCGCGCGATGGGCGACGCGGCCCGCGAACTGATGACCCGTTTCGGCTGGGCCCACATGGGCGCCCAGTATGTCGCGCTCTACCGGCGCATCGGCCAACCCTCGCAGCCGTCCGCGTTCGAGCGGGTCGAGCATGCGGTTACGCAGGAGCAGTCGTAATGTCCCAATCTTCCCGGCCGATCAAATCGTTGCAGATCGGCATGCACTGGTTCCCCGAACGCGCGGGCGGCCTCGACCGGATGTACTACTCGCTCGTCGGCGCGCTGCCCGGTGCGGGCGTCGAGGTGCGCGGGCTCGTCGCCGGTTCGCCGAAGGTCGCCGACGACACGGGCGGTGCGATCCAGGGTTTCGGACCCGCGTCGCAGCCGCTCGCGCGCCGCATGCTCGCCGCGCGCCGCGCGTTGCGCGACGAGATTCGCAGCGAGCGGCCGGACGTGATTTCGTCGCACTTCGCGCTATACACGTTTCCGGGCCTCGACGTGACGCGCGGGATTCCGCAGGTGTCGCATTTCCAGGGGCCGTGGGCCGACGAAAGCCAGGTCGAGGGCGCCGCGTCGCTCGGGCAGCGTGCGAAGCGCTATCTCGAACAGGCCGTCTATACGCGCTCGTCGCGCCTGATCGTGCTGTCGCAGGCGTTCGGCCAGATCCTGACGAACCGCTACGGCATCGATCCGTCGCGCGTGCGCGTGATTCCCGGCTGCGTCGATACCGCGCAGTTCGATACGCCGCTCACGCCGGCCGAGGCGCGGCACAAGCTGCAACTGCCGCAGGACCGGCCGATCGTGCTGGCCGTGCGCCGGCTCGTGCGGCGCATGGGGCTGGAAGACCTGATCGACGCGATCGGTCTCGTCAAGCACCGTCACCCGGACGTGCTGCTGCTGATCGCCGGCAAGGGCAAGATCGGCGAGGAACTGCAGCAGCGCATCGACGACGCGGGGCTGCAGGACAACGTGAAGCTGCTCGGCTTCGTGCCCGACAATCATCTCGCGGCGCTGTACCGCGCGGCGACGGTCAGCGTGGTGCCGACGGTCGCGCTCGAAGGCTTCGGGCTGATCACGGTCGAATCGCTGGCGTCCGGCACGCCGGTGCTGGTGACGCCGGTCGGCGGGCTGCCGGAGGCGGTGGCCGGGTTGTCCAGCGATCTCGTGCTGCCGTCGACGGGCGCGGATGCGATCGCGGAAGGGCTCGGCGGCGCGCTGTCGGGCGCGATCACGCTGCCGGACGAGGCCGCATGCAAGCGCTACGCGCGCGACCATTTCGACAACGCGGTGATCGCGCGACGCGTCGCCGGCGTGTACGAAGAGGCGATCCAGGCGGCGGGGTAAGCGAACGCGGCACGCCGCCGCGACGGTCGGGCCGGCGCATGCGCATGCGTCCGGTCCGCATGCCGGCCGCCCGGACCGGGCGAGCCGGTTTTTTCATTCTATGCGAGGCACGCCGCGATTTGCGATCCGCACTCCGCGTTCGACACTTCGACACGTCGCCACGCGTCATGCACGCCTGAGCGTCACGGCCCAGACGGCGAATGCAACCACGCTAACCGCCGCGCCGAGCGCGCAGACGCCGATCCATCCGGCGTGCGCATACATCATCGTCGACGCAATCGCGCCGAGCCCGCTGCCGACCGAATAGAACAGCATGTAGCAACCGACGAGGCGGGCATGCGCATCGGGCCGCGCGCTGAGGATCATGCTCTGGTTCACGACGTGGACGGCCTGCCCGCCGACGTCGAGCAGCACGATGCCGACAACCAGCAGCGCGATCGACGTACCGGCGAACGCGAGCGGCAGCCACGAGAGCGCGAGCAGCGCGAGCGCGGCGCCGGTCGTGGCTTCGCCGAGGCCGCGATCCGCGAGCCGGCCCGCGCGCGCGGCGGCGGCCGCACCCAGCGCGCCGACCAGTCCGAATGCGCCGATCTGCGTATGCGACATCGCATACGGCGGCGCGCTCAGCGGCAGCACGAGCGCGCTCCAGAAGATGCTGAACGCCGCGAACATCAGCAGTGCGATTGCCCCGCGCACACGCAGCACGCGCTCGTTGCGCAGCAGCGTGACCATCGAACCGAGCAGCGCCGCGTAGCCGATGCGCTCGCGCGGCGCGTGGGCATCGGGCAACAGCCGCGCCAGCGCGATCAGCATCGCGATCGCAAGCGCGCCCGACACCAGATAAACCGCGCGCCAGCCGGCGACATCCGTGACCACACCGGCAAGCGAGCGCGCGGCGAGCAGGCCGATCACGACGCCGCCCTGCGCCGCGCCGACCACGCGGCCGCGCTCACCGGCGCCCGCAAGCGCGGCCGAGCAGGCGATCAGCCCTTGCGTCATCGCGGTGCCGAGCAGCCCGACCGCGACCATGCCCGCCAGCAATACGATGCGCGTCGACGAGGCGGCCACGCCGATGCATGCCGCCGTCAGCAGCAGAAGTTGAACGGCGATCAGGCGTTTGCGATTCAGCAGGTCGCCGAGCGGCACGACGAACAGCAGCGCGAGCGCGCAGCCGAGCTGCGTCGCGGTGATGACGCCGCCGACCGCCGCCTGCGATACGCCGAAGTCATGTGCGATCGAGTCGAGCAGCGGCTGTGCGTAGTACACGTTCGCGACGCTTGCCGCGCAGCAGACGGCTAGCAGCGCGACGAGCGCCGTCGGCACGCGTGACACGGTGCCCGGACGAGCGGCGCGCGATGCCGCGTTCGACGCGACCGTTCCTGAACAGGACGATTCCATGGTGGGCCTCACGCTTGCTCAAGTGGTTGCAATTTGAAATCAGTGTGAGTGTAGGAAAAGTGGTTTTAAAATGCAACCTGTGTGACGGCGGGCGACGGGCCCGCGCACGGACGGCCGGCGGCCCGCGAAGGCGCCGGCGCGACAGCGGAGAGCAATATGGCCAGGCAGAAAAGTCTTGCGGATTCGCCGTGCCCGGTGGCACGGGCGACCGATATCGTCGGCGATCGCTGGGCGTTGCTGATCGTGCGCGACGCGTTCGACGGCGTGCGCCGGTTCGGCGATTTCCGTGCGAGCCTCGGCGTCGCGAGCAACATCCTGTCGGACCGGCTCAGGATGCTGGTGGACGCAGGCGTATTCGAAGTCGTGCCCGCGTCGGACGGCAGCGCGTATCAGGAATACGCGTTGACGAAGAAGGGCGAGGGATTGTTTCCGGTGATCGTGATGTTGCGGCAGTGGGGCGAGGCGAACCTGTTCGAGCGCGGCGAGCCGCATTCGGTGCTGGTCGAGCGCAAGACCGGCCGCGCGATCCGCAAGCTCGCGCTCCGGCATGACGACGGCCGGCCGCTGAAGGCGGCGGAGACGGTCGTGCGGAAAGTGGGCGACGAGGGGGGCGGGAAGCGCGCGTGAGTGTCCGATCGCCGCGCGACGCAAGAAGCGCGTCGTTTCCGCTTCGCTGCGCCGACGCACTGGTCGCGCCCGATGACGGCCGACCGTTCCGTTCAATCGGCTGCCGACACCGCACGACGCGCACCGGATGCGCCGCGATGCGCATCCGGCCTGACCCGCGTCGCGAGCAGCGCGGCCGCGACCAGCAGCCCGACCGACACACCGGTTTCGACATGAAGGCCCTCGACGGTCTGCCACGCGCCGCCGCCGCCCGCGAGCGCGCCGAACGCGGCGACGCCCATCGCGCCGCCGGCCTGTCGTGCGGTGTTCAGCACCGCTGATGCGATACCCACGCGCTCATGCTCGACCGACGCGAGCACGGCCGTCGTCATCGCCGGCACCGCGAAGCCCATGCCGGTCGGAATCAGCAGGAACGGCACGAGTAGCAGCGGCAGCGGCGTCGACGCATCGATGAAATGCAGCGCGCCGTAGCCGAGCGCGGCAACCAGCGCGCCCGCGAGCATCGGCGCGCGCGGGCCGTGACGCGCGACCGCGCGGCCGCTCGCGAGGTTCGACAGCAGGAAGCCGCCTGTCAGCGGCAGGAACGCGAGCCCCGCCTGCCACGCCGATTCGCCGCGCACGCGCTGCAGATACAGCGCAAGGACGAACACGGTGCCGTAGTACGTGAGGTTCACGCAGATTCCGAACAGGACAGCCGCGCTGAACGTGCGCCGGCGGAACAGCGACAACGGCAGCATCGGCATCGCGGTGCGCGACTCGACCGCGACGAACGCGAGCCCGGCCAGCGCCGCGAGCGCGAAGCCGCCGGCGACGACCGGATGCGTGAAGCCGAGCGGTTGCCATTCGATCACGGCGGCGGTCAGCGCGGACAGCATCGCGATCGCGATGAGCTGGCCGCGCAGGTCGAGTGCCCGCACGGAGCGCACGGGCGTCGTCGGTTGCTTCGATGCAACGCCGATGTGGCGCGCGGGCACCCATGCGAACGTGGCCGCCAGCCCCGCCGCGCACAGCGGCAGGTTCACGAGAAAGATGCCGCGCCAGCCCCATGCGGCGATCAGCAGGCCGCCCACGACCGGGCCGGCAGCGATCGAGATCGAGCCCGCGGCAGTCCACCAGCCGATGGCACGGGCGCGCAGATGCGGATCATGCCGGCAGGCATCGTTGAGCAGCGCGAGCGAATTCGGCAGCATCGCCGCGGCGCCGACGCCCTGCAGCGCGCGGGCCGCGATCAGCATCGCGGGCGCGACGGCGGCGCCGCACGCAAGCGATGCGAGCGCGAACAGCACGAGGCCGACGACGTACATGCGACGCGTGCCGAAGCGGTCGCCAAGTGCGCCGCCCGACAGCATCAGCACGGCGAATGCGAGCGTATACGCATCGACGACCCACTGCAGGCCGGCCACGGACAGACGCAGATCGCCGGCCAGATGCGCGAGCGCGATGTTGACGATCGTCACGTCGAGTTGCGTGACGACGAAGCCGATGCTGACGGTCGCGACGATGCGTGCGAGCGCGGGCGGAAACGCGTGGGAGGTGGCGGTCGTATTCATGCGCCCATCGTAGGGTGCGACGGGCGGGTGATGTTTCAGGGGGGCGTGAAGCGTCGATATCGTCGCGATGCGACCGGCTTGCCGTCCGGTGCGTAAACGGGGAACGGGGGCCGGGAGGCTCGGCGAGCCGTGACACGGCTTTCCGGCAGGCCGCAGCGGCGTGCGTGAGCGCTCAGTGTCGCTCGCCGCGCCAGCGCCCCGGCGCGACGCCGAAGCGTTTCTTGAAAGCGTGCGTGAACGTGCTCTGGTCGGCGAAGCCGACCATGCCGGCGATGTCGACGAGCGGATGGCGGCCGTCGGCGAGCAGCACGACAGCGGTGTCGAGCCGCAGCCGCTGCAGGTAGCGATGCGGGGTTTCGCCGAATGCGTCGACGAACAGTTGATGAAAGCGGCGCATCCCGTAACCGCAGTGCGCGGCGAGATCGGCGATGCGCAGCGGTTCCGCGAGCCGCGCGCGCAGCCAGCGGTCGATGCGCGCGAAATCCAGGCCCACAGCGGGCGCGGTGAGGCCGGCATCGTCGAGCAGCGCGTCGCACAGACGCGCGGCGGCCTGCCACTGGAAGCGATGCGCGCGCCGCGTGTCGCCGGCCGTCCCGTCGAGTTGCGCGGCCGCCGCTGCGACCTGCGCGACGAGCGACGTCAGCGCCGGGTCGATCGACACGGCACGCGCGCTGTCGAACAGCCGCCGCGGCACCGCGAGCGACGCGGCGGGCAAGTCGAGCACGAGCTGGCGATTGTCGCCGAGGCCCGCGTAATCGTGGCGCGCGCCGGCCGGAATCAGCCACGCCGCGTGCCGGTCGATGCGCTGGCCGACGCCGTCCACCGCCATCACCATCGCGCCGTCGACGCCGATCACGACCTGGTGAAAGTCGTGCACGTCGGATGCTTCGCACGTGTCGTAACGGCGCAGCGCGATGGCGGGAGACGGGATGCGTTCCATCGGAAGGACGTCGGCCGGCGGCGTCGTCAGATGGCGAGCAGTTCGACTTCGAACACGAGCGTCGCGTTCGGGGGGATCACGCCGCCTGCGCCGCGCGGGCCGTAGCCGAGTTGCGGCGGGATCGTCAGGCGACGCACGCCGCCGACCTTCATGCCCTGCACGCCTTCGTCCCAGCCCTTGATGACCATGCCGCCGCCGAGCACGAACGCGAACGGGTCGTTGCGGTCCTTGCTCGAGTCGAATTTCTGACCGTCGGTCAGCCAGCCCGTGTAATGGACGCTGACGGTCTGGCCGGCTTGCGCCTGCGCGCCGGTGCCTTCGGTCAGGTCTTCGATTTTGAGGCCCGATGCGGTCGTGGTGACAGACATGACTTCTCCTGAAAAGGGGTTGGGTGAAACCGCTATTGTAGGCGAGCGGGCAGGGGGCCGCCGTACGCGGCGAGCGCCCGTCCGCGTGCCGATCGCGGGTCGGTCGCGGCGGTCTTCGCATAACCCGCCCGATACGCCAATGGAACGCGCGTTTGAATTTTTCGCGAACCGGAGCGACGGGGTTGCACCGCGCGAACGGGGCGCGCGTATGAATCGGCGCCACCCGGCTGCTCGGCGTCACGTCGAGCGCCATCGCGCGATCCCGTGAAACGCCCGTCACGCGGCGTTTTCGTGCCGATTTCGGCGCGTGCGCGCGCCGCCCGGCTGGCGGTCCCTTACCGGCATGCGCGTTCGAATCGTGGCATGCGCGAACGCCGCTCGAACGTCGCTTTTTCCGCGCTGCCGACCGTGCCCTGTTTGGAAGCGCGCGTCTACCGCGCGGCTTGCGCGCGGCGCCGGCCGGCGCCTATCTTTACAGCTATCGATGTCAAGATTTCGGCGTTGCGCGATGCGCTGCCCGGGCCCGCGCCGACAAGGCCGCGACGGCTGCCGGGCCGCCCGAAAACCAGGAGAACGACGAACATGAAATCAGCCGCTTCCGCCACCGCCGCCGAGGTGATGCCGGTGCGCCGCGACCTGCGCTTCGACCTGCCGGTCGAACGCGCGAAGGACTGGAATGGGCTCGGCCCGCACGTGACCCACTTCTTCAATGCGCTGTCGCTGCTGTTTCCGGCCGGCGAACGCTTTTTCATGGATTCGGTGCGCAATTATCGCGACCGGATCGACGACCCGGTGCTCAAGCGGCAGGTGCTCGGCTTCATCGGCCAGGAGGCGATGCATACGCGCGAGCACGTCGAATACAACGAGCTGATGCAGGCCAACCGCCTGCCCGCGCGCAAGCTCGACAAGCGCGTATGGACGGTGCTCGGCTTCGTGAAGCGCACGCTGCCGCATTCGGTGCAGCTCGCGCACACGGTCGCCGCCGAACACTACACGGCGATGCTCGCGGACTGGCTCCTGAGCGACCCGACGCGCCTCGACGGCTCGGTCGAAGGCTACCGGCAGATGTGGCTGTGGCATGCGCTCGAGGAAACCGAGCACAAGGCCGTGTCC
The DNA here is from genome assembly GCF_902833125.1 of Burkholderia sp. BCC1640. Taxonomy (NCBI): domain Bacteria; kingdom Pseudomonadati; phylum Pseudomonadota; class Betaproteobacteria; order Burkholderiales; family Burkholderiaceae; genus Burkholderia; species Burkholderia sp. BCC1640. The sequence continues at coordinate 219,637 of NZ_CADFEF010000001.1, read as the reverse complement.
TACGACGTGTGGAACGCCGTGATGAAGCCGGGCCCGCGCCGCTATCTGATCCGCGTCGGCGTGTACCTGGTGACGACGCTGACGTTCTGGCCGACCGTGTTCCTGATGCACGTGACGCTGCTGTCGCGCGATCGCGACATCAGGCATCGCGTGCGCGGCATGCTGCGCATGATTGCATTCCTGTACGGGCCGCGTCGCGGGCTGTTCCCGCGTATCGCGGGTGAATGGCTGAGCTTCTTCCGGCCGGGCTTCCATCCGTGGGACCACGACAACCGCCACCACCTCGCGCGCGTCGACGCGCTCGTCGCCGCCTACGGCGAACACGACGGCGCGTCGGCCGGACGCGGCCGCGCCAACGCACTCGCGCCGCTCGCATCGGGGCGCTGACGCCGCCGCGCCACGCGGCACGTGTTGCGTTCGTGCATCAACCCCAGTTCTTCCGACGATTGACTGGCGTCAAGCGGAAAACGGTTGCGCGAGCAGGCGCCGGTACGGCCGCCGCGGCCGTGCCGGCGCCTGCCGCCGGTCCGATTCCTCGCGCCCGGCGTCGCGTGGCGCACCGGCGCGCCCGCACCGGCGCGGCTTCGCGCGCCCGCTACCCGTACGGCCGTGGTTTCGCACCCGCCGCGCCACCGGGATATCACCCATCTAGCCGCGCGTCGGCGGCACCGATATACCGTTCATGAAAGGATCCGCCCGGCGCGCGATTATTGCCCGGGGGGATTTTATTCGGACGGAAATGCGGCCAATATGTCAGTTCGATCGAGGTCCTTCGGATGCGGCGGCGAGCCGGCGCACGATACCAACGCCAAGCGGGGAACAACGATGGTTGCAAGGTCACCCGACGCAAGCGGGACGACGGCGTCCGAGATGCCGTTCGTGTCCGTTACCGCTCCCGAGGCCGGACGCAAGCTGTTCGTCATCATGCGTTCGCCGGACGAGCCGTTGCTGGCGCAACTGCGCGAGCTCGGCTGGGACATCTCCGTCGCGAAGACGGCCGGCGCCGCGCAGAACATGACGTCCGGCGTGAACGTTGCCGCCGGGCTCGTCGATTTCTCGGGCTTCACGTCGCGCGACTATCCCGCGCTGAAGGCGTGTCTGAGCCAGCCGGCGATCGGCTGGATTTCCGTCGCGCAGGCCGGCATCACGATCGGCGTTGCCGTGCGCGAGCTGATCCGCAGCTACTGTTTCGATTACGTGACGCTGCCGTTGCCGTACGAATGGATTTCGCACGTGCTCGGCCACGCGCGCGGGATGGCCGCGCTCGATCGCGTCGACGGCGCGGCGTACGCGGCGTCGATCGGCGAGCACGGGATGATCGGCAACTGCGAAGCGATGCAGCAGCTGTTCAGCACGATCCGCAAGGTCGCGAAAACGGACGCGAGCGTGTTCATCTCCGGCGAGTCGGGCACCGGCAAGGAACTGACGGCACTCGCGATCCACGAGCGCTCGGTGCGCGGCAAAGGGCCGTTCGTCGCGATCAACTGCGGTGCGATTCCGCATCACCTGCTGCAGTCGGAACTGTTCGGCTACGAGCGCGGCGCATTCACCGGGGCGAACCAGCGGCGCGCGGGCCGGATCGAATCCGCGAACGGCGGCACGCTGTTTCTCGACGAAATCGGCGACATGCCGGTCGAAAGCCAGGCGAGCCTGCTGCGCTTCCTGCAGGAAGGGAAGATCGAGCGGCTCGGCGGCCAGGAATCGATTCCGGTCGACGTGCGGATCATCTCGGCGACGCACGTGGATCTCGACGGCGCGGTCGAAGCCGGACGCTTTCGCGCGGACCTCTATCACCGGCTCTGCGTGCTGCGCATTCACGAGCCGCCGCTACGCGCGCGCGGCAAGGACATCGACATCCTCGCGCATTACGTGCTGCAGAAATACAAGGCCGACAGCGGCCGCAAGATCAGCGGCTTCACGTCGGCCGCGCTCGATGCGATGCGCCGCTACGAGTGGCCCGGCAACGTGCGCGAGCTGATCAACCGGGTGCGCCGCGCGATCGTGATGGCCGAGAGCCGGCTCCTGACGCCGCACGATCTCGGGCTCGATGTCCCGGGCGAAACGGAGCCCGTGACGCTCGAGCAGGCGCGTTCGCTCGCCGAGCGCACCGCGATCGAAAACGCGTTGCTGCGCAACGATCACCGGATCAACAAGGCCGCCGCCGAACTCGGCATCTCGCGCGTCACGCTTTACCGGATGATGATCGAGCACGGGCTCAACGACCACGACAACAACGGCGACAACGGCGGAAAGGACGGCGCGCCGCCGGACGACGCCGACCATCAGCGAGTCGGCTGAACGGCGGCGGGAAGCGTCCGCGGTCGTCCCGTGCGCGGGCGGCCGGCGCCATGTAAAGCGCGTGAAACGTTTCCTGCCGGCGGCCGCCCGAATCGCCCATGCAAACGCGCGCGGCGGCGTGCCGCCCGCGCCGGGAAAATTTTCCGGATCGTCCGCGCGCCTTGTCCGGCAAGGCGCCGCCGTCACACGGGCGCGCGCGCCTGCGCCCGCCATGTTTCAGTTTCGCAACGTCCTGCCTGCCCCGACCGTTCCGGCCGCGGGCTTGTCCGACGAAAGCCTTGCGCGGCCGGCCCGGAACGAAGCTGGCCCGCTCCTTGCGAAGTTTGAGATGCGAAAGTCGACGACGTGGCGTCCGGCCGGTTCGGCAGCGAACCATGCGAGGACCGGCAAGGACGCAGTCCGGGGGATGACCGGACGGACGGGCAGCACCGCCCTGCTCCGAACGGCATGGGCCGTCGTCGACGGATCGTCGGGGCGCCGGCGTTGTCCGGTTGCCGGTACAAGCTACGGATCGAATACGGGGTAGAAAAATGACGAACGATCGCCACACGCCGCGGCCGGCAGGCCGCGATCGCAGTGATTCGACCCATCGCCGGTCGACCGCGCATCTTGCTGCCGGCCGGCATGCGTCGACAGGCCACCTCTCCGCGCCCGGTGCGAGGCGGATCCGGCTGATACCCGGTCATCCGCGCCGGGCCGGCACTTTCTCGCTCGCCAACCCGATCCGCATGGGGATGTGCACGCGGGCACCGGTCCCCCGGCGCCCGATCTTCGCTTATTGACGACGTCGAGCGCCTGCGGTCGCCAGCGCAGGCGATCCGTTTGCAATGCGAATGACGTGCCGCGTCCGGATGCGCAATACGGACGACGAACCGGCGCGACGGCGAACGTCAGGGAGGCGTCGCCGTCCGGCGAGCAGGGGAGGGGCGGTCAGGCCGCGCGCGACGGGCATCGCACCCGTGCGCGCGCGGCACCGCTTCAGCCGCCGTAGATGTCGAAGTCGAAGTACTTCGACGCGAGCCGCTTGTACGTGCCGTCCTTGACCATGTCGAGGATCGCGCGATCGATCTTCGCCTTCAGGTCGGTATCTTCCTTGCGCAGCCCGATGCCGGCGCCGATGCCGAGCACCTTCTCGTCGACGAGTTCGGGCCCGACGAACTGGTAGCCCGCGCCGCGCGGCGACTTCAGGAACCCGATCGCGGCCTGCACCTCGTCCTGCAATGCGGCATCGAGGCGGCCCGACGTCAGGTCCGCATACACGCCGTCCTGGTTCTGGTACGACACGACGTTCGCACCCTGCTTGGCCCAGTAGGCCTTCGCATACGCTTCCTGCGTCGTGCCCTGTTCGACGCCGATCGACTTGCCCTTCAGCGATTCGGCCGTCGGCAGCAGCGGCGAACCCTTCTTCACGACGAGCCGCGTCGGCTGGTTGTAGATCTTCGTCGTGAAGCCGATCTGTTCCGCGCGCTGCGGCGTGATCGACATCGACGACAGCACCGCGTCGAACTTCTTCGCCTTCAGCGCGGGGATCATCCCGTCGAAATCGTTCTCGAGCCACACGCACTTCGCCTTCAGCCGCGTGCAGATCTCGTTGCCGAGATCGATGTCGAAGCCGACGAGCTTGCCGTCGGGCGCCTTCGATTCGAACGGCGCGTAGCTGGCGTCGGTGCCGAAGCGCAGCGTGGTCCAGTCCTTCGCGACGGCGGGGCCTGCCGATACCGCGAGCAGGGCGATCGAAACGGCGGCAATCAGTCTCTTCATGGTGGTTCCTTGGCGTGGTCTATCCGGTTCTGGGCGACACGGTTGCTGCGGGGACGTACCGCGTCCCGGTGCGCCGTCCGCACGGTCATTAACGCAGAAAATAAAATCGCAGTCCAGAATGGACAAAAAATATCGATCCTTCGGAGGGAATGCCGACGCGGTGGGGGACGACCCTTGCAAAAATACGAAAATGGACTAATCTTGTTAGTAAATTCGTTTCGAGACTAACGATCATGTCACAGCCCGCCTTCGATCCGCATTCCGCCCCGCGGCAGGCCTCGGTCGCGCAGATGTCGGCGGCCGGCCTGCGCGCATTCTTCAACATCGCGCGCGACTGGGAGCTGACGATCGACGAACAGATCGTGCTGCTCGGGTCGCCCGGCCGCTCGACGTTCTTCAAGTGGAAGGCCGCGCCGGAATCGGCGCGCCTGCCGCGCGATACGCTCGAGCGGCTATCGCTGCTGCTCGGCATCTACAAGGCGCTGCAGATCCTGCTGCCGCAGCCGGCCGCGGCCGACACCTGGGTCAAGCGGCCCAACGACGCCGCGCCGTTCGGCGGCAAGCGCGCGCTCGACCGCATGCTCGCCGGCAACGTCGGCGACCTGGTTGCCGTGCGTCAATATCTCGACGCGATGCGGGGTGGCTGGGCGTGACGATGCCGATCGAAGCAGTCCAACACTGGCCCACGACCGTCGTCGACTGGGCACCTGCCTATCGCGTGATTCCCACCCGTTTTCCGGCCATCAACCTGTTCGACCGCGTCGCGTCCGCCGAGGATTTCGACGCGCTCTATGCGCTCGAATCGCTGACCAACGACCGCATCCGCAACGAAGTCGGCACGCTCGAACTCGTGCCGCCGGCCGAGCGCCGCTACGGCCAGGGCTGGGGGCCGATCATGGCCGCGTTCACGCACCTGAATCCGCAGGGCAGCCGCTTTTCCGACGGCAGCTACGGCGTGTTCTACTGCGGGCGGTCGCGCGATACGGCGATCGCCGAGACGCGCTATCACAGCGGGCTGTTCCTGGCTGCGACGAAGGAGGCGCCGATGCGCCAGCAGATGCGGCTGTACACGGTGTTCGCGCAGGGCGACGTCGCCGACGTGCGCACGTGGCCGCAGCGCAGCCCGGGGCTGCTCGATCCGCTCGACTACAGCGCCGGGCAGGCGTTCGGCCGTGCAGTGCGCAGCGCGGGCGGCGCGGGGATCGTCTATCCGTCGGTGCGCGACCCGCGCGGCGAGTGTCTCGCGGCGTTCCGCACGACGGTGCTGCGCGACTGCCATCACGCGGCGTACCTCGAATACAACTGGAACGGTTCCGCGATCGATGCGGTGTTCGAATTGAACCAGGTCGGCTAGCTCGCGCGGTGCTCGCGAACGCAAACGCGTGCGGGTGGGGCACGCCATGAACGCCGCGGGCCTCAGGTCCGTTATCGGCGTGAAGGCCTCAAGGCAGCGGCAGGTCGCCCGCGTGACGTGCGCGCGCGTCGGCCTGGGTGAGCGACCACGTCTCGCCCGTGCGCGGCTCGACGATCGTCAGGCGTCCGGATGGTGCGAACGCGCCGGTGTCGATGAACCATTGCGCGCCGATGCGCTGCGGCGCGCGCACGGGCGTGTGGCCGGTGCAGGTCAGCGACAGGCCGGCCTGCCGGGCCGGGTCGGCGAGCCCCTGCACCAGGTCGCGCCCCCAGATCAGCCGCTCGCGCACGTCGGGCGAATAGCTGCCCGTGTCGAGTTCGGCGTCCGGGCCGAAGAATTCCGCATGCAGCACGTTGAAGCGCGCGGGACCGTCGCCGATCACGCGCACGAGCGGCAGCGCGTCGACGCGTGCCGCATGCGCGTGCAGTCGTTCCGGCGGGAGATCGGCGCCCCAGTCGCCGCCGATTCCGCGCCACGCGTCGGGCGACAGCTTGCCCCGCGACACCAGGCTCAGCACTTCTTCGTGATTGCCGCGCACCACGTGGCACCACGGGCGGTCGAGCAGCTCGAGCGCGGTTTCGGAGGCGGGGCCGCGATCGACGAGATCGCCGACCGAAAACAGCCGGTCGCGAGCCGGGTCGAAGCCGATGTCGTGCAGCAGCGCGCGCAGCACATCCACGCAACCGTGCAGATCGCCGACGACGAAGTCGCGGCCGGCCGCGTTCGCGGGATGATGGCAGAGGACGGGAGTCATCCCGATATCTTAGGCGCTCACGCCCATCGCAACGTCATGCAGGAATGGCGATAATCGGGGCGGTACCGCCCGGCGCGGCGCAGCGGGTCGCTCGCACGCCGGCCGAATCCTTTCCATCCGCTTTCGGAATCGTACGATGACGCTTTATCCGCAGGTGTTACGCAATCGGCCGCGCATGGTCGCCGCCCTCGCCGCGGGCGTGCTGTGCGCGGTGTTGCTGCCGTTGCAGTTGAGGCCGACCGCGCGCGCGCTGATCGGCTGGGATTGCACGATCTGGCTGTATCTCGTGCTGATGTGGGTGCGCATGGTCACCGCGCATCATCATCAGGTGCGCGAGATCGCGATCCGCGAGGACGAGAACGCGACGACCGTGCTGACGGTCATCTGCATCGCGACGGTCGCGAGCGTCGCCGCGATCGCGATCGAACTCGCCACCGCGAAGAACGTCGGCTTTCGTGCCGGGCTCGGCCATTACGCGGTCACGGGCGCGACGCTGTTCGGCGCATGGTTCCTGATTCCGACGATCTTCACGCTGCACTATGCGCGGCTCTATTACGGCTCGCCGAGCAGCGATCGCGCACTGCGGTTCCCCGACCGCAACCCCGAGCCCGATTACTGGGATTTCCTCTATTTCGCGTTTACGCTCGCGGTCGCGTCGCAGACGGCCGACGTGTCGCTCGCAAACCGCTCCGCTCGGCGCGCGGTGCTCGCGCAGTCGATCCTGTCGTTCTACTTCAACATGGCCGTGCTCGGGCTATCGATCAACGTCGCGGCAGGGCTGTTGAGCTGACGCGGGTAATTCGAGCGGCTCGTGGAGACCGCCGCTTCACGGCGTTTCGCGTTGTCACGCGCCGCGCCGCACCGCGATCCACGCCCCCCAGAAGAGGCTCGAGAAAAAGCGTAGCGGCGCATCGAAGCCCGCATCGTGCAGCAACGCGAACACGGCTTCCTCGGCAACCGGCGGATCGGCACCCTGCAGGATTTTCGCAAGCTGCGCACGCACGGCGTCGGGCGATGCGCCCTTCATCCGCCAGCGCTGCTGCCACGCGTCGAGCAGGCGAGGGTGGTCCGCGTAGCGGCGATAGTTGCCCGCGATCACGAGCGGCGCGCCGGGCTTCAGGCGGCGCGCGATCGCGTCCAGCAGCGCGGCCTTCGCCGCGTCGCCGGGGACGTGATGCAGCACGCCGATCAACGTCGCACCGTCGAAGGCGGGCGCATCGGGCAGCGCGTCGACGCCGGCCTCGACGAATTGCGTGCGGGCGGCGAAACCCGCCGCTTCGACGTTGGCACGCGCGAGCGCGAGCATCGGCGCGGACGGATCGACGGCCGTGAACTGCCAGCCGGGCTCCAGCGCCGCGGGTACGCAGATTTCCTGCCCGGTGCCGCCCGCACCCACGATGAGGAGCCGTGCCTCCGGCACATCGATCGCCGACGCGAGCATGCAAGCGGCGAGCTCGTGGCACGCGTCGTAGCCGGCGAGCGCGATGCGGGATTGTTCGGCGTATTCGTGCGCGCGTGCCGGATCGAACTTCGCGGCGCTGGCGGGGAGCGACATGGCGGATTCCTCGGGTTCGGGCGCGGACGGGGTGCCCACGCGCATCGCACGGAGCGTAAGCTCGGGCCGGCCGCGCAACAAGGCGAGCGGACATTCCGGTATGCGGACTACCCGATTCGGCGCGCGATACGCGCAAACATTGGCGGGGTCGATTCGCATTTAAAAATGTGAGGATTCGATGCATCGCGGCCGTGAAACCGGCGCATACTTTTCTCCCCATCTGCCTGGCCGTCGCATGCCGGGCCACGATGCGCCGCGCCGACCGCGCGGCCATGCCGCTCGGCACGCACGAGGAGCGCATGATGTCAGATTGTCCGCACGATCCGTATGCGCAGCACTACATTCACTGCCTGCCGTCCGGCGCGCAGCCCTGCGGCGCGCTCGGCACGTCGCCGCGCACGCATTTCCGCGTGTGGGCGCCGGGCAGCACGCATGTTCAGCTCGAACTCGATACCGGCATGGGCCCGACGCTCGTTCCGATGACGGCGGCCGGTCCGCACTGGTTCGAAGCGTTCGTCGAATGCGGTGCGGGCGCGCGTTACCGTTATCGGCTCGACGACGTCACGTCGATTCCCGATCCCGCGTCGCGTTCGCAACCCGACGGGCTCAACGGCCCGAGCGAGGTCGTCGATCCGCGCGCGTTCACGTGGCGCAACACGTTCTGGCGCGGACGTGCGTGGGAAGACATTGCGCTGTACGCAATTCGTCCGCACGCGGTGGGCGGCTTCGACGGCGTGCGCCGCCGGTTGCCTCAGCTTGCCCGTCTCGGCGTGACCGCGCTGGAGTTGCTCGCGTCGCCGCACGACAGCCTGCCGTTCGCGCCGCTCGCGGCGGAAGGCGGCCCCGACGCACTGAAGGCGCTTATCGACGATGCGCACGGCTATGGTCTCGCGGTGCTGCTGGAACTCGACTACGCGCGCTTCGGCAGCGGCACCGACGCGCTGCGTCATTACGCGGCGCCGTTCTTCCACACGGGCGACGATCCGCTGCAGGTGCCGCCGCTCGCGCTCGACCATCCGGAGGTGTGCGACTTCTTCTGCGACAACGCGCTGTACTGGATCGACGAATACCGTTGCGACGGCTTGCGGTTGCGCGAGGCTGACCGGATCGGCACGTCGTGGCTGCGCGAGATCGCCGACCGCGTGCGTGCGGCCGTGCCGGCCGACCGGATGATCCATCTCGTGCTCGGCAGCGAGCGTCATCCGGTGCATCTGGCCGACACGCATTTCGATGCGCAGTGGAACGGTTGCGGAGAACGCGCGCTGCATCGGCTGACGGGGCGCGACGTGTCGGCGCACGAAGGGATTTCGCCTCACCAGTCGATCCACACGCTCGCGCGCGCGCTGACCGCGGCAGGCGCGGCATTCCAGCCGGCCACGGCGGGCGACGGTCCATGCGCGGAAGGGTTGTCGCTCACGTCGCTGGTGCTGTCCGATGGCGCATGGCGCGAGAGCGAGCATGGCGACCACGAGCAAACGCCGGGCCTCGCGGCGCTTGCGCTGTCGCTGCTCACGCCGCAGATCCCGCTGATCTTCGACGAAACCGCGCGCGATGTCGATCGTGCGCATTTCGTGCAGTCGGCGCTCGCGGTGCGCGCGAAGCTGATTGCGCCGCGGCTGTCCGATTGCCGGCCGCAGGACGCGCATGCGCTGAAGGCGAGCGGTGACGGCGATGCCGATGCGCTGCTCGCATCATGGTGGCTCGCCGATGACGAGACGTTGACGATCGCATTGAACCTGTCGCCCGACGCGGTGCCGTTCGATGCGCCGAGCGGGCAGGTCGTGTTCGAGACGCCGGCACGCGCGCGCGACCGGGTCGATGAAGGGGAGTTGCCGCCGTATTCGCTCGTCGCGTGGCTGACGGGTGACGTCAACCGCTACGCGCTGACGCACGACGTGCGCCGCCTCGACGACAGCGCACGGCGCGCAATGCGTCCCGTTCCGGGCGCATGATGTTTGAATTGCCGGGTGCTGGCGCGCCCGGCCGCACACTTACCAGAAGCCGCGAATGCCCGCGACGCCATACGCGCCGTGGCGGCGCGCGTCGTCGAGTTGCGCGCGTGTCATGCCGCCGAGCGCATAGACCGGCATCGCGGCCTGCGCGGCCAATGCAGCGAATCGCGTCCAGCCGAGCGTCGGTGCGCCGGGATGGCTGAGCGTCGGCAACACGGGCGACAGCGTGACGAAATCCACGCCCGCGCGCGCGGCCAGCTCGAGATCGTCGGCCGCGTGGCATGCGGCCGACATGCGGCGCTCGGCCGGCAGTGGCCGTTGCGCGACGGCGCGCAGGGCGGCGCCGTCGAGGTGCCAGCCCGCGCCGTCGAGCTGCATCACGCCGGCCGCATCGATCGGACCGTTGAGCATCAGTTGCGCGCCGGCCGCGTCGCAGCGCGCGAGCGCATCGGCGGCCAGCCGCGCGAACGCGTCCGCATCGAACGACTTCACGCGCAACTGCACGAGCGTCTCGCCGCGTGCGAGCACGGCCGACAGCCTGTCGAGGAATGCGCGGCAATCGGCGGCCGACGCGGACGCCGGCTCCGGTGTGATCACGCAGCAGCGCGGCAGCGTCGGCGTCATCGCGTGCGGCAAGCGGCGGCCGTCATTCGTCGGCCTCCTTCGCGATCTTCGGATAGACGCGCACCAGCACGATGCGCGGCCCGTTCATCTTCTTCACGACGACGTCGAAGCGATCGAACGACACGCGCTGCCCTTCGGTCGGCAAATCGCTGAGCGCCTGGATCACGAGGCCGCCGACCGATTCTGCGCGCCCTTCGTCGATGTCGATGCCGAGCGCCTGCTCGAGCGACACGACGGGCAGGCTGCCCTTGCCCATCAGCGTGCCGTCGTCGAGGCGGCTCCAGTCCGCATCGCCCTGGCGGAACTCGTCGTGGATCTGGCCGACCAGCGCGCCGAGCAGGTTGTCGAGCGTCAGGAAGCCGATCGGCTTCTCGCCCTTGTTGCCGACCAGCGCGAAGTGCGGCGCGCCCTTGCGGAAGCGGCGGAACAGTTCCAGCGCGGGCATGTCGGGCTTCACGTACTGCACCGGGCGCACGTAGTCGGACAGATCCTCGAGCGCCGCACCGGCATGACGCGCGAGCAGCAGGTCCTTCAGGTGGATCAGCCCGCTCACCTGTTCGCGCGACGCATCCTCGAACAGCGGATAGCGGCTGAAGCGGTGCCGCGCGACGATCTCCATGTTGTCGGGCAGCGGCAGGTCGCGGCGCAGGCCGATCATTTCGTGTGCCGGACGCATCAGGTCCGACACCGTCATCGACGAGAAATCGAGCGAATGCGCGAGCGTGTTCCACTCGTCGTTGGTGTACGTGCCGCGGGCCGGCTGGGCCGCGTTGCCCGCGCTGCGGCGGCTGCGCAGGATCAGCTTCAGTTCGTCGGTCGAGTAGTGCGCGTCGCCGCCGTGGTCGGCCGACAGGCCCGCGAGCCTCAGCACCGCGTTCGCGCTGCTGTTGAGCACCCAGATCGCCGGATACATCGCCCAGTAGAACGCGTAGAGCGGCAGCGCGACCCACAGGCCGACCTTTTCCGACTGGCGGATCGCCATCGATTTCGGTGCGAGCTCGCCGACCACGATGTGCAGGAACGAGATCAGCGAAAACGCGAACACCAGCGAGATCAGGTGCACGATACGTTCGGACTGCACGCCGATCAGGTCGAGCAGCGGGCCGATCAGTTCCGCGAACGCCGGCTCGCCGACCCAGCCGAGGCCGAGCGACGCGAGCGTGATGCCGAGCTGGCAGGCGGACAGATACGCGTCGAGCCGGCCGTGCACGACGGCGAGGATGCGGCCGCGCAGGCCGTGCTTGCGGGCAAGTGTCTTGACGCGTGTCGCGCGCAGTTTGACGAGGCCGAATTCGGCCGCGACGAAAAACCCGTTCAGGGCCACCAGGAACAACGCGCCGATGAGCGCGAAGATCTGTAACAAAGAATCGCTCCAGTCATGACAGGCCCATCAGTATAGGGCCGGAAAGGGAAATGTAATGATTCGGGCGCCGATCGGTTACACCGGCGCCTCGCAGGGGACGGAGAGCGAGAGGGTGGCGGCGGAGCCGTCGGCGAACGGGGTGTGGGTGAAGGTGCCGCCGTGCGCGAGCGCGACACGCTGGCACAACGCGAGCGTCCACGCGACGCGCTTCGCGTCGCGCGCGCGCAGCATTTCGCTGCGGGCGAACGGTTCGAATGCGTGCGGCAGCGCGGGATCGGCGAGGGCGTCGGCGCTCACGTCGCAGGTGACGTGCGCGACGCACAGCGCGCCGTCGCGCGTGCATGTGAAGGTCACGCGACTGCCGGCGGCACTGGTTTCGACGGCCGTCGTCAGCATCGTCCAGAGCGCTTGCGCGATGCGTTTGCGATCGGCGCTCAGCGACGGTTCGCCGTCGGGCAGCGTCGCGTCGATGGTCACCCGCCTCGCGTCGGCGAGCGCGAAGCGCACCAGTGCGAGCGTGTCGTCGAGCAACGGGCGCAGCGCGAACGGCTGCACGGCGATCGCGAGCGTGCGCGTTGCCGCGCGCGGCGCGTCGAGCACGTCGTCGATCAGCGCCACCTGCTGGTCGATCCCCGCGCGGATGCCCGCGAGCGCGCGTTGCAGGTTCGGGTCGGCGCTGGCGAGCTGGCGCTCGAGCACGTACGCCCAGCTGTGCATCGCGTTCAACGGGCTGCGCAGGTCGTGCGATGCGGTGGACAGCGCCTGGTCGCGCAGGAACAGCGCGGCCTCGGCGGCATAGTGCGCTGCGCGTTCGCGCAGGAGGTCGGCGGCGGGATCGACGGGATGGGACGTCACGGAGCTGGCCTGTCGGAAGCGGTTGGCATGAAAAACACGCGAACCGCCATTATAGGGATCGCGCGTGTCACGCCGGCAGCGCGTCCTCGTCCTTTTTCCGGGCGTCGCCGTTCGGCAGCAACTGGCACGCGAGCAGGCCGGCCAGCATCAGCGCGCAGCCGACCAGCGCGCGCAGCGTCAGCGTCTCGCCGAGCGCGGCCCAGCCCGCGATGGCCGCGAACACGCCTTCCATGCTGAAGATCACGGCCGCGTGCGCGGGCGCCGCATCGCGCTGCGCGACGACCTGCAACGTATAGCCGACGCCGACCGACAGCAGCCCGCCGTACAGCAGCGTCGGCAGCGCGCTGCGCAGCATCGCGACGCTGACCGGCTCGATCACGAGGCCGACCGCGAGGCACAGCGCGCCGCACGCGACGAACTGCAGGAACGCGAGCACGAGCGGATCGTGCCGCTTCGCGAAATGGCCGACGGTCATCACGTGCGCGGCGATGATCACCGCGCCCACGAGCTGGAACCAGTCGCCGTAGAGCACCGAGAAATGCTCGTCGATGCTGAGGAAATACAGGCCGATCGCCGCGAGCAGCGCGCCGAACCACGTGCCGGCGCCGATCCGGTGACGGACGAACACGCCCATCAGCGGCACGATCACGACGTACAGCGAGCTGATGAAGCCTGCGTTCGCGACCCGTGTGTACTGCAGGCCGAACTGCTGAAGCGAGATCGACCCGGCGAGCAGCCCGCCGAGCGCGAGGCCCGGCGCGAGGAGCGCCGGTTCGCGCCGAATCGCCGCAAGCTGCGCGCGCGAGCCCGCGTTGAACGTCAGCAGCGGGATCAGCACCAGTGCGCCGAGCAGGAAACGCAGCCCCGTAAACAGGAATGGCCCGATCACGTCGAGGCTCAGTCGTTGCGCGACGAACGCCGAGCCCCAGATCGCGGCGGCGGCGAGCATCAGCAGGTTGGCGCGGAGGTGCTTGCGGGCTTCGGGCTTCATCGGAATTCTTCGGAAGATTGCGAACGGCGAAACCGATTAGTTTACGCCGAGATTGCAAGGCTGTCGGAAAACCTTCGGAGTGCGGCTGCCGCGCGGGCGTCGCGCACGCGCGAATACAGCACGACCTGCGAGTGCGGCAGCGGCGGCAAGCCGAATTTCGCGCCGACGTCGACCAGCGCGCGCGGCGCGACGCGCCGGGCCAGCGGACAGACCGCGAGCCCGGCCGCGGCGGCCGCCGTGACCGCCGCGACGCCGCCGCCCGTAAAGCGCTCGCGCCACGGGCGTCCAGCATGCTCGAGCGCGCGCAGCGCGGCGGCCCGCACGCCGCACGGCCCGGCCAGCACCGCGAGCGGCAGCGGCTCGCCGGCGCGCGGCGTCCAGTCGGGCGCGGCGAGCCACGCGAGCGGCTCGGTGAACAGCAGCGTGCCGTCGTCGCGCGGCGGATCCTCGCCCGGTTCGTGCCGCACGATCGCCGCGTCGAGCCGCCTTTCGTCGTATTGCGCGAGCAGGCTCGCCGACATTCCCAGATGCATTTCCAGCGACAGCCCGGGATCCTGCCGGTGCAGGCTCGTCAGCACGGCCGGCAGGTCGGGCACCGCAACGTGCTCGCTGACGCCGAGCGACAGGCGATGCGTGCCGGCCGAAATCGCGCCGAGCGCCTGGTCGTGCGCGTCGAGCAGCGCGCGGGCGGCCGGCAGGAAGTTCTCGCCGTCAGCGGCCAGCTTGACGACGCGTGGCGTGCGCGCGAGCAGCGGCCTGCCGAGGTGCGCTTCGAGCCGTTTCAGCTTCAGGCTGACGGCCGATTGCGTGGTGCCGAGCGCGTCGGCGGCGCGCGTGAAGCTCGCGAGATCGGCGACCAGCACGAACGCGCGCACCGCATCAAGGTCAAGGACTTTCATTTCAAATGAAAATGAATGAAATATGGATTGATGACTGTTCATTATAGTTCTGCGCGCCTAATCTGGCGTGGCGTTTCCACTCTTCAACGTCACCGAAAGGAGCAGACCATGCCGTTCACCCGTATCGCAGTGCGCGAAGGCAAACCCGCCGCCTACCGCGCGGCGCTCGTCGACGGCGTGCATCGCGCGCTGATGCACACGTTCAACGTGCCCGAGGACGATGTCTTCATGGTCGTGACCGAGCATTCGGCCGAGAACTTCGTGTTCGGCCGCCATTACCTCGACATCGAACGCAGCGACGATCTCGTGATGATCCAGATCACGGCGAACAACACGCGCACGCTCGAGCAGAAGCAGGCGCTGTACCGGACCATCGCCGAAAACCTCGCGCGGCAGCCCGGTGTGCGGCCGCAGGACGTATTCATCAGTCTCGTCGAAGTGCTGAAGGAGGACTGGTCGTTCGGCAACGGCATCGCGCAATACGTCGTCTGATACGTCGTTTGACACGCGACAGGCGCGACAGGGCCAGATCGTTTCCCGCGCGTTTTCGCGGCGTGTACTATGGAAGCTGCTTCACGGGCCACGCCGGCGCGAAGGATGCGCCGGCGATTCTTCATGTGCAGGAGCCTCCATGTCGCGTGTGCTGGAAATCGTGTTGTGCCTGTCGCTGGAAGGTTGGCCGGTCAAGACGGGAAGCCGCGCCCGTGGCGAGCAGCGCGACTTCGGTGCCGAACTCGTCCGTGCGTGGCGGATCTGTCCGCAGGTGCGGATGCGGCGCGGCCAGGAGCGCGTGACGATCGAGCCGTGCCAGGTCGAGGAGGCCGAACCGAACCCCGGCGAATGCTGGTGGACGTGGATCGAGTCGAATGCGCAGGGGCGGCGGGTCGTCGCGTCACGCACGAAGGCATTCGCGCCCGGCGTCGTGGAACGGGAGTTGTTCGATGCCGAGCATGCGGGCATCGTCGTGGCCGCACCGGCGTCCGGGCCGGTTGCCGATACGGAATCGGCGGAGGCCGCGGGCGAGGGCGACCGCGTCGTGCCCGGCCACGTCGACGAAGCGGCGGTCGCCGCATCGTCGGCGCCGGCGCCGACGCGGCTCGTCAGTGAGCGGCGGCGAGGGCGCTGGGCGGACGACAGCGGCGTGGTGGTCGAGATGACGCTCGACGACATCACGTTGCACGGCGGCACCGAACCGCCGCGCCGCCATGTCGAGCTGCGCCTCGCGGCGCCCGACTGGGAAACCGCCGCCGCACGCACGGCCGCGCTTCGCGCGCTGTTTGCCGCCGCGCGCGAGCTCAGCGGCGCATGGCCCGCGTTCGTGCAGCTGACCAGCGTGATCGATCGCGCGTGCGCGGGCGAGCCTGCCGTCGCCGGGCCAGTCAAGGCGCAACTCGTCGACCTGACCGGCATCCGCACGCAGCGGGCCGCGCTGTTCGCGCTGTCGGGCGACATCGCCGCGCAATGGCTCGGCAACGAGCGCGGCGTGCTCGACCGCGACGATCCCGAATTCGTGCACCAGATGCGCGTCGCGCTGCGACGGCTGCGTACGCTGATGCGCTTCTTCCCGCGTTTCGCGGACGATCAATGGCAGAACACGTTCGGCGTCGACTTGCGCTGGCTTGCGGCCCTGCTCGGCACAGTGCGCGACTGGGACGTGTTCTCGACCGAGAGCCTGCCCGCGCTGATCGCTGCCGACGGCGGCAGCGCGGACTGGGACGGCACGCTCGACGCCGCGCGCGTACAGGCGCTGACCGCGCGCGTCGAACTGCGCCAGGCGCTGCATTCGGCGCGCTATGCGCGACTGACGCTCGGCTGGCTCGAGTGGCTGTGCGGGCTCGCGCTGCCGCCGACCGATGCGGACGACACACCGTCGCTGCGGCGGCATGCAACCAAGCGCGTGCGGCGGCTGTTCGGTCACCTGTATGCGTCGCCGTCGCTCACGTCGCTCGACACGGCCGCGCGGCACCAGGTGCGGATCGACGCGAAGCGGCTGCGCTATGCGCTCGAATTCTTCGCGTCGCTGGCCTCGCGCCGCACGCGCAACGAGACGGTCAAGACGCTCGCGCGCGTGCAAAGCGTGCTCGGCGAGGCGAACGACACGATCGTCGCGCTGCATCATCTCGAGCAACTGGCGGCGCCCGCTTACCAGCTGGGTTTCGTGCGCGGCTACGGTGCCGCGCTCGAGCAACGCGCGGCGAGGGACGCCGAGACGCTGCTCGCGAGCCTGCGTCCGCCGAAGCTGGATGGCAAGCCGCGCTGAGCCTCGCGCGCTCACTATAATGGCCACCCGTTTTCTTCAGACAGACCGATGAGCGACGCGTCGCCTCCTTCCTCTTCCGCCGGACCGCTCGAACTGGGCGGCGAACTGTGGCTGCGCGCGGGCGAGCAGACGCTCGGCGGCGCCACCCGCATCGCGCTGCTCGCGGCGATCGGCGACACCGGGTCGATCACGCGCGCGGCGAAGGCCGTCGGGCTTAGCTACAAGGCCGCGTGGGATGCGATCGATACGATGAACAACCTGGCCGGCGAGCCGCTCGTGACGCGCGCGACGGGCGGCAAGGGCGGCGGCGGCACGACGCTGACGCCGCGCGCGACCTCGCTGATCGCCGCGTTCCGCACGATCGAGCGCGAGCATCGCCGCTTCATCGACGCCGCGAGCGCGGCGGTGTCCGGTTTCGACGTCGACTGGGCGCTGATCGGCCGGATCGGGATGAAGACGAGCGCGCGCAACCAGTTGTTCGGGAAGGTCGAATCGATCGTGCGCGGCACGGTAAACGACGAGGTGACGCTCGTGCTGCCCGGCGGGCAGGTGATCGTCGCGGTGCTCACGCACGAAAGCGCCGACGCGCTCGGCCTGCAGCCGGGCGCGGATGCGTGCGCGCTCGTGAAGGCGTCGTGGGTCGTGCTGGCGGTTGACGACGAAGGCGGCGCCGAAGCGTCTCTGAAGGTATCCGCGCGCAACCAGTTGCGCGGGACGGTCGACGCCGTCGCGGCGGGCGCGGTGAACAGCGAGGTGACGCTGGCGCTCGACGGCGGCGGGACGCTCACGGCCGTGGTCACGAACGACAGCGTCGGGGCGTTGCAGCTCGACGCCGGCCGGCGTGCGATCGCGTTGTTCAAGGCATCGAGCGTGATTCTCGCGGTGACGGGCTGATCGCGCGCGACGGCGGTATGAGCCGTTTCCGGCGATGACCGTGGGCGGACGAGGCGAAACCGGCGCCGCCCGACGTACGCGAGGCGCCGGCTTCGATCCCGTTTGCAACTTGTGCCGCCAGTGCGGCTTCTCTCAGGTCGAACGTGGCCGCCCGGGCCACCGCCTTCGCGCGATCAGGTGACGCGCGTCGGCCACTCGGCGTGCGGCGTGGTGGCCTGCACGCGTCCTTCGCTCAATTGCACGACCTGGTCGCCGAACGCGGCGACGTCGTCGGGATCGTGCGTGATGAGCACCATCGGGATATCGAGCCGCGCCTGCAGTTCGGCGAGCTCGTGGCGCATGCGCTGGCGCATCGCGCCGTCGAGCGCCGCGAACGGCTCGTCGAGCAGCAGGATGCGCGGCTGCGCAACGAGCGCG
This sequence comes from Burkholderia sp. BCC1640, assembly GCF_902833125.1. Classification (NCBI taxonomy): domain Bacteria; kingdom Pseudomonadati; phylum Pseudomonadota; class Betaproteobacteria; order Burkholderiales; family Burkholderiaceae; genus Burkholderia; species Burkholderia sp. BCC1640. The sequence continues at coordinate 201,600 of NZ_CADFEF010000001.1, read as the reverse complement.
CGGGCAAGCGCGACGCGCTGCTTCTGTCCGCCCGACAACTGCGACGGGAATTGCCCGGCGAGCGTGTCGAGTTCGAACGCCTGCAGCCAGTACGCGACTTCGGGCGGCACCGTCTTCGCACGCGGGTTGCGCAGGCCCGACGTGAGCCCGAACGCGATGTTCTGGCGCACGTTCAGGTGCGGAAACAGCGCATAGTCCTGGAACAGATACGCGACGCGGCGCGCACGGGTCGGCACGTCGATGCCGCGCGCGGAATCGAACAGCGGTTCGCCGTTCAGCGCGATCGTGCCTTCGTCGGGCGACAGCAGGCCGGCGATCGCCTGCAGCGTCATGCTCTTGCCCGCGCCGGACGGCCCGAACAGCACGACGCGCTGCGTGGCGGCCGTAAACGACACGTCGAGCGTGAAGCGGCGCTCCGCGTTCACGTAGGTCTTGCGGATGTCGACGGCAACGCTCATGCGGGCCTCCGTCGTGCCGCGCCGCGCGTGCGGGAAGCCGCTTGCGCGACGGGAAGGCGTTTTGCCGCGGCCCGTGAGGCGCGGCGGTACGGAGGCGGCCGGCGCGTCATGTCAGCTGGCTCCGCCCGGCGCGCGACGGCACGAGCCAGCCGGTCGCGAGCAGCACGAGCACGCAGGTGATCGAGGTCACCAGCACGAGGAAGTTGGCCGTGCTGTCGTCGCCGGCCTGCACCGCCGCATAGATCGCGACCGACAGCGTCTGCGTGCGGCCGGGCAGGTTGCCGGCGATCATCAGCGTCGCGCCGAATTCGCCGAGTGCGCGCGCGAAGGCGAGCAGCGCGCCGGCCAGGATGCCGCGCGTGGCGAGCGGCAGCGTCACGCGGAAGAACACCGCGGCTTCGCCGAGCCCGAGCGTGCGTGCCGCGCGCTCGAGATGCGGATCGACGCTTTCGAACGCCGTGCGCGCCGATTTCAGGATCAGCGGAAACGCGACGACCATCGATGCGATCACCGCGCCCTGCCACGTGAAGACGAGCTCGATGCCCAGCTTGTCGAGCCACGCGCCGAACACGCCGCGTCGGCCGAGCAGCACGAGCAGGTAATAGCCGAGCACCGTCGGCGGCAGCACGAGCGGCAGCGTCAGCAGCGAATCGACCACGTCGCGCATCGGCGAGCGCCAGCGCGCGAGCATGAAGGCGGCGGTGACGCCAAGCACGATGTCGAGCGCGGTCGCCCAGCCGGCGACCTTCAGCGACAACAGCAGCGGCACCCAGGCGTCCTGCATCATGCTGCGCTCACTTGCCTGCGGGCTTGAAGCCGAACGTCGCCAGCACGGCCTGGCCCTGCGGCGACGCGACGAAGTCGATGAACGACTGCGCCAGTGCGGCATGGCGGCTGTCCTTGACCACCGCGATCGGATAGGTGATGGCCGTCTGCGTCGGCACGGTCAGCGCGACCTTCACGCGGCCCGGCATGATCGCCGCGTCGGTGCCGAACACGAAGCCCGCGTCGACTTCGCCGCGCGCGACGTAATCGAGGCTCTGGCGCACGTTGGCGGCCAGCACGCCCTTCGCGCTGACGGCGTCCCACACGCCGGCCGCGCGCAGCGCGCCTTCCGTGTAGCGGCCGACCGGCACCGACGCCGGGTCGCCGTACGCGATGCGCTTCACGCCGGGCGCCGTCAGGTCGTTCAGCGACGTCGGCGCGGCCGCGTGGCTGTCGGCCGGCACGATCAGCACCAGCGAGTTCGCCGCGAAATCGCGGCGCGTGCCCGGCACGATGACTTTTTCGCTGATGGCACGATCCATCGCCTTTTGGTCGGCCGATGCGAACACGTCGGCCGGCGCACCCTTGGCGATCTGCTGCATCAGCACGTCCGACGCGCCGAAGTTGAACAGCACCTTGGTGTCCGGATGCTGCTTCTGATAAGCATCGCCGACGGCCTTGAACGCATTCGTCAGGCTTGCGGCCGCCGACACGACCAGCTCATCGGCAGCGGAAGCCGGCCCGCTGAACGCGATGCCCGCGGCAAGCGCGGCGAGCGGCAGCAGGCGGAGCAGGGTGCGGCGAAGCGGGTGGACGGTTGAGCGCATGGTCTGGTCGTTCGAGTGGAATGGTTGAAACCGTAATCGTAATATAGGGCGGGTTATAACGCTCGACATACCGTTCATGCGCCGGCGCGCATGAAATCTTCAGATCTGGAAGGCGGCGGGAAGGATGTGCGGGCGCCCCGTCACGCGTGCATCGACGGCGGCGGCGAGCCGGTGCGGTGCAGCGACGACGGCTGCGATGCCGGCCGGTAATTGGGATTGGCTTTCCAGCGGGCACGGACGAACGGACGCTCGTGCCCCGACAGCTCCAGCGCGACCCGGGTGACCCAGCGGTGCGACGGCACGGTGATGCCGTGCAGCGCGACGGTGACGAGCGCGAGGCTCACGACGACCGCCGGCACCGACCAGCGGTGCGGCACCGCATGCCACGAGCCGGCGATGAATGCCAGCGCGGCGATCGCGCCGACGATGCAGCCGGTGATCGATTCGGACGGCGAATGCGCGTCGAGCGCGACGCGCGACACGCCGACCGCAATGCCGGCCGCGAGCCCGAGCGCGATGCCGGCGATCCGCACCGGCGTGCGCGTGCGGATCAGCGCGAGGAAGATCGCGACGGGATAGACCGACGTCGACAGCATCGCGTGGCCGCTGAATCCCGTGAAGTCCCATGCGCGGATGCCGACGCCCCAGCCGAGGAACGCGATCTTCGTGAGCGCGACGACCCCGATCGCGACGGCGAGCACGCCGAGCCACGCGGCCGCGCGCTGCCACGAGTAGCCGAGCGCGAGCCACACTGCGATCGTGATCGCGAGCGGCAAGGTCAGGCCGGCGCCACCGAACGCGGTGATCATGATCCACAGGTGAGAGGGCAGGTCGAACATCGGGAGGGGAACGAGCAGAGGCGGGACGAATGCTTAAATCAACGCGCGAGCCGGGAAGAACGACTACAACGGATACAAGCGGCTAAACCTCAGTATAGCGCCGCGTATGCTCGAGGCCCGTTTTTTGCGCCGCGGCGGAACTATCCGCGTGCAGGAAAAATCCCAGAAACAATGTTATGGTGCATTGCACAAAGTCAAACGATGCACCGAGTGTTGTCCCCCTATTTTTCCTGACTGCGAGCCCGATCGATGACCAAAAGTCTGACGAAGGTATGGCTGGGCGGCATGAAACGTATGCTGTCTCCGGCCGCCAAACGTGCGGCGCGCGATGCACAGCGTATCGCGCGCGATACGCTCGAGGCTGCGGCGTCGCCCGCCGTGACCGATCTGTCCCCACCGCGTGAGTCGCGCGTGCGGCCGCGCGCGGCTGCATGGGCGGCCGGCGAGTGGACGCGCGGCGAACACCCGATGGCACCCGCGCTCGGCCGCCTGGTCCAGCAGCTCGCCTACGGGCTGTACGTTCCGCCTGGCCGGCGGCGCGGTGCGATACCGCTCGTCGTGATGCTGCACGGTTGCCAGCAATCGGTCGACGAGTTCGCGCAGGGCACCCGGATGAACCTGCTGGCCGACAAGTACGGCTTCGCCGTGCTGTATCCGGAGCAGTCGGTCCGTGCGCATGCGCACGGCTGCTGGCACTGGTACGAAGACACCGACCGCGCGGGCCGCGGCGAGGCGGATGCGGTCGCATCGCTCGTCGACGCGCTCGTCGACGAGCACGGCTTCGACGCATCGCGCGTCTACGTCGCCGGGCTATCGGCCGGCGCGGGCCTGGCGGCACTCCTCGCGCTGCACCACCCGGATCGCTTCGCGGCGGTGGCGCTGCACTCCGGCCCCGCGCTCGGCGAGGCGAATTCCGGGATCAGTGCGATGGACGTGATGCGGCGCGGCCTCCGGCAGAATCCGGCCGCGGTGGTCGACACGGTGGTCGATGCTGGCGCGTATCCGGGCATGCCCGTGCTGATCGTGCAGGGCGACCGGGACCATGTCGTCGCGCCGAAGAATGCGGACCAGTTGATGGTGCAGTTCATGCGCCTGAACGGGCTCGCGGACAGCCGCGGCGCACTGCGCGGCGGCGAGCGTGTGGAAACGCGCGAGGCAGGCGCGCAGATCACCGATGTGCGTCGCGACGGCGAGTCGATCGTGCGGCTCTGTCACGTGAAAGGGCTCGATCATGCATGGGCGGGGGGCGACGAAGCGGTGCCGTTTCATGCGGCGGTCGGCCCCGATGCGAGCGCGATGATCTGGTCCTTTTTCGAAGAGAATCGGCGCACTGTGGCGACCGAACGACGCACCGTCTGATCGACGCTGGCCAAAGGCTAGGGTTTTCCCTATAATTCGGGAAAACCCTAGTCAAAGAACCTTTGGATTGCGAGATCGACCATGTACCTGCTGAGCCACCTCTTCCTGATGCTGACCAAGAACGCTGAAAAGGCCGCGAAAGAGCGCGCCGATGCGTACCTGTCCGAAGCAACCGACATCTATGATCTCGAATTCCGCATGCGCAAGATCGATCGCGAAGCGGCGATGAACCGTCCGTTCTCGTTCGGCTCGCGTTAAGCAGCGCAGCGCGGGCCGGCTTACCAGCCGGTCCGGCGAATCACGCAAAAGGGCGTGTGTGGCAAGCAGCCGCACACGCCCTTTTTGCATTCGGCGCCGCGCGTTGCGTCAGACGACCGTCAGGCGCACCGGCACGTTGTTGCGCGTCGCGTTCGAATACGGGCACACGTGGTGCGCCTTGTCGACCAGCGCCTGTGCGTCGGCCTTGTCGAGCCCCGGCAGCGACACGCGCAGTTCGATGTCGAGCCCGAAGCCACCGGCATCGTTCGGGCCGATGCCCACTTCCGCGGTCACTTGCGTGTCGGCCGGCAGCGCCTGCTTGTTCTGGCCGGCGACGAACTTCATCGCGCTCAGGAAACAAGCCGAGTAACCTGCGGCAAACAGCTGCTCCGGGTTCGTGCCTTCCGCGCCCGTACCGCCGAGCTCGCGCGGCGCGGCCAGCTTCACTTCCAGCTTGTTGTCGGCGGATACCGCGCGGCCGTCGCGGCCGCCTGTGCTCGTGGCGCTGGTCTTGTACAGAATGTTCATGGTGCAGCTCCTGTCGGAAGAGTGGTAGGAAGCGGTCCGGTCGGACGGGGTGTCGCCGGCCACGAACGAAATATAGAACACAAATGATTTGTGTGCAAATGAAATTTTGAAGAAAAAGCCCGGCGGTGCCGGGCTTGTTTGAGATCGACGTGCCGTCAGCCTTCGTTGGCGGTCGACAGCGCGTTGCGCAATTGCTGGAGATCCGCGCGCAGCCTGACCAGGAACTCGGGCGTTTGCTGCATCGCGCAGAAGAGATCGGCGGGCACCGAGCGCGCCTTGAGCTTCAGCGCACGGCCTTCCGCGGTCACGCGCACGTTGACGACACGCTCGTCGGTCGCGCTGCGCACGCGTTCGACGTAGCCGAGCGCCTCGAGCCGCTTCAGCAGCGGCGTGACGGTAGCCGGGTCAAGGTCGAGGCGGGCGGCGATGTCCTTCACGGCGATGTCGTCGCGCTCCCACAACACGAGCATTGCAAGATATTGGGGATAGGTCAGCGACAGCTTGTCGAGCAGCGGCTTGTACGCCTTCGTCATCGCATGCGAAGTCGAATAGAGTGCGAAGCACAGTTGCTCGTCGAGCGTCTGGGGCAGCGGGGGCAGGCGGTCCATGATTCGGGGGCGCGGCGGACGCGCTAACGATTTGCATGCAAATTATTTTGCGCGCAACGGATTCGATTGAACAGGGGCGGCGCGAAGGTTGGGGCGCCGGGTCGGCCGGGAGGGGAGAGGGGCGGCCGGCGGCGTGCGCCGGCCGAGTCTGCGTCAGCGGCCCGACTCAACGGCCCGACGCGGGCGTCGCGGCTCCCGGTTCCTGCACGCCGAAGCAGCCGCGATAGGTCGCGTAGAACGAGCAGTACATCATCGTGACGATGATGATCGTCACCGGCATCATGATCGTCAGCACGTAGGCGCCCGCGCCGAGCGCCTGCAGCAGCAGCGACAGGCCGAACGACGTGCCGAGCGCGACGCCGAACCACAGCAGCCCGTACACCACGAATGCGCCGCGATTGCGCCAGCAACTGACGATGCTGAAGAACAGCGCCTTGGCGGGCGGGATGTCGTGCCACGCGGTGAGCACCGGCGCGAACCAGAACAGCATCGCGACCGGCGCGTAGAGCAGCGTCGCCAGCAGCAGCGCGCCGAGCGTGCCTTGCGCGGCAAGCGCTTCCGGCGTCGGACTCGTTTCGCTCGTCGCGCCCAGCATCATGGTGAGCAGCCCGCCGCCGTCCACGACGGACGACGCGGCGAACACCAGCACCATCAGCGCGACGTAGACCACGCCGAGCACGAGCAGCCGCTGCGTCGTCACGGTGCCGTACGAGCGGAAGCCGTCGATGAGGATCGTCGGCATCACCGGCTTGCCGGCCACCGTGTCGCGGCACGCGGCCATGAAGCCGACGGCGATGCCGGGGATGAACAGCAGCGGCAGCGCCGCGCCGATGACCGGCACCATCGACACCAGCGTGATCGCCAGCAGGTACGTGAAAAACAGCGTGATGAACGCGAGCGGGTTCCGGCGGAACAGCCAGATGCCTTGACGGAACCAGACATAGCCCGCTTTCGCGGGCACTTCGATCAGTTGCATGCGGTATGGGTCTCAGGAAGCGCGGGCGTGTGGGCGATACGCTCACGCAGGATGCGTTCGAAATGACCGGGGTCGTGCGGTTTGAGCATTTCGGCCGCGCGCGGCAGGTAGAAATCGTACAGGCGCGACACCCAGAAGCGGTACGCGCCCGCGCGCAGCATGTCGCTCCAGTGGCGGCGCTCCTCGGCCGTGAACGGCCGGACCGTCTGGTACGCGCGCAGCAGCGCATCCGCGCGCGCGACGTCGAGCACGCCCGTCGCGAGGTCGACGCACCAGTCGTTGACGGTCACTGCGACGTCGAACAGCCATTTGTCGCAGCCCGCGAAATAGAAATCGAAGAAGCCGCCGAGCCGGACGTCATGACCGGTGCCGGGCGCCGCGTGCGCGAACAGCACGTTGTCGCGGAACAGGTCGCAGTGACACGGGCCGCTCGGCAGCGCCGCGTAGTCGTCCGACGAGAAGAACGCGGCCTGATGCGCGAGTTCGTCCTCGAGCAGCGTGCGCTGCGCGTCGGAAATGAACGGGACGATCGCCGGCACGTTTTCCTGCCACCACGGCAGGCTGCGCAGGTTCGGCTGGTGGCGCGCATAGTCGCGCCCCGCGAGGTGCAGGCGCGCGAGCATCTGCCCGACCTCGATGCAGTGTTCGACCCCCGGTGCGAGTTCGGCGGCACCATCGAGCTTCGTGACGATCGCGGCCGGCTTGCCGTGCAGTTCGCCGAACAGCGCGCCGTCGTCGCGCGGGATCGGATCCGGCACCGGCACGCCGTGGCTGGCCAGATGGCGCATCAGATCGAGGTAGAACGGCAGTTGCTCCGCCGTCAGCTTTTCGAAGATCGTCAGGACGTATTCGCCGCGCGTCGTCGTCAGGAAGAAGTTGCTGTTTTCGATGCCGGACGGAATGCCGCGGAACGCCAGCACGTCGCCCAGTTCGTAGTGGCGCATCCATTGCGCGAGATCGGAGTCGGAAACAGCGGTGAAAACGGCCATGCGAGATGCGTCTGGTCAGTTGTCGGCACGCGCGCGGCGTGCGGCGCGACAGGAGGTGAAGGGAAAGCCGGCGCGCCGCGTCGGGATCGACGCGGCGCGGGGGGAAATCAGTAGCGGAGGTTCACCGACGGCAGGCGCGTGATCGGGACGCCCGCGTCGTGCGGCTTCGGCGACGTGTCGAGCGTCGAGCTCATCTGGTAGCGCGTGCCGAAGTTCGACTTCACGTCGATCTCGACCGGCTTGCCGCGATCGCGATACTCGGTGACCTCGGTGCCGTTCTTGCTCTTTTCATGGAAGCTCGGCGTGCGGCGAATGTCGGCGAAGTCGACTTTCGACGTGACTTCGGCGCCCGGCCGGTTGATCTTGCGGAGATCGGGCAGGCCGGCGGCTTCGTTGGCCTCGGCCCGGGCCTGCGCGTCGGCGTCGGGCGTGCCGCCGGCGGCGTAGGCGGCGCCGGCGGCGGCAAACGTGCCAGCGAGCACGGCGGCAGCGGCGACGAGAATGAGCGGCTTCATGATGAGTCTCCAGTGAACCTTCCGATTTTAGCAAATACTGCGCGCGGCCCGGCCCTCGCGTGCAAGCGGCGTGCAAGCGGGCGGCCATGAGCGTGACCGGGTTCCGTGGTAATGTCGTTTGATCAGACGAGGTGATGAAAATGAAGAACGATTTGAGCCGCCGGCATCGGGTGCTGACGCCCGAGAGCCCGCCCGTCGAAGCATTCGACGATTCCGTTGCCGCCGTCGCGCGGCTGTCGGCCATCTACGACACCAATACGGGCTTCCTGCGCGACGCATTCGCGCGTTATCGCCGCCATGAATCGATCACCGAGCACGTGCGCGCGTGCTATCCGTTCGTGCGGATTCGCACCGACGTCAACACGCACGTCGATTCGCGCCGTTCATACGGTTTCGTCGCGGGCCCCGGCGTGTTCGAGACGACCGTCACGCGTCCCGACCTGTTCGCGAACTACTATCGCGAGCAACTGCGCCTGCTGTCGAAGAACCACCATGTGAAGATCGAGATCGGCGTGTCGTCGCAGCCGATTCCGGTTCACTTCGCGTTTCCCGAAGGCATCCACCTCGAAGGCGAACTCGATCGCGACCGCCTGCTCGCGATGCGCGACATCTTCGACACACCCGACCTGTCGTACCTCGACGACCGCATCGTCAACGGCACGTTCGAGCCGGCACCCGGCGAGCCGCATCCGCTCGCGCTGTTCACCGCCGCGCGCGTCGACTTCTCGCTGCATCGGCTGCGTCACTACACGGCGACGTCGCCCACGCACTTCCAGAATTACGTGCTCTACACGAACTATCAGTTCTACATAGACGAGTTCGTGAAGCTCGGCCGCGCGATGATGACGGAAAGCACCGATCCGGACGTGCGCTCGTACCGCAGCCAGTACAGTTCGTTCGTCGAGCCGGGCGACGTCATCACGTACAACGCGAACCTCGGCAGCGAGCCGGCCGAGGGCGCCGCGCCGCCGCGGCTGCCGCAGATGCCCGCGTATCACCTGAAGCGCGCGGACGGCAGCGGGATCACGATGGTCAACATCGGTGTCGGTCCGTCGAACGCGAAGACGATCACCGATCACATCGCGGTGCTGCGTCCGCATGCCTGGGTGATGCTCGGCCACTGCGCGGGCCTGCGCAACACGCAGCGCCTCGGCGACTACGTGCTCGCGCACGGTTACGTGCGCGAGGATCACGTGCTGGATGCGGACCTGCCGCTGTGGGTGCCGATCCCGGCGCTCGCCGAAGTGCAGCTCGCGCTCGAGCGCGGCGTGGCCGAGGTCACGCGTCTGGAGGGAGCCGAATTGAAGCGAGTGATGCGCACGGGCACGGTCGCAAGCGTCGACAACCGCAACTGGGAACTGCGCGATCACCGCGAGCCCGTGCAGCGGCTGTCGCAGAGCCGCGCGATCGCGCTCGACATGGAAAGCGCGACGATCGCCGCCAACGGTTTCCGTTTCCGCGTACCGTACGGCACGCTGCTGTGCGTATCGGACAAGCCGCTGCACGGCGAGCTGAAGCTGCCGGGCATGGCCGACACGTTCTATCGCGGCCAGGTCGACCAGCATCTGCAGATCGGCGTGAAGGCGATGGAGATTCTGCGCACGAACGGGCTCGACAAGCTTCATAGCCGGAAACTTCGGAGCTTCGCGGAAGTGGCGTTTCAGTAACAAACCTTTGAGGTAAAAGGCTCCCCGGCAGGTCCGGGGAACCTTCGCGTCTAACATGAGCGTCAGTGTCTAACTTGCGCGTGCCAATGCAACTGGTTGCACGCGTTCGACTTCGCGCGATTTCGTGTAGTGCGCTGTCATGCTTTCGGTCGTGTGCCCGGCCAGTGATTGCGCTGCCGCAGCCCCACGCTGCCGTTTCAGATCGGTCAGCGCCTTCGCCCGCAGATCGTGGAAGTGCATGCCGATCAGGTAAAGCGGGTTCGGGGAGATTCCCTTTTCTTCGCAGTCTTTCTCGTAGGCCGATCGTGCGCGCTCGCAAGCGCGCTTCCACCCTGAGTACGCACCGATATAAGTGAAGCGACCGCCGGCGTGTGTGCAAATCACCGGCCCGATGGCGGTGATCTTGCCGCCTCGCGCTCGATCCAGTGTTTCTCGCAGGTCGGGCGTCATCTCGATCAGCAGGCGCACGCCGCTGCTGTTGACCGTCTTGCTCGGGTGAAACGAAATCCCCTCATCGGACACGTTCTGCCAGTTGAGCGCGAGAAGGTCGCCGATACGTTGAGCAGTCTGTTCACGTCCTGCAGAAGCGGGTTCGTGGCGAGATCAGTGTCGGCCGCAACCTTTTCTCCGTTCCAGCCGATCATGATGCGATCGAGTGCCTGGCGCACGATGATGGAATCGCGCACGCGCGCCTGGAAGTCGGGGTACTTCGCCCACGCGTCGAGCTGCTGATAGCGGATGTTCATGTACGCGCCGAAGGGGAAGAAGGACGGCATCCAGCTCCTGCCGATCGGCGAGGTCGCGGCGAAGGACGAATTCTGGAACATCAAGTAGGTGACGGTCGAGGATCAGCTCGCGGCGCACCGGGTGCCGCCGCAGCTTATGGGAATCATTCCGTCGAACGCGGGCGGATTCGGTGACGTGGAAAAGGCGGCGGAGGTATTCAACGGTCTCGAGATCAAACCGCTGAAGGCGCGACTCCGGGAGGTGAACGACTGGCTCGGGATCGAGGTCGTGCGGTTCAGGGACTTCGAGACGCCGAAGGGCTGACGCCCGACCACAACCGGCAAAGCAAAGCCGCCGGGCACTTTGGTGTCGGCGGCTTTTTTGCGTCCGTCGCCAGTGCGTAGCCTCGGCGGATTAGGGCGCCTCTGAGCGGCCGCCGCGTCGACACACCCCTCAGGCCGGATCGGATCGCCGCAAGGCCGTGGCGAGCCGCCTGACGCATCGGAGGCGTCATCCCAGGGGCCGAACCCTGCCCCTGGGATGACGATTCAGACCCGGCGCGCGCAGTTGTGCCCCCGCCCCACCTGCCCGCAAAAACGAGTGGTCTTTATGCACGCATGCGCTGGCCGCTCAGGGCTGGCCAACAAGGGCCGCGCGGCGCTCGGCAGCCCGATTACTTTATGCAATTTTACGCGCCTTGCTTATGCAATTTCGGCACACGGATTCCCTTCCTGTACCCTTCCGTCGTACTTCGAAAACCGCATGTCCCTTGGCTTCCATGACTCGTCCAGAGAATCGCGATGCGTCCTTGACGGAGCGGGCAACGATCGTCTGCCGTGAAGGCCCGCGTGTGCTGTTGGTCTCACGCGCTCCCCAGCACTCTTGCGAGGAATCTGTTATATCAATTTTTGCGGTCATCACTTGACATATCGCGCCATTTAGCCCCTTTCATTGAATCGCGGCACTCAATCAAAGCATCAATCAGACGGTCCAATGGAATTTTGTAACACATCGTACCGTTCGGAATTGGGCCATAGAGTTCGACTTCCAGATTGTCTAGCCCATGCTCTCGATTAACGACAACGACTGGATCAATACCAAGCCGAATCTCTAGTGTTAAGTAATCGTATTCGAATGGGATGGAAGACCAGTCGAGCGAATAATTTTCAACGATTATTGACTTCATTGCGGCTTCTTTGCGAATAGTGTCGCCGATGGGCGGCGCCATCAGCGGCCACAATGCTAATAGTGGTGTGTCGTCTTACCGCTCAATCTCGAATTGGAGAAGCGCTTCAGCGAATTGAGGAGTAGGCCTACTGCTATGACCTTCTTCGGCGTGCCATATCAGAGCATGAGGTGCCAATTTACGGATGTGGACCAATAATTCAAGAAAGGCATTAATGGTAATCTCATTCCATTTCGGCCCTTTTTGATAATCGAACGACAAGCTCCCGATGCTTTCCATGCAAATAGTTAAGTAAGGCAACTCGACACCATTGATTGAAAGGCCAACGAGACCATGTCGAAATGGTTCGATTTCACCCGCAACGTACGCCCGTGCGGGCGTTGGAAAAGAGCTAATTGGAAGATCCTTCTGCTCTTTGACATTCCAGACGGTGCAATCCTCAGACGCTCGACACTGTGACATGACCCATTCGTAAACCGCTACCGCTTGATCTGGGGTCAGGCCGTCCACGAATACATCTGGCAAAGAGTGGATGTCACTGTCAAAAAGATCGAGAATCTGTTGCCACGGGGGCACGTCCGATCGTGCGGCGATATCCCCTGGTTTCCATTTTTTCATCTGAATACAGTTGCTCCATATTGAGACTGTGCTAGCTCGGCACCGTCATGATAGAACAGCGCCTGCAGTCAAACTGCAGTAGTCGCCCAGTTGTCATCTCAAGAACGTTAAGTGGTCACGAAAAATTGGTTTGGGATTTAGTGCCAAGCAGCGAACAGATCGGCCGGCTCGGCATAGACGGTTTCCCTTGCTCAAACGACAAAGCACTGCCTGTCATATTTCAGTCTCTACCGTACAGCCTCAATTTTGTTATGCTCGAAACTGCACGGTGACAGGAGGTATATTATCGCACTTTTCGTTCTCTCTTCACTGGTGTGTCAATATTTTTCCCATGTGGGATCGAGCACTGTATTAAATGACCCATCATGCTCGAATCGCATACCCGTTCCATCCGGTGCGCGATACTCGATACCGCCGCGGCCCAATTCTTTTCTCGTGGTAGTAGGATTCTCCAATAGATCTCTCGCCCATTTTTCCGTAAAAGCATTCTTTTGAGCAATGTTTCCTGTCAGTCTTGGATAGTATTTGTTAATTTGTCCATTGCGCTCTGAATGTTTCCCCCATGCTCTGGACAACGTGGATAGTCCAGTGTGATTGTACGAGCGGGTTGCCGCTGCAATCAGCTGATCATTGGTCAGCTGTGTCGGGCTACACTGCTGTGCTATCCCTTGCAACGCGCCACGGATTGCACCGGCCAGTCCGACGATTGTAAATGGATCGTCTTGGTTCGACGCCGCCACCCACCCCCAAGACAGCGCAGGATTGAGGAAGCACTCGACACAAATCGGCTTAATGGCATCAGGCGCAGACTCAAATGGCGCCATGCCAAGCCGCAAATCGATTATAGGCGGGCTAATCGACGGATCATTGGCCTCAAGACTGGCGACCCATCGATCCATCTCATCGCTACTTAACAGGCGGGGATGGCCTAGAGTCGTTGAATATAGCTTTCCGGTACGCGAAACGATCTGTCCGTCAGGTGAATACTGGTACCTCAATATCACACTGCGCTTTATCCCGCCATTTACGGGAGAAGCCTGCTCTATTATCGAGAGAGTGTTCGGACGACCGCGCTGGTCATATCCAACGGTAAAAAGGCGGTTTTGATTAATACCGCTATCAATGCGATGGATATTGTCGCGCCTGCCTATTAGGCTCGATGCGGCACCATTTTTTCCAAGTCGTTTGACCGAAAAAATATTGCCATCGTAATGGTATTCAAAATTAAACGCCCCCGTCTCGCGACCATCTTCATAAACGCGAGTCGAAATTAGACGATTGAATTGATCATAGGTCCTCCCATAGGCGCGTGATACACCTTCGCCTCTAAACGCGTTGAATCCATTTTCACCACTAATATCAGTCGTTGGCGTTTCGCTGATTCCGGTTACGTTGCCCCGCCGATCGTAGACAAGACTCAATAGCATGCGTGGCGATGCGATCATCGAAGGGTGCAGACTGATCGCGTCGGCGTAGCGTATCGAGGTAACTGCCATGCCAGTAGTACTGCGAACAGCCATTCGAATGGGACGGCCAAAATCGTCATAGCTGTATTCGATGACGTTGCCGCTCGCGTAACTGCGCTTCAGTAGCCGCCCGGACGCATCCCATTTCAAATTCCCACTGCCGCCGACGGAGTTACTTCCGGTTTCGCGCAGCTTTTCGCCAACTGACGAAAAATTCAGTGTCGTCGTGCCTCGGCTATCTGTGACGGAGGTAGAGTCGTGGCCATACACCAGCTGCACGTTGCGCGTTGTATCCGGGTGACTTACTGTTGAAGCCCGCCCCAGTGCGTCATATTCCCACGTCGCGATTCGCGTCCCCGCTTCATCGATTTCACCTGTCAAAGCGTTCTTGAATCGAGGGTCATCGTACATGTACCTGCGAGTATTACCATCAGGCCAAGTAACGGAAACGAGATTGTTATTCGCGTCGTATCCATACTGCGTCATGCCCGCCATTGGATCATTAAGGCGTAAAAGACGGCGCTGGTCATCGTAGTCCAAGCGAAGTGCCAAATCGTAGTAGGAGCTTGTCCCTGCAGCGTGCTGAGTGATCGTGGTTAGCAGGCCAGTACTGTCATACGTCAATGTTCGCGCAAAGCCCGATCTCGTCGTTTCCGACAACAAAACACCCTCAGCCGAATAGGATTCGATCCGATCATTAATCTGATTGGTAAGCGTCCAGCCGGAGTCGCTCTTCTCTAGCGTTAAAGCGGCAAAGCCCTTAGTGCGCCAAGAATCCGCCGTCCAGTTAAACGTGATGGGTTCGCCGTTCTCGCGATACGCAAGTATCTTTGATGAATTGCTAATATTGGCACTCGCCAGCACCAGATGACGTTGCCAGTTATGGAACCATGCTATCCCCATCGCATTCAGATTCTGTGCTAGGGGCTTGGATCGATAGGTCCGCGTAAACAGTAACGGTACATCGTCACCGCTAGCGAAGTCGGTCGCACTAAGCGTAACTGCGCCGCTCCCGGGGAACACCGGGTCGGCTACCGGACAAGTATTTTCAGGCTCGGGATCAGATTCAATTGCATTGCACCATTGCGTAATCTGCGCAAGATCGTTGATACACGCATAGTTGGCCATTCCGCCAGGAGTACCGCTGACCACATCGAGTTCGCAGGTCTTCGTTCCTGGTCTGGCTCCTGATTGTGCGTAAAGCGTGAAGCAAGCATCTGCACGTGCTCCAAATGCAATCAGGAGTAATGCGAGGGCGACCGTTAGGCGATATAGCCAATCAGAAGGGCTGCAAAAAATGGGAATATTCCGATTTCTCTCGTCATGCATCTAATGTCTCGAAACTCAATTAAATAGAGTTAGACTGTCGAGTGTCTTTTGATCAAGGTCAATATGACAAGTCAGAAAATATCTTGTCAAAGGGGATTTTTGTACAATGACAAATGAATAGGGCTTGCAGGTTGATCGGTTGGTGCGGCGAGCAACTTGTGTCATTCGACGACTACGAAATTCTCGTGACACAGGTTGCGGCGAAGCGCATGCGGCTCTTCGGACTTCTGCGGCAGTGCCGCGCGTTGGACAATTTGGAATGTTTTTTTGCGTTCGGGGTAGACACCGGTCGAGGATCTCCTGCGAGAGATTGGATGCGTAGCACCTGGGGAATGGCGTGCGGAACTGTTCGACCGAAGTTGTGCGCAAACTACAGTGAAATTAGCCTTGGTTTTGCATTTTGCATTTTGCATTTTGCATTTTGCATTTTGCATTTTGCGAGTTGCGCAAGGTTTTGATTTTTAATGAATCTTGGCTTGTCGATAAAACTCCGAAGGCAGTGTTTGACCGCCCGAAAAAGTCGTCTAACTTGCTCCAAGAATGCTGTTGAAATCCCCGTGTAATCGTAAGTGGTATCTTCGCGAAAAGTTTGAGGAAATGGCGGAGCGCCTTGATTTGATGCGATTTTGTGTCCGCAAGCTGCGGAGCTTTGCGGAAGTGGCGTTTCAGTGATGTGAACGCCGACCCCGGTGACGATGGGCGTCGCGATGTGCGACGTACCGGCGACCGGGGCCGGCCGGCCTTTCTCTCGTCGACACGCGCGTTCGGCCACGATGCGCGTTGCGAACGTCTGTCAACGCAAAGCTTGCGCGGCCGCTTCGTGCGATTCGCCCAGGCCCGTCTCGTGCATCGAATCATGCAGCGCGTCGATGATCCTGATCGCATCCGTGCGCCGCTTGGCCGCCAGCCGCTGCTCTCCGAGCGCCTGCAGGGTCGCGCCGCCGAAATACGCCATGATGTCAGGCAGGCGGCGCACGGTGCCGCGGCTGCCCCAGCAGCCTTCGATCTCAGTCGGAAACACCCACTCGCGTGTCGCGACGGCGTCGGCCGCTACGCCTTCCGTGCGTCGGCGGCGCTGCCGTCGTCGATCGCGCCGTCGACCAGGATGAACTGGCCGGAAGCCGCGCGCACGGGCCGTCCGCCGATCGATTCGACGCGCCAGCGCAACGGTGAAGTCGCGCGGCCTTGCGGTGTCGACGACGCGAGATGATTGGCCGCCGTGAGCATGTCGGTCGGCGCGACGATGCCGGACGCGAGGGCATCGTCGACGACCCGGATTCGGATGAGCGGCATGACTGGCGGGATTGGCCTCGCGCAAGGGCAATGCTGCCACCGGCGCCATACGGTCCGGCTAGCCGCCGGACCGGACGTCCAAGGCGAGTGCGATGGACGGTCGCGCGCCCGCTATGGCCGGTTTGCCATCGATACCCTGGCCCGATCCGATTGCCGGCGCCGCGCTTACCATTGCGCCGGTTCGATCGTCCGGTCGAATGCCGCCTTGAGCAACGCGGTTTCGCGATCGTCGAGCGTCAGCTCGAGTGCCGCGAGCGCATCGGTCAAGTGATGCGGCTTTGACAACCCGACGATCGGCGCCGTGATGCCGGGTTGCCGCAGCACCCAGGCGAGGGCGATCCGGGCGGCGGGCAGGCCGCGAGCCTGCGCGACCTGCCCGACCGTCTCCACGGTTGCGGCGACCGCGTCGCGGCCGTCGTACCACGACACCATCTGCTGGTCGGTCGCGGCCCGCGTCGTCCGTGCGCCGCGCGAGCCGGCCAGCAGCCCGCGACCGAGCGGCGACCATGGCGTGTACGCTATGCCTTCGTCGATGCACAGCGGCAGCATGTCACGCTCGTCTTCCCGGCAGATCAGGCTGTACTGGCTCTGCATCGACACGAACGGCGCGAGGCCGTGATGTCGCTGGAAGGCGAGCATCTTCATGAATTGCCACGCGTGCATCGACGATGCGCCGAGATAGCGGGCCTTGCCGCTCCTCACGATGGTATCGAGCGCGTCGAGCGTTTCTTCGATCGGAGTCTCCGGATCGAACCTGTGGATGACGTAGAGATCGACGTAGTCGGTTCCAAGGCGCTGCAGCGACGCGTCGATGCTCGCGAGCAGATGCTTGCGCGACAGCACGCGCGCATTCGGTCCGTCGCCGGTCGGAAAGAACGCCTTGGTCACGATCACCACGTCGTCGCGGGTCGTGAAGTCGCGCAGCGCGCGTCCGAGAATGCGCTCGCTCTCGCCGCCCGAGTAGACGTCGGCCGTATCGAAGAACGTCACGCCCGCGTCGAGCGCCGCGCGGATGAACGGGCGAGCCACGTCCTCGGTCGTGACCCACGGCCGCCACGACGGATCGCCGTAGGTCATGCAGCCCAGGCACAGCTTCGACACCTTCAGCCCGGACTCTCCCAGTCTCACGTACTCCATGGGTTCGATCTCCCGCGGCGCCGTTCAGCGCATGCCGGCGATCGTGTAGCCGCCGTCGACGAGGATCGATTCGCCGGTCACGAAGCGCGCTTCATCGCTGCAGAGCCAGACGGCCGCGTCGGCGACGTCCTCGGGCGTGCCGATCCGCCGCGCGGGCGTGAACGCGGCGAACGGCCGAAACATCTCGTCGTCACCGAAGCGGCGTGCCATTGGCGTGTCGATGATGCCCGGGTTCACGTTGTTGATCCGGATGCCGTGCGGCCCGCCTTCGAGTGCGACTGCGCGCACTAGCGCATCGAGCGCGCCTTTGCTCGCCGAATAGGTCGACGAGCCGGCAAGCGCGCCTTTGGCGAGCCACGACGACGTGTTCACGATCGCACCGCCTCCGTGCGCGAGCATCGCTTCCATTTCGTATTTGATCGATAGCCACGTGCCCTTCAGATTGGTCGCCATCACGTCGTCGAAGTCGGCCTCCGTCTGTTCGACGATCGGTGCGAACGTGCCTTCGGCCCCGGCATTGTTGAAGGCAGCATGCAATGCGCCGTAGCGCCCGATTGCCGCGTCGACGAGCGCCCGCACGCTCTCGGCGCGGGAGACGTCGACCGCCATCGCGAAGGCTTCGCCGCCGCGTTTGGTAATCGCCCGCACGGTTTCGTCGAGCAGCGCCGCGCGCCGGCCGGCGACGACCACGCGGGCGCCGCGTCGTGCGAACGCCAGTGCAGCGGCGCGGCCGATGCCGGTGCCGCCGCCGGTGACGAGCGCGACGCGGCCGTCGAGGCGGGATGGCGTGTCGGCGAACGGCGCGAGCGGGGCGGGCGAAATGCGTGATTCGGACATGATGGAGGACTCCGGAATGAAGGGAAACGGGGTGGCCGGCGGACCGGTGCTCAGTCTTCGCTGATCGGTACCGTCAGCGGTTGTCCGGGCGTGCCGGCATAAAACACGATGAGCTCGGCGGGTTCGTCGCCGGTTTCGCCGCGGTGCACGCCGCCGACCATTTCCGGTACCACGTCGCCGGGACCGAGCACGAGCCGCTTGCCGTCGCTTCGGCGTACTGCGCTGAGATGCCCGGACAGCACGTAGCCGACGTTGATGGACGGATGCATGTGCCAGGGCAGCACCGCGTGCGGCGGGATCGTGTAGCGTACGACCGTGACTTCCGGTTGCTGCCGCGGGTAGGCGCGATATCGCGAGCCATCCCATGCATCCGTGGTTCGCAGCAACACCGTTTCGATCGCGCGGACGTTCGGGGCGGCGTCCTGCGCGGCGACTTGCGACGCACCCGTGACAATCAGCGCGATGGCGGCAACGGTCCGGGAAACGATGGAGAATGGGCGCTGGTTCATGGCGTGCGGCCTGCCGGGCCGGAGCGTTGAAGACAGCGCCATTGTGCGAAGCCGGCCGCGGTGCGAATAGTGCCGGTTCGGTTGAAACCGCTTCAACGCGACCGACACGCGTTGCGAAGCCATCGATGAATGCCCGCGCGAGTCGGGCTCGACGGAGTAACGAATGGATCGTTTGAAAGCGCTGACGGTATTCGTCCGCGTCGCGGCGGCGGGCAGCATCAGCGCGGGCGCCCGCGAGCTGGGTATCACGCCACAGGCGGCGAGCAAGCAGATCGCCGCGCTGGAAGCATTGCTGAGCGTTCGGCTGTTCCAGCGCTCAACGCGCCGGATTGTGCTGACGGTCGAGGGCGAGCGCCTGTTTTCCCAGTGTCGCGGCGCGGTCGGTGAGCTGGAGAGTGCGCTGCGCATGCTGGACGACGATCGCGCGCAGGCGGTGGGGACGATCCGCGTCGCGGCGCCGTATTCGCTGGCCCGACGCTTTCTCGCGCCGTTGCTCGGCGAGTTTTGCGACCGTCAGCCTGGCATTACCGCCGAGCTGATCGTCAGCGACGATATGGCCGACGTCGTCGAGCAGCGGATCGACCTCGCGGTTCGGACCGGCAATCTGCCCGACAGCGGACTGGTTGCGCGCCGCGTCGCCGATCTGCAGCTGATCGTCTGTGCCGCGCCGGCCTATCTGTGTCGTCATGGCGAACCGCAGACGATCGACGCATTGAGCGAGCATCGCTGTACCGCGTTTCTGTACCCGCGCACCGGCAAGCCGTTTCCGTGGGAATTCTTCGTCGACGGCAGCGTGCATACACGGCAGATGAATCCGTTCATCGCGACCAACGATATCGACGCGGAGCTCGACACCGTGCTGAGCGGCGCGGCTATCGGCCAGTTCTTCGGCTATTCGGTTCACGCACACGTGCGCGAAGGGCGCCTCGTGCCGTTGCTGACCCGGCACGCGACGTCCCGCTACGGCCTCTACCTGTGCATGCCGCAACGCACGCATCTGCCGCGCAGGAACCGGTTGCTGATGGATTTTCTTGCCGACCGGCTCCGCGCGCATCCGGATCTGGCGCCGCTTCCATTGGCCGATGCCGCGGCGTGACGAAGTGACGTGGCTCGGGCTCCGGCGGCGGCCCGTCGGTCCGGAGCGTGTCGTTCAGAAGCGGCAAGGCCGCCTAGCGCCGTAGCGCGCAGGTGGCCTTGCCGTCGACGTTCGAGCCGTGGTGCTCAGCACTCGCCCTTCTTCGCGTGTCCCGGCGGGCAATGGTAGCCGCCGTGACCGCGATGGCGCTCATGATCTTCCCACTCACGACGCTCCCAGTAGCGGCGGCCGTCCCAGTAACGATCGCCGTGCCAGCCGATCACGACCGCCGGCGCGGGTGCGACCACGACAGGCGCGGGCGCGACGACGACCGGCGCGGGCGTGCCGATGTTGACGTCGACGTTGACGGCATGGGCGAGGCCGGACAGCGAAAGACCGAGGCCGGCGAAGGCGAGGGCGATCAGTGAGCGTTTCATGTTGTTTTCCGTGATGTCGTTGTCAAAGGCCGGCGCGACGCGATGGACGCGAGGGGGATCGTTCCACCGGGGGGACGCCACGCCGACGAGATGCAGTGTGCAGGTGCGGCGCGAAAAAGGCGAGACGGGTTTGTTACGGTGGATTGACGCCAGGCACGCCGGCCGGATCGACGACAGGCTGCATGATTTGACAATGACGGGCCGGGCATGGGAAGCGTCGACGGCATTGCGCGATGCAGGCTGCCCGGATCTGACATTCGGCGGCGCTCGGCCGCACGGTGGGATTAATACGGCGTTACAAAATGACGCGCGGCAGGTGGCGGAATTGCCGTGCCTGCCGCGCGGGAGACGGGATGCCGGCCGTGAGGCAGGCCATCGCACCGATCGAATTACAGATAGAACATGCGGTCTTCTTCGGGCCGCGGCGGATGGTCTTCGCCGTCCGCACCTTCTTCCTCGCCGCTGTCCTCGTAGAACGCGAGCACGGCGTCGAGCACCTGGTCGGGATCGTCGATCACCTGCATCAGATTCATGTCTTCCGGATTGATGAGGCCCATCGGAATCAGCTGGTCGCGGAACCATTGCAGCAGCCCCTGCCAGAACGTGCTACCGACGAGAATGATCGGCACGAGGCGCGACTTCTTCGTCTGGATCAGCGTGAGCACCTCGGACAACTCGTCGAGCGTGCCGAAGCCGCCCGGCATCACGATCACCGCGTCGGAGTTCTTCACGAACGTGACCTTGCGCGTGAAGAAGTGGCGGAAGCGCAACGAGATGTCCTGATAGTGGTTGCCCGCCTGCTCGTGCGGCAACTCGATGTTCAGGCCGACCGACGGCGCCTTGCCGGCGTGCGCACCCTTGTTCGCGGCTTCCATGATGCCGGGGCCGCCGCCGGAGATCACCGCGAAGCCGGCGTCGGACAGCTTGCGCGCGATCTGCACGGCCAGCTTGTAGTGCGGCGTGTCCGGTTTGAGACGGGCAGAACCGTAGATGCTGACGGCCGGGCGGATCTCCGACAGGTACTCGGTCGCCTCGATAAACTCTGCCATAATCGTGAACATCTGCCACGATGCGCGCGCCTTCTTGGCCGTCGCGCGTTCTTGATCTGCGAGCGAACGCAGACTCGGAATCACTTTTCTCTTGTTCATAATGCCTGAAGAACGAAATCTGGAAGGTAAGACCCTGCTATTGGTTGACGGTTCGAGCTATCTGTATCGGGCTTACCATGCGATGCCTGATTTGCGTGGCCCTGGCGGGGAGCCGACCGGAGCGCTCTACGGAATCATCAACATGCTGCGCCGTATGCGCAAGGAAGTCAGTGCAGAGTATAGCGCTTGCGTGTTCGATGCAAAGGGCAAGACGTTCCGCGACGACCTTTATGCCGACTATAAGGCAAACCGTCCGTCGATGCCGCCCGATCTTGCACTGCAGGTCGAGCCGATTCACGGCGCGGTCCGTGCGCTCGGCTGGCCGCTGCTGATGGTCGAGGGCGTCGAGGCCGACGACGTGATCGGCACGCTCGCGCGCGAAGCCGAGCGGCACGGGATGAACGTGATCGTGTCGACCGGCGACAAGGACCTCGCGCAGCTCGTCACCGATCACGTCACGCTCGTCAACACGATGACCAACGAGACGCTCGATCGCGGCGGCGTGATCGAGAAGTTCGGCGTGCCGCCCGAGCGGATCATCGACTACCTCGCGCTGATCGGCGACACCGTCGACAACGTGCCCGGCGTCGAGAAGTGCGGGCCGAAGACGGCCGTGAAATGGCTGTCGCAATACGACAGCCTCGACGGCGTGATCGAACACGCGGGCGAGATCAAGGGCGTGGTCGGCGACAACCTGCGCCGCGCGCTCGACTTCCTGCCGCTCGGCCGCAAGCTCGTGACCGTCGACACGGCCTGCGATCTCGCACCGCATCTCGAATCGATCGAAGCGTCGCTGAAGAGCGACGGCGAAGCACGCGACCTGCTGCGCGACATCTTCGCGCGATACGGCTTCAAGACGTGGCTGCGCGAAGTCGACAGCGCGCCCGCCGAAGGCGGCGGCGCCGATGCGCCGGAAGGCGAGCCGGCGCAAGTGGTCGCGGCGGACATCGTCCGCGAATACGACACGATCCAGACCTGGGAACAGTTCGACGCATGGTTCGCGAAGATCGATGCGGCCGCACTGACCGCATTCGATACCGAGACCACCTCGCTCGATCCGATGACCGCGCGGCTCGTCGGCCTGTCGTTCTCGGTTGAGCCGGGCAAGGCCGCGTATCTTCCGGTCGCGCACCGCGGCCCCGACCTGCCCGAGCAGTTGCCGATCGACGACGTGCTCGCGCGCCTGAAGCCATGGCTCGAATCGGCCGACCGCAAGAAGGTGGGCCAGCATCTGAAGTACGACGCGCAGGTGCTCGCGAACTACGACATCGCGTTGAACGGCATCGAGCACGACACGCTGCTCGAATCGTACGTGCTCGAATCCCACCGCACGCACGACATGGACAGCCTCGCGCTGCGCCATCTGGGCGTGAAGACGATCAAGTATGAAGACGTGGCCGGCAAGGGCGCGAAGCAGATCGGCTTCGACGAAGTGGCGCTGGAGCAGGCTGCCGCGTACGCCGCCGAAGATGCAGACATCACGTTGCAGCTTCATCATGCGCTGTACCCGCAGGTTGCGCGCGAACCGGGCCTCGAGCGCGTGTATCGCGAGATCGAGATGCCGGTGTCGCTCGTGCTGCGCAAGATGGAGCGCACCGGCGTGCTGATCGACGACGCACGCCTGCAGGCGCAAAGCAGCGAGATCGCGACGCGGCTCATCGAACTCGAGGGCCAAGCGTACGAACTGGCCGGCGGCGAATTCAATCTCGGCTCGCCGAAGCAGATCGGGCAAATCTTCTTCGAGAAGCTGCAGTTGCCGGTCGTGAAGAAGACGCCGAGCGGCGCCCCGTCGACCGACGAAGAAGTGCTGCAGAAGCTGGCCGAGGATTACCCGCTGCCGAAGCTGCTGCTCGAGCATCGCGGGCTGTCGAAGCTGAAGTCGACCTACACCGACAAGCTGCCGCGCATGGTGAATCCCGCAACGGGCCGCGTGCACACGAACTATGCGCAGGCCGTCGCGGTCACGGGCCGCCTCGCGTCGAACGATCCCAATCTTCAGAACATTCCGGTGCGCACGGCCGAGGGCCGGCGGATCCGCGAAGCGTTCATCGCGTCGCCGGGTCACTGCATCGTGTCGGCCGACTATTCGCAGATCGAACTGCGGATCATGGCGCACATTTCGGGCGACGCGTCGCTGCTGCGCGCGTTCGCGCAGGGCGAGGACATCCACCGCGCAACGGCCGCCGAGGTGTTCGGCGTGACGCCGCTGGAGGTCAACTCCGATCAGCGCCGGATCGCGAAGGTGATCAACTTCGGGCTGATCTACGGGATGAGCGCGTTCGGCCTCGCGTCGAACCTCGGCATCACGCGCGATGCGGCGAAGTTGTATATCGACCGCTATTTCGCGCGCTACCCGGGCGTCGCGCAGTACATGGAGGACACGCGCGCGTCGGCGAAGGAGAAGGGCTACGTCGAAACCGTTTTCGGCCGCCGCCTGTGGCTGCCGGAGATCAACGGCGGCAACGGCCCGCGCCGCCAGGCCGCTGAACGTGCGGCCATCAATGCACCGATGCAGGGCACGGCGGCCGACCTGATCAAGCTGTCGATGATCGCGGTGGACGACTGGCTCACGCGCGACCAGCTCGCATCGCGGATGATCATGCAGGTGCACGACGAACTGGTGCTCGAGGTGCCCGACGACGAACTGTCGCTCGTGCGCGAGAAACTGCCGGAAATGATGTGCGGTGTGGCGAAGCTGAAGGTGCCGCTGGTCGCTGAAGTGGGTGCCGGCGCGAACTGGGAAGAGGCACACTGACGCACCCCCGCGTGATTCCCGCGTCCCGCGGCATATTGTTGCAGGGATGCTGAATATCGAGATGGTTTGCTTGTGGTCAACGCGCAAGCTCCCGGACAATGCATGTCAGTCAGGTCATTGTCGCGGGGGGGCAGCGCGCCCCGCGTTCCGGGATCGGCGCGTCGAAGTGTTTCGAACTGCACATCGATGATGTCCGAACCGGTTAATCCAACGGGCGGCGCGAACGTATCGCGTCTGCATCGTCCGGCGGCAGCAGTTTCGAATCGCAAAGGGGGAATCGGATGCATCGGATCATCATCGTAGGCGGAGGCGCGGGCGGCCTGGAACTGGCGACGCGGCTCGGCGACCGTTACGGCGCGCGCGGCAATCGTCCCGCGCGTGCGCTCGTCACGCTCGTCGACCGCAATCCGACCCACATCTGGAAGCCATTGCTGCACGAGGTCGCGGCCGGCAGCATGGACCCGTTCACGCAGGAACTCGAATACGCGGCGCAGGCGCGCTGGCATGGCTTCGAGTTTCAGCAGGGCGAACTGACCGCGCTCGATCGCGCGGCGAAGCGCATCACGCTGTCGCCCGTCAACGACAGCGACGGCGCGGAACTGCTGCCTGCGCGCGACCTGGAATATGACACGCTCGTGATCGCGATCGGCAGCACGACGCATTTCTTCGGCGTGCAGGGCGCGGCTGAAAACGCGATTGCGCTCGATACGGTCGGCGAGGCCGAGCGCTTCCGCAAGCGCCTGATCGCCGCGTGCATGCGCGCCGAGCACCAGGCGCCGGCGCAGCCCGCGCCGGGAGCGGCGGATGAGCCGCGCATCCAGGTGGTGATCGTCGGCGGCGGCGCGACGGGCGTCGAGCTGTCCGCCGAGCTGCGCAACACTGCGCAGGTGCTGTCCGTCTATGGGCTGCACAAGCTCGACCCGCAGCACGACGTCGGCATCGTGCTGATCGAATCGGGGCCGCGGATTCTGCCTGCGCTGCAGGAGCGCGTCTCGACCGCAACGGCCGAGCTGCTCGAAAAGCTCGGCGTGCGCTTGATGCTTGCCGAGCGCGTGACCGAGGTCGCGCCGGGTTTCGTGCATACGGCGAGCGGCAAGTCGGTGCGCGCGGATCTCACGGTCTGGGCGGCCGGCATCAAGGCGCCGTCCGTGCTGTCGAATCTTGACGGCCTGCAGGTCAACAAGCTCGGCCAGCTCGACGTGCGCCGCACACTGCAGACGTTCACCGACGACAACGTCTTCGCACTCGGCGATTGCGCGGCATGCGTATGGCCCGGCAACGAGCGCAACGTGCCGCCGCGCGCGCAGGCCGCGCACCAGCAGGCGAGCTTTCTGCTGAAGGCGATCGGCTGCCGGCTCGACGGACGTCAGCTGCCCGAGTTCACGTATCGCGATTTCGGTTCGCTCGTGTCGCTCGGCCATTTCAGCGCGGTCGGCAACCTGATGGGCGGACTGATCGGCGGCAACATGCTGATCGAAGGGCTGTTCGCACGCTTCATGTATATGTCGCTGTACCGCCTGCACATCGCGGCGCTGCACGGCTATCCGCGCATGGTGCTCGATACGTTCGCGCACTGGCTGCGTCGCACGACGCTGCCGCGCGTCAAGCTGCACTGACCGCACGGTTCGTGCACCGACGGGCAGGGATTCCTGCCCGTTGTCGTTTCAGGTGCGGTTGACCGCGGATTCGCGCACCGGGCCTGTTCATTGCGCGTCATTTCGACTCAATCCACGGAGATTCGCGCGCGCGCCGGCGCTCGCCGCATCGTGCCGCGCATGGACTTGCCGGGCCGGGTTGCCGCGGTTATCGATACCGTTGGGTGCTACGGCATTGCATCGTCGTAATCGAGTCTTACACATCTGACAGTTGACGCGACAACGGATTATTGGGCATCTTGTCCGGGTTTCCGCTTGCGGCGGGGTGCCAACCGCCGCGACATCCGCGCCGTCCGCCGGCGTGGTGCCGGGGCGAGTCCCTGGCCGTGACGGCGGCGCCCAATCGAGGAGTGCATTCATGTTGAAACCCGAAGTCGACAGCCTGGTTCCCCACGTTCCGTTCTCGCGCCGCAAGTTCATGCAGGCCGCGCTGGGCGGCACCTTCGCGGCGGCCGTGCTGCCCGTGTCGGCGCAGACCATCACGACCGACGGCAGCGGGCTGGACGTCGACACCATCGAGATCCGCTCGGGCGACGCGAGCATCCCTGCGTATCGCGCGCAGCCGGTCGACAAGACGAACCTGCCGGTCGTCATCGTGATCCACGAGATTTTCGGCGTGCATGCGCATATCGCCGACGTCTGCCGTCGCTTCGCGAAGCTCGGCTATCTGGCGATCGCGCCCGACCTGTTCGCGCGCCAGGGCAATGCATCGAAGTATCCGACGATGAAGGAGCTGTTCGACAACATCATCAGCAAGGTGCCCGACCGGCAGGTCACCGAGGATCTCGATGCGACCGTCGCATGGGCCGGCAAGAACGGCGGCGACCTGTCGCGTCTCGGCGTGACGGGGTTCTGCTGGGGCGGCCGCCAGGCGTGGCTGTACGCGGAGCACAATCCGCACGTGCGGGCGGCCGTCGCATGGTACGGGTTCGTCGAGGGCACGACCGACGAGATGACGCCGTTCAATCCGGTCGATCATGCGTCGTTGCTGAAGGTGCCCGTGCTCGGGCTGTACGGCGAGAAGGACACGAACATCACGCAGGCGTCGCTCGCGGACATGCGCAAGGCGATCCAGACGAGCGACTCGAAGCTCGCGCGCCAATCGGAGATCGTCGTGTATCCGGATGCGGGTCACGCGTTCTTCGCCGATTATCGGCCGAGTTACGTGAAGGGCGATGCCGAGGACGGCTGGAAGCGCGCGATCGAGTGGTTCCACAAGTACGGCGTGATGTAAACGAAGCAGCGGCGGCAGATGCCGCCGCCTTGTCGTCGCGCCACGCAGGTGCTTATGGGTTCGGGCCGGTCGCGATCGGCCGCGACGGATCGGCGCTCCATTCGCTCCACGAGCCCGGATACAGCGATGCGCCATGCAACCCCGCTATTTCGAGCGCGAGCGCGTTGTGGCATGCGGTCACGCCGGACCCGCATTGCAGAATCACGCTGTTCGGTTCGGTGCCGGCGAGCAGCGTGGTGAACGTCTCGCGCAGCTCATGACCGGTCTTGAAGCGGCCGTCGGCGGCCAGGTTGTCCTTGAAGAACCGGTTGCGTGCGCCGGGAATGTGGCCGCCGACACGATCGATCGTTTCGTTTTCACCGCGATAGCGATCCGGTGCACGCGCATCGATCACGACGCGCTTGGCCGACGTCACGTTCGCGAGCACGGCCGCCGCGTCGACTGTCGATTCGAGCGGGGTCGTCGCGCGGAAGTCGCCGGCGGCCGGGTGCGGCACGTCGGCGGTCAGCGGCTGGCCGGCCGCTTCCCATGCCTGCAGGCCGCCGTCGAGCACCGCGACGGAATCGTGCCCGAGCCAGCGCAGCAGCCACCATAGCCGCGCCGCATAGGCGCCGCCTTGTGCGTCATAGGCGATGACCTGCTGGCCCTGCTTGACGCCGCGGCTGGCGATCAGCGTCGCGAATGCGTCGCGGGTCGGCAGCGGATGGCGGCCGTTGGTGCCGGTCTTGCGGCCGGACAGGTCGCGGTCGAGATGGAGATAGTGCGCGCCGGGAATATGGCCGGTCGCATAGGCGGCCTCGCCTGCGCCCGGATCGACGAGGTCGAAGCGGCAGTCGAACACGGCGACGCTGCCCGGCGCCGCGGTCAGCCGCTCGGCGAGATTGGCTGCGGAGATGAGCGTGGTGTAGTGGGTATGTGGCATGACGGCTCCCTGGAGTGCAAACGGCCTGATACTCCAAGTCTAAACAAAAAAAGACGGGCCGAAACCCGTCTTTTCATATGCCGAATGCCATGCGGCGCCGGCGCGCCGCGCGCGGTCAGATGTCGCCGAGGTGGCGGCGCAGGAACTCGTGGAAGTGCTGCATGCCGTCTTCCATCGGGCTCTGGTACGGGCCGACCTGCGATTCGCCGCGCGCCATCAGTGCGCGACGGCCTGCGTCCATCCGCATCGCGATTTCGTCGTCCTCGACGGCCGTCTCCATATAGGCGGCGCGCTCGGCCTCGACGAACTCGCGCTCGAACAGTGCGATTTCCTCGGGGTAATAGAACTCGACGATGTTGGTCGTCTTCTGCGGGCCGCGCGGAATCAGCCACGACACGACGAGCACGTGCGGATACCACTCGATCATCAGGCCCGGGTAATAGACCATCCAGATCGCGCCGAACTCCGGCGGCACGCCGTTGCGGAACTTGAGCACCTGCTCGTGCCACTTCTGGTAGGTCGCGCTGCCCGGTTTCGCGAGAGCGTTGTGCACGCCGACCGTCTGCACGCTGTACCAGTCGCCGAACTCCCATTTGAGATCGTCGCACGACACGAAGCTGCCGAGGCCCGGGTGGAACGGAACGACGTGATAATCCTCGAGGTAGACCTCGATGAACGTCTTCCAGTTGTAGTCGCACTCGTGTACTTCGACGTGATCGAAGTGATACTCGGAGAAGTCGAAGTGATGCTTCGTGCCGAGGTTCGCGAGATCGCGCGCGACGTTGCGGCCTTCGGCCTCGAACAGCAACCCCTGCCAGTTCTGCAGCGGGCTCTTGCCGAGGTTCAGGCACGGCTTGTCGGGGAAGTGCGGCGCGCCGAGCAGCTGGCCTTCCAGATCGTACGTCCAGCGGTGCAGCGGACACACGATGTTCTGCGTATGGCCGCGCCCGTTCAGCATGATCGCCTGCCGGTGACGGCACACGTTCGACAGCAGTTCGATCTGGTTCGCCGGGTTGCGGACCAGCACGCGGCCTTCCTTTTCGGACGGCAGCGCAAAATAATCCCCCGCCTCGGGCACCATCAATTCGTGCCCGACGTAACGAGGTCCTTTCTTGAAGAGGGTTTCGATCTCGCGCTCAAGGAGCGCCTCATCGAAATATGCAGTGACTGGAAGCTGGCTGTGAGCCGACTTCAACTGAAGCGCATCGCTCAGATTGGACATTCCCACTCCCGGTGTTAGCGTGAAAGCAGTGAACAACCCAACCATCGAAAAATCGATTTAGGGAAACGCGGAATTATACCCGGTTCGCCTCGCAAGGCTAGGATTAAGTGCCTGATTTGTGTCAATTTTTTGTCGGCAGGCAATCCGGGTGCGCACCCCGTGTGTCGAAGATGGGGCCGGAAGATGTGCCGGGCTGCCCACGTCGGCAGATCGGAGAATTCTCTTTTGCCGTAGAATGTCCGACTTGTTTTGAAATTTGACACCCTCGTCCATGGCGAAAACCGCATCCTCAGGCGCCACGCCGCCCGGCAATGGCACCGAACCGTTGCCGGACAATTATGAGATGGCGCTCGCGGAACTCGAGACGCTGGTTGCCCGGATGGAAGGCGGCGCGTTGAGCCTCGAGGATTCACTGGCGGCGTATCGCCGCGGTGCGACCCTCGTTGCGTTTTGCCAACAGCAGCTCGAGAAAGTGGAGCAGCAGGTTCGCGTGCTCGACGGCGCGACGCTGAAGCCGCTTTCGTCCGGAACGGCCGCCACGGACGGCGAAGACGACGATCTATGACATTCGAACAATGGATGCGGTCCGTGCTCGACCGCGTCGAGGACGCACTCGGCCACTATTTGCCGGCTGATAATGTAGTGCCCACGCAACTTCACGAGGCGATGCGCTACGCGGTCCTCGGCGGCGGCAAACGCGTTCGCCCGCTGCTGTGCCATGCAGCAGGCGAACTGACCGGCGCGACCGAAGCGGCGCGCAACGCAGCGGCGGCGGCGCTGGAGATGATCCACGTTTACTCGCTCGTGCACGACGACATGCCGTGCATGGACGACGACGCGCTGCGACGCGGCAAGCCGACCGTGCACGTGCAGTACGACGAGCCGACGGCCCTGCTGGTCGGCGATGCGCTGCAGTCGCAGGCGTTCGTCGCGCTGACCGACGCCGCGGCACTGACTCCGGTGCAGCAGGCTGCGCTCGTGCGCGAGCTGGCGCTGGCGAGCGGCTCGATCGGCATGGCCGGCGGGCAAGCGATCGACCTGGCGAGCGTCGGCCTCAAGCTGACGCGCGAACAGCTCGAGACGATGCACCGGATGAAGACGGGCGCGCTGCTGCGTGCCGCCGTGCGGATGGGCGCGCTGGCCGGCGACACGCCGTCGGCGGAAGCGATGGACGCGCTCGACATTTACGCGGGTGCCGTGGGCCTGGCCTTCCAGGTTGTCGACGACATTCTCGACGTCACGACCGATTCGGCGACGCTCGGCAAGACCGCCGGCAAGGATGCGGCGAACGACAAGCCGACGTACGTATCGATCCTCGGCCTCGACGCGTCGCGTGAGCTCGCGGCCCAGCTGCGCGCCGAAGCGCACGATGCGCTGAAACCGTTCGGCGCACGCGCACAGCGTCTCGCCGAACTTGCCGACCTGGTGGTGAACCGGGTCAGCTGACGCGAAGCCCGCCGCTGCGCACACGCTACGGTGCGTGCAATAGAATGCGGGCGCGTTTGATTTCCTACAATGGAACGACGATGTACGACTTGCTGAAAACCATCGACGACCCGGCGGATCTGCGCCGCCTCGATCGTCGCCAACTCCAACCGCTCGCGGATGAACTGCGCGCGTTCGTGCTCGACAGCGTGTCGAAGACGGGCGGCCATCTGTCGTCCAACCTCGGGACGGTCGAGCTGACGATCGCGTTGCACTACGTGTTCAACACGCCGAACGACCGGATCGTCTGGGACGTGGGTCATCAGACCTACCCGCACAAGATCCTGACGGGCCGCCGCGACCAGATGCATTCGCTGCGCCAGTACGACGGCATCTCGGGTTTCCCGCGCCGCAGCGAGTCCGAATACGACACGTTCGGCACCGCGCACTCGAGCACGTCGATCTCGGCGGCGCTCGGGATGGCGATCGGCAGCCAGCTGAACGGCGACGACCGCTTCTCGATCGCGGTGATCGGCGACGGCGCGATGACGGCCGGCATGGCGTTCGAGGCGATGAACAACGCGGGCGTGTCGGAGGATGCGAAGCTGCTCGTGATCCTCAACGACAACGACATGTCGATTTCGCCGCCGGTCGGCGCGCTGAACCGCCATCTCGCCCGCCTGATGTCGGGCCGCTTTTACGCGGCCGCGCGCGCGGGCGTCGAGCGCGTGCTGAGCGTCGCGCCGCCGGTGCTCGAACTCGCGCGCAAGCTCGAGGAGCACGCGAAGGGCATGGTCGTGCCGGCCACGCTGTTCGAAGAGTTCGGCTTCAACTACATCGGCCCGATCGATGGTCACGATCTCGATTCGCTGATCCCGACGCTGCAGAACATCCGCGAACTGCGCGGCCCGCAATTCCTGCACGTGGTGACGAAGAAAGGCCAGGGCTACAAGCTCGCCGAAGCCGATCCCGTGCTCTACCACGGCCCCGGCAAGTTCAACCCGGCAGAAGGCATCAAGCCGTCGACCACGCCCGCGAAGAAGACGTACACGCAGGTGTTCGGCGAATGGCTGTGCGATGAAGCCGAGCGCGATTCGCGCGTCGTCGGCATCACGCCCGCGATGCGCGAAGGCTCGGGCATGGTCGAGTTCGAGAAGCGTTTCAAGGATCGCTATTACGACGTCGGTATCGCCGAGCAGCACGCGGTGACGTTCGCGGGCGGCCTCGCGACCGAAGGGCTGAAGCCCGTCGTCGCGATCTACTCGACGTTCCTGCAGCGTGCGTACGACCAGCTGATCCACGACGTCGCGCTGCAGAACCTGCCGGTCGTGTTCGCGATCGACCGCGCGGGCCTCGTCGGCGCGGACGGTGCGACGCACGCGGGCGCGTACGATCTCGCATTCATGCGCTGCATTCCGAACATGACGATCATGGCAGCGTCCGACGAGAACGAGTGCCGCCAGATGCTGCACACGGCGCTTCAGCAACCGAACCCGACCGCGGTGCGTTATCCGCGCGGCGCGGGCACGGGCGTGGCGACGGTGAAGGAATTCACCGAAATCCCGCTCGGCAAGGGCGAAGTGCGTCGCCGCACGTCGCAGCCGGAAGGCAAGCGCGTTGCGATTCTCGCGTTCGGCACGATGGTCGCACCGTCGCTCGTGGCGGGCGAGGAGCTCGATGCAACCGTCGCGAACATGCGCTTCGTGAAGCCGGTCGATGCGGCGCTCGTGCGTGAACTCGCCGAGACGCACGACTACCTCGTCACGGTCGAGGAAGGCTGCGTGATGGGCGGTGCGGGCTCGGCCTGCGTCGAAGCCCTGATGGACAGTGGGGTTATCCGACCCGTAATACAATTGGGCCTCCCTGACCAGTTCATCGATCACGGCGATCCGGCGAAGCTGCTGTCGCAATGCGGCCTCGACGGCGCGGGCATCGCGAAGTCGATTCGCGAACGCTTCCTGAGCCCGGCGGCCGATGTCGCCGGTCAGGCGAAGCGCGTCGCATAAGCTGGCGCCGCCTGCGGGCGGCGTCGGTGCGACTGGCGCAACCGGTCTACATTGATGCGGAAAACATGGGCCTGCGGGCCCATGTTGCTTTTCCGGCTGCCGCATGACGCGGCGTGCGCGTCGTCGGACGCGCGGCTTACAAGGATTGAACAAGATGAACCAGATGAATCCCGCCTTCGTGATGCCCGACGTGCAGAGTACGGTGGATACCCGCCAGATTCCGATTCAGCGCGTGGGCGTGAAGGCGGTCCGGCATCCGCTGACGGTGTGCACCGAGAGCGGCGACGTGCAGCCGACCGTCGGCGTCTGGAATCTCGACGTGCGCCTGCCTGCCGATCAGAAGGGCACGCACATGTCGCGCTTCGTCGCGCTGCTCGAGGAGAATCGTGCGCCGCTGACTGTCGAGCGCTTCCGTGCGATGCTCGCGTCGATGCTCGAGAAGCTGGAAGCCGAGGCCGGCCGCATCGAGGTCACGTTCCCGTACTTCGTGAACAAGACGGCGCCGGTGTCGGGCGTGCAGAGCCTGCTCGACTATGAGGTGACGCTCGCGGGCGAAAGCCGCAACGGCGAAGCGCGCCTGTTCCTGAAGGTGCTCGTGCCGGTGACGAGCCTGTGCCCGTGCTCGAAGAAGATTTCGCAGTACGGCGCGCACAACCAGCGCTCGCACGTGACGATCGACGCCGAGCTCGCGGCCGACCTGCCGGTCGAGGCGCTGATCCGCATCGCGGAAGAAGAGGCGTCGTGCGAGCTGTGGGGCTTGCTGAAGCGTCCGGACGAGAAGTTCGTCACGGAGCGTGCGTACGAAAACCCGAAGTTCGTCGAGGATCTGGTGCGCGACGTCGCGCAGCGTCTCGATGCGGACGAGCGCGTGGTCGCCTACGTGCTCGAAGCCGAGAACTTCGAGTCGATCCACAATCACAGCGCGTATGCGCTGATCGAGCGCGACAAGCGGCACGCCGCGTAACGTTGCGCCGCTGCGGCGTTTTGCCGCTGCAACGGAAAAGGCCGCTCGATCGAGCGGCCTTTGTGTTTTGGCTGGCGTATTCCGAAACGTGCCAGTGCGTCGTGCGAATCAGCGTGCGAGCGACGCGAGATCCCAGCGCGGTTTCACCGTGAACGCGTAGTCGGCGTTCGCCTGCTCGGGCCAGCGGCCGAGCCGCAACGCGCCGGCGAGCGCGATCATCGCGCCGTTGTCGGTGCAGAGCGCGAGATCCGGATAGTGCACGTCGAAGCCGCGCTTGGCCGCGGCGGCCGACAGCGCCGCGCGCAACTGGCGGTTCGCGCCGACGCCGCCCGCGACGACGAGGCGCTTGAGCTTCGTCTTCTTGAGTGCGGCGAGCGACTTCGCGACGAGCACGTCGACGGCCGCGTCGACGAAGCCGCGCGCGAGATCGGCCTTCGCGCGTTCGAGCGCTTCGCCTTCGAGTTTTGCCGCCTCGAACTTCTTCATCTGCGTGAGCACGGCCGTCTTCAGGCCGCTGAAGCTGAAGTCGAGGTCGCCCGAATGGAGCATCGGACGCGGCAGCACGACGGCGCCCGGCGTGCCCGTTTCCGCGAGCTTCGACACTTCCGGGCCGCCCGGGTAGCCGAGGCCGATCAGCTTCGCCGTTTTGTCGAAGGCTTCGCCGGCCGCGTCGTCGAGCGTCTCGCCGAGCGTCTCGTACACGCCGACATCGGTCACGCGCATCAGCTGCGTGTGGCCGCCCGACACCAGCAGCGCGATGAATGGGAACGGTGGCGGCTCGTCGACGAGCAATGGGGACAGCAGATGGCCTTCGAGGTGATGGATGCCGACGGTCGGCTTGTTCCATGCCAGCGCGAGCGCGTTCGCGATGCTCGCGCCGACCAGCAGCGCGCCGGCGAGGCCGGGGCCTTGCGTGAATGCGATCGCGTCGATGTCCTCGCGGCGCGTGCCGCTTTGCGCCATGACTTCCTCGAGCAGTGGCAGCGCACGGCGGATGTGGTCGCGCGATGCGAGCTCGGGCACGACGCCGCCGTATTCGCGGTGCATCGCGATCTGCGAATGAAGCGCGTGCGCGAGCAGGCCGCGCTGCGTGTCGTAGAGCGCGAGGCCGGTTTCGTCGCAGGAGCTTTCGATGCCGAGAACGAGCATGGTAGAGGCGGGGCGAGCTGCGTCGAGCGCGCCGCAGGAAGGTAAACGTAACCGCAAATTATAGCAGGCGAGGGCCTGCCGCCGCTGGGGCGCGGCCCGGGTGCGCGGCCGGGCAGGTACAATCCGCGCCATGGAAACATATGACATCGCCGTGATCGGCGCGGGCGCCGCCGGGATGATGAGCGCCGCGGTCGCCGGGCAGCTCGGCCGCCGCGTGGTGCTGATCGACCACGCGCCGCGGCTTGCCGAGAAAATCCGCATCTCGGGCGGCGGCCGCTGCAACTTCACGAATCTCTACGCGGGCCCCGACAACTACCTGTCGTCGAATCCGCATTTCGCGCGCTCGGCGCTTGCGCGCTACACGCCGCGCGACTTTCTCGGACTGCTCAAGCGTCATCACGTCACCTGGCACGAAAAGCACAAGGGGCAGCTCTTTTGCGATCACGGCAGCGACGCGGTCATCGACATGCTGAAGCACGAATGCGACGCGGGCGGCATTGCCTGGCGCCGGCCGGTGGTCGTCGACGCGGTGCGCCACGCGTCGGCCGATGGCTTCACGCTCGACACGCAGCAGGCGGGGCCGATCCGCGCACGCGCGCTGATCGTTGCCACTGGCGGCCTGTCGATCCCGAAGATCGGTGCGACCGACTTCGGCTACCGGCTCGCGAAGCAGTTCGGCCACAAGCTCGTCGATACGCGGCCCGCGCTCGTGCCGCTCACCTTCGCGCAGCAGGACTGGGAGCCGTTTGCGGCGCTGTCCGGCGTGTCGCTCGAAGTGCGCGTGTCGACCGGCGACAAGAAGCGCGGCGGCGAATTCGTCGAGGACCTGCTGCTGACCCATCGGGGCCTGTCGGGCCCCGGCATCCTGCAGATTTCCAGCTACTGGCAGTCCGGCGATCCGATCCGCATCGACCTGCTGCCGCAGCGCGACGCGGTGGCCGACCTGCTCGACGCGAAACGCACGTCGAAGCGCCAGATCGGCTCGCTGCTCGCGGACTGGGTGCCGTCGCGCCTCGCTCACGTCTGGCTCGACACGCACCGTGTCGCGGCCGATGCGCGGCTCGCGGACCTGCCCGACAAGACGCTGCGACAGATCGGCGACGCGCTGTCCGGCTGGACGCTGACGCCTAACGGCACCGAGGGCTACAAGAAGGCCGAAGTGACGAAGGGTGGCGTCGATACGCGCGAACTGTCGTCGGCGACGATGATGAGCGCGCGGGTGCCGGGGCTGTTCTTCGTCGGCGAGGCGGTGGACGTGACGGGCTGGCTCGGCGGCTACAACTTCCAGTGGGCGTGGGCATCCGGCACGGCGGCCGGGCAGGCGGCGGCGGAGTTTGCGCGGGGCGCCTGACACGGCTGCGCGGGCCCGCCATTGACGGGACCCGGCCCTTATGTCTTTGCCTGGCGCTCTGCTATACTCGTAAATCTTCCCTGCAAACCTTTATTCGTGTCGGATCATGACGATCATTCGCGTTAAAGAAAACGAGCCGTTCGAAGTCGCCATGCGCCGCTTCAAGCGCACGATCGAGAAGAACGGTCTGCTGACCGAGCTTCGTGCGCGGGAGTTCTACGAGAAGCCGACCGCCGAGCGCAAGCGCAAGAAGGCTGCCGCGGTGAAGCGTCATTACAAGCGGATCCGCAGCCAGACGCTGCCGAAGAAGCTGTACTGAACGATTGAGCGCCGCACGATTCACTGAGCGGCGCACCGGCGACCTCCGCGCGATCGGCCTCGATCCGGGGCCGCGAGTCGCCGATGCCGGATTCGAGCAACCCGCTTGAGACTTAGTCCCAAGCGGGTTTTTGTGTTGACGCCCGTTCGCGGGCGTCGAAGTCACGTTTCCATCCCGGGTGCAAGATGAGTTTGAAAGAGCAGATCAGCGAAGACATGAAGGCCGCGATGCGCGCGAAGGAAAGCGAGCGTCTGGCGACGATTCGCCTGCTGATGGCCGCGATCAAGCAGCGCGAGGTCGACGATCGGGTCACCCTCGACGACGCGGGCATCACCGCGGTGATCGACAAGATGATCAAGCAGCGCAAGGACTCGATCAGCCAGTTCGAAGCCGCCGGCCGCGACGATCTCGTCGCGAAGGAACAGGCCGAACTGACCGTGCTGGGCGCATACATGCCCGCGCAGCTGTCGGACGCTGAAGTGGCTGCCGAAGTCCAGGCCGCGGTCGCGGCAACGGGCGCGGCTGGCCCGCAGGACATGGGCAAGGTGATGGGCGTGCTGAAGGGCAAGCTCGCCGGCCGCGCCGACATGACGGCCGTTTCCGCGCAGGTCAAGGCCGCGCTGTCGAAGTAAAACCCGCTTCCCGGCGCGCCGCATTCGCGTGCGCCGGGGCGTCGTATTGTCTTTTTTTCGCTCGATCCCACGGTGATTCCGCATTCGTTCCTGCAGGATTTGCTGAACCGCGTCGATATCGTCGACGTGGTGGGCCGGTACGTGCAGCTCAAGAAGGGCGGCGCCAACTTCATGGGGTTGTGCCCGTTCCACAACGAGAAGAGCCCGTCGTTTACCGTCAGCCCGACCAAGCAGTTCTATCACTGCTTCGGCTGCGGCGCGCACGGCACGGCGATCGGCTTCCTGATGGAGCACGCGGGGCTCACGTTCCCGGAAGCCGTGCAGGAGCTCGCGCAATCGGTCGGGCTGACCGTGCCGCACGAACCGTCGATGCGCGGGGGTGGCGGGGGCGGTGCGGGTGGCGGCGACTATCCGGCGCCCGTGTCGAAATCGGTCGCCACTGCACTGTCCGACGTGATGTCCGCCGCGTGCGACTACTACCGCAAGCAGTTGCGCGGCGCGACGGTCGCGATCCAGTATCTGAAGAACCGGGGCCTGACCGGCGAGATCGCCGCGCGCTTCGGGCTCGGTTATGCGCCGGACGGCTGGCAAAACCTCGAAACAGCGTTCCCGGACTACCGCGACGACTCGCTCGTCGAATCGGGCCTCGTGATCGTCAGCGAGAAAACCGATGCACAGGGCGTCGCGCGCCGCTACGACCGGTTCCGCGAGCGAATCATGTTCCCGATCCGCAACGTGAAGGGGCAGGTGATCGGGTTCGGCGGCCGCGTGCTCGGCAGCGGCGAGCCGAAGTATCTGAATTCGCCCGAAACGCCGCTGTTCAACAAGGGCAGTGAGCTGTACGGGCTGTTCGAGGCGCGTCTCGCGATCCGCGAGCGCAAGTACGTGCTGGTTGTCGAAGGCTACATGGACGTCGTCGCGCTCGCGCAGCTCGGCTTTCCGAACGCGGTCGCGACGCTCGGCACGGCATGCACGCCGATTCACGTGCAGAAGTTGCTGCGTCAGACCGACACGGTCATTTTCAGCTTCGACGGTGACTCGGCCGGCCGGCGTGCGGCGCGCCGCGCGCTCGAGGCGTGCCTGCCGCATGCGGCGGACAACCGGACGATCCGATTCCTTTTCCTGCCGTCCGAGCACGATCCGGACAGCTACGTACGCGAATTCGGCGCGGAAGCGTTTTCCGAGCAGGTCGAGCGCGCAATGCCGCTGTCACAATTTCTGTTGAACGAAGCAATTGCCGGCAAGGCGCTCGACCAGCCGGAAGGTCGCGCGAAGGCGCTGTTCGACGCGAAGCCGCTGCTGCAGGCGCTGCCGGCGAACGCGTTGCGCGCGCAGATCATGCACATGTTCGCCGACCGGCTCGATATCCCGTTCGAGGAAGTCGCGGGGCTGTCGGACGTCGATGCGCGTATCGCGACGCCGGCGCGCCAGGCGCCCCCGCGCAGCGAACGGCGGCGTGTGACCGACAGTGAAAAGCGCGCGTTGCGTACGCTCGTGATGCATCCGCGGATCGCGTCGCAGCTCGACGACGAACAGCTTGCGACCCTGCGCGCGCTGCCGCGGATCGGCGAGCTGTTCGCCGAAGTCGTCGAGCATGCGCGTGCGCTGGGCGACGGCGCGGAGTTCCGGCTGCTGTCGGATGTCCTGCGGACGTCCTCGAATGGCGCGACTTACGAGGAAATCTTCCGCGAAATTCTGGACTATGATGAAAACGTCCGCGATTTGCTGTTACAGAATCCGGAAGACGAGACGGTGCCTGAGCGGCAGCGTGAACAGGAACGGATCGCGGGGGAGGAGCTGCAGGCCGCGGTGCTCAAGATGCGCTATGACGCCTGCTGCGACCGGCTCGACCGGCTTGCGCGGCAGTCCACCTTCACACCCGAGGAACTGGCGGAATTGACGGAATTGAACCAGCAGCGAACCGACATGAAGCGTCGGCTCGGGCTGTAGGCGGCCGGGGCGCCAAGAGAGGGCGCCCCAGCGTGCTATAATATAAGGTTTCCAGCGGTTTGTTTTCCAAGCAGAGGCGAGAATCGCGATGGCAAAGACGACAGGCGGAAAGAAAGCAACAGGCAAGGGCTCGACGGAGCCGACCACGAAGGTCACAGCGGCCAAGTCTGCTTCTTCCACCAGGACAACGTCTTCAGCCACGTCAGCCCCTGCAGGAAAGAAAACCGCGGCCGGCACTGCTCAGGCTGCGCCGGCGCCGGCAGCCAGAACACGGGCTGCCGCCAGACCCGACTCCGGGCCGGCCAAGCCGGCGGCGAAGCGGGCAAGTGCGAAAAGCGCAAGGGACACGACTGCCGCCGCGGACGAAACGGCAGTACGTACTACTCATGCACCCACGGTTCAACCGGCTGTCGTCCAGCAGCCGCGAGTCGATATAGCCGGTACGGCGAACTCCATGACCAAAAAGCTGAACGAAGTATCCGTCGATGACGACGCAAATCAGAGCGACGAGCAGCCCGCAGCCGCGGCTGCCCCGGGCAAATCCAAGGTGCGCGATCGTCGCGCCAAGGAAAAGGCGCTGCTGAAGGAAGCGTTCGCGACGAGCACGCCCGGCACGGCCGAGGAGCTCGAAGAGCGCCGCGTGAAGCTGCGCGCGCTGATCAAGCTCGGCAAGGAGCGCGGCTTCCTCACGTATGCCGAAATCAACGACCACCTGCCGGACAACTTCACCGAAACTGAAGCCCTCGAAGGCATCATCGGCACGTTCAACGACATGGGCGTGGCGGTTTACGAGCAGGCTCCGGACGCGGAAACGCTGCTCCTGAACGACAACGCGCCGGCCGCATCGTCGGACGACGAAGTCGAGGAAGAAGCGGAAGTCGCGCTGTCGACCGTCGATTCGGAATTCGGTCGCACGACCGATCCGGTCCGGATGTACATGCGCGAGATGGGCACGGTCGAGCTGCTCACGCGCGAAGGCGAAATCGAGATCGCGAAGCGGATCGAGGACGGCCTGCGCCACATGGTGATGGCGATTTCCGCGTGCCCGACGACGATCGCCGACATCCTCGCGATGGCCGAGCGCGTCGCGAACGAAGAGATCCGCGTCGACGAACTCGTCGACGGCCTGCTCGATCCGAATGCTTCGGACTCCGCCGATACGGACGGTTTCTCCGCGAAGGAAGCCGAAGCCATCGAGAACGAGGACGAGGAAGCCGAAGAGGAAGAGGAAGAAGAGGAAGAGGAGGAGGATGACGGTGCCGCTCAGGCGTCGGCCAACGCCGCTCAACTCGAAGCCCTCAAGCGTGCATCGCTCGACAAGTTCTCGCAGATCAGCGAGTGGTTCGACAAGATGCGCCGCGCGTTCGAGAAGGAAGGCTACAAGTCGAAGTCCTACCTGAAGGCGCAGGAAACGATCCAGACCGAGCTGATGACGATCCGCTTCACCGCGCGTACCGTCGAGCGTCTGTGCGACACGCTGCGTGCGCAAGTGGACGAAGTGCGTCAGGTCGAGCGTCAGATCCTGCACATCGTCGTCGACAAGTGCGGCATGCCGCGTTCGGAATTCATCGCGCGCTTCCCGGGCAGCGAGACGGATCTCGACTGGGCCGAGAAGATCACGGCCGAAGGCCATCCGTACAGCGCGGTCCTGTCGCGTAACGTTCCGGCGATCCGCGAACAGCAGCAGCGTCTGATCGACCTGCAGGCGCGCGTCGTGCTGCCGCTGAAGGACCTGAAGGAAACCAACCGCCAGATGGCGGCCGGCGAACTGAAGGCGCGTCAGGCGAAGCGTGAAATGACCGAGGCGAACCTGCGTCTCGTGATCTCGATCGCGAAGAAGTACACGAACCGCGGCCTGCAGTTCCTCGACCTGATCCAGGAAGGCAACATCGGCCTGATGAAGGCGGTGGACAAGTTCGAATACCGTCGCGGCTACAAGTTCTCGACCTACGCGACGTGGTGGATCCGCCAGGCCATCACGCGTTCGATCGCGGACCAGGCGCGCACGATCCGTATTCCGGTTCACATGATCGAAACGATCAACAAGATGAACCGCATCTCGCGGCAGATCCTGCAGGAAACCGGTCTCGAGCCGGATCCGGCAACGCTCGCCGAGAAGATGGAGATGCCGGAAGACAAGATCCGCAAGATCATGAAGATCGCGAAGGAGCCGATCTCGATGGAAACGCCGATCGGCGACGACGACGATTCCCATCTCGGCGACTTCATCGAGGACAACAACACGGTCGCGCCGGCGGATGCCGCGCTGCATGCAAGCATGCGCGACGTCGTGAAGGACGTGCTCGATTCGCTGACGCCGCGCGAGGCGAAGGTGCTGCGGATGCGTTTCGGTATCGAGATGAGCACCGATCACACGCTCGAGGAAGTCGGCAAGCAGTTCGACGTTACCCGCGAGCGGATCCGTCAGATCGAGGCGAAGGCGCTGCGCAAGCTGCGTCACCCGAGCCGTTCCGACAAGCTGAAGTCGTTCCTCGAAGGGAACTGATTTCCAGCGTCTTACTTGCGAACGCCGCCGGCATCCGCGTGATGCCGGTGGCGTTTGTCCTCTTTGGTGTCTTTGTTGTTACAATGCCGGCCCGGCTTCGTTGCCGGCGTGGCGTGTAGCACACGTTGCTTCTCGTCTGGGCCCCTAGCTCATGCTTGGTTAGAGCAGCGAACTCATAATTCGTTGGTGCCGGGTTCGACTCCCGGGGGGCCCACCAGATTCGCTTCCCAGGTTATCCGGGGAAGTCTCGAAACCCGCGACGCCGCAAGGCCTCGCGGGTTTTTCT
The DNA here is from genome assembly GCF_902833125.1 of Burkholderia sp. BCC1640. Lineage (NCBI taxonomy): Bacteria > Pseudomonadati > Pseudomonadota > Betaproteobacteria > Burkholderiales > Burkholderiaceae > Burkholderia > Burkholderia sp. BCC1640. Next base: position 159,674 of record NZ_CADFEF010000001.1, on the reverse strand, counting down.
TTTGCGCGCTGCCTGAATGTGTCGAGCGTGTTGGATACGTTCACGCCGGCGTCGCGTGTCGCATCGCCGCCACCGGGGAAACGCGCGGAGCGTGCCGTCCCGATATCAATCGAAGTATGCTGTAGCGCGGTCGGCGCGCACGATCGAGAATCGTCGCGCGCGCGAACCGCAGGCCAGCGTCGCGTTCCGTCCGGCGGCCAGAACAAACACAAACAGACTTCGCCCGACAGTGGGGGCGGCCATCATGATCATGTTGCGTTCGTGGAGTGCGATTCTGTCGTTGCTGATGCTTGCCGCGTGCGCCAGCCTGCCGCCGCAGGCCGGTCGCGCGCCAACGCACGCATTCACCGATACCGAAACCACGCGCCTCGGCATCGCGTTCCGCCAGCAGGCCGCCACCCATCCGGGGCAGGACGCGTTTCACCTGCTGCGCGATCCCGTCGATGCACTCGATGCGCGCGTGCTGCTCGCCGATCGCGCGGACCGCTCGCTGGACCTTCAGTACTACATCTGGCACGACGACCTGACCGGACACGAACTCGCGGACGCGATCATCCGTGCGGCCGATCGCGGGGTTCGCGTGCGTGCGCTGCTCGACGATCTCGGGACGAACGCGGACGATCGCAAGCTGCTCGAGATCAGTTCGCATCCGAACATCGAGATCCGGCTCTTCAACCCGGTCGCCACGCGCCACTTCAAGAAGATCGGCACGGTGCTCGAGTTCTCGCGCGTCAACCGGCGCATGCACAACAAGGCGATGATCGCGGACAACCAGGCGGCGATCGTCGGCGGCCGCAACATCGGCGACGAGTATTTCGGCGCGTCGTCGATGCTGGAGTTCGGCGATCTCGATGTGGTCGTGCACGGCCCCGTCGTGAACGACATCTCGACCGAATTCGATACGTTCTGGAATTCGCCGTATGCGTATCCGATCGATGCGCTGGTCGGGCACGATGCAGCGCCGGGCGGTCTCGACCGGGAGCGCGAACGGTTGCGCGATTACTTGCGCGCGATGGAGGACAATCCGTACGTGCTCGAGGCGCGACACAGGCTCGACCAGATCGTGCACGGGCAGGGTACCGAGTTGTCCTGGGGGCAGGCGACGGTCCTGTACGACGATCCGGCGAAGATTTCACGCTCGCCGAAGGACAGCGACGGCCACCTGATGCCGCAACTGCGCGCACTTGCGTTGCGGCCGGAGCAGGAACTGCTGATCGTGTCGCCGTATTTCGTGCCGGGCAAGGACATGATCGAACGGCTGCACGCGCTCACGGCACGCGGCGTGCGCGTGACGATCCTGACCAACTCGCTCGCATCGACCGACGTCGCGGCCGTGCATGCCGGCTACCGGCGCTATCGGAGTGCGCTGCTGGAAGCCGGCGTGCGGCTTTACGAACGGCGGCCGTCCGGCGACAAGAGCATCGCGAAGCAGGTCATCATCGGCTCGTCGCGTGCTTCGCTGCATGCGAAGACTTATGTGTTCGATCGCAAGAGTATCTTCATCGGTTCGATGAATCTCGATCCGCGCTCGCTGAACCTCAATACCGAGATCGGCGTTTACTGCGAGAGCCCGGCAATTGCGTCGGAGGTTGCGACGGACCTGGAGCCGCGGCTCGATCGAATCGCGTGGCGAGTCGAATCGCGGACCGATCCGGCCGGGAAGGGGCGGCTCAAGTGGATTCAGACCGACGCGGACGGGACGGTGACCGAGCTCGATCACGAACCGGAAGTGTCGGCGGCGCGGCGCATGGAAGTGTGGTTTCTCGGCTTGTTTCCGATCGAATCGCAGCTGTGATTTCGCTGGCCCGCGACGACTGCGGGCGGTGTGTGCCGACGCGCAGCGTCAATCTGGAGGCGCCGCGCGCAGCGGCGCAGATACGGCTCCGGGCGCGTAAAACGACCCGCGCCCGGAACCGCACCGCTCATTGCACGATCGATCAGCGCGCGAAATCCGACGTGCTCTGGATGAACGTGTTCAGCTTCGAGATGTTCACGCTGCCGAAGCCCGTCGTCGCGTCCCAGCCAGCCTTCGCCTTGTAGCCGTACGTGCCGCTGCCGTTGTTGCCGGACGTCACGTCGTGCACCAGCGCCGCATTGCTCGGGAAGTATTTGTAGATGCTCGACGCCGGGAAGCCGAGCGTGTTGTTGTTGGCCGATTGCAGCCGCGCCCAGATACCGGTGAAGATCGGCGCGGCGAGGCTCGTGCCGCCTTCGTTGTTCAGGTACCCGGAGCCCCACAGCGTGTCGGACGTCTGGCCGTTCACCACGAGGATCGCGCCGGTGCGCAGGTCGGCGTCGAAGCCGACGTCCGGCAATGCGCGCTTGGTCGACCCGGTGAGGCTCGACGATTGCCACGACGGCGCGGCTTCGTACTTGCTGTAGCCACCGCCCGTGGACCATACGGTGCCCGGCTGCCAGCTCGGATCGTTCCACACGATTTCACTGTTGTATGCGTTGGTCGACGTGTTGGTGAACAGCGTCGTGCCGCCCACCGCGATCACGTACGGCGACGTCGCGGGCTCGCTCACCGTGTAGGTCGAGCGCGACGGCGTGCCGCTCGCGCATTCGTACGCACCGTGGTCGCCGGCCGATACGGAGAAGGTCTGACCTTGCGCGACGGCCTGCTTGAAGATGGTGTCGTCGGTCGCCTGCGAGCCGGTGCTGTACGCGGACGATTCGCACACGCCGAGCGACACGTTGATGACCTTCGCGACGTTGTCGCTCACCGCCTTGTTGTACGCGGCGGTGATCGCGGTGAGCGTCATCGACGGCGCCACGTAGAACACGACCTGCTTCACGCTGCCGCCGGCGGCGCCGACGATCGACTGGCTGTCGAGGTTCCATTCGACGGTGCCGGATGTATCGGTGTACGAACTGCCTGATGGGCCCGTCGGCACGACGCTGCTGCTGATCGTGCCGAGGCCGTTGTTGGCGGCGAACGTGTTGAGGTCGCTGACCGTCTGCGACAGATCGCCTTCGGAGATGATGCCGACGGTGGTTTGCGAGGCCGTCGGCGTGCCGTCGCCGCCGTAGAGCGACGAGAATTCCGTCGGGTAGTGCGGCACCGCGGATGCGCCTGCCGGAATCGTCAGGTTGCTGGTGTTGCCTTGCGGCTTGCTGCCCGCGCCGGTATGCATGAGCTCGACGTTCTGCAGGCCCAGCACGGCACCGACGATGCCGGAGATTGCATTCGGCACCTGCGCGGCATCGGTGTTCGCGTAGACGTTGCGGCCGTTGCGCGTGAAGCGCTTGAGTGTCGTGCGGAACGCCGATTTGACCGTTGCCGCGGTGCCCGACGCGGACACGAGCAGGCGGTTCGGCGCGACCACGATGTTGACGAAGCCGGCCTGGCGCAGGTGCGCAACGACGGAGGCGACCTGCTGGTCGGTCGGCGCGTATTGCGCGGCGAACTGTGCCGACGTGAGGAACTGCTTGTAGTGCGGTGAGCCGGGCGTATGCAGGTCGTGCAGGTATTGATCGAGTTGCGCCTCGTTGCGCAGGTTCAGCCCGAGCACGATGTCGACCGATTCGCCGGGCGCCATCTCGGTGGCAGCCGCGGCAGCGGCGGCGGTGCTGGCCGCCGGCGCACCGGCGGTACTGCTGCTTTCACCTTGCTGGACGAGTGGCAGGAATCCCTTGGTGCGCGTTTCCGTCCAGCCGGCGGCCGGTGCGGCTTGGACGGCCGTCATGCCGAACGAAGCGGCTGCTGCGGCGGCGAAGGCGAGCTTGACGATGAGGATGTGCTTTTGTTTCTTGTTTGCAACCTGATTCATTTTGAATTACCCCTCCGGTTGAACATCGAACTGCACGAACAACAACGGTCGACAGCGGCGCGGATCGTGCGCCGCCGATATCCGTCGCGCTCGCGCGGATAGCGCGGACGCGACGGGGCCTTTCGCCCGACCCGGACGGGTGATGATCCTCCGGGGGCGAAATGCTGGAAAGCTCGGTAAAGAAGGCGCTGGGCCGCGATGAGGACCGGCCGCGCCAGCAGGCCTGATGCAGGCGGGATGGCTAGAGCAACAGTTTCGGTGTCCTGCTCATCTGGTTAGGTCCTTCGGACTGCTGCCGGATGGCGGCTGCCCAATGAGTGCATCGGGATGTTGCATGCGCCAACGGAAGAAGCGATTGTCGGCGGCGAGAACTTCGGTGCGGCGGAAACGAGATGCGTCGAGCGGGAACGCTTGCGTGGTTTGCAATTCGTCGGATTGCTTGCATCGGACGGTATCAAGAACGAAAGTTCGGTGTCAAACTTTTTCTGATGATATGAAACAAAGTTAAATTGGTTAGGCTGAAATGCTTTTGAAAAGTCACGGGGTATTTTGTAATTTTCAAACCCGAAACCGGATGCAATTTCAGATATGTCGGCCGAATAATTCGCGATTCGATTCGTAATGAACGAACGGTATTCGAGAAATCATTCGAATCTCCCGCGGTCGTCTTCGATTGGGATGGTTGTGACCGTGAAGTTGGCGAGCGGGTGGCCGACGCGAAGTGGGCAGCGCTGGCGAACGCGGCGAAGCGCGTTCAGCGCGCGGCTATAGGTAGTTCAATGGCACAGGCACGGCACGGCACGGCACGGCACGGCACGACACGGCACGGCACGGCACGACACGCGGTGGCCGGGCCTGCGGCATCCGCACGGTCAGTCCGGCTTGCGGTCTGGTGAAGCGGGCGGCGGCGGTTGCTCCGCGGCCGGCGTGCCGGCGGTAGGGGCGCCGTTCGCATCGTTCTCGGGCGCCACGGGCCGCGAACCGTCGTCATACGCGACGAGGCTGCGCTGCGGATTCGCGATCCGGATTCCGCGTTCGTGGAACAGCACCGCGATACGCCGGTTGAATTCGCGCTGCACGCCCCAGCGTGCCGAGTCCTTGCACTGGATCTGTCCGGCCAGCGCAATCGTCGCGCCGTCGACCTGGTCGATACCCCAGTAGCTGAAATCCGACAGGATGCCGTCCTTGTAATTCGGATCGTCGCGCAACGCGGCGCCGATCTCCTTCAGCGTCGCGATCGCCCGATCGATGTCCTGGCCGTATGCGATGCTGACCTTGACGGCTGCATTGCCGAGCCCGCGATTCGTGTTGTTGACGGTCGTCACCGAGCTGAACGGGATCGTATACAGCGACCCGTCGCCCGCGCGCAGTCGCACCGTGCGGATCGACAGGTATTCGACCGTGCCGGACACGCCGGCGAGCGTGACCCAGTCGCCCACCTGCATCGCGTTCTCCATCAGCAGGAAGATCCCGGTGATGAAATCCTGCACGAGCTTCTGCGAGCCGAAGCCGAGCGCGACGCCGAAGATGCTGGCGCCGGCGAGCAGCGGCCCGATGTTCACGCCGATTTCGCTGAGGCCCGTCAGCACGACGACGAGCGCGATCATGATGAACAGCAGCGAACGCAGCATCGGCAGCAGCGTGCGCAACCGCGCCGCGCGCACGAGGTTGCCCTCGCGCGTCCACTGCTGCAGGCGGCGCTCGATCGCGATGTTCGCGGCTTCCCACACGATCAGCGCGATGACGGCCGCAATCGCGATCGTGATCAGCGCCGACGCGAGCCGATGGCCGATCGTGCCGGTCTGGAACGCGTGGAAGATCGGCACGCCCCAGATCTGCAGCAGCAGCACGACGGTCACGACGGCGATCGCCGCCGACACGATCTGGCGGACCAGCGGGTAGTAGCGGTACGCGTGCAGGTGGACCAGCGTGCGATCGTCGTCGCGGCGCTGGAACAGTCGCGCGAGCGCACCGAACACGACGATCGACACGATCCGCATGCCGATCATCGCGGCGATCGAGCGGCCGCCGAGCGCGATCAGCACGCGGTAGCCGTTGTGGACGTCGAGCGCCCACACAAACCACAGCGCCATCACGACGAACACCGACACGGGCGCCCACGCATCGGCGAGCGCGTTGCCGATCATCGCGAAGGCCGGCCGATCGTCGCCGGCCGCGCGGATGCGGGCGGCGACCGGCTGGCGGCACCGGAGAATCAGCGCCGAGATCATCAAGTGGCCGACGAGCGCGACCGCTTTCAGCAGCGCGACGTGACCGGCGTCGCTGAGGCCGAAGCTCGCGGCGATCTCGACCGCGGCCGTGCAGACGCCGACGACGATCACGATCCGCGCGATCGAGCGCTGCGCGATCGCGGCCCATGCGTCGCTGACGTGCAGCAGCCGCAATTGCCGCGCATCGGGCTGGAAGAACAGCCGGCTGACGATCGTCACGAGGCGGCAGATCACATAGATGTCAATCAACGATTCGAGTGCTGTTTCGGTTGGCGTGCCGGCGCCGTCGAGCACCGACATCGTCAGGCTCGCGACGCCGACGAACACCAGCAGCGGCACCACGCGCAGCGCGAGGCTGACCAACGCGCGCGGCATCCGGCGCAGCAGCGTGGTGTGGCGCCGCGCATGGCCGCGGCCTTGCGACGACGTATCGGGCGCGGCGGTGCCTTCGGCACTGGCGCTGGCGTCGGCGTCGGCCGGCGCTGACGCCCTGGAATCGTCCGCCTCGGCGGGTTCGGGCTCGGCCAGACGCGACGATTCGGCCCGACGCGTGCCCAGGGCGGCCAGCGCGCGCCGCAGCAGCCGCTTCGCGAACCATTCGACGACGAACGCGGGCACGAGCACGGCGAGGATGACCAGGAGCGCGCGCGTGAGGTCCGCACGTTCGTCGGCGCGCACCAGCCGCTCGTGCCACCAGCTGCCGACGGAGCCGACATCGAGCAGCGAGCGCAGCGATTCGTTCAGCGCGCCGCCGATTTCGCCGGCCCAGCGTGCTCCCTGCCGGACGAGCATCGACGCGAGGCCGTTCGTCGTGAGCGCGGCGGTGGCGGCCGATGCCGCGCTGGCTGGTGCCGCGGCGCTCGCCGGAAGCACGGGCGTGCTCAGCACGCCGACGGCCGCGATCGCGCGCAACGTCGTTTCGACCTGTTCGCGCTCGCGCGGATTTTGCAGGACGGAGAGGGCGCGCTGCGCCTGTTGCGGCGTCAGTGTCGGCGCCGCGCCGGAGGCGGCCGACGCGGCGGCTGGTGCAGGGGTAGCCGCGTGAGCGATCGATACGACGGCGGCGAGCAGCCAGCCGAGCAGGAAATGTCGCATGGGTTGGCATGCGGGCGCACATCGAAATGTGGCCCGCCGGTCTGGACGATGGACGGAAGTTAACATGATCGCGAACGGACCCGAATAGTTCCGTCGACGAGTATTCGAATCGGGCATGCGGCAGGCGGCGCGGCTTGTTTTCGCGTGCCGGCGGTGTTCGCGAGCCCTTGTTCGCGCACGTCGACTCTTGTGACGGTCAGGCCAGGAACGAAACGTGCTCCCGGGCACATCGATTCGGTGCAAACCACGACTGCTGCTACCTGCAGCGAACTCCGGACTCCTGATGAATCAACCCTGCTCGTCGTGAAAGATCGGCAGCACGTGCTCGGCGATTTCCTCGATGACCTCGCGCACGGGCCGGTCCGAGCCCGGATTCAGCGTGACGTGGTGCGTGCCGGCTGCGCGCATGTCCCGCAAGATGCCGATCAACGCGTTCCGTCCGGTCGCGTAGCCGAGCGACAACGCGCGGGCCGGCGCATCGCGATTCGCATCGAGATCGAGCCGCATCGACACGCCGAACGCGCGGAAGCCCGGTTGCGCGAGCCGGTCGACGGCCGCGCGCCACATCGAATAACGAGAACGCTGCGTGTCCGGATCGCGGTGGTACGTCATCCAGCCGATCGCGTTCCGTGCGATCCAGTCGACGCTCTGTCCGCCCGAGCCGACCGCGAGCATCGGCACCGCGGCGTCGCCGCGCGGCAGCAGCGTGAAGTCGGGCGCGTCGGGCGGTGTTTCGTCGGGCAGCACGCGGGACGGCACGCCGAGCGCGGCCGCGACGATGTCCCAATGCCGGCGATACCGGTCGCGCCGCGTTTCCGCATCGACGCCGAACGCCGCATATTCGGGCGGCCGGTCACCGGAACCGAGGCCGAGGACGAAGCGTCCGCCGGACAGCGTCGCGACCGACAGCGCGCCCTTCGCGATATGCAGCGGATGACGCAGCGGCAGCACGATCGCGCCGCTGGCGAGCACGATCCGGCGCGTGCGCGACGCGAGCGCGCCGAGTAGCACCCACGGATCGAGGTGCCCGACCGGGTCGGGATAGTCGGCGCTGTTCAGCGGAACGTCGCGAACCCACAGTGCGCGAAAGCCGAGCGAATCGGCCAGCGCCGCGAGTTCGAGCTGCTCGTTGAAATCGGCGACGGTCCGGCCGCCACGCAGCAGCGGCAGCGTCAGGCCGATCGACAGCCGCTCGGGCGAGAAGACGCGTTGCGCGACGTCGGCGCGGCCGGAGGCGGGCAGGGGCATGTCCATTCCTTGAAGACGGGGCGAAGCGGGCGCGCCGTACGGTGTTCGCATGCTAACGTGTTTGCGCGACGCTTGCGACGCGCCGCGAGCGATGCGCGGCGGCATCGGCGGTTCCGGCATGATCGGCGCCTTCGGTCATCGGGCAGTCAATCTGCACGAACGCACTGCGGACGACGCCCGGGGCGCGTCGGCAGCCGGGACGCACGCATGTTCGACCTGCGCGTTCGATCCCGCATGCGTGGTCAGGAGCAGGCGATTGTAAGCAGATCGTCGGCGTCGTTCACGTGCAAACGCCTCGCCGGCGCACACGTCACATTCCTGCAACATTGGCGTCGCGTCCATCCGCCGGTCGCGCACGCCGCTTCCCGTCGTTTCACTTTCGAAACGTTCACGTATTTCTGTCGCCGCCCGATCTGCATCGGGGTCACTTCACCGGCCGCGCGGCCTTGCGCCGCGAAGCATGGTGCGCTCCTTGCATGTCTGTGTGCGCCGTGAGCGCGATCGCCGGCGCGGTAAAGGGCCGGCCATCGCTTCAGTGGGTCGGACGCATCGAAGACGGGGACAAGAGAATGAGAACAGACCGAATCGCAACGTGTCGTGTTGCAAACATGAATCGCCGACCTGCCCGTGAATTCGCTTCGCCGCTAATCGCGGTGACATGAGCGTGCGGCCTTTCGTTCCATCCGAACAATTCGGGTTCGTTCCGAACGACGACGTGCATGCATGACGCACGAGGCCGACCGGTGCCGGTCGGCCGTCGGGGATGAACCGCCCGTGCACGCAGATGGGCAATCATGAGTTCCGGATCGTCATGCCGGCGCGCGAAACGCACGCGTGCCGAGCGCGACGCATGCGTGTGCCTGCCGCACGCGGTGCCGCGTGGCGATCCGCCCGACATCAGGAAATCGAAGGTGTAGTCCAGGGGAAAGGTCCGCCGGCCGCGCCGCGGTGGATCTGACGACATTGTGCTGTCAGTTGATCCACTACCCCGATGGATCAATTGTTGGAGCGCCCATCGCCTTGTGGTCGATGGGCGTCTTTTTTTGCCGCGCCGGTGTCGTGCGGATCGCCGGCCCGATCGCGCGGCGTTCTGTATCATGTGCTGGCGCGCTGGCCGCACGGTTTGCCACCGCGCCCGATCACGCGCCGCCAACATGAACGACATCGCCTTGCCCACCCCCTCATCCGCCAGCATCGATCCGGCCGCGCTCGATGCGCTGCACGCTTTCGTCGAGCGCCATCCGCGGCTGCTCGTGCTGACCGGTGCGGGCATCAGCACGGATTCCGGCATTCCCGGCTATCGCGACCGCAACGGTCAATGGATGCGCTCGCCGCCGATCCAGCTCCACGAATTCCTCGGTTCCGACACCGCGCGCCGCCGCTACTGGGCGCGCAGCATGATCGGCTGGCCCGTGGTGGGCCGTGCGCAGCCGAACCGCTCGCACGTCGCGCTCGCGCGGCTCGGCGGCACCGGCCGGATCGAGCGCCTTGTCACGCAGAACGTCGATGGGCTGCACCAGCGTGCCGGCAGCGGCGACGTGATCGAACTGCACGGCGGCATCAACGGCGTCACATGCCTCGATTGCGGCGCGCATCACGCGCGCGCGACGATCCAGACCTTGCTCGAAATGGACAACCCCGAGCTGCTCGGTGCGCAGGCGGAACCCGCCGCCGACGGGGACGCGCACCTCGAATGGGCCGCGCTCGACACGTTCCGCATTCCGGCCTGCCCGGCCTGCGGCGGGTTGCTGAAGCCGGCTGTGGTGTTCTTCGGCGAGAACGTGCCGCGCGAACGCGTCGCGCTGGCGTCGCAGGCGCTCGATGCGGCCGATGCGCTGCTCGTCGTCGGCTCGTCGCTGATGGTGTATTCCGGCTACCGGTTCTGCGTGTGGGCCCAGGCGCAGAACAAGCCCGTTGCCGCGTTGAACCTCGGCCATACGCGCGCCGATCCGATGCTGACGCTGAAGGTCGAGGCGCGTTGCGCGCCCGCGCTCGACGCGCTGAACGTGCGGCTGGGCGTCGCCGGCGACGCGCCGGAGCACGCATCGTGACCGGGCCGACGTCCTCGCCCGATCCGTCCGCGCGGCTGTCGGCGCCGGCGGCCGAGCGTAATCGCGAGCCGATCCTCGAGGTGCTGCGTCGCGTGATGCCGGCCAGCGGCGACGTGCTCGAGATCGCGAGCGGCACCGGGCAGCATGCGGTCCATTTCGCGCGGGCGCTGCCGGCGCTGCGCTGGCAGCCGAGCGATCCCGACGCGCACGCGCGCCGCTCGATCGCCGCGTGGGTCGCGCATGCCGGCCTCGCGAACCTGGCCGAGCCGCTGGCGTTCGACGTGCGCGACGCGTCGTGGCCGGCCGCGGCATTCGACGCGATCGTCTGCATCAACATGATCCACATCTCGCCGTGGGCCTGCACCGACGCACTGTTCGCCGGCGCGTCGCGCGTGCTGCGTCCGGGCGGCGTGCTGTTTCTGTACGGCCCGTATCGTCGCGAAGGCCGGCACACCGCGCCGTCCAACGAAGCGTTCGACCAGCAGTTGCGCAGCCGCGACTCGTCGTGGGGCGTGCGCGATCTCGAGGCGGTCGTCGCGCTCGGCCTCGACCGCGGGCTCGACTGCATCGAGGTCGTCGAGATGCCGGCGAACAACCTGAGCGTCGTGTTCCGGCGCCTGCCGCACGCGGAGCAATGACACGCAACTGCGCATCGCAGCCGGGTTTCCACTATCCTTTCGCCTGTGCGCGCGGCCCGGTTCGGGTCGCGCCCTGTTTTTTCCGGAGAATTGACTAATGGGCAAACAAGCAATCGGTGTGATCGGGCTGGCGGTGATGGGCCGCAATCTCGCACTCAATATCGAGAGCCGCGGTTACGCGGTGTCGGTGTACAACCGCAGCCGCGAGAAAACCGACGAACTGATCGCCGAATTCCCCGGCCGTAATCTGGTACCGACCTATACGCTCGAAGAGTTCGTCGCGTCGCTCGAGACGCCGCGCCGGATCCTGATGATGGTGAAGGCCGGCGAAGCGACCGATGCGACGATCGCATCGCTAAAGCCGCTGCTCGAGAAGGGCGACGTGCTGATCGACGGCGGGAATACGCATTTCACGGACACGATCCGCCGCAACCAGGAACTCGCGCAATCGGGCCTGCATTTCATCGGCACCGGCGTGTCGGGCGGCGAAGAGGGCGCGCTGCGCGGCCCGTCGATCATGCCCGGCGGCCAGCGCGACGCGTACGACCTGGTCGAGCCGATCCTCAAGCAGATCGCCGCGAAGGCCCCGTCGGACGGCGAGCCGTGTGTCGCATACATGGGGCCGGACGGTGCGGGCCACTACGTGAAGATGGTCCACAACGGCATCGAATACGGCGACATGCAGCTGATCGCCGAAAGCTATGCCGTGCTGAAGGACGTCGCGGGCCTGACCAACGACGAACTCGGTGCGGTGTACACCGAGTGGAACCAGGGCGAGCTCGACAGCTACCTGATCGAGATCACGTCGAAGATCTTCGGCAAGAAGGACGAAGAAACCGGCAAGCACCTCGTCGACGTGATCCTCGATCGCGCCGCGCAGAAGGGCACCGGCAAGTGGACGAGCCAGAACGCGCTGGATCTGGGTGTGCCGCTGCCGCTGATCACCGAGTCGGTGTTCGCACGCGTGCTGTCGTCGCTGAAGACCGAGCGCGTCGCGGCCAGCAAGATCCTGTCGGGTCCGGCCGCCGCGCCGTTCGACGGCGATCGCGCCGCGTTCGTCGAAGCGGTGCGCCGCGCGCTGTACCTGAGCAAGGTGATCTCGTACGCGCAGGGCTTCGCGCAACTGCGCACGGCGTCCGAAGAGTATGGCTGGAACCTCGATCTCGGGACGATCGCGAAGATCTTCCGCGCGGGCTGCATCATCCGCGCGCGCTTCCTGCAGAAGATCACGGACGCGTACGCGAAGGATCCCGCGCTCGCGAACCTGCTGCTCGACCCGTACTTCAAGGACATCGCCGCGAATTACCAGACGGCGCTGCGCGACGTCGTGGTGGCCGCGGTGAAGGCAGGCGTGCCGGTGCCGGCGTTCGCGTCGGCGGTCGCGTACTTCGACAGCTACCGTTCCGAGCGGCTGCCGGCGAACCTTGTGCAGGCGCAGCGCGACTTCTTCGGCGCGCATACGTTCGAGCGTACCGACAAGCCGGGCAGCTTCCACGCGAACTGGTCGTAACCGGCGGGCGAGGATGGCATTGTTGCGAAATTCTATTCTTTGAGTAGGGTTTTTCGTTCCCGGATGCCGGAATTGTTGGCTTCGAGGAAACAGTGTTTTCGTTCTTTCATGGTTTTCCCTAGGTGATCTCGGGACTAAACTTTGTTCCATCGCTGCAGACATGGTGTGTGCGGCGGAGCAAAAAAATCCCGGAGGTAATCATGAAATCGCTGATCGCAACGTTCGCTGCTGCTGCTGTCCTCGCTGTTCCCGCCGTCTCGTTCGCCCAACAGAACGCCCCCGTCACCCGTGCGCAGGTGAAGGCCGAACTGGCCCAGCTGCAACAGGCCGGCTACAAGCTGGGCAGCGACCGTACCGACTACCCGGCAGGCATCCAGGCAGCCGAAGCCCGCGTGAACCCGCAACAAAACGTGGCCGCTGCCGATACGAGCGGCTACGGTGCGCAACCGGTCGCCCAGCAGGAATCGGGCGCTCCGGCGGCCGCCAAGACCGGCTGGCAGGTCAAGCGCGTGTCGGATGGCGCACCGGTCTACAAGGGTCGTTAATCGGCATCGATCACCGGGCCGCACGTGCGGCCTGATGTGACCCCACGCAGTACCCGCAGCCCGTCGTTCCGCATCACGGAACGACGGGCTGTTTTCATTGGGGGCGCCCGCCGTGTCAATGCAGCGGCCGCGGCCCGCGGCCGATGTCCCGGAACAGCGCGTCGGCCGGTTCCAGCGCCTGGAGCCAGGCCTCGTCGTAGCCGCTCAGCGTGTCGAGCGCGTCGCGCAGCCGCTCGATCGCGAGTACCGGCAGCTCGACGCTGTGCCGCGTGGCGCCGCTCAGGTGTGCGACGCTCGCCAGCTGGACGAGTGCGTCCGCGGCTTCGGCGACGTCCGTTGCGAACAGCAGGTGCCGGTTGAGCAGTTCGACGAGGCCGCTGGAACCGGCGAAATCCTCGGCGTTGAGTTGCACGGACAGAAACGTCGCATTGTTCATGGTTTTCTCCTCGTTATCGCTGGAACCTGCGGTGCACCTCCGAGTATAGGAGGCGGCCGGAGGCGCGGTGGAGGTTGTCGGCGAGACACGGCTGGCGGCTGCGGAACGGCGGCCTGAAGCCGCTCCGGACACCCCACGCGATGCGGCTCGCGGCCCGCCGACACGCGTCTGCGAGACCGCAAGATTGTTGCCGGATCGGGCGCCTGTCGCGGTCCTGACCACGACAGATGGTATCTTTGACGGCCGGGACGACGCGAAAATGGCGCGAAAAAGGGGCCGGTGAGCCCGTTCGCGCCGACGTCCCGCTGTGGAAACTGACGGCCGCGAGAGCGGTCGGATACTGGTTGGTCCGGCCTCTGGCCGGACATCGTGCGCCGCACGCCGGAGGGCGGTGGGCGGCGCAACGACGCAAATCCGGGAGGACCCTTGAGAAAAACGATTCCGATCCACGATGCGCTTGCGCGCTGGTTGCCTCAGGCGGCGCTCGTCGTCGCGGCCGCCGCGCTGACGGGCTGTACGATGACGCCGTGGACCGACAGCTGGCAGCCGGTACGACCGTCGACGCCGGCGTCGGTCGCCACGCCGGGCGTGATCGCCGGCTATTACCGCGTGAATCCGGGCGACACGCTTGCCGGCGTCGCCGCCGCCTACGGGCAGCGCGTGCAGGACGTGGCCAGCTGGAACCACATGTCGCCGAATGACGCCGTGTCGCCCGGCCAGGTGCTGCGCGTCGCGCCGCCGCCTGCCGCGACCTCGCTCGGGCAGGCGCCCGCCGCGGCCGCGCAACCGGGCTCGCTGGCCTGGCCGGCCACGGGCATGGTCGCCGCGCCATTCCTGGCCGGCAAGACGCGCGGCATCGTGATCGCCGCGACCGGGCCCGACCGTTCGGTGCGGGCCGCGGCAAACGGGCGAGTGGTCTACGCCGGGTCCGGCGTCAAGGCATACGGCCCGCTGGTGATCCTGAAGCACGACAACGGGCTCATCACGGCCTACGGGCACAACGGCAAGCTGCTCGTCAACGAAGGCGATGCGGTGCGCGCGGGCCAGCCGGTCGCCGAGATGGGCACCGACGCGAGCGGTCGCGCGACGTTCGACTTCGAAGTCCGGCAGAACGGCAAGGTCGTCGATCCGATGAACTTCCTGCCGCGCAACGGCGGCTGACGTGCTGCGTCAAGGCGTGTGCGCCGCGCGGCGCACACGTTCCCGTCTTCACCCTTCCTTGAGCTCCGCGGTGCCGGACTGCCTCGCATGATTGCCGAGCCAGCGAATGCCCAGCGCGAGTCCCGCCGCGCCGAGCGCGATGAGCGAACACTGGATCGCGACCGGCACGTACCCGTGCGGCCGCGGATCGACGAACGGATAGGGATACCAGTTCTCCAGCGCGCCGCGCACGAGCGTATAGCCAAGATAGACGACCGGAAAGCCGAGCCACGCGAACGCGCTGCGCCACGCGATCGGCGAGCGCGGTTCCACGTACAGCCAGTCGCACAGCACCACGAGCGGCACGATCCGGTGCAGGACCCAGTTGTTGAGGGCCGGCGTGACGTGGCGCAACGCATCGAGCCGCGCGAGCAGTAGTTCGTAGACGATCGCTGTGATCAGCACGTAGAGCACGGCGGCGCCGCGCATCGATTCGTAGCGCGCCGAGCCGGGACGCGTGACACGCGACAGCCCCACGACCAGCATGGCCGCGGCATAGAGGCTGCTCAGTTGCGTGAAGTAGCTGAAGTAGTCGCCGAGATGGAAGGCAGGCATGCCCCAGTAGCCGGCGACGCTGTGCAGCGTGGTCGACACCGCGAGCAACGCGGCGATCAGCCGGTAGGCCGCAACGAAGAACGCTTTGCTCATGATGCCCGCGCAACGTCGCACCAAAGCTTCATCCTGCCACAGCGGCGGGCACGCGCGATTCGGACTTTCCATATGGCGGGCCAGTGGACGGGCCGCACGGATTCCTCGGATATTTGATCCGGCCGGACAACGCCGGTCGCGCGTGAGGCTACAATCGGGGCAACCGCCGGGGCGCCGTCAGCCGCGGCATGTGGCGGCCCCGCATACCACACGAGAAATTACGAGACACAGCATGAAAAACATCCTCGCGAAACAGACGCGTTACAGCTCACCCGCGATCTTCTTCCACTGGGCCATCTTCCTGCTGGTGGCGCTGGCCTACCTGGCCATCGAGATTCGCGGCCCGAAAGGCAGCGACAGTCGCGTGTTCTGGATGAACGTGCACTTGCTGGCAGGTACCTTCGTGCTCGTGCTGTCGGTGCTGCGCGTGCTGTGGCGCATGATCAGCCGCGTGCCGGACGCCATTCCGCAGACGACGCTGCTCAAGTGGCTGTCGAAGCTCGCGCATTTCGCGCTGTATGTATTCATCATCGCGCAGCCGCTGCTTGGCATCATGCTCGTCAATATGGGCGGCAAGCCCGTGTCGCTCGACTGGATCGGCGTGTCGTTCACGCTGTTCGGCCCGGACAAGGCGCTGCGGCCGACGATCAAGGAAGCGCACGAACTGATCGGTAACGCGTTCTACTTCGTGATCGGCCTGCATGCGCTGGCCGCGCTTTACCATCACTTCATCCGGCGCGACGACGTGCTGCGACGCATGGCACCGTGATGGCCGCGCGCTGAAGCCGCGCAGCAGCCGGGGGCGCATGGTTGTATCGACAACCATGCGCCCCGGTTCGTTTACCACGATGCGCGACTGGCCATCGCGGCGAACATTCTGTAACATCTCGGCTGCTTTTACATTCCGCTTACGCATCGCCGCGCATGCTGCACCGACATCGTCACCTGACCGCCTGGCTCGGCGTGTTCGCGATCTGGCTCGCGATCGCGGCGCCGCTGGTGTCGCAGTGGCGCATCGCGCAGGCGGCCGCCCCCGACTCAATCGTCTGTAGTGCAGAGCATGGCGCACACCGCGCGCCCGATGCGGGCCGCGCGCACGACCATGCACTGCATCTCGATGCGTGCGGCTATTGCGGCTTCTTCGCGCACAGTCACGCGATCGGCGGCGCGGCCGCCGCATCGTTCGCCTTCGTCCCCCCTGATGCCGTTTCCGCCGCCGCGCCGCATGCGGTCGCGGCACGCGCCGACTGCTATCCGCGCGCGTACCCACGCGCACCGCCCGAGCGCGCCTGACGCGCTGTCTTCCGTTCCATTCATCGCCGATATCCGTGCGGTCCGTCGAGGCCGCGTGGAGGGCGTCACTCGGGCTTTCGACCATGACCATTCTTTCCTTGCGCGCGCCGAGGGCGGCGCGCCATTCCCGTGCGAGGCGCGTGCCGCGCATGCTGAAACTCACCGTTCCCGCGCTGGCCGTCGGCGCGATGGCCGCCGCCGCGGCCGCGACCGAATCCGCGCAGGCCGCCGGTGCGCCGACGGACGACGCGGCCGTGCTGCTGCCGCCCGTCGAAGTCGTAGCGTCGCCGCTGACGACGCCGCTCGTCGTCGTCACGGATCCGAAGACGCCGCGCCAGCCGCTGCCGGCGAGCGACGGTGCCGACTACCTGAAGACGATTCCCGGCTTCACGTCGATCCGCAGCGGCGGGACCAACGGCGACCCCGTGCTGCGCGGGATGTTCGGGTCGCGGCTGAACATCCTCGCGAACGGGATGCCGACGCTCGGCGCGTGCCCGAACCGGATGGATGCGCCGACCTCGTACATCGCGCCGGAAAGCTATGACAAGGTCACCGTCGTGAAGGGCCCGCAGACGGTGCTGTACGGCCCCGGCGCATCGGCCGGCACCGTGCTGTTCGAACGCGTGACGCCGCGCTTCGAGCGGCCCGGCATGCGCTTCGACGGCAGCGTGGTCGGCGGATCGTTCGGCCGCAACGATCAGAACGTCGACGTGACGGCCGGCACGCCGGACGTCTACGGCCGCGTGATCGCGAACCATGCGCATGCGCAGGACTACGAGGACGGCAACGGCAACACCGTGCCGTCGCAATGGGACAAGTGGAACGCTGACGCGGCGCTGGGCTGGACGCCCGACGATCACACGCGCGTCGAACTGACGGCGGGCACCGGTGACGGTTATGCGCGCTACGCGGGGCGCGGGATGGACGGCGCGCATTTCCGCCGCGAGACGTTCGGCCTGTCGTTCGACAAGCGGCATCTCGGCGACGTGCTCGACCGGATCGAAGCGCGCGTGTACTACAACGAAGCCGACCACGTGATGGACAACTACACGCTGCGGCAACCCGATCCGACCAGCAGCATGCCGATGCGAATGGCATCCGAGGTGCGGCGCCGCACGCTTGGTGCGCGGGCGGCCGCGACGTTCCGATTCGGTGACGATTTCAAGCTCGTGACCGGCGTCGATGCGCAGTCGAACCGGCTCGACGCCCGCTCGGCGATGGGGCGACAGAACTACGGCGACCAGCCGTGGGATGCGCAGGCGACGATGTGGAACGCCGGCGCGTTCGGCGAGCTGACGTGGTATGCGAGCGATGCGTCGCGCGTGATCGGCGGCGCGCGGGTCGACTACGCGAGCGCGCGCGACAAGCGTGCGACGACGCGCGGGATGATGTCGAGCAAGCCGAACCCGACCTTCGACGACGATCGCGCGCGCGTGCTGCCGAGCGGCTTCGTGCGGTACGAGCGCGATCTCGCCGCGCTACCGGTCACATGGTACGCGGGGATCGGCCACGCGGAACGCTATCCGGACTACTGGGAGCTGTTCTCCGCGAAGCGCGGGCCGGCCGGTTCGATCAACGCGTTCTCGGCGATGCAGCCGGAGAAGACCACGCAGCTCGACATCGGCGCGCAGTACAAGAGCGACCGGTTCGATGCGTGGGTGTCGGCCTACGCGGGATATGTGCAGGACTACATCCTGTTCAACTACGCGGCCGGGATGATGGGTCCGACCACGCAGGCGACCAACGTCAACGCGCAGATCATGGGCGGCGAAGCCGGCGTGTCGTGGCGGCCGGTCGCACCGCTGCGCGTCGAGACGTCGCTCGCGTATGCGTGGGGGCGCAACGCGACGAGCGGCGATCCGCTGCCGCAGATGCCGCCGCTCGAGGCGCGCTTCGGGCTCGAATACACGCGCGGCGCATGGTCGGCCGGCGGCCTGTGGCGGGTCGTTGCACCGCAGCATCGCTATGCCCTGAACGAAGGCAACGTGGTCGGCAAGGACTTCGGTCCGAGCGCTGGATTCGGCGTGCTGTCGTTGCATGTGCAGTACAACGTCAGCAAGAAGGTGCAGATCTCGGTCGGCATCGACAACGTGCTGAACAAGGCCTACACCGAGCATCTGAACCTCGCCGGCAATGCGGGCTTCGGCTATCCGGCGAACGCGCCGGTGATGGAGCCGGGGCGCACGGCATGGGTGCGTGTGAGTGCGAAGCTGTAACGCGCGGCGCGCGTGTGCGATGCAGCATGCGCACGCGTGAATGCAGCCCCGCCCGAATGGGCGGGTCGCGTCAACCGATTAGAGAACCGTATCTAGTCAGGGCGCAAACGTTCGCGACTCGTGATTCACTCCTGTACTCGACGCACACGTTGCCCGCGACCGTCCCGTTCGCGACCTGCCGTGCGCGTCGATCCGATCTCATTCGCACCGGCAGCACAATAATCAGGAGAACATACATGGCCAGATCGATGCGTTCCAGGGTGGTGGCAGGGGCAGTGGCTTGCACGATGAGCGTCGCGCCGTTCGCGGGGACGACCGCGCTGATGACGCTCGCAACGACGCACGCGGCGATGGCGGCAACCGCGCCGGCGGACGACTACGCGGCGACGCGTTATCCGATCCTCCTCGTGCACGGGCTCACCGGCACCGACAAGTACGCGGGCGTGCTCGAGTACTGGTACGGCATCCAGGAGGACCTGCAGCAGCATGGCGCGACCGTCTACGTCGCGAACCTGTCGGGGTTCCAGAGCGACGACGGGCCGAACGGGCGCGGCGAACAACTGCTCGCTTACGTAAAGACGGTGCTCGCCGCGACCGGTGCGACCAAGGTGAACCTGGTCGGTCATAGCCAGGGCGGCCTCACGTCGCGGTACGTCGCGGCCGTCGCGCCCGATCTCGTCGCGTCGGTGACGACGATCGGCACGCCGCATCGCGGCTCGGAGTTCGCCGACTTCGTGCAGGGCGTGCTCGCCTACGATCCGACCGGATTGTCGTCGTCGGTGATCGCGGCGTTCGCCAATGTGTTCGGTATCCTGACGAGCAGCAGCAACAACGCCAACCAGGACGCGCTCGCCGCACTGAAGACGCTGACGACTTCCCAGGCCGCCACGTACAACCAGAATTACCCGAGCGCGGGCCTCGGCGCGCCGGGCAGCTGCCAGACGGGTGCGCCGACGGAAACCGTCGGTGGCAATACGCACCTGCTGTATTCGTGGGCCGGCACGGCGATCCAGCCGACCGTCTCCGCGTTCGGCGTGACAGGCGCGACGGACACCAGCACGATTCCGTTGATCGACCCGGCGAACGCGCTGGACCTGTCGACGCTTGCGTTGTTCGGCACGGGCACGGTGATGATCAATCGCGCCTCGGGCCAGAACGACGGGCTCGTGTCGAAGTGCAGTGCGCTGTACGGGAAGGTGCTGAGCACGAGCTACAAGTGGAACCATCTCGACGAGATCAACCAGTTGCTCGGCGTGCGCGGCGCGAATGCGGAAGATCCGGTCGCGGTGATCCGCACGCATGCGAACCGGCTGAAGCTCGCGGGCGTGTGATCGATGACGGCACGTGAAGGACGCGCGCCGCTCGCGCGGCGCGTAGCGGTCTATGGCGCGGTGGGGCTGGCGGCGATTGCCGGCGTCGCGATCTGGAGCGGCACGGCATCGCATCGCGGCGCCGACGCGACGCATGCGGCGGCCGATGCGGCAGTGCTCGGCGGTACGCGTGTCGCACCGCCGCAGGCCGCATTACCCGCGAGCGCGGGCCTGCCGCCGCCGCTCGCCGGTTCCAGTGCGCCGAGGCTGCCGCTCGATGCCGGCGGCCATCTCGCGAAGGCGCGGGCCGTGCGCGATTTCTTCGACTACTGCCTGACCGCGCGCAGCGACCTGAACGCGGCGGCGCTCGATGCGCTCGTCGTGCGCGAGATCGCCGCACAGCTCGACGGCACGGCGGCGCAACCCGAGGCGCTCGACGTCTGGCATCGATATCGCGCGTATCTCGACGCGCTGGCGAAGCTGCCGGAGGCGGGCGCGGTCGACAAGTCCGATCTCAGTGCGCTGCAGCTCGCGCTCGATCAGCGCGCGTCGATCGCGTCGCGCACGCTCGGCGATTGGAGCCAGCCGTTCTTCGGCTCGGAGCAGTGGCGGCAACGCTACGATCTCGCGCGCCTGAAGATTGCGCAGGACCGCACGCTGACGGATGCGCAGAAGGCGGAGCGGCTCGCGGCGCTCGCGCAGCAGATGCCCGCCGACGAACGCGCGGCACAGCAGAAGGCCGATCGGCAGCAGGCCGCGATCGACCGGATCGCGCAGTTGCAGAAGAGCGGGGCGACGCCGGACGCAATGCGCGCGCAATTGACGCAGACACTTGGCCCGGAAGCCGCCGCGCGCGTCGCGCAGATGCAGCAGGACGACGCATCGTGGCAGAGCCGCTACGCCGACTATGCGGCGCAGCGTGCGCAGATCGGCGCGGCCGGATTGTCGCCGCAGGATCGCGACGCGCAGATCGCTGCGCTGCGGCAGCGCATGTTCACGAAGCCCGGCGAAGCGATGCGCGCGGCGTCGCTCGACCGCGGCACGGCTGCCGCGCAGTGACGCACGCGGTCATGCCGCGCGCGTGAAGTGCCGCGGCAGATGCTGTTCGATGGTTGCCGCGAGCGTGTCGAACGCGGGGCCAATGCCTTCGTGCGCGACGCACGCATAGCCGAGCAGCAGCCCGCGCCGCGCGGTGTCGAGGTTGCTGTAGTAGCTGGTCAGCGGACGCACGATCACCCCCGCGTCGAATGCGCTTTGCGTGACCGCGCGATCGTCGCACGTGTCGGGCAGGCCGAGCACCAGATGCAGGCCGGCCTCGTCGCCCATCACGGGCAGCGCGTCGCCGAAGCGCGCGTGGATCGCATCGATCAGCAATTGCCGGCGCTCGCCGTACAGCGTGCGCATTCGCCTGACGTGTGAAGTCAGGTGCCCGTCCATGATGAATTCGGCGAGCACGGCCTGCTGCATCAGCTGGCCCTCGCGATACAGTTCCGACAACCCGGTGCGGAACGTGTCGACAAGATGCTCCGGCACGACCATGTAGCCCATTCGCAGGCCCGGGAACAGCATCTTGCCGAGGCTGCCGACGTAGATCACGCGGCCGCCGTCGTCGAGCCCCTGGAGCGACGCAAGCGGGCGGCTGCCGTAGCGGAATTCGCTGTCGTAGTCGTCCTCGATGATCCAGCAGCGGTGCTGGCGCGCGTACTCGAGCAGCATCCGGCGCCGTGCAAGGCTCATCACCATTCCGAGCGGATATTGGTGCGACGGCGTGACGAGCACGAGCCGCGGCGGATGCTGCATGTCGCTCGCGCTCGGATCGATGCCTTCCTGATCGACCGGCACCGGTGTGAGCGCGAGGCCGGTTGCCTGCAGCACGCTGCGCACGCCCCAGTAGCACGGCTCCTCGACCCACGCGCGATCGCCGATGTCGGACAGCAGCCGCACCGCGAGGTCGATCGACTGGTGGATGCCGGTCGTGATGATCACCTGGTCCGGCGAGCATTTGACCGAGCGCGCGACGCGCAGGTAGTCGGCGAGCGCACGGCGCAGCGGCCGGTAGCCACCACCCGGCGAATAGGTCAGCAACTCGGGATTCGCCTCTTTCCACAGGCGCGCCTGCAGGCGGCTCCATGTCCGGCTCGGGAATTCCGACACATCCGGCACGCCCGGCATGAACGCGCCCCACTGGCGCCGCGACACGCCCGCATGCTCGATCAACTGCCGGCCACGCATCGACAGGTCGCCTTGTGCGTCCTGCTGCGCCGCCGCACCGGCGTCGGACGGCGGCGGCGCGGCGCCCGGCACGCGGATCGCGGCCGCGTCCGGGCGCGTGTCAGCCACATAGGTGCCGCTGCCGGTCGTCGTTAGCACATAGCCTTCGGCCGTCAACTGGTCGTACACGTGCAGCACGGTATTGCGCGCGATCGACAGATCTGCCGCGAGGGTGCGCGAACTGGGTAGCTTCGTCCCTGGCCCTAATTCCCCGGTAAGAATGGCTTGCTGCATCAGTTGCAGCAACTGCCGATACATCGGCTCGGACGAGCTGCGGTCGAGACGGGCGGAGAGCCAGTCGGCCAGGATCACGGTATCCAAAGTGGTCCTACTAGGAATATTGAAATGGTTCCCTATTGTAGAACCGTACGCACCGTATAGTGGGCCCATCTCAAAAACGTTTGTCGCGCAGCAAGGGGACAGCCACGATGAAGTCCGATGATGTGATCGTCAGCTTTCGCGGCGTGCGGAAGACCTATGACGGCGAGACGCTGGTCGTCAAATCGCTCGACCTCGACATCCACCGAGGGGAATTCCTGACGCTGCTCGGGCCGTCCGGCTCGGGCAAGACCACCTGCCTGATGATGCTGGCGGGCTTCGAGTTTCCGACGGGCGGCGAGATCCGCCTCGACGGCGAACTGCTGAACACCGTGCCGCCGCACAAGCGCAACATCGGCATGGTGTTCCAGAACTACGCGCTGTTTCCGCACCTGACCGTCGAGCAGAACGTCGCGTATCCGCTGTCGGTGCGCAAGCTGCCGCCGGCCGAGCGCGCGGAGCGCGTCGCGCATGCGCTGAAGATGGTGCAGATGGAGCGTTTCGCGAAACGCTATCCGGCGCAGTTGTCGGGCGGCCAGCAGCAGCGCATCGCGCTCGCGCGGGCGCTCGTGTTCGAGCCCAAGCTCGTGCTGATGGACGAGCCGCTCGGCGCGCTCGACAAGCAGTTGCGCGAACACATGCAGTACGAATTGAAGGCGCTGCACGAGAAGCTCGGCGTGACCTTCGTCTACGTGACGCACGACCAGGGCGAGGCGCTGACGATGTCCGATCGCGTCGCGGTGTTCGACAAGGGCATCGTGCAGCAGCTCGATACCGTCGACCGCCTGTACGAATCGCCGTGCAACGAATTCGTCGCGAACTTCATCGGCGACAGCAACCGGCTGCGCGGCACCATCGCGCGCGTCGACGGCGAATTCTGCGAATTCCGCCTCGACGACGGCACGCAGCTCGTCGGTCGCCGCATCGGCGACGCGGCCGAAGGCGCGCCGGCCGTCGCATGTATCCGGCCCGAACGCATGAGCCTCGCGAACGGCCACGCGAACGGCACCGCCAACCGCGTGAACGGCGAGGCGCGCAGTCTCATCTATTTCGGCGATCACGTGCGCATGCGCTGCGCGCTGCCGGGCCAGGACGAATGCTTCGTGAAGGTGCCGCTCGGCACGGGCGCGCTCGACGCGTTCTCGCCCGGCGCGCCGGTATCGCTCGCATTCGCGCCCGAGCATCTGCGCGTATTCGCCTGACGCAGGGTTTTCCCGCTTTTATCGCAGCACGTCGTCAACAACAACTGCCCACTTCCACCACGAGAGGAGAGGAACCATCATGAACGGAGCAAGCTCTACCGCGCGTCGCACCGCGCTCGCACTGGCGCTCGCCGTCGTCGGCGCATCGGCCTCGGCGGCCGAACTCACGGTCGTCAACTTCGGCGGCGCGAATGGCGACGCGCAAAAGGCCGCATTCAACCAGCCGTTCGAGAAGGCGACCGGCAACAAGGTCACGGCCGTCGAGTACAACGGCGAGCAGGCGAAAGTGAAGGCGATGGTCGAGGCGAAGCACGTCAACTGGGACGTGGTCGAAGTCGAATCGGGCGACCTGAACCGCGGCTGCGACGAAGGGCTGTACGAAAAGCTCGACTGGTCGAAGATCGCGAAGAAGTCCGACCTGATTCCCGAATCGCCGCAGGTGTGCGGCGTCGGCTTCTTCGTGTGGTCGACCGCGCTGTCGTACAACGCGGACAAGCTGAAGACCGCGCCGACCGGCTGGGCCGATTTCTGGAACGTGAAGAAATTCCCCGGCAAGCGCGGCATGCGCAAGGGCGCGCGCTACAACCTCGAGTTCGCGCTGATGGCCGACGGCGTCGCGACGAAGGACGTGTACAAGGTGCTCGGCACGAAGGCCGGCCAGGACCGCGCGTTCAAGAAGCTCGACGAGCTGAAGCCGTACATCCAGTGGTGGGAAGCGGGCGCGCAGCCGCCGCAGTTCCTGGTAGCCGGCGACGTCGTGATGTCGACCGCGTACAACGGCCGTATCGATGCCGCGCAGAAGGAAGGCAAGAACCTGAAGGTCGTGTGGAACGGCAGCATCTACGACCTCGACTACTGGGCGATTCCGAAGGGCTCGCCGAACAAGGCGCTGGCCGAGCAGTACATCGCGTACACGCTGACGCCGAAGCCGCAGCAAGGGTATGCGCAGCACATCGCGTACGGCCCCGCGAACATCGCGGCGATCAAGTCGCTCGACGCGAAGACGCTCGCGAACCTGCCGAACTCGCCGGCCAACGGCAAGAACGCGGTGCTGGAGGACATCGGCTTCTGGACCGACCACAGCGACGAGCTCGAGCAGCGTTTCGCCGCGTGGGCGACGAAGTAACCGCTACTCAGGTGTCCTGATGCAACCTGCCGCGCGGCGCATCGACTGCGTCGCGCGGCATTCCGCCGGATCGAGCCCGGCCGGAGAGAACCGTTGAACACGATGACGATCGCTCCTTCCTCGCCGTCGACAGCTGCGCTCAAGCGCGAGCTGAAGGCAGCCGAGGCCCGCAAGCGCACGATGGCGCTGCTGCTGATCGCGCCGCTCGCGATCTTCCTGCTGCTCATCTTCGTCGTGCCGATCGGCACGCTGCTCACGCGCGCGGTGCAGAACCCCGAGATCGCGACCGCGCTGCCGAACACGATCGCCGCGCTGTCGGGCTGGGACCGCAAGGCGCCACCGGCCGACGCCGCGTATGCCGCGCTCGCGGCCGACATGACGAAGGTCGCCGACAGCGAGGCGATGGGCGCACTCGCGCGGCGCCTGAACACCGAGATTCCCGGCTACCGCTCGCTCGTCGCGAAGACGGCGCGCGCGATGCCGCTGAAAGGCGACAACGACGCGGCGCTGACGCCCGCGCAAACGCGCGCGAAATTGATCGATCTCGATTCGCGCTGGGGCGACGTCGCGTACTGGCAGTCGATCGCGAAGAACGGCAGCCAGATGTCGCCGTTCTACCTGCTCGCCGCGCTCGACCACAAGCAGGACGGCTTCGGCCGGATCGTGCAGGCCGATCCCGATCAGTCGATCTATCTCGCGATCTTCGGCCGCACGTTCGTAATCGGCGTCGCGGTCACGCTGCTCGCGCTGCTGCTCGGCTATCCGCTCGCGTACTGGATCTCGACGCTGTCGGAGCGCCGCGCGAACCTCGTGATGATCCTCGTGCTGATTCCGTTCTGGACCTCGGTGCTCGTGCGCGTCGCCGCGTGGATCGTGCTGCTGCAGAGCGAAGGGCTCATCAACACGGCGCTGATCGGCAGCGGGCTGATCTCGCATCCGCTGACGCTGCTGTTCAACCGCGTCGGGGTGTACATCTCGATGACGCACATCCTGCTGCCGTTCATGATCCTGCCGCTCTACAGCGTGATGAAGTCGATCCCGCCGACCTACCAGCGCGCGGCCGTGTCGCTCGGCAGCCATCCGTTCGCCGCGTTCTGGCGTGTATATGTGCCGCAGACCTATCCGGGCGTCGGCGCCGGCGCCCTGCTCGTGTTCATTCTCGCGATCGGCTACTACATCACGCCTGCGCTGCTCGGCGGGCCGAACGACCAGATGGTCAGCTACTACGTCGCGTACTTCACGAACGTGACGATCAATTGGGGCATGGCGTGCGCGCTCGGCGGGCTGCTGCTCGCGGCGACGCTGGTGCTGTATGCGGTATATGGGCGCTTCACGCGCACCAACGTGAGCCTCGGCTGAGCGCCGCGCACAACGAAACGGGAAGGGGATGCCGACCATGAAACTCGCCAGGCCGCTGTTCGCGCCGCACATGTCGTTCGTCGAGCGCGCGTGGTACGTCGCGCTGCGCGTGCTCGTCGTGCTGACGCTGCTGTACCTGATCCTGCCGGTGCTCGCCATCGTGCCGCTGTCGTTTTCGTCGAGCACGTTCCTCGTCTATCCGATCCCGGGCTTCTCGATGCGCTGGTACGAGAACCTGATCGCGTCGGACGAGTGGCGGATGGCCGCGAAGAACAGCTTCATCGTCGCGCCGTCGGCGACCGTCGTCGCGACCGTGCTCGGCACGCTCGCCGCGATCGGCCTCACGAAGGCGGACTTCCGCGGCAAGGGGCTTCTGATGGCCGTGCTGCTGTCGCCGATGATCGTGCCCGTGGTCGTGGTCGGTGTCGGCATGTATCTGTTCTTCGCGCCGCTCGGGCTCGCGAATACCTACACGGGGCTGATCGCCGCGCACGCGGCGCTCGGCGTGCCGTTCGTCGTGACGACGGTGGCCGCGACGCTGCAGGGCTTCAACCAGAACCTGGTGCGCGCGAGCCTGTCGCTCGGCGCGAATCCCGTCACGACGTTCTTCCGCGTGACGCTGCCGGTGATCGCGCCGGGCGTGATGTCGGGTGCGCTGTTCGCGTTCGCGACGTCGTTCGACGAAGTCGTCGTCACGCTGTTCCTCGCGGGCGCGGATCAGACGACGCTGCCGCGCCAGATGTTCACCGGCATTCGCGAGAACATCAGCCCGACGATCGCCGCGCTCGCGACGATCCTGATCATTTTCTCGACGAGCCTGCTGCTCGCGCTCGAATGGCTGCGCGGGCGCAACGCGCGGCGCGCGGTGTCGTGACGGCCGGAAGCGCAGCGTCCGGTGCACCGTCGATCGTTGCGTTTTCAACGATGCCTCACACTCGACGCGGCGCGCCGAAGCTTTCGTTTCGCTGACTGACGACGCGGTCGCCTGCACGTTCGATGCGGCTCTGCAACAATACGGCTCGCGGTGCCGCGCGTTCCGTTCTTGCAGCAGGGGCGCCCGGTGCCGCGCCGCTCAATCCGCGACGCTGCGCGTCGCTCGTCAGTCGAGCCTCATCTTGTCCGAATTCGCATCCCCTGCCGGCGCCCGGGAGCCGGCCGTCAACTGGCGCGCGATGTCCGCCGTGCTGCTGGCCGTCGCGCTCGCGACGCTCGACACGGCAATCGCGAACACCGCGCTGCCCGCGATCGCCACCGACCTGCACGCGTCGCCGGCCGCGTCGGTGTGGATCATCAACGCCTACCAGCTCGCGATGGTCGCGACGCTGCTGCCGTTCGCGTCGCTCGGCGACATCGTCGGTCACAAGCGCGTGTATGTCGCGGGCCTCGCGGTGTTCACGCTCGCGTCGCTCGGCTGCTCGCTCGCGGCGACGCTGCCGCAGCTGACGGCGGCGCGGATCGTGCAGGGCTTCGGCGCGAGCGCGATCATGAGCGTGAACGTCGCGCTGATCCGCAACCTGTTTCCCGCGCACCGGCTCGGGCGCGGCGTCGGCTTCAACGCACTGGTCGTCGGCGTGTCGTTCGCCGTGGGGCCGACGATCGCGTCGCTGATCCTGTCGGTGGCCGCCTGGCCGTGGCTGTTCGCGGTGAACGTGCCGCTCGGCGTGCTCGCGCTTGCTGTGGCGATTCCGTCGCTGCCGCAGACGGCGCGCGGCAAGCATGCGTTCGATCCGCTCGCCGCGCTGTTCAACGTGATCACGTTCGCATCGCTGATCTTCGCGCTCGGCGAATTCGCGCAGCGCGGGCCGCTGTCCGTCGTGTTCGCGGCTGCCGCGGTCGCGCTCGCGTTCGGGGCGTTGTTGATCCGCCGCCAGGCCGGGCACCCGGCGCCGATGCTGCCGGTCGACCTGTTCCGCCGGCCGGTGTTCACGCTGTCCGCGCTGACGGCCGTGTGCGCGTTCGCCGCGCAGGGGCTCGCGTTCGTGTCGCTGCCGTTCTACTTCGAAACCGTCCTGCATCGCGACGCGGTGGAGACCGGCTTCCTGATGACGCCATGGTCGGCGATCGTCGCGCTCGCCGCGCCGATCGCGGGCCGGCTTTCGGATCGCTATCCGCCCGGATTGCTGGGGGCGATCGGGCTCGCGCTGCTGAGC
Organism: Burkholderia sp. BCC1640; assembly: GCF_902833125.1. Lineage (NCBI taxonomy): Bacteria > Pseudomonadati > Pseudomonadota > Betaproteobacteria > Burkholderiales > Burkholderiaceae > Burkholderia > Burkholderia sp. BCC1640. The sequence continues at coordinate 131,054 of NZ_CADFEF010000001.1, read as the reverse complement.
GCGGGAATGGTGTCGCTCGCCGCGCTGCCGGCGGCGCCGAACGTCGTCGACATCGGCTGGCGGATGATGCTGTGCGGCGCGGGCTTCGGTTTCTTCCAGTCGCCGAACCTGAAGGCGTTGATGTCGAGCGCGCCGCCCGAGCGCAGTGGCGGCGCGAGCGGCATCATCGCGACCGCGCGGCTGATCGGGCAGGCGACCGGCGCGGCGCTCGTCGCGCTGTCGTTCGGAATCGCCGGGCGTCATGGGCCGACGCTCGCACTGATGCTCGGTGCGGGCTTTGCCGGTGCCGCGAGCGTCGCGAGCGGGCTGCGGCTCTTCGCACCGTCGCATCGGGCCGGTGCGCCGGTCGCATCGGTCGCGGCGACGCCGGCGAAGGAGCCGGCGACGGAGTAGCGTTCCGTCCGCGCCCGCTGCCCGCGAGTTTCCCGGCCGGCGCGCGGCGAACGACCGCCGCGCGCCGGCCTTCGCATCACGCTCAGAAGCCGCCCGTCTGGATCAGCTTGTTGAGGTTCGCGATGTTCAGGCTGCCGAAGCCGGTCGTCAGATCCCAGCCGGTGCCCGCGTTGTAGCCATACCCCTGATAGCCGTTGTTCCCCGACACGACGTCATAGCGCACGAGCGACGGGTTCGACGGAACGTCCGCATAGAACTTGCCGGCCGGGAAGCCGAGACCGGTACCGTTCGCCGCGAGCAGACGCGCCCAGAAACCGGTGAAGATCGGCGCGGCGAGGCTCGTGCCGCCGATCTGCTGCAACTGGCCGTAGTTGTAGATGTATGCGCCCGTGCTTTGCGCGGCGTCGAACGATACATCGGGCAACTGACGATTGCTGCCCGACTGCCACGCCGGCGCCGGCAAGACCGTGCTGACGCCGCCGCCCGTGGCCCACAGCTTGCCGTTCCCGTCGAGGCCTTCGTTCCACACCGTTTCGTTCGAGAATGCGCCCGCCGACGTGGTGTACAACGTCGTGCCGCCGATCGCGAGCACGTGCGGCGACGCGGCCGGCCACGACACCGTGTAGTTCGCGCCGTCCGGATAGCCGCGGTTGTTGCACTCGTAGACGCCTTCGTCGCCCGACGATACCGAGAACGTCTGGCCCTGCGCGGCAGCCGTTGTGAAGATCTGTTCCTCGGCGTCGATCGTGCCGTCCGCATTCGCGTCGGTTTCGCACCAGCCGAGCGAAACGTTGATCACCTTCGCGGTGTTGTCCGACACCGCGCGGTTGAATGCCTGCGTGAGCCCCGTGTTGCCGGCGGCGTTCAGGTCCGCCATGTAGAACACCAGCTTGCCGACCTGGCCGCCGGCCGAGCCGACGATCGACTGGCTATCGAGATCCCATTCGCCCTGGCCGTCCTGGTCGTCGCTGTAGCTGCCGCTCGTGCCGGTGCCGTTGGTCTTGACGGTCTGGGTCGTGACCGTGCCGTAACCGTTGCTCGACGTGAACTGCTTCAGGTCCTGCAGCGTCTGCGACACGCCGCCGATCGTGATGATGCCGACGGTCACGCCGGCCGCGGTCGGCACGCCGGTCGCGTTGTAGAGGCCCGGGAATTCCTTCGGATAGTGGCCGGTGGCCGTGCCGGCCGCGAGTGCCTGCGGCTTCGCGACGTTGCCGATGCGCAGCATCGGCCGTGCGCGCGCGACGTTCTGCAACCCGAGCACCGAGCCGACGACGTCGCCGAGCGCGCGCGGCACCTGCGCGGTCGACGCGTTTGCGAAGCCCGAGCGGCCCGCGTACTGGAAATGCACGAGCGACGTGTTGAACGCGGTCTTCACCGTGCCGGCCGTGCCGCGTGCGGATACCAGCAGCCGGTTCGGCGCCACTTCGATGTTCACGAAGCCGCTCTTGCGCAGATAGTCGACGACCGACTTCACCTGGGCGTCGGTCGGTGCGTAGCTGGCGAGGAACTGCTCGTGCGTCAGGTACTGGCGGTAATGCGCGTTGCCGGGCCGGTTCACGTCGTGCGCGAGCTGCTTGAGCTGCGCGGCGTTGCGCAGCTTCAGGCTGACGACGACGTCGGTCGTCTCGCCGGCCGCGAGTTCGAGCGACGGCGCCGCGCTGCGCGCCATCAGTTGCGGGCCGGTCAGAAAGGCCTTCGTGTGGGTGTCGACCCAGTCCGTCGTCGCATGCGCCGCGCCGGCGGCGAGCACGAGCGGCCACGCGCACGCGAGGCGGCGGGGCGACGGAAGGGGGAGGGCAAACCAGGCGTTCCTTTTCATCGGGAGTCCTTTTTAGGAGAGACGACGTTGCTGGAGCCCCCGGCCCTTGTGGGGCCGCGAGCGGTGACGAGCGTAGGGCGTCGATGCCGTTCAGGTAGCTGCCAGTTTCCATAGCTGTCAGTTCTGACATCGGCGGGTTCGCGCGCATGCGCGGCGGCGTCGACGCACGCGGCATCGGTGCCGCCGAAGGGAACCGGTTCGCGACGCGATCGCGCTGCGGTCGACGACGTTTGCACGCACGACTCGTTCGTTGCGGTATCGGAATGCGCGCGATTGCGGAGCGAATCGCCGCGAAAGCGCATTGCGTGTGATGGGGCGTCGGCGCGTCGCGCGTTGCACTATGTGGTCAAGCGTCGCCATGACGCCAACGCGACGATGCCGCGATGCGCGGATGCACAGAAACGGGGCCGGTCGATCGCGAGCGTTTCCCGAACTGTGGAACAGCGCGTTGCCGAGTCTTGCAGCGTGCTTTCGGTTCACGGGTCGGGCGAGCGGATTAGAGGAAATGCTCGAATGCGAACGATGGCGCCGATTCGGCGCGCGCCGGATGTCCGTCGCCAGCGGTTCCGTTGCCGCTCGGCCTGCGCCGGCGAACGAGCACACTGCGGGATCGAACGACGTCACGCACGAAATTCCTCCTTGACGCGTATCGTTCGCCGGCTATGCTTCAACCCATAACCATCGGGTTATTGATTCGAACATGCACGACGCTCACGACCTGCTTTTCAGAACACTGGCCGATCCGACGCGCCGCGCGCTCTTCGAGCGGCTGTGCGAGGAGGGCGAGTTGACGGTCGCCGCGCTTACGGCCCATGCAGGCGTGTCGCAGCCGGCGGTATCGAAGCATCTGGGCGTACTGAAGCAGGCCGGGCTCGTGAGCGACCGTCACGAAGGCCGGCAGACGCACTACAGCGCGCAGCCGCAGGCGCTGACGCCGTTGATCGACTGGACCAGCCAGATGGCCGGCTTCTGGCAGAACCGGTTCGACGCTCTCGAAGATCTGCTCAAAAGGATGGATCAATGAACCAGGCCACTACCGAAACGCGTACCGTCGTCGTCGAACGGGAACTGTCGTATCCGCCGGAGAAGATCTGGCGTGCGCTCACGCAACCGCACCTGATCGAGGCGTGGCTGATGCAGAGCGACTTCGAACCCGTCGCGGGCCGTGCATTCAGCTTCCGCGCCGACTGGGGTTCGGTCGACTGCACGGTGCTGACGATCGAGCCGCAGCGCGTGCTGTCCTATACATGGGCCGCGTATGGCCTGGAAAGTGTCGTCACGTGGACGCTCACGCCGACACCGGCCGGCACGCTGCTGCGCATGGAGCAGGCCGGCTTCCGCGCGGATCAGGAACAGGCGTATCGCGGGGCGCAGCACGGGTGGGTGCGATTCTTCGAATCGCTCGAACAGGTGCTGGCGCGGCCCGATGGAGAACCGGAGGCCGGGGCATGAGCGCATCGGACCTGGAGCCGTCGGCACGCATCGACGCGCTGATCGCGGGAATCGCCGACTGGCGAGGCAAGACCTTCGCCGAACTGCGCGAGACGATCCTTGCCGCCGAAGACGGCATCGTCGAGGAATGGAAATGGATGGGCAGCCCGGTGTGGTCGTGCGACGGGATGATCGCGGTCGCGAACGCGCACAAGGGCAAGGTGAAGCTCACGTTCATGCACGGCGCGCACCTGCCCGATCCCGACGGGCTGTTCAATGCCGGCCTCGACGGCAATGCGCGGCGCGCGATCGATTTCCTCGAAGGCGACAAGCTGGACAAGCGGGCATTGAAGCGCCTCGTTCGCGCGGCGATCGACTACAACCGCGCGCACCTGAAGAAGAACGTGCGGGCGGGGGCCAAGGCACGCGGCGACAAGGCCGCATGACGTACTGCCGACATCGCGCTCCCGCCGCGCGCGCATAAAAAAAGCCCGACACGAGGTCGGGCATCCAAATCGGCCGCAACCGCCGCGAGGCGGCTGCGGCACCTGCAAAAGCAGGACGCTTACGCTGCGAGCAGCGAGCGCAGCACGAACGGCAGGATACCGCCGTGCTTGTAGTAGTCGACTTCGATCGGCGTATCGATGCGCAGCAGCACCGGCACGCGGGTCGCTTCGCCGTTCTTGCGGTGGATCACGAGCGTGACGTCCTGCTGCGGCTTGAAGTCGTCGCCGAGGCCCTCGATGTCGTACGTCTCTTCACCGGTGATGCCGAGCGACTGGACGCTGTCCGCGCCCTTGAACTGCAGCGGCAGCACGCCCATGCCGACCAGGTTCGAGCGGTGGATCCGCTCGAAGCTGCGTGCGATCACGGCCTTCACGCCGAGCAGTTGCGTGCCCTTCGCGGCCCAGTCGCGCGACGAGCCCGTGCCGTACTCTTCGCCTGCGAACACGACGGTCGGCGTGTCGGCCGCGACGTACTGCATGGCCGCGTCGTAGATCGACTGCTGTTCGCCGCTCGGCTGGTGGATCGTCAGGCCGCCTTCGACGCGCGTGCCGTCCGCCTTCGCCGGGATCATCAGGTTCTTGATCCGCACGTTCGCGAACGTGCCGCGCATCATCACGTCGTGGTTGCCGCGGCGCGAGCCGTAGCTGTTGAAGTCGGCCTTCTGCACGCCGTTCTCCTTCAGCCACTTGCCTGCCGGCGAGTCTTCCTTGATCGAGCCTGCCGGGCTGATGTGGTCGGTCGTGACCGAGTCACCGAAGATGCCCAGTGCGCGCGCGCCCTTGACCGTCGGGATCGACGCTGCCGGCTCCATCGAGAAGTCGTTGCCGAAGAACGGCGGCTCGGCGATGTAGGTCGACTTCGGCCAGTCGTAGACCTGGCCCGTTTCGCCCTCGATCTTGCTCCAGAGGTCGCCCTTCTTGGTCAGCTTCGAGTAGTTGTCCTCGAACTTCTTCGGGTCGAGCGCGAACTTGAGCAGCGCGTGGATTTCATCGCTGGTCGGCCAGATGTCGCCGAGGTAGATGTCGTAGCCGTCCTTGCCCTTGCCGACCGGCTCGGTCATCAGGTCGCGCGTGATGTTGCCGGCGATCGCGTAGGCGACGACCAGCGGCGGCGACGCGAGGAAGTTCGCGCGGATGTTCGGGTGGATGCGCGCTTCGAAGTTACGGTTGCCCGACAGCACCGCAGCCGCGACGATGTCGTTCTTCGTGATCGCTTCGTTCAGTTCCGGCGTCAGGTCGCCCGCGTTGCCGATACAGGTCGTGCAGCCGTAGGCGGCGACTTCGAAGCCGAGCTTCGCGAGGTAGGGCAGCAGGCCCGTCTTCGTCAGGTATTCGGTGACGATGCGCGATCCCGGCGCGAGCGACGTCTTGATGTGCGGCGCGACGGTCAGGCCGGCTTCGACGGCCTTCTTCGCGAGCAGGCCGGCGGCCAGCAGCACGCTCGGGTTCGACGTGTTCGTGCACGACGTGATCGCGGCGATCAGCACGTCGCCGTTCTTCACGTCGACGCCGTTGCTCGTCGTGTATTGCGCGTTCAGGTCGTCCGCCTTCTTCGCGAAGCCGTTTTCCGCGACCGGCTTCGAGAACAGGTCGGTGAACGTCGACTTGACGTTGCCGATCTCGATGCGGTCCTGCGGGCGCTTCGGGCCGGCCAGCGACGGGGCGACCGTTGCCAGGTCGAGCGTCACCGTCTTCGTGTAGTCGATGTCGCCGGCCTTCGGAATGCCGAACAGCTTCTGGGCCTTGAAGTAGTTTTCGAACGCGGCGATTTCCGCCTTCGTGCGGCCCGTGCCTTCGAAGTAGTCGATCGTCTTTTCGTCGACCGGGAAGAAGCCCATCGTCGCGCCGTATTCCGGCGCCATGTTGCCGATCGTTGCGCGGTCCGGCAGCGACAGCGACTTCGTGCCTTCGCCGAAGAACTCGACGAACTTGCCGACGACCTTCTCCTTGCGCAGCATTTCGGTGATCGTCAGCACCAGGTCGGTGGCCGTTACGCCTTCGCGCAGCTTGCCCTTCAGCTCGACGCCGACGACGTCCGGCGTCAGGAAGTACACCGGCTGGCCGAGCATGCCGGCTTCCGCCTCGATGCCGCCCACGCCCCAGCCGACCACGCCGATGCCGTTGATCATCGTCGTGTGGCTGTCCGTGCCGACGAGCGTGTCCGGGTAGTACACGGTGTCGCCGCCGTCCGCCTTCTTGTGGACGCCGCGCGCGAGATATTCGAGGTTCACCTGGTGGACGATGCCGACGCCCGGCGGCACGACCTTGAACGTGTCGAACGCCTGCATGCCCCACTTCATGAACTGGTAGCGCTCGTTGTTGCGCTGGAATTCCAGCTTCATGTTCAGGTCGAGCGCGTCCTTCTGGCGGAAGTAGTCGATCTGGACCGAGTGGTCGACGACGAGATCGACCGGGACCAGCGGCTCGATCTTCTTCGGGTTCTTGCCCGAACGCTCTGCCACACCGCGCATGGCCGCGATGTCGGCGAGCAGCGGCACGCCCGTGAAGTCCTGCAGCACGACGCGCGACACCACGAACGGAATCTCGTCGACGCGCTTCGCGGTCGGCTTCCAGTTCGCGAGTTGCTCGATGTGTTCTTCGGTGATCTTCTTGCCGTCGTAGTTGCGCAGCACGGACTCGAGCACGATACGGATCGACACCGGGAGGCGTTCGATCTTCGTCTTCAGTTCCTTGCCGAGCTGCGGCAGCGAGTAGAACTTGCCTTTGCCGGAACCGCTGTCGAATTCCTTGAGGGTCTTGTGGAGATTGTGGGCCATGGTGATTTTCCTGGGTTTAAGGCTAGGAAACAAAGAGTCCTGTAAATGACGGCTATATCACGTACAGATCGACGTACTCATCGACCGGCATCGCTTCGAGCTTTGCCTGGTCCAGCGACACGTCGAGAATCGCTTGTTGCTGCTTTGCCGGGAAGCGACGGGCGAGGTTGGTCCTGAACTTCTCGACCAGGAGCGGGATGCCGTCCGCACGGCGTCGCTGATGGCCGATCGGGTATTCGACCGCCACTTCGGCAAGCTTCGACCCGTCCGCGAATTCGATCGTCAGCGCATTCGCGATCGATCGTTTGGCCGGGTCATGGTAATCCTTCGTGAACTGCGGATCCTCGACGCACACGGTTTTCGCGCGCAGCGCGTCGATGCGCGGATCGGCGGCGACCGCATCTTCGTAATCGGCCGCGGTCAGCCGGCCGAACAGCAGCGGCACGGCGACCATGTACTGGATGCAATGATCGCGGTCGGCCGGATTGGCGAGCGGACCCTGCTTGTCGATGATGCGGATCGCGGCCGCGTGCGTGCGGATCGTGATCCGGCTGATCTCGTCGGTCGTGCGGCCCGCCGCGGTGAGCTGCGCGTGCAGTTGCAGCGCAGCCTCGGCGGCCGTCTGCGCGTGGAATTCGGCGGGGAACGCGATCTTGAACAGCACGTTCTCCATCACGTACGTGCCGTACGGGCGCTGGAAGCGGAACGGCTGCCCGTTGAACAGCACGTCATAGAAGCCCCAGGTTTTCGCGGTGAGCGCCGACGGGTAGCCCATTTCACCCGTTTTCGCGATCAGCGCGAGGCGCACCGCGCGGGACGTCGCGTCGCCGGCCGCCCACGACTTGCGCGAACCGGTGTTCGGCGCGTGGCGGTACGTGCGCAGCGCCTGGCCGTCGACGAATGCGTTCGATACCGCGTTGATCAGCTCGTCGCGCGTGAGGCCGAGCAGGCGGCCGACGACGGCCGTCGACGCGACCTTGACGAGCAGCACGTGGTCGAGCCCGACCGCGTTGAACGAATTCTCGAGTGCGAGGCAGCCCTGGATCTCGTGGGCCTGGATCATCGCGACGAGCACGTCGCGCATGGAAAGCGGCTTCCTGCCGGCCGCGACGGCCGTGCGGGACAGCCAGTCGGCCGTCGCCAGGATTCCGCCGAGATTGTCGGACGGATGACCCCATTCGGCGGCGAGCCAGGTGTCGTTGAAATCCAGCCAGCGGATCATCGCGCCGATGTCGAAAGCGGCCTGGACGGGATCGAGCTGGAAGGACGTGCCGGGCACCTTCGCGCCGTTCGGCACGATCGTGCCGGGCACGACGGGGCCGAGCAGCTTGGTGCAGGCCGGGTAGGACAGCGCCTCGAGTCCGCATCCGAGCGTGTCGATCAGGCAATGACGCGCCGTCTCCAGCGCGAGCGCGCTGTCGATTCCGGTGTTCAGCACGTAGTCGACGATATCGACGAGTACCGTATCCGGAGCGGGGCGGACGTTGGAGACCGAGGCGGACATCGAGGGGCCTGGGAGCGTGAAGACGCGGGCGCTTAGTTCGTTGCCGGCTTCAGTTCGTTCGATTGCGTCGGAGCCGGCGTGCCTTGCGCCATTTCCGGCGTCACGCATTCGTCGGCGAGACGCTCGCCGCCGTTGGCGTCGCTGAACAGCATCGCCTTGCTCGGGATCACGACCAGCTTGAAGCCCGCGGCCGGATCGTAGAACGTGTCGGCGCCCGTCGTCGTGGCCTGACGCGGCAGCTTGTAGTTCTTCTTCGCCCAGTGAACCGTGACGACCTGGTCACGCTTCATGTCGCCGGCGAGGTCGAACGACAGGCCGTCCTTGCACGCCCACTTGACTGCGCCGTCCGGTACCGGATCGACCTTGGCCGCGGCACGCGCCTGCGCCTTCTTGCTGCGCGGAACGATGCGCTTGGCCGGCGCCGGGCGCTTGGCCGTCTTCTTCGCGGTCGTCGCCGTATCCTGGGCGAACGCGCTCGGAGCCGACACCAGCATCGTGGCGGACAACGCGCCGATGGCGGTAGCGATCAGGAGTTTCTTCATGGAGTCAGAACCTTTCGATAATCAGTTGACAAGGGCCGGCGGCAGACACCGTCGGCCGGTTTGAAACTGCACGCGCCCCGGAAGCGCGCAGCGGCCGCTATTTTCACCTATTTGGCCGCGCATATTTCAGGTTTTCGGGCTCCGTTACGTTTTTTGTCGTTTCGCAAACCTGTCTCGGGTTCACGCTCCGGTGATTCGATGAAATGCGTGTGTCGGCGCGCGCTCACCGCGCGTCTCCGGCGGCCGGGCCGAACAGCGGCGCGGCCTCGGCCGGCACCGGCTGGCCGGTCGCCCGTGCGCGGCGCAGCACCGACCAGTAATAGCGGTAGCTCGCGCGGTCGTGCAGTGTATCGCCGTGGCGCGTCGGGCCCCAGTCGGCGGCCTGCGCGGCCAGCAGGATCTCGGCGGCCAGCGCGACTTCATCGGTGCGCGGCGCGAATGCGTCGACGATCGGGCGGATCTGCGCGGGATGGATGCTCCACATCCGCGTGAACGCGAACTCGTCGCGCGCGCGACGCGCGTCGCCGGCGACGACGGCCATGTCGCGCACCTCCGTCGTCACGTTGTGCGACGGCGTCTTGCCGTGCGCGTGGCAGGCGGCGGCGATTTCGAGCTTCGCACGGCGCACGAGCGGGTGGTCGAACTGGCCGGGCGAGCGCATCGCCGCATCGGGAATCGCGCCGTGATGCGCGGACACGAAGTCCATCAGCCCGAAGCTGAGCGTGCCGACCAGCGGCAGCGCGGCGAGGGCGGCCGCCTGCGCGAGCGCGCCGTGCGTCTCGACCAGCACGTCGACCGGGATCGGCTGCGCGAGGCCGAGCTCGCGGCGCGTGCCTTCGATGAACGCGACCATCTCGGCCGCGTCCGCGGCGCTCGCGATCTTCGGCAGCGTGACGTAGGCCGGCGCGCGCGCGGCGCGCAGTACGATGCGCACGTCGTCGCGCCAGTGGGGATGGGAAAAGTCGTGGATGCGGACGCCGACACGCCCGAAGCGGTTTTCGGCGCTGCCGAGAAGTTCGGCGACGAGCTGCGCGTGCGCGGCTTCCTGGCCGACGGCTGCGCCGTCCTCGCAGTCGAGCGTGATGTCGAACACGGGGCCGAGTTCGGCCTGGAGCGCGAGCGACTTGCGCATCAGCTTCTCGCTGCCCGCGTAGTGATCGCAGCAGGGCAGGATCGCGGGCGGGGACGCCCCGTCGTACAGCACTTGTGCAGGAGTGAGCGCGGACATCTCTTCTACGTCAAGGAGGCGGGCAACGTGGAGAAAATCGGATTCGGGCGCGTTCTGGGCCGGCGCGCGGGGCGCCTGGGCGGCAAAACGTGCCCGGATCGGATCGGGCGGCGGGGCCGGCTGCCGGCCCGCCGCCCGTGCCGTGACCGGACCGCCCGGAGGTGGCCCGGCCATGCAGTCTGCTTAGTTCTTCAGCAGGTGAGCGACGCCGTCGCGCTCTTCGAGCAGTTCGGCCAGCGTGCCGTCCATCTTCTCGCGCGAGAATGCGTCGATTTCGAGGCCTTCGACGCGCTTGTACTCGCCGTTTTCACACGTGACGGGCACGCCGTAGATGATGTCTTCGGGGATGCCGTACGAGCCGTCCGACGGGATGCCCATCGTGACCCACTTGCCGTTCGTGCCGAGGACCCAGTCACGCACGTGGTCGATCGCCGCGTTCGCCGCCGACGCTGCCGACGACAGGCCGCGCGCTTCGATGATCGCCGCGCCGCGCTTGCCGACGGTCGGGATGAACGTGTCGCGGTTCCACACGTCGTCGTTGATCAGCTTCAGCAGCGACTCGCCTTCGACGGTCGCGAAGCGGAAGTCGGGGTACATCGTCGGCGAGTGGTTGCCCCACACGGCGAGCTTCTCGATCGATGCGACCGGCTTGCCCGACTTCGCCGCGAGCTGCGACAGCGCGCGGTTGTGGTCGAGGCGCAGCATTGCCGTGAAGTTCTTCTTCGGCAGATCCGGCGCCGACTTCATCGCGATGTACGCGTTGGTGTTCGCCGGGTTGCCGACGACCAGCACCTTCACGTCGCGGCTCGCGACTTCGTTCAGCGCGGCGCCCTGGACCGTGAAGATCTCGGCGTTTGCCGACAGCAGGTCCTTGCGCTCCATGCCCTTCGAGCGCGGACGTGCACCGACCAGCAGCGCGACGTCCGCATCCTTGAATGCAACCTTCGGATCGTCGGTGATCACGACGCCCGCGAGCAGCGGGAACGCGCAATCGTCGAGTTCCATCACGACGCCTTTGACGGCGGCTTGGGCTTGCGGGAGGTCGAGCAGTTGCAGGATGACCGGCTGGTCCTTGCCGAGCAGGTCGCCGTTCGCGATGCGGAACAGCAGGGAGTAAGCGATTTGACCTGCGGCGCCGGTGACGGCAACGCGCTTTGCGGGCTTAGCCATTGAAAATCTCCAGGACGGGTGAAGCGGTGGACGCTAGGCAAAACGCCATTCTATGCGCGTTACGCGTAGCGTTGCATTGAAGCAGGGCGGAGGACTCGCGAAAGGCAGACGCGGTGAACCTGGAGACGGCCGTGGCACGTAGCCGGGGACGCATTTTGCACCCGCGAACCCTTGCTCGCCCCGGAGTGTAGGAGCCGATGGACCCAAAGTCAAACGGTATCATATGTCTTATATAAGACAGATGTTTTGCGGAATTTGAGTGGACGGAAAAGCGCGGTTTGTGATGAAATGCGCGCCATGACATCGAACCAGGCGAACAACGCGAATCCGACCGGCGCAGGCGGCCCAGGGCAGCCGGGCGCGGCCGATTCCGTGCCGGCGCCTGCCGCTTCGCCGTCGCCGACCTTCAGTCCGTTATACCAGCAGATCAAGTCATTGATCACGCAAAGCCTGGAATCCGGCGAGTGGAAGCCGGGCGAGATCATTCCGAGCGAAGTGGAGCTCGCGGCCCGTTACAAGGTCAGCCAGGGCACCGTTCGCAAGGCGATCGACGAACTGGCCGCCGAAAACCTGGTGGTCCGGCGGCAGGGCAAGGGCACTTTTGTCGCAACGCACAACGAAGATCGCGCGCAGTTCCGCTTTCTGCGTCTGCTGGCCGACGACGGTGCCGAGCATCCGCACGTGAGTCGCCTGCTCGAATGCCGGCGCCTGCGCGCGCCGGCCGAGATCGCGCGGCAGCTCGACCTGAAGCCGGCCGACCCGGTCGTGCAGGTGCGCCGCCTGCTCGAGTTCGAGAACGAAGTGACGGTGCTGGACGAGATCTGGCTGCCGGGCGCGATGTTCCGCGGGCTCACGTTCGAGCGGCTGAGCGAGTACAAGGGGCCGCTCTACGCGATGTTCGAGACGGAATTCGGCACGCGGATGATCCGCGCGACGGAGAAGATCCGCGCGGTGGCGGCGGAGCCGGCGGTGGCCGACCTGCTGCACGTGCCTGCGGGTTTTCCTTTGCTGTCTGTGGAGCGTGTGTCCTATACATACGGAGACCGGCCGGTGGAAGTGCGACGCGGCTGGTATGTCACAACCGGGTATTACTATCAGAATGACTTGAGCTGACGACGTATCGGCACAAGCAGCGTGCGCGCGCACTTCCCATGTTCGCGTAGCACGTTTCGGGCCGCCTTTATTCCCGTTCGCGTAATGATCCAGAGCAGACTTTCGCTGCAGCGCGATATAAAAAGGCGCTAAAATCGCGGATTAGTGTGACAACATAGTAGGGGTCTAGCATGACTGACGCAGTAAGAAAGCCGAGGCCGGAATACCGGAACATCGGATTCGGCGATATCACGATGAAATATCGCATGCCCTTGGCGGCGATATTGTCGATCCTCCATCGAGTCAGCGGCGCGCTGCTGTTCCTGTTCCTGCCGTTCCTGCTGTTCCTCTTCGATCAGAGCCTCACCTCCGAGCTCAGCTTCGAAGTCTTCAAGGCTTTCCTCTCCAACATCGTCGTCAAGCTGATCGTCCTCGCGTTGTCCTGGGCGTTCCTCCACCATTTCTGCGCCGGCATTCGCCACCTGCTGATGGACGTCAATCACGACGCCGTCTCGAAGGAAGGCGGCAAGCGGACGGCCGTCGTCGTCTTTGTCGTCTCGATCGCCCTGACGATCGCCATGGCACTCAAACTGTTCGGAGCATTCTAAGAAAATGGCAGCCAATAACCGAATCGGCTCGAAGCGCCTCGTCGTCGGCGCTCACTACGGCCTGCGCGACTGGCTCGCGCAGCGCGTCACCGCCACGATCATGGCGGTCTACACGGTCATTCTGCTCGTCCTGTTCTTCGGCGCGCATGACTTCTCGTACGAAGGCTGGGCATCGATCTTCTCCGCGCAATGGATGAAGCTCGCGACCTTCGTGACGCTGCTTTCCCTCTTCTACCACGCATGGGTCGGCGTGCGCGACATCTGGATGGACTACGTGAAGCCCGTCGGTGTGCGCCTGCTGCTGCAATCGCTGACCATCGTCTGGCTGCTCGCATGTGCGGGCTACGCCGCGCAGATTCTCTGGAGAGTGTAAAGAATGGCTGCAATCAAAACTTCCCTGCCGCGCCGCAAGTTCGACGTGGTGATCGTCGGCGCGGGCGGCTCGGGCTTGCGCGCAGCGCTGCAACTGTCGCGCGCGGGCCTGTCGGTCGGCGTGCTGTCGAAGGTGTTCCCGACCCGTTCGCACACGGTGGCCGCACAGGGCGGCATCGGCGCGTCGCTCGGCAACATGAGCGAAGACAACTGGCACTTCCACTTCTACGACACGATCAAGGGTTCCGACTGGCTCGGCGACCAGGACGCGATCGAGTTCATGTGCCGCGAAGCACCGAACGTCGTGTACGAACTGGAACACTTCGGCATGCCGTTCGACCGTAACGCGGACGGCACGATCTACCAGCGTCCGTTCGGCGGCCATACCGCGAACTACGGTGAGAAGCCGGTCCAGCGCGCTTGCGCGGCCGCCGACCGTACCGGTCACGCGCTGCTGCACACGCTGTACCAGCAGAACGTCGAAGCGAAGACGCAATTCTTCGTCGAATGGATGGCGCTCGACCTGATCCGCGACGCGGACGGCGACGTGCTCGGCGTGACGGCCCTCGAGATGGAGACGGGCGACGTCTACATCATGGAAGGCAAGACGACGCTGTTCGCGACGGGCGGCGCAGGCCGGATCTTCGCGGCGTCGACCAACGCGTTCATCAACACCGGCGACGGCCTCGGCATGGCCGCTCGCTCGGGCATCGCGCTGCAGGACATGGAGTTCTGGCAGTTCCACCCGACCGGCGTGGCCGGCGCGGGCGTGCTGATCACCGAAGGCGTGCGCGGCGAAGGCGGCATCCTGCGCAACGCGAACGGCGAGCGCTTCATGGAACGCTACGCACCGACGCTGAAGGATCTGGCGCCGCGTGACTTCGTGTCGCGTTCGATGGACCAGGAAATCAAGGAAGGCCGCGGCGTCGGTCCGAACAAGGACCACGTGCTGCTCGACCTGTCGCACATCGGCGCCGAGACGATCATGAAGCGTCTGCCGTCGATCCGCGAAATCGCGCTGAAGTTCGCGAACGTCGATGCGATCAAGGAACCGATCCCGGTCGTCCCGACGATTCACTACCAGATGGGCGGCATCCCGACCAACATCCATGGTCAGGTCGTCGGCACGTCGCGCGGCCACAAGGATCCGGTCAACGGCTTCTACGCAGTGGGCGAGTGCTCGTGCGTGTCCGTGCACGGCGCGAACCGCCTCGGCACGAACTCGCTGCTGGACCTCGTGGTGTTCGGCCGTGCGGCCGGCAACCACATCGTCGAGCACGTGAAGAACCAGAAGGAACACAAGCCGCTGCCGGCCGATGCAGGCGAATTCTCGCTGGCGCGTCTGAACAAGCTCGACAAGTCGACCTCGGGCGAGTACACGCAGGACGTCGCCAACGACATCCGCGCGACGATGCAGAAGCACGCAGGCGTGTTCCGCACGTCGGCACTGCTGAAGGAAGGCGTCGACCAGATGGCCGGCCTGAAGGCACGCGTGGAAAACATCCACCTGAAGGACAAGTCGAAGGTGTTCAACACCGCGCGCGTCGAAGCGCTCGAGCTGGAGAACCTGATCGAAGTCGCCCGCGCGACGATGGTGTCGGCGGAAGCGCGCAAGGAAAGCCGCGGCGCGCACGCACACAGCGATTTCGAACATCGCGACGACGACAACTGGCTGCGCCACACGCTGTGGTACAGCGAAGGCGATCGCCTCGACTACAAGCCGGTTCAAATGAAGCCGCTGACGGTCGACTCCGTGCCGCCGAAGCCGCGCACGTTCTAAGCCGAGTCAAAGGAATCCGAAATGGCAAAACGCATTTTTGAAGTCTACCGCTACGATCCGGACAAGGACGCGGCGCCGCGCATGCAGACGTACGAGCTCGAGATCCAGCATGAGCGCATGCTGCTCGACGCACTGGTCAAGCTGAAGGCCGTGGACGAGACGCTGTCGTTCCGCCGCTCGTGCCGTGAAGGCGTGTGCGGTTCCGACGCGATGAACATCAACGGCAAGAACGGTCTGGCGTGCCTGACGAACCTGAACGACCTGCCGCAGAAGATCGTGCTGCGCCCGCTGCCGGGCCTGCCCGTCGTGCGCGACCTGATCGTCGACATGACGCACTTCTTCAACCAGTACCACTCGATCAAGCCGTACCTGATCAACGACGCGCCGCCGCCGGAGAAGGAACGTCTCCAGTCGCCGGAAGAACGCGACGAGCTCGACGGCGTGTATGAGTGCATTCTGTGCGCGAGCTGCTCGACGTCGTGCCCGAGCTTCTGGTGGAACCCGGACAAGTTCGTCGGCCCGGCCGGCCTGCTGCAGGCTTACCGCTTCATCGCCGATAGCCGCGACACCGCCACCGGCGAGCGTCTCGACAACCTGGAAGACCCGTACCGTCTGTTCCGTTGCCACACGATCATGAACTGCGTCGACGTTTGCCCGAAGGGCCTGAACCCGACGAAGGCGATCGGCAAGATCAAGGAACTGATGGTCCGTCGCGCGGTTTAAAGTTTGTGATGAGCGACGATTCGCATCAATCCGACCCGCACCGTCGCGCGCGCCTCCGCTGGCGCGCGCGGCGGGGTCTGCTGGAAAACGACATCGTATTCGAGCGTTTCTTCAGCAGATACGAGCATGACCTCACCGATGCAGACGTAGGCGCGTTGTCGCGCCTGCTCGATCTGAGCGACAACGACCTGATGGACTTGCTCCTCGCGCGCAAGGAACCAGAGGGCGACCTAGACAGCCCGGACGTTCACCGGCTGTTGGAGATGCTGCGCAACGTGTAACGCGTTACGCCCGTTATCGAATCCCGTTTCTTTATTTCGATTGAGGATGTGCCATGACTCCGTCTGATGTTAAAGCCACGCTATCGTTCAGCGACAATTCGCCGAGCGTCGAAATGCCGATCTACAAGGGGACGATGGGCCCGGACGTGATCGACATCCGCAAGCTGTACGGCCAAACCGGCAAGTTCACTTACGACCCGGGCTTCATGTCGACGGCAGCTTGTAATTCGGCGATCACGTACATCGACGGCGACAAGGGCGAACTGCTGTACCGCGGCTACCCGATCGACAATCTCGCGCAAAACGCGGACTTCCTCGAAAGCTGCTACCTGCTGCTGAAGGGTGAACTGCCGAACGCAGCACAGAAGAAGGAATTCGTCGACACCGTCACGAAGCACACGATGGTGCACGAGCAGATGCACTTCTTCTTCCGTGGCTTCCGCCGCGACGCGCACCCGATGGCAGTGCTGGTGGCTGCCGTCGGCGCGCTGTCGGCGTTCTATCACGACTCGCTCGACATCAACGATCCGCGTCACCGCGAAGTGTCGGCGATCCGCATGATCGCGAAGCTGCCGACGCTCGTCGCGATGGCGTACAAGTTCAGCATCGGCCAGCCGTTCGTTTATCCGAAGAACGAACTGTCGTACAGCGCGAACTTCATGCACATGATGTTCTCGAACCCGTGCGAAGAGTACAAGGTCAACGACGTGCTCGTCCGCGCACTCGACCGTATCCTGATCCTGCACGCCGACCACGAGCAGAACGCTTCGACGTCGACGGTCCGTCTGGCCGGCTCGTCGGGCGCGAACCCGTTCGCGTGTATCGCAGCCGGTATCGCATGTCTGTGGGGCCCGGCGCACGGCGGTGCGAACGAAGCCGCGCTGAACATGCTCGAGCAGATCGGTTCGCCGGACAACATCCCCGAATTCATCAAGCAGGTGAAGGACAAGAATTCGGGCGTGAAGCTGATGGGCTTCGGTCACCGCGTGTACAAGAACTACGACCCGCGTGCGAAGCTGATGCGCGAAACGTGCTACGAAGTGCTGAACGAACTCGGCCTGCACGACGACCCGCTGTTCAAGCTCGCGATGCAGCTCGAGAAGATCGCGCTGGAAGACGAATACTTCGTGTCGCGCAAGCTGTACCCGAACGTCGACTTCTACTCGGGTATCGTTCAGCGCGCGCTGGGCATCCCGACGTCGATGTTCACGTGTATCTTCGCGATGGCACGTACGGTCGGCTGGATCGCACAGTGGAACGAAATGATCGCGGATCCGGAACAGAAGATCGGCCGTCCGCGTCAGCTGTTCATCGGCGACACGCCGCGCGAAGCGAAGCCGCTCAACGCACGTTGAGTCGTGCGCGGCGCGAACGGCCGCAAGGCCGCTCGCGTCCGGCAATCGCAACGCCCCGACACCCCGGTGGGTCATCCCGCCGGGGTGTTTTCATTTGCGCGGCCGAACGGCATGGCGTTCCAGCGACGGCGGCCGCGTGTCGAGCGGTGGCGGCGCGCCGGCGTCGGGAGCGTGGCCATGCCGCGCGAAGAACTGCCGGTATGCGCCGGGCGTCATCCCGCGCGCGGCGAGGAACTGGCGGTTGAAGTTCGCGGCATTCGGAATGCCGCAGCGCGCGGCGACCGTCGCGATCGGCCAGTCGGTGCCCACCAGGTGGCGGCACGCATGCGCGAGCCGCAGCCGTTGCACGTAGCGGCCGACACTTTCGCCGAGGTGCCGCACGAACAGCCGCTGCAGCGTGCGTTCGGACATGTGCGCGACGGCGGCGAGCGCGTCGATGCGCAGCGGCTCATGGAAGCGCCGGTCGATCGCGTCGAGCACGCGGTCGAGGCGTTCGGCTTCGGGTGCGGCCGAGTCGGCCGATGACGCGGCTGCGTCGGGCCGGCCGTAGGCCTGGGCGGTGGCGAGCGGTTCGCCGCCGGCTTCAGCGAGATCGGCGAGCGTGTCGAGTGCGGCCGCGAGGCGGACGCGCGGCGATGAGTCGAGCAACTGCGGCAACCGCGCGCGCATCGCGCGGGCTGTCTCGGCGTCGAATGCGAGACCAGGCGCCGCGCGACGCAGCAGCGAGCGCAGCGGCGCGTACTCGGGGCAGCAGTCGGCCATGCGCCGTGCCCAGTCGCCGTCGAACCAGACGACGAGCGCGACTTCCGGCGCGTCACGATCGATGCGCGCATTCGACGACCACGTGTGCGGCAGGTTGGGCGGGACGAGCACCAGGTCGTCGTCCCCGTAACGGGCAACATGATCGCCGACGAAGCGCCGGCCTCGGCTGTTCAGCGTCAGCGTCAGTTCGTATTCGGGATGTCGATGCCATTCGAACGGAATGTGCGCGAGTTGACGGTGATACACGCGAATCGAACAGCCGGGGGCGAACGTCACATGCTCGTATTGCGGCTTCATCGCGACCTCCGGTCGAGCGGGGCAGCGCGCCGTGGCATGATCGTGATCGATCGTCACGACGGAGCGATGCCATGTTTTCACATGTTTGCGTAGGCGTCAGCGATACCGCGCGCGCGTACGACTTCTACGCGCCGCTGTTCGCGGAGCTCGGGCTGCGTCTGAAGTTCAGCGAGCCGGACGGCTGGTCGGGCTGGATGCCGGCCGATGCCGACCGGCCGCTGTTCTTCTTCGGCTGGCCCCTCGACGGCCGCGCGCCCGAACCGGGCAACGGCCATACGATCGCGTTCGACGTGGCGACGCGCGCGCGGGTCGACCGCTGTCATGCGCTCGCGCTGCAGCAGGGCGGCACCTGCGACGGCCCGCCGGGGCTGCGGCCGCACTATCACGCCGACTACTACGGCGCGTATTTCCGCGACCCGGACGGCAACAAGCTGTGCGTGGTCTGCCATCGCCCCGAGTAGCGAGTGGTTGTCGGGATTGTATCGATAGTTGACCGGATAGTGTCGATGACGGCGCCGCGTCGGCCGTACGCTGAATGCTCGACACGACACACGATTCAGCGAGGAGACGACGATGCACCTGACGATTGACGATCTGCCGGCCGCGGTCCGCACGGCGAAACGGGCGCTGCGCGCCGATCTGCCCGGGTACGCGGCCACGTTCCGCGAGCTGGAGGGCGATATCGCGCGGCAGGTCGACGCGATCCGCCGCGCGCACGCGCAAGGCCGCGACGTGATTCCGGTGCTGCGATTCGCGGATATCGCGAACGACACCGTCGATCCGCGGGCGATCGCCGCGATCCGTGCGCATGGCGCGGCGGTGATCCGCGGTGTGTTCGACGCGCAGCAGGCGCGCGACTGGAACGACGAGATCGGCGCCTATCTGGACGCGAACCGCTTCGCCGAGCGGCTGCATGCGCGCGCCGAGGACCGATACTTCGGTAACCTCGCGTCCGGCAAGCCGCAGATCTACGGCGTCTACTGGTCGAAGCCGCAGGTGGCCGCGCGCCAGTCGCCGGCCCTCACGCGGGCACGCGTGTTCCTGAACCGGCTGTGGCGTCATGCGGACGGCGCGCGCACGCATTTCGATCCCGACCAGGTGCAGGCCTACGCGGACCGGATCCGCCGCCGGCCACCGGGCTCGACGTCGCTCGGGCTGTCGCCGCACGTCGACGGCGGCTCTGTCGAACGCTGGCTCGGCGCGAATTTCCGGCAGGTCTACCGCCACGTGCTGGCCGGCCACTGGCGCGATTACGATCCGTTCGACGCCGCGTTTCGCCCGGACGTCGAGGAGATTCCGTCGCCGGCCGTGTGCTCGATGTTCCGCACGTTCCAGGGCTGGACTGCGCTGACGCCGCAAGGGCCCGGCGACGGCACGCTGCAGCTGATCCCGGTCGCGAACGCGATGGCGTACGTCGTGCTGCGTGCGCTGCAGGACGACGTCGCCGACGACGACCTGTGCGGCGCGCGTCCGGGGCGCGCGCTGTCGATCCTGCCCGAATGGCATGCGCTGCTGCTCGACGCGCTGGTGCCGATCCCGCACATGGAGCCGGGCGATGCGGTGTTCTGGCATGGCGACGTCGTGCATGCGGTCGAGGATGCGCATCGCGGCAGCGGCGACAGCAACGTGATGTACATCGCGGCCGCGCCCGGTTGCGCGAAGAACGATGCGTACCTCCAGCGCCAGCGGCTCGCGTTCCTGCGCGGCGACAGCCCGCCCGATTTCCCGGCCGATCATTTCGAGGTCGATTTCGACGGACGCGGCGGCGAGGGCGATCTGACGGCGCTGGGGCGTGCGCAAATGGGGTTCGCGCCTGTCGCCGCATAACGGATGCAGCGCATGGACGCGTCGGTCGCTCCGGCATCCGCGTACGGTGCGTTTGCGCCGCGCACGCCAGCCGTCTGCCGAATCCGCTGCGTCACGCACGCAATTCGACGCGATCGGCTGCGGGCACGCCCGAATTCGACGCGAATTGCGCAATTTGGCTTCCGATAATGGTCCGGACACAACGCAGCTGCCCCGCGCGCCGCACGGGGCAGCGTGACCATGGAGGAGTCGATGCAATTCACGCAAGCGATCGTTCGCCGTCCCGCGCCGTCCTGCGGCGCGGGTCTCACCACCGCCGCGCTCGGCGCGCCCGACTACGACAAGACGCTCACGCAGTTCCACGCATACTGCGACGCGCTGCGCGGCCTCGGTGTCGAACTGACCGAACTGCCGCCGCTGGACGCGTTTCCCGATTCGCACTTCGTCGAGGACGTCGCTGTCGTCACCCCCGAATTAGCGGTGATCACGCGCCCCGGCGCACCCGCGCGGCGCGGCGAGACGGCGCATATCGAAGCGGCGCTCGGCGCGCATCGCGACCTGCTGCCGATGCAGGCGGGCCGCCTCGACGGCGGCGACGTGATGCTCGTCGGCAAGCGCTTCTACATCGGCCTGACGAGCCGCACCGATGCCGAGGGCATCGCCGCGTTCGAGTCGCTGGTGTCGCGCTACGGCTACTCGGTCGTCGCGGTGCCGGTCGGCGCCGGCCTGCATCTGAAATCGGTGGTCAACGCGCTCGGCGACGACACGCTGCTCGTGACCGAGGCGCTGGCCGAGCATCCGGCGTTCGCCGACTATCGCCGGATCGCCATCTCGGCCGCCGATGAATACGCGGGCAACACGCTGCGCGTGAACGGCACGCTGATCACACCGGCCGGCTATCCGCGCGTGCACGACGCGATCGGCTCGCTCGGGCTGCCGCTGCACGTGATCGACACGAGCGAGTTCCGCAAGATGGACGGCGGCCTGACCTGCCTGTCGCTGCGCTTCTAGCCGATTGGCGCGCGGCCGCTTCGGCCGGATAATGTGGCCCCCGCGCGGAACTGGAGCAGACGCTCCACGCGCCAGCCACCACCCGACCGGAGCGAACGCGGATGACCGACAAGAAGATGCAGCTCGACAAGATCGACCTCCGGATCCTCGACATCCTGCGCACCGACGGACGGATTTCGTACCGGAAGCTGTCGGAGCTCGTGAACCTCACGCCGCGCCCATGTCAGGCGCGCGTGGAGCGGCTCGAGGCGCTCGGCGTGATCGAAGGCTATCGCGCGGTGATCAAGGCGCCGCGCGCGACCAAGCCGATCGTCGTGATCGCGCAGATCGTGCTGGCCGACCACGGGCGTTCGCAGGCGCCGTTCGAGGACGAGATGCGGAACAACCCGGCGGTGCTCGACTGCTGGCTCGTCAGCGGCACGTTCGATTTTCTCGTGCGGCTCGCGTGCGAGGATCTCGACGAATACCGGCGGATCGCGAACATGTGGCTGGAAAGTCAGCGGTTCCGGATCGAGAAGATCGTGACGACGGCCGAGCTGCAGGCGATCAAGCGCAGCGTCGTCTGACGCGGTCGTGTGCGTCCGGGCCGCCGGCATCGGACGCGCGGCCCGGCGAACAGGACCGTTCTTCGACGCGAATAACCGGGCCAATCGGTTGGTATTCCGAATCAATTGGAGCGGACCGAATCCAATCAGGGTGAACACTATGGATGCTTTGCAAGCGGCAGTGGAGACGGCCGCACCGTCCGGAACGGCGCTGAAGCGCCGGCTGCAGAGTCGCCACATCGCGATGATCGCGATCGGCGGCTCGATCGGCACGGGGCTGTTCGTCGCGTCGGGCGCATCGGTCGCGCAGGCGGGGCCGGGCGGCGCGATCGCCGCGTATGTCGCGATCGGGCTGATGGTCTACTTCGTCGTTACCGGGCTCGGCGAGATGGCCGCGCTGATGCCGGTGTCGGGCTCGTTCGCGATCTACGGCGAGAAGTACGTCGACGAAGGCTTCGGCGTCGCGCTCGGCTGGACCTACTGGTACAGCTGGGCGGTGACGATCGCGATCGAACTCGTCGCCGGGCAGATCGTGATGCGCTACTGGTTTCCAGCCGTGCCGGGCGTGTGGTGGGGCGCGGGCTTCCTGGTGCTGATCTTCCTGCTGAACACGCTGTCGGTGCGCGGCTTTGGCGAATCCGAATACTGGTTCTCGCTGATCAAGGTCGTCACCGTGATCGCGTTCATCGCGGCGGGGTTGTTGATCGCGGCTGGCCTGCTCGGCAACGGGCATCCCGTCGGCTGGCGCAACTTCAGGACCGGCGATGCGCCGTTCGTCGGCGGCGTGCACGCGATGATGAGCGTTGCGCTGATCGCGGGCTTCTCGTTTCTCGGCACCGAGCTGGTCGGGATCACGGCCGGCGAATCGGAAAACCCGCGCAAGACGATCCCGCGCGCGGTGAAGCAGATCTTCTGGCGGATCATGCTGTTCTACGTGCTCGCGATCTTCGTGATCGGCCTGCTGGTGCCGTACACCGACCCGAACCTGCTGAAGAGCGACGTGACCGACATCGGCGTGAGCCCGTTCACGCTCGTGTTCAGCCATGCGGGCTTTCCGCTCGCCGCGGGCGCGATGAACCTCGTGATCCTGACGGCCGTGCTGTCGGCCGGCAACTCCGGCACGTATGCGGCGACGCGGATGCTGTACAACCTCGCGGCGGAAGGCCGTGCGCCCGCGATGTTCGCGACGCTGTCGCCGGGCGGCGTGCCGCGCAACGCGCTTTACGCGACGATGGCGGTGGGCGGGCTGTGCTTCCTCACGTCACTGACCAACAACCAGCGCATCTATCTGTGGCTGCTCAATACGGTCGGCATCACCGGCTTTATCGCGTGGCTCGGCATCGCGGTCTGCCACTACCGGTTCCGCAAGGGCTTTCTGAAGCAGGGCTACCGGCTCGATCAGCTGCCGTATCGCGCGAAGTGGTTCCCGTTCGGGCCGTTGTTCGCGATCGCGATCTGCATCGTGATCTCGCTCGGGCAGGATTACCAGGCGTTCTTCGCCGCTCGCATCGACTGGATGGAAGTGCTGTCGATCTATGTGTGGATTCCGCTGTTCGTCGCGATCTGGTGGGCGTATCGCCGCGCGCGCAAGAGCCGGCTCGTGCGGTACGAGCAGATGGAGATCGGGCCGTGGCTGACGCGCCCGGTCGGCGACGCGGGGGAAACGCGCGAGCGGTCGTCGCGCGGCGCGTAGCGTGCATGCGGCCGCGGGCCGGGATACCATCGCCTTCGCGTAGCGTGCCGGACAGGGCCTCCGGCACGTCGCGCGTTTCCCGATCGATTCCGCGTCCAGCACACAACATGACAATACAGCCGAACCGCGTTTCTTCCTCTTCATTCGTTTCCGCCGCCAGCGTGCGCGAGCTTGCCGATGCCGTGCGCACGGCCGAACGCCGCGCTGTCGATCTGGCCGACGACGCGCTCGCGCGTCTCGCGTCGATCGCGCCGCTCAATGCGATGGTGCACGTCGATGGCGAACTCGCGCGCCGCACGGCCGAGCACGTCGATGCGCGCGTCGCCCAGGGCGACGTGTTACCGCTTGCCGGCGTGCCGTTCGTGATCAAGGACAACCTCGATACCGCCGGGATGCCGACGCTCGGCGCGAGCCCGGCGGTGAACGGCTATCGGGCGGCCTCGGACGCGCTGACCGTGCGGCGTCTGCTTGACGCCGGCGCGGTGCCGCTCGGCAAGGCGAACATGCACGAGCTTGCGTTCGGCATCACGAGCGGCAACCGGCACTTCGGCGCCGTCGGCAATCCGCAGGATCCGCGGCGTATCGCCGGCGGGTCGAGCGGCGGCACGGCGGCGGCCGTCGCGGCCGGTATCCCGTTCGGTCTCGGTACCGATACGGGCGGCTCGGTGCGGATTCCGGCCGCATTCTGTGGTGTCTACGGATTGCGGCCGTCCGCGCAGCGCTATTCGGCGCACGGCGTGCTGTCGCTGTCGCCCACGCGCGACACGGTGGGGCCGATCGGACATGGCATCGACGATCTGCTGCTGCTCGACGCGGTGCTGACGCGCGACGACAGCATCGCGACCGCGCCCGAGTGGCCGCAGTTGCGCATCGGCGTGCCGGGTGCACCGTATTTCGACGCGCTCGATCCAGGCGTCGCGAGCTGCATCGAGCGTGCGCTCGCGTCGTTCGCGGCGGCCGGCGCGACGCTCGTGCCGTTGCCGGCGATGCCGCTGCACGAGGCCAGCGAAGCATGCGGCTTTCCGCTCGTCGGATACGAGGCGAACCATTACTGGCGCCGCTTCGCGGCGGAACGGCTCGGCATCCCGTTCGACACGTTCGTCGAGCGGATCGCGAGCGACGACGTGCGCGCGATCTTCCGGTCGTTCGTGTCTACGCCAGTCGATGCGCAGGCGTATGCGGACGCGATCGGGTGCCGTCGGCGTCTCGTGCGCTGGTACGACGACGCGTTCGGTACGCCGGTCGACTGCATCGCGATGCCGACTGTGCCGGGCGAGCCGCCGTCGCTCAACGACACGG
This sequence comes from Burkholderia sp. BCC1640, assembly GCF_902833125.1. NCBI lineage: Bacteria > Pseudomonadati > Pseudomonadota > Betaproteobacteria > Burkholderiales > Burkholderiaceae > Burkholderia > Burkholderia sp. BCC1640. The sequence goes on along the minus strand of NZ_CADFEF010000001.1, from coordinate 106,057 downwards.
CCGCGATGACCGCCGCGCAGGATGCGGCGCTGTTCGCGCGCGTCGCACGCCAGACTTCGCCGGCGACGCTCGCCGGCGTGCCGTCCGTCTCGATCCCGGCCGGACGCTCCCCGCAAACGGCGCTGCCGGTCGGGCTGATGCTGGAAGGGCCATGGGGCGGCGATCGCCGTCTGCTCGCGATCGCCCGGCGGATCGACGCGCTGCTGCGGGACGATGCGGCGCGCGCGTGAGTCGCCGCGCGCCTGCCACGTTCACGCCGGGTTCAGGCGAGATATGCCTTCATGAAGTCGACCCATGCACGTACTTTCTGCGGTACGTGCGGGGTCGACGGGTACAGCGCATAGACGGCCTGCGGCGGAAACCGGTAGCCGGGGAGCGCATCGACCAGCGCGCCGCTCGCGAGATCGTCTCGCACGAGCCATTCGGGCAGCAGTGCGACACCGCTGCCTTGCCGCGCGAGCACGCGCAGGACCGACGCGTTGTCGACCACGACGCGCGGCTTGGCACCGGGCCGGAACGCGTGCGGGTTGCCGTCGCGATCGGCGAGCGGCCACGTGGCGATGCGCTCGAGCCGCGTATGGCCGAGCTGCGGCAGCCGGGCGAGCGTGTCCGGCGACTCGATGTGCGACAGGCCGGCCGCGGCGAGCAGTGACGGCGCGATCACGGGCCGCACTTCGTACGTCGCGAGGCACGCGCCGCGGTACGGCAGATCCTGGAACTGTTCGAGGCGGCCGAGCCGGATCGCCACGTCGACGCGCTCGCGCACCAGATCGACCTGCGACGCATGCGTTTCGAGCCGCACGCGCAGCGCGGGATGCCGCTGCATGAACGTGTGCAGTGCGGGGGCGACGACCATCGTCCCGTACTCGACGGTTGACGTCACGCGCAGCACGCCGTGCATCCCGCCATGCTCGCTGCGCGCGTCCTCGATCGCGCTTTCGGCTTCCTCCAGCACGCGCAGGCAGCGCGCATGGAAGCGCTCGCCCGCGTCGGTCAGCTCGACGCGCCGCGTGGTGCGCGTGAGCAGGGTGACGCCGAGCTCGGCTTCCAGCTGCTTGATGTTGAAGCTCACCGCGGCCCGGGCCTGGTTCAGCTGGGCGGCGGCGGCCGTAAACGACCCTGCTTCCACGACGGCGCGGAAGACAGCGAAACGATCGAGACTCACCATGGCGTGTCGGATCCGAGACGGAAAACCGACATGGTGCCCTGATTGTCAAAATTTTTCGACCAGTCCTGCCGTCCGGCCGGGCTTATCGACGTGCGCGGCGAACCTTACACTGCGGCGTTTCGTTCGTCTTCCGCCGCCATGACCGATCGCTCGAAAATCGCCGCCGTCTATCTGCTCGGGTTCGCGATCGACCTCGCCAACATGTTCGTCATCAACGCCGCCTATCCGACGATCCAGCGCGAGCTGCACGCGTCGGTCGCGCAGCTGGCGTGGATCGGCAACGCGTACGTGCTCGGGCTGACGGTCGTGATCCCGCTCGGTACGTGGCTCGCGCGCCGCTTCGGCGAGCGCCGGCTGCTGATCGCGTCGCTGCTGCTGTTCGCGCTCGGCAGCCTCGGCGTCGGCCTGTCGGCGTCGATCGGCGCACTGCTGGCATGGCGGCTGATCCAGGGGCTCGGCGGCGGATTGCTGATCCCGGTCGGGCAGACGATGGCCTATCGTGCGTATCCGCCCGATGCGCGGGCGCATCTGACGTCGATCGTGATGATGGTCGCGCTGCTCGTGCCGGCGCTGTCGCCGGCGCTGGGCGGCGTGGTCGTGGATCGCGTGTCGTGGCGGGCGATCTTCTTCGGAATGCTGCCGCTCGCCGCGGTCACGAGCATGCTCGCGTTCGCGTGGCTGCCGGCCGACGAACCGGACGGCAGTCCGCCGGCGCTCGACGTGCGCGGCCTCGGGCTGAGCGCCGCGGCGCTCGTTGCGCTGCTGCTCGGCCTGACGTTCGCGGGACAGCCGGGCGCGGGCCGCGACGCGTTCGTTCCGCTCGCGATCGCGCTCGTCGCCGGTGGAGCGTATGTCGCGCACGCGCGCCGGGCTGCCGCGCCGCTGCTCGACCTGCGCCTGGTTGCGCAGCCGCTGCTGCGGATCGGGCTGATCGTCTACCTGTGCGTGCCGGGCGTGTTTACCGGCGTGAACCTCGTCGCCGCGCTGTATCTGCAGAACGCGCTCGGGCTCAGTGCGACGCATACGGGCGCGCTGATGGTGCCGTGGGCGATCGCGTCGTTCGCCGCGATCGCGACGACGCGCCGTTGTTTCCCGAAGTGGGGGCCGAAGCCGCTGTTCATGTGCGGGATTGCGATCGACGCGATCGGGATCGTGTTGCTCGCGACCCCGCTTGCAGGTTTCGAGGCCGGGCGCGTGCTCGCGTTCGTCGCGATGGGGCTCGGCGCCAGCATGTGCACGAGCACGTCGCAAAGCGCGGCGTTTCTCGATGTCCCCGCCGCGCGAATGGGCGACGCGAGCGCGCTGTGGAACATCAACCGGCAACTGAGCTTCTGTCTCGGCGTCGCGGTGCTGGGCAGCGCGTTGAACTTCCTGCTGTCGATGCACGGGGACGACGGGCGGCTGCCGTACCAGCAATGTTTCGGCCTGGCAGCGCTGGCGACGCTGCTGCCGCTGCCGTTCGTCGCGCGCCTCGCCGCGCACCGTGCGCCCGCCGGGCGTGCGGCTTCTCAACGTTCGTGAGTTTCGAGATGAATTCGTCAAACCCGTTTTTCCAGGAAGTGGTCGACGCGCACGTCGACATCGAGCAATGGTTGTCCGGCAGCGCGGCGCGCGACGGGCTCGCGCCGCTGCTCGCGCGCTTTTCGCGGGACTTCTCGATGATCTCGCTGCATGGGCATGCGCTCGATTACGCGGATATCGACGTCCTGTTCTCGCGCGGCTTCGGCGCGCGGCCCGGCCTGCGGATCGCGATCGACGAACTGCACGAAGTGAGCACGTGGCAGGGCGGCTCGACGATCGCCTATCGCGAGACGCAGACCGACGCGGCAGGGCGGCGAACGGTGCGCCGTTCGACCGTCGTGTTCGAGCGCGACGCGGATGGCCGCATCGGCTGGCTGCGCTTGCACGAGACGCCGGTGACGGGCTGACCGTTACCCGCAACGCCTGACGCCGCCGCGCGGCGGCAGGCACATGCTCCTCCGAGCGGCATACCAACCAGAAACCTGAGAGATGACAATAAAAGCAATCGACATCGCGCGTCGCGAGGACGCGCGGCCGCATCGCGTCCGCAGTCGGGGGCGCGCATGACGGCACCATCGTTCACCGATGCGGTGGCTTCGCTCGTGCGCGATACCGAGGTGCACAAGGACCTCTATCTGTCGCCGCGCATCTTCGAGCTGGAGATGCGCCATCTGTTCTGGAACACGTGGGTCTATGTCGGCCATGTCAGCCAGATTCCGGCCACGGGCGACTATGTGACGACGACGATCGGCGCCGAGCCGGTCGTGATGGTGCGCCACGTCGACGGTTCGGTGCGGGTGCTGCACAACCGCTGTTCGCACAAGGGCACGCAGCTGGTGACGGATGCCTCCGGCAATACGGGCACATTCTTCCGCTGCCCGTACCACGCCTGGTCGTACCGGACCGACGGCAGCCTCTACGCGATTCCGCTGCGGCGCGGCTACGAAAACACGGGCTTCGAGACGTGCGAGGCGAGCAAGGGCATGCAGGCGGTCGGCGCGACCCATGAGCATCGCGGTTTCGTGTTCTGCCGCCTGAGTCAGTCCGGTGTCGATTTCCATGCGTACTTCGGCGATGCGCTGTCGTCGCTCGACAACCTCGTCGATCGTTCGCCGGAAGGGCGCGTGGAAGTCGCGGGCGGCGTGTTCCGCTACGTGCACGGCTGTAACTGGAAGATGCTGGTCGAGAATCAGACCGACACCTGCCATCCGATGGTCGCGCACGAGTCGTCGGCCGGCACGGCCGTGCGCGTGTGGGAGCGCGACGGCACGCAGCAGGCGAAGCCGATGGCGGTCGAGCTGCTGGAGCCGTTCATCCAGCCGCACGCGTTCTTCGAGCAGATGGGGTTGCGCGTGTGGCCCAACGGACATGGTCACACCGGCACCGCCGATTCGATTCACGCGCGCTACACGCCCATTCCCGGCTATCACGAGAAGATGACCGCGGCTTACGGCGAAGCGCGCGCCGCGCGGATTCTCGGCGAGGTGCGTCACAACACGGTGCTGTTTCCGAATGCGATGGTGAAAGGGCCGATCCAGATCCTGCGCGTGTTCAAGCCGCTGGCGGTCGACCGCACGCTGGTGGAGTCGTGGTCGTTTCGTCTCGTCGGTGCGCCCGATTCGCTGTTCGAGCGCACGCTCGCCTACAACCGCCTCATCAACGCGCCGACGTCGATCGTCGCGCACGACGATCTCGAAATGTACGAACGCGCCCAGCGCGGCCTCGCCACGCAGGCGCGCGACTGGGTGCACGTCGGGCGGCTGTTCGATCCCGAGGAGTTCGCGCAGCCGACGTCGGAGACGAACGGCACCAGCGAACAGCAGATCCGCAACCAGTTCCGGGCATGGCTGCAGTTCATCGCGCCGGTATCGACGCAGGAGGCCGCCGATGCGCGTATTTCCGCACGATGAGCTCGTCGCGTTCGTGTATCGCGAGGCACGCCTGCTTGACGAGCGGCGCTACGAGGAATGGCTCGCACTTTATGCGGACGACGCGCGCTACTGGATGCCGCTGTCGCCGGACCAGCCCGACACCGGGCTGCACGGCGCGCTGATGGACGAGGACCGGCTCCTGCTGCGCATCCGCATCGAGCGGCTGGCCGGGCGCCGGACGTTCTCGCAGCAGCCGGCGAGTCGCGGTCATCATCTGCTCCAGCAGCCGCACGTCGATCGGGCCGACCACGAACGCGGCGCCTATGTGCTGCGCACGCCGTTTCATTACGTCGAAACGCGACGCGACGAGCAGACGCTGTTCGCCGGCTGGTACACGCATGAACTCGCGGTATGCGACGACACGTTGCGCATCCGCGTGAAGCGTGTCGATCTCGTCAACGCCGACGCGCCGCTCGGCAGCATCCATCTGCCTGTCTGATCGCGTGCGGCCAGCACGTCCCTTTTCGTTCCCGACCACATGAACGCTCCTGAATTCCTGCCGCGCACGTTGCCGTACATCGACACGCTGTACGACTACGGCGCCTTCCTGTCCCGCACCGGCGGGCATCTCGGCACGCTGCCGGCGCAGCGCGCACGCGACGCGCGGATCGCGATCGTCGGCGCGGGCGTCGGCGGCCTGGTCGCCGCCTGCGAGCTGCTGCGCGCGGGGGCACGGCAGGTCGTCGTGTTCGAGGCGAACCGCGCGCGCGTGGGCGGGCGCCTGCTGTCGCAGTCGATCAATCCGGACCATCCGCACCTGCTCGCCGAAATGGGCGCGATGCGTTTCCCGCCGTCGCAGGCCGCGCTTTACCACTATCTCGAGCGGTTCGGCGTCGACAGCGCATCCGCGTTTCCCGATCCGGGCATCGTCGACACCGAGATCCACTACCAGGGCCATGCGTACCACTGGCCCGCGGGCGATGCGCCACCCGCGCTGTTCGACCGCGTCGACCGCGGCTGGCGCGCGTTCATTCGCGACGGCGTGCGGCTCGACGACGGCACGCAGCTGCCCGCACCGGCCGAACTGACGGCGCTGCTGCGCGCGCACCGCTACGACGATGCGCGGCATGGCTGGCAGCAGTACATCGACCGCTTCGGCGACGAGTCGTTCTACTCGGCGATCGTCAAGATCTTCACGGGCGCGACGCCGCCGGGCGGCGCGCGCTGGCGCAAGGGCGAGGACCTGCGCCTGTTCGGCACGCTCGGCATCGGCTCGGGCGGCTTCCAGCCGGTCTATCGCGCATCGTTCCTCGAAATCCTGCGGATCGTGGTCAACGAGCTCGAAGTCGACCAGCGGTTGATCCCGGCCGGCATCTTCGCGCTCGCGCAGGGGCTGCTCGACGATGGCGGGGACGGTGCGCGAGTGCGCGATTGCATCGTCCACGCGGCCGTGCGGCACGTGGCGAAGCAGCCGGACGAGACCTTTGCGCTCACGCTCGACGACGGATCGACGCAGATATTCGACCGCGTGATCGTCGCGACCACGACGCGCGCGATGCAGGTCGGCATGGGCATCACCGGCATCGCGAACCTGTTCGCGCCGAACGTCGTTCGCGCGATCAACGAGACGCACATGGTCAGCTCGTCGAAGCTGTTCGTGCTGACCCGCGACAAGTTCTGGCTCAAGCACGGGCTGCCGCACAACATCCAGACGGATACGCTGGCGCGCGGCATCTACTGCCTCGACTACGCGCCCGACGATCCCGACGCACACGGCGTCGTGCTGATCAGCTACACGTGGGAGGACGATTCGCACAAGATCCTGTCGCTCACCGACAAGGTCGAGCGGTTCAAGCGTCTCGTGGCCGAGATCGGCATCGTGTCGCCGGCGTTCGCCGCGCACCTGCGTCCGCTCGACGACGATTACGCGCGCAACGTCACGAGCCACGACTGGTTGTCGGACCGCTACGCGCTCGGTGCATTCAAGCTGAACTATCCGGGCGAGGACATTCACTCGCAGGCGTTGTTCTATCAGTTCCAGACGGCCGCCGATCCGTCGTCGGACCGTGGCATCTACCTGGCCGGCTGCTGCTGTTCGTTCACGGGCGGCTGGATCGAGGGCGCGGTGCAGACGGCAATTAACGCAGCGAGCGCGGTGATCCGCAGTCTCGGCGGGACGCTCGCCGACGGCAATCCGCTCGACGCGATGCGCAGCCGCTATCGCTACGGCGACTGACGCGGCGTGCGGCGCTACTTGTCCAGCTCCGGATAGTGCCGGAAGATCCCCATGTCGTTGAACGGGATGCGGCGCGCCGACTCCAGATAGCGCGCGACGGGCGGATGCCGTGCAACGCGGTCGTGCAGGCCGACGAGCCCCGCGACCTTGCGCTCCGCGCGCTTCATCGCCTTCGGGAACGCGTAGCGCAGCCCTTCGATCAGCTGAAACATCGACAGGTCCGCATAACTGAGCGCGCCGCCGGCGATATAGCCGCCTTTGTGCGGATTCTGCTCCAGCACGCGATCGAAGTAGCCGAGGAACTTCGGCAGGCGGTGCGCGAGGAAATCGGCCGCGCGCTCGGCGGCCTCGGCCTTCTGGTCCTCGTAGTACAGGCCGCTGCCGATCGGGTGATGCGTGTCGTGGATCTCGGTGACGAAATCGGCGACGGTCAGCTGGAGCTGATGCACCCACAGCCGTCCGGCTTCGTCGGCGGGCGCGAGACCGAGCCGTGCGCCGAGAAACAGCAGGATGTTCGCGGTCTGTCCGACGAGCACGTCGCCGGCCTTCAGGAACGGCGGTGCGAACGGCACGCATTCGGTCTTCGTGCTGTCCATCAGCCGCATCATTGCCTGTACACCCATGCCGCGCCCCGATTCGCGCGCGACGTCGACATAGTCGGCCTCGGCCGCCTCGAGCGCGAGCCGCACGTATTCGCCGCGACCCTGGATCTCGGGCCAGTAATAGAGTTCGTAACGCATGCCGTGCTCCTGTCCGGTCGATGCGCCGGGCGATGGGCGCATCGCGATGGTGGGGAGGGCGGCCGCGCCGCCCGTTGCGAATAGACAGTCTAGGAGATCGTGCGGGAAGCGCGGTGCTTGGCGCGCGTCATGCACCGCGCCCGTCGCGCTCGCCGCCTTCGGGGCCGTAGAAGAACACCCAGGTCGAGAAGTCGTCGGAGAAGCCGACGAAACGGTGCGACGCGAATGCGGGGACGAACACCACGTCGCCCGCCGCGACGCCGCATTCGCGTCCGTCGACGACGAAACGGGACGTGCCGGTGGCGATCACGTAGACCTCGTCGCGCGTATGCGGCGTCTGCAGGTCCTCGCCGCGCGGCCGGTACAGCTCGACGTCGAGCGTGCCGTGGCGAAACAGTGTCGTGAACGGCGTGCCTTCATCGTCGAGGCGGGCGAGCGATTCGTTGATGCCGAGCTTCATCGTCGTGGGCTCCGGTTCCGGACCGTGGGGACAGGCAGACGTACGTCGTCCCATCGTATGCCGGAATCCGCCTCGAGGCGAACATCGCGAGCACGGGGCGTCGCGGCGTCCGATGCTGCCGTTTGGCTGGTAATGCCGATACAGGTATTGGCACTACCAGCCAAACCACTGTTTTTAATGGGTTTTTTCGCGCCGGGCCTGCGCCGTGGCGCGTTCTGCGTGGCATAATCGACCGCATCCGCAAGGCTTGTAGTCACAACGACCCCGCATACCCATGGCACAGACTCTCTACGACAAACTGTGGAATACCCACGTCGTCCACACCGAGGACGACGGCACGGCATTGCTCTACATCGACCGTCAGCTGCTGCACGAAGTCACGAGCCCGCAGGCATTCGAAGGGCTGAACGTCGCGCACCGCCCGGTGTGGCGCATCAGCGCGAACCTGGCCGTGTCGGACCACAACGTCCCGACCACGGATCGCAGCCACGGCATTGCCGATCCGGTCTCGAAGCTGCAGGTCGACACGCTCGACGCGAACTGCGACGCGTTCGGCATCACGCAGTTCAAGATGAACGACGTGCGCCAGGGCATCGTGCACATCATCGGGCCGGAGCAGGGCGCGACGCTGCCGGGCATGACGATCGTCTGCGGCGATTCGCACACGTCGACGCACGGCGCGTTCGGCGCGCTTGCGCACGGCATCGGCACGTCGGAAGTCGAGCACGTGCTCGCGACGCAAACCTTGCTGCAGAAGAAGAGCAAGAACATGCTCGTGAAGGTCGAGGGTGTCCTGCCGCGCGGCTGTACCGCGAAGGACATCGTGCTCGCGATCATCGGCAAGATCGGCACGGCCGGCGGCACGGGCTATGCGATCGAATTCGGCGGCTCGACGATCCGCGCGCTGACGATGGAAGGCCGGATGACCGTCTGCAACATGGCGATCGAAGCCGGCGCGCGCGCGGGCATGGTCGCCGTCGACGACACCACGATCGATTACCTGAAGGGCCGTCCGTTCGTGCCGACCGGCGCGGAATGGGACCAGGCCGTCGAGTACTGGCGCGAATTCAAGTCCGACGAAGGCGCGCAGTTCGACCGCGTCGTCGAGCTGAACGCGGCCGAGATCGTCCCGCAGGTCACGTGGGGCACGTCGCCGGAAATGGTCACGTCGATCGACGGTCGCGTGCCCGATCCCGAGCGCGAAAAGGATCCGGTCAAGCGCGACGCGATGGAACGCGCGCTGGCCTACATGGCGCTCGAGCCGAACACGCCGATCGAGTCGATCAAGGTCGACAAGATCTTCATCGGTTCGTGCACGAACGCGCGCATCGAGGACATCCGCGCGGCCGCGTACGTCGTGAAGAAGCTGAATCGCCGCATCGCATCGAACGTGCGCCTGGCGATGGTCGTGCCGGGCTCGGGCCTCGTGAAGGCGCAGGCCGAGCGCGAAGGCCTCGACAAGGTATTCACGGACGCGGGCTTCGAATGGCGCGAGCCGGGCTGCTCGATGTGCCTCGCGATGAACGCCGACCGGCTCGATCCGGGCGAGCGCTGCGCATCGACGTCGAACCGCAACTTCGAAGGCCGGCAGGGCGCGGGCGGTCGCACGCACCTGGTGAGCCCCGCGATGGCGGCGGCGGCGGCGATCGAAGGCCATTTCGTCGACATTCGCAAGCTGGGGTAACGCGTGACGGCATCGAAGCTCATCGCGCGGCTGGTTGCCGCGCTGGCGCTCGCGGGGCTGGGCTTCGGCCTTGCGGGCTGCAATACCGTCCGAGGCTTCGGCCAGGACGTCAATGCCGCCGGCAACGCGCTGCAGCGCGCCGCGGAGTGACATCCGCCGAGAATTTGTCGATGTGCGCCGGCTGAATGCCGGCCCTTCAACCGGATAGACGGATCATGGAAAAATTCAATGTGCATACCGGCGTCGTGGCGCCGCTCGATCGCGAGAACGTCGACACCGACGCGATCATCCCGAAGCAGTTCCTGAAGTCGATCAAGCGCACGGGCTTCGGTCCGAACGCGTTCGACGAATGGCGTTACCTCGATCACGGCGAGCCGGGCCAGGACAACTCGAAGCGCCCGCTGAACCCGGACTTCGTGCTGAACCAGCCGCGCTACCAGGGCGCATCGGTGCTGCTCGCACGCAAGAACTTCGGCTGCGGCAGCTCGCGCGAGCACGCGCCGTGGGCGCTGCAGCAGTACGGCTTCCGCGCGATCATCGCGCCGAGCTTCGCCGACATCTTCTTCAACAACTGCTACAAGAACGGGCTGCTGCCGATCGTGCTGACCGAGCAGCAGGTCGATCACCTGTTCAACGACACGTACGCGTTCAACGGCTATCAGCTGACGATCGACCTCGACGCGCAGGTCGTGCGCACGGGCGACGGCCGCGAGTATGCGTTCGACATCACCGCGTTCCGCAAGTACTGCCTGCTGAACGGTTTCGACGACATCGGCCTGACGCTGCGTCACGCGGACAAGATCCGCCAGTTCGAAGCCGAGCGGCTTGCGAAGCAGCCGTGGCTCAACAACAAGCTGGTCGGCTGAGATTGCCTCCGGGCGGGCGCGCATGACGCGCGCTCGCCGACCTGCCACTCATACCTACCCAGTCAGGAATAACGCATGAAGATTGCAGTGCTGTCCGGCGACGGCATCGGTCCGGAAATCGTCAATGAAGCGGTCAAGGTGCTGAACGCCCTCGACGAGAAGTTCGAACTCGAACAGGCGCCGGTCGGCGGCGCGGGCTACGAGGCGAGCGGTCATCCGCTGCCGGACGCGACGCTGAAACTCGCGAAGGAAGCCGACGCGATCCTGTTCGGCGCGGTCGGTGATTGGAAGTACGACTCGCTCGAGCGCGCGCTGCGCCCCGAGCAGGCGATCCTCGGGCTGCGCAAGCATCTCGAGCTGTTCGCGAACTTCCGCCCGGCGATCTGCTATCCGCAACTCGTCGACGCGTCGCCGCTGAAGCCGGAGCTGGTCGCGGGCCTCGACATCCTGATCGTGCGCGAGCTGAACGGCGACATCTACTTCGGCCAGCCGCGCGGCGTGCGCGCCGCTCCCGACGGCCCGTTCGCCGGCGAGCGCGAGGGTTTCGACACGATGCGCTATTCGGAACCGGAAGTGCGCCGCATCGCGCACGTCGCGTTCCAGGCCGCGCGCAAGCGTGCGAAGAAGCTGCTGTCGGTCGACAAGTCGAACGTGCTCGAAACGTCGCAATTCTGGCGCGACATCATGATCGACGTGTCGAAGGAATACGCGGACGTCGAGTTGTCGCACATGTACGTCGACAACGCAGCGATGCAGCTCGCGAAGGCGCCGAAGCAGTTCGACGTGATCGTGACCGGCAACATGTTCGGCGACATCCTGTCGGATGAAGCGTCGATGCTGACGGGCTCGATCGGCATGCTGCCGTCGGCGTCGCTCGACAAGAACAACAAGGGCCTGTACGAGCCGTCGCACGGTTCGGCGCCGGACATCGCGGGCAAGGGCATCGCGAACCCGCTGGCGACGATCCTGTCGGCCGCGATGCTGCTGCGCTACTCGCTGAATCGTGCGGAGCAGGCCGATCGCATCGAGCGCGCGGTGAAAACGGTGCTCGAACAAGGCTATCGCACGGGCGACATCGCGACGCCGGGTTGCAAGCAGGTCGGTACGGCGGCGATGGGCGACGCGGTGGTCGCCGCGCTGTAATGCGGTAATGCAGTGAATTGTAGAAAGGGCGCGAACGGGCCGCGAAATCGGCCGGTTCGCGCGTGGTTGGCCGTTGTGCGGCCAACCGGCTTTGTGTAGACTCGAACGATGGCGCTGATTTCCCTGATCTCCCCGGTCCTGAAACTCCACGGCAACAATGCCCCTGCGGGTACGCGCGCCATCGTCATCACGAAAACCATTACCACGAAAACGATCATTAAACGCTGATCGTCCGTCGTGCCCGCCTGTTTCCCCGCGCGGTCACGCCGGGGGCGGAAATGGCGGGGAAGCTCCATTCAAAGGGTTAGTCATGAACGTAGGTCTCGTAGGTTGGCGCGGCATGGTCGGCAGCGTGCTGATGCAACGCATGCAGGAAGAAGGTGATTTCGACCTGATCGAACCGGTGTTTTTCAGCACCAGCAACACGGGCGGCAAGGCGCCGTCGTTCGCGAAAAACGAGACTACGCTCAAGGACGCGACCAACGTCGACGAGCTGAAGAAGTGCGACGTGATCATCACGTGCCAGGGCGGCGACTACACGAACGACGTGTTTCCGAAGCTGCGCGCGGCCGGCTGGAACGGCTACTGGATCGACGCGGCCTCGTCGCTGCGGATGCAGGACGACGCGGTCATCATCCTCGATCCGGTCAACCTCGACGTGATCAAGGACGCGCTCGTCAAGGGCACGAAGAACTTCGTCGGCGGCAACTGCACGGTCAGCCTGATGCTGATGGCGCTCGGCGGCCTGTTCCGCGAGAACCTCGTCGACTGGATGACGGCGATGACCTACCAGGCCGCATCGGGCGCGGGCGCGCAGAACATGCGTGAACTGCTGTCGCAGATGGGCGCGCTGCACGGTTCGGTGCAGGAACAGCTCGCCGATCCGGCTTCCGCGATTCTCGACATCGACCGCCGCGTGCTCGCGACGATGAACAGCGATGCAATGCCGACGAGCCAGTTCGGCGTGCCGCTCGCGGGTTCGCTGATTCCGTGGATCGACAAGGATCTCGGCAACGGGATGTCGAAGGAAGAGTGGAAGGGCGGCGCGGAAACCAACAAGATCCTCGGCAAGCCGGCCATGGGCGAGCCGGGTTCGATCCCGGTCGACGGGCTGTGCGTGCGGATCGGCGCGATGCGCTGCCATTCGCAGGCGCTGACGATCAAGCTGAAGAAGGACGTCCCGCTGGACGAAATCAACGGCATCCTCGCGTCGGCGAACGACTGGGTGAAGGTCGTGCCGAACGAGCGCGAAGCCTCGATGCGCGACCTGTCGCCGGCGAAGATCACCGGCACGCTGACGGTGCCGGTCGGTCGCCTGCGCAAGCTCGCGATGGGCGGCGAATACCTGTCGGCGTTCACGGTCGGCGACCAGCTGCTGTGGGGCGCGGCCGAGCCGCTGCGCCGCATGCTGCGCATCCTGCTCGACAAGTAAGGATCGGGCTGCGCTGCGCGCCCCGTCGGCGCGCGACGCGAAACGCCTGTCTGCCCTTCGCGGGGCGGCAGGCGTTTTTTTATTGGTTGGCGCGGCGGCATACGCGCGAAAACCCCGAGACGCTTGCGAGAGGGCGCGACGCGAACGATACGGGCATGAATTCATTCCCGGGGCGATGCGGCCGCAACAATTGTCGTCGATTGATGATCCCTTTTTGATAAAACTGCCGTGCGCGATTGAAGATGAGGATCAGCACGGCAGTCGCGCGATCCGCGCGCCGGCGGCGCGGTGCGAATAGCGGTTGCACCGATGTATCGGCATGGACGGCCGCATCCGCCGGCGACGAATTCGGCCGGAACCTGATCGCGTGAAGTAAACTATGCGGTTACGACGCGCAGAGTCGCCGAAAGCGTCGCGTTCTGCGCGACGCTTTTGCATTTCTGCGGCGACTTTATTGACGCTTCCCTACGCGAATCCGAGCCGCGCCCGCGCGCGGCGATAGAGCCTACGATGTCCCGAATTTCCTTGTTTCCGCGTCAGTCCCGTCTGTCGCGCGCCGTGCGCGGCGCGCTGGCGATCCTGGCACTCGGCGCGGCCGCGTCGGCCTGGGCGGCCGGCACCGTCGAACTGCCGGCTTCCGCCGCAGGTGGCCCCGCGCCGCTCACCGTGACGGTCCAGCCCGGCCAGTCGCTGAACGATCTCGCGAAGGCGGCCACGCAGTCGCACGATCCGGGCGTGCTCGCGCGTGCCGGACGTGCGCTGTTCGACGCCAACCCGCAGGCATTCATGAAGCGCGATCCGAGCCGCCTGAAAGTCGGCGCGACGCTGACGGTGCCGGCGCTCGACGCGACGGGCGCGGCGCTCGCGGCGGCCGGTGCGTCAGGTGCATCGGTTGCGTCCGCGGTGGCCGCCGCGTCGGGTACGGCCGCGGCTTCGGCTGTGGCTACGCAGCATGGCGCGTCCGCGCCGCATCCGGGGTCGGCCGTGCAAACGGCGCCGGCTGCTCATGCGGCACCCGTCAGCGGCGCAAGTGTCGCTGCGGCGGCAGTCGTGGCAGGGGCATCGGCTTCGACCGGCGCGTCCGCCGCGCATGGCGCGTCGACGGTCGAGTCCGTTCAGCCGGCCGCGCCTGCGGCCGGTGCAAGCGGACCGCACGTGTGGAGCGGCGCGATTCAGTCCGCGACTCCGTCGTCCGCGAGCGAAGCCGCCATCCAGCCCGCGCAAGGCCACGCTCAAGGCATGCACGAACCATCTGTGGCGGCACCCGTCGCGGGCGCGTCGCAGCCGCGGCCGTCGAGCCTGCAGCAACTGCTCGCGCTGAAGAATCGCGTGCTGATGGAGCTGCAGAAACACGGAATCGGCAAGCCGGCCGCGACGAACAACGTTGCGCCCGCGCCGGCGCCTGCTGCCCCGCGTCCCGCCGCGAATGACGGCGCATCTGCTGCCGCATCTGCTGCCGCGTCGTCGCCCGCCGCGAGCGAGGCGGCGTCCGGCGTGGCCGCCAGTGCGGCGCAGCCGGCATCGGCCCCCGTGCAGCCGGCCGTGCCCGTGACGGCGACGCCGTCCGCGCGTGTTTCCGAACAGATCGACTGGCGCCCGGCCGCGGCGGCTGGCGCGGCGGTGGTCGTTCTCGCAGCCGGCTTCGCATGGCGCAAGCGCCGGAAAGCGCGGCGCGCCGAGACCGTCGCCTCGGAATCCGGCGGGGCGGCTGCTTCGGATGCCGGCGCATCATCGTCGCCGGTCGAACCCGTGCCGCCGATTCTTCCCGAGACGCCGGTCGCACGCGACGCAGCCGCCGATGTGAATCTTGTTTCGGCCGCTGCGGTAGCGGCGGAGGTGGCCGAAACGCGCGATCTCGACGTACCTTCGTCGCCGGAAGCGGCAACGCCGCGAGACGATCAAAAGGAAGCGCCGGCCGCGCCCGCCGCGTTGACGCCCGCCGCAGAGCCGGCACCGCACGACGCGAAGCCCGTCGCGGAGGCAACGCCCGGTCAGTTGATCGAAGCACCCGCCGCGCCGGCGACGAACGACGATCAGCACGCGGCACTGATGCAGAACGCGATCAGCGCGCTGAACAGCCTCGACATGCCGCTGCCGCCGCGTACGGCGGAAGAGCCGGCCGTTCGGGAAGGGCAAGCCGAAAGCGAGCAAATCGCAACTAACGGTCAGTCCGCGTCGCACCCGCCCGTTGGTGCGAACGATCCGTTGCCGGAGCACCCGGCCGATCAGGACGACGAGTTCGATTGGGATCCGGATGCGGCAACGCCCGCGCCGCACGCGGGCGGTGCGTCTGCGCCGTCGTCGCTGCCGCCGCTCGGCGGCGCGCAGTTCGGCGCGTTGAAGCTGGATTTCGATCTCGACCTGCCGTCCGCGCCGGGCGCCGTGCTGCCCGCGCTGACACCGGAAGAGCTCGCGCGCATCGCACGCAACAAGCTGGATCTCGCATCCGAGTACGTCGAGCTGGGCGACCTGTCCGGCGCGCGCACGCTGCTGCAGGAAGTCGTCGATGCGAACGACGCCGCGACGCGCGACGATGCGCGCGCGCTGCTCGCGAAACTGGCGGAAGAGGCGTGATGCGGATCGCGCTGGGGATTCAGTACGACGGCGCCGCGTTCTGCGGCTGGCAGGCGCAGCCGCACGGCAAGACCGTGCAGGACGCGCTCGAGCGCGCGCTCGGCGAATTCGCGTGCGTGCCGCTGCACACGACGGTCGCGGGACGGACCGACACGGGCGTGCACGGGCTCGGGCAGGTCGTGCACTTCGACACGGACCTCGACCGCGCGGATTTCTCGTGGGTGCGCGGTACCAACGCGTTCCTGCCGCCGACCGTTTCCGTCCAGTGGGCGAAGCCGATGCCGGACACGTTCCATGCGCGTTTCTCGGCGTTCGAACGCACCTACTACTACGCGCTGTACGTGCACCCCGTGCGCTCGCCGATGCTGGCCGGCCGGGCCGGCTGGATCCACACGCCGCTCGACGACGACGCAATGCGCGTCGCCGCCGCGCACCTGATCGGCGAGCACGACTTCTCGTCGTTCCGGTCGTCGGAATGCCAGTCGAAGACGCCGGTCAAACACCTGTACCAGATCGACGTGCGGCGTGCGGGCCACTTCATTCATTTCCGCTTCCGCGCGAACGCGTTCCTTCACCACATGGTGCGCAACCTGATGGGCTGCCTCGTCGCGGTCGGACGCGGCCGCTACCCGGCGGAGTGGCTCGCCGACGTGCTGGCCGGGCGCGACCGCAATCTCGCCGCGCCCACGTTCATGGCCGACGGGCTGTACCTCGCCCATGTCGGCTACCCGGCGGAATTCGCCGTCCCGCCCGCGCAGCTCGGCAGCGTGCCGTGGAGCAGCGTCTGGGCCGACCTGGACCCACAACCATGACGGATCACGCCGTGTCTTCTCCGACTCCCGCCGCGGCCGGCCTCGCGCCGCGCACGCGCATCAAGCTGTGCGGCCTGTCGCGCCCCGAGGACGTGCTGCACGCCGCCGCGCTCGGCGCCGACGCGATCGGCCTCGTGTTCTATCCGAAGAGCCCGCGCGCGGTGTCGATCGCGCAGGCGGCCGAGCTTGCACGCCTCGCGCCGCCGTTCGTGTCGGTGGTCGGGCTGTTCGTGAACGCGACCGAAGCCGAGATCGAGGCGGTCGTGCGCGACGTGCCGCTCACGGTGCTGCAATTCCACGGCGACGAGACGCCCGAGCAGTGCGACGCCCTCGGCCGCGCGGCACGTCTGCCGTGGTTGCGCGCGGTGCGCGTCGGCCCCTCGACGCAGCCGGCCGATTTGGTAGAATCGGCTCTTCATTATTCGAAAGCGCGCGGCCTCCTGTTCGACACCCTGGTGCCGGATTACGGCGGTAGCGGCAAGGTCTTCGATTGGTCACTTATTCCCGCAGAGCTCGCGCATCGGGCCGTTTTGAGTGGTGGCTTGAACGCGCAAAACGTCGGTGATGCGATCCGCCAGTTGCGCCCGTTTGCTGTCGATGTCTCGAGCGGCATCGAAGTGGAGGGCGCGAAGGGCGTGAAGGATCACGCCCGGATGGCGGCGTTCGTACGCGCGGTGCGCGAAGCGGACGCCGGGTGATGCAAGCCGGTGCGGCCCCGACAGCGGGGCGCGCCGACCGATCGAGAGTGACACCATGTACAACCTTCCTGATGATCACGGCCACTTCGGCCCGTATGGCGGCGTGTTCGTCGCCGAAACGCTGATTCACGCGCTGGACGAACTGCGCACGGCGTACGAAAAATTCCGCAATGACCCCGATTTCGTCGCCGAATACGAGCGCGAACTCAAGTATTTCGTCGGTCGTCCGTCGCCGATCTATCACGCGCAGCGCTGGAGCGAGATGCTCGGCGGCGCGCAGATCTACCTGAAGCGCGAGGACCTGAACCACACCGGCGCGCACAAGATCAACAACGTCATCGGCCAGGCGCTGCTCGCGAAGCGGATGGGCAAGAAGCGCGTGATCGCCGAAACCGGCGCCGGCCAGCACGGCGTCGCGACCGCGACGATCTGCGCGCGCTTCGGGATGGAGTGCATCGTCTACATGGGCGCCGAGGACGTGCGCCGCCAGGCCGCGAACGTCTACCGGATGAAGTTGCTCGGCGCGACGGTCGTGCCGGTCGAATCGGGTTCGCGCACGTTGAAGGACGCGCTGAACGAAGCGATGCGCGACTGGGTCACGAACATCGAAAGCACGTTCTACATCATCGGCACGGTCGCGGGCCCGCACCCGTATCCGGCGATGGTGCGCGACTTCCAGCGCGTGATCGGCGACGAGTGCAAGGTGCAGATGCCGGAACTCGCCGGCCGGCAGCCGGACGCGGTGATTGCGTGCGTCGGCGGCGGCTCGAACGCGATGGGCATCTTCTATCCGTACATCGACGACACGTCGGTGCAGCTGATCGGCGTCGAAGCGGCCGGCGACGGCCTCGACACCGGCCGTCACGCGGCGTCGCTGATCGCCGGCAGCCCCGGCGTGCTGCACGGCAACCGCACGTACCTGCTGCAGGACGACAACGGCCAGATCATCGAGACGCATTCGGTGTCGGCCGGGCTCGACTATCCGGGCGTCGGTCCCGAGCACGCATGGCTGAAGGACAGCGGCCGCGCGCAGTACGTGCCGATCACCGACGAAGAGGCGCTGAAGGCGTTCCACGACTGCTGCCGGATCGAGGGGATCATTCCCGCGCTCGAGTCGAGCCACGCGATCGCGTATGGCGTGAAGCTCGCGCCGACGTTGCCGAAGGACAAGATCCTGCTCGTCAACCTGTCGGGCCGCGGCGACAAGGACATGCACACGGTCGCCGAGCGATCGGGCATCGCGCTCTGACCCCGACCGATGCGTGACCTGATCGAACAACCGGGCGGCGGTGCCGCGAGCGAAGCGGAGGCGGTGCAGTCCGCCGTCGCCGTGCCGTGCGCGCTGCCGTCCGGGATCGAGCTGCACAACCGCGATTTCATGTCCGAAGCCGCGCGCCTGCCGGATGCGTCGATCGACCTGATCGTCGCCGATCCGCCGTACGGGCTCGGCAAGGACTACGGCAACGACTCGGACAAGCGCTCGGGCGACGACTTTCTCGCGTGGACGCGCGAGTGGCTCGAACTCGCGATCCCGAAGCTCAAGCCGAGCGGGTCGATGTACATCTTCTGCACGTGGCAGTACGCGCCGGAAATCTTCAGCTTCCTGAAGACGAAGCTCACGATGGTCAACGAGATCATCTGGGACCGGCGCGTGCCGAGCATGGGCGGCACGACGCGCCGTTTCACGTCGGTGCACGACAACATCGGCTTTTTCGCGGTTTCCAAGGCGTATTACTTCGATCTCGATCCGGTCCGCATCCCGTACGACGCCGACACGAAGAAGGCCCGCTCGCGCAAGCTGTTCGAAGGCAGCAAGTGGCTGGAGATGGGCTACAACCCGAAGGACGTCTGGTCGGTCTCGCGCCTGCACCGGCAGCACGCGGAGCGCGTCGATCATCCGACCCAGAAGCCGCTGGAAATCATCGAGCGGATGGTGCTCGCAAGCTGCCCGCCGGGCGGCCGCGTGCTCGATCCGTTCATGGGCAGCGGCACGACCGCGGTGGCCTGCGCACGGCAGGGGCGCGACTTCGTCGGCTACGAGATCAACGAAAGTTATTGCGCGATCGCGCACGAGCGCGTGAACGCGCTCGCCACGCCGGCGTGCGCGTGAGTCGCGCCGCCGCAGTGCCGATCGCATCAAGGAAAATTGCCATGTCCTCCCGTATCCAGCAGACCTTCGCCGCACTCGCCGAACAAGGCCGCAAGGGCCTGATCCCGTTCATTACGGCCGGCGATCCCGACCCCGCGAAGACCGTCGAATTCATGCACGCGCTCGCCGAAGGCGGCGCCGACGTCATCGAGCTCGGCGTGCCGTTCTCGGACCCGATGGCCGACGGCCCGGTGATCCAGCGCTCGTCGGAGCGTGCGCTCGCACGCGGCGTCACGCTGAAGAGCGTGCTCGCCGACGTGAAGCGCTTCCGCGAGACCGACCAGAAAACCCCCGTCGTGCTGATGGGTTATGCGAACCCGATCGAGCGGATGGGCGTCGACACGTTCGCGACCGAAGCGCAGGCGGCGGGCGTCGACGGCGTGCTCGTCGTCGACTATCCGCCCGAGGAAGCGGGCGTGTTCGCCGAGAAAATGCGTGCCGTGCAGATCGATCCGATCTTCCTGCTCGCGCCGACGTCGACCGACGAACGCATCGCCGACGTGGGCAAGATCGCGAGCGGCTACGTGTACTACGTGTCGCTCAAGGGTGTGACCGGCGCCGGAAATCTGGATGTTTCGAGCATTGCGGGTAAAATCCCGGCCATCAAGTCGCGCGTGCCGGTTCCGGTGGGCGTCGGCTTCGGCATCCGCGACGCCGAAACGGCGCGCGCGGTGGCCGAAGTGTCGGACGCCGTCGTGATCGGCAGCCGCCTGGTGCAGTTGCTCGAGAGCGCCGCGCCGGAAAGCGCCGCCGCCGCGCTGAAGACTTTCATCGCCGAGCTGCGCGCCGCCCTGGACGGCGCCGGCAAGACGGCGCGATAAACACAACACAGGAAGCGGGAACGGGCCGGTCGGCCCGCCCCGCCACGGAACAGGAAACCATACGATGAGCTGGCTCGACAAACTGTTGCCGCCGAAGATCAAGCAGACCGACCCGAAAAGCCGCAAGGGCATTCCGGAAGGCCTGTGGGTCAAGTGCCCGTCCTGCGAGGCCGTGCTGTACCGCAACGACGTGGACGCGAACCTGCACGTATGCCCGAAGTGCGATCACCACATGCGCATCGGTGCGCGCGAGCGTCTCGACGGGCTGCTCGATCCGGAAGGCCGCTATGAAATCGGCCAGGAAATCGTGCCGGTCGACTCGCTGAAGTTCAAAGACAGCCGCAAGTATCCCGATCGTCTGAAGGAAGCGATGGACGAAACGGGCGAGACCGACGCGATGGTCGTGATGGGTGGCGCGATCCACACGCTGCCCGTCGTCGCGGCCTGCTTCGAATTCTCGTTCATGGGCGGCTCGATGGGCTCGGTCGTGGGCGAGCGCTTCGCGCGCGGCGCGCAGAATGCGCTGGAGCAGCAGGTGCCGTTCATCTGCTTCACGGCGTCGGGCGGTGCGCGGATGCAGGAAAGCCTGCTGTCGCTGATGCAGATGGCCAAGACCACCGCGATGCTGACCAAGCTGGCCGAAGCCAAGCTGCCGTTCATCTCGGTGCTGACCGACCCGACGATGGGCGGCGTGTCGGCGAGCTTCGCGTTCCTCGGCGACGTCGTGATCGCCGAGCCGAAGGCGCTGATCGGCTTCGCCGGCCCGCGCGTGATCGAGCAGACGGTTCGCGAGAAACTTCCGGAAGGCTTCCAGCGCGCGGAATTCCTGCTGAAGACGGGCGCGATCGACATGATCGTCGACCGCCGCAAGATGCGCGACGAGATCGCGCAATTGCTCGCGCTGCTGCAGCGACAGCCGGCCGACGCGCTGGCCTGATTGGCGCGGCGTTGTGAACTGCGCGCGTCGCCCGGCTGAACCGCCGGGCGGCGCGTTTCGTTTTTTGGCGTAGTGGCGGTACCGATTCAGATTTGATCCGATGAGCACTTTTCCCACTCTCGACGCGTGGCTTTCGCATCTCGAACGCGCGCACCCGGTCGGCATCGACATGGGCCTCACCCGCATCGGGCAGGTCAAGGCGGCGTTGCAGCTCGAATTCGCGTGCCCCGTGATCACCGTCGGCGGCACGAACGGCAAGGGTTCGACCTGCGCGTTCCTCGAGGCGATCCTCGTTCATGCGGGCTACAAGGTCGGTTGCCACACGTCGCCGCACCTGCTCGAATTCGGCGAGCGCGCGCGCGTGAACGGCCAGCAGGTGAGCGACGGCGAGCTGCTGCCGCACTTCGAAGCCGTCGAGGCGGCGCGCACGTCGCTGCCCGAGCCGGTGTCGCTCACGTACTTCGAATTCACGACGCTCGCGATCCTGCACCTGTTCGCGTCGCGCGGGCTCGACGCGGTGATCCTCGAAGTCGGCCTCGGCGGCCGGCTCGATGCGGTCAACATCATCGATACCGATTGCGCGATCGTCACGAGCATCGACATCGACCACACCGAATACCTCGGCGACACGCGCGAGAAGATCGCATTCGAGAAGGCAGGGATCTTCCGCGCGGGCAAGCCGGCGATCTGCGGCGATCCCGCGGTGCCGAACACGCTGGTCGAGCATGCCGAAGCGATCGGCGCCGACCTGTGGCTGGTCGGTCGCGATTTCCGCTACGAAGCGCAGCCGGGCGCCGAACGCCAGCAATGGAGCTACCTCGGCCGCGAGAAGCGCTATCCGGCGCTCGCGTATCCGGCGCTGCGCGGTGCGAATCAGCTGATCAATGCATCGGCCGCGCTGGCCGCGCTCGAGGCGCTGCGCCCGGTGCTGCCGGTGTCCGCACAGGACATCCGGCTCGGGCTCGCCAACGTCGAACTGCCGGGGCGCTTCCAGGTGCTGCCCGGCAAGCCGGCGATCGTGCTGGACGTCGCGCACAACCCGCATGCGGCGGCCGTGCTCGAGCAGAATCTCGGCAACATGGGCTTCTTCCCGTACACGTACGCGGTGTTCGGCGCGATGCACGACAAGGACATCGATGGCGTGTTGCAGCATCTGAAGGGCGAGATCGACCACTGGTGCGTGACCGACCTGCCGCTGCCGCGCGCGGCGAGCGCGGAGCAGCTTGAAGCCGCGCTGCGCAAGGCCGGCGTGGAGGAGGGGGCCGATTCGAGCGTGACGCGGTTCGCGTCGCCCGCCGAAGCGTTTCGCGATGCACTAAAAAGAGCATCCGAGAATGATAGAATCGTGGTTCTCGGCAGTTTCCATACGGTGGCAGGTGTGATGGCCTACCGGAAATCGCAGCAACACTGACTGACGGGCAGTTTCGGACTCAGCCATTCATGGGAATTTTCTCGTTCGGCAAGAAAGACGACGACGCGCCCCCGCGGCGCGGCGGTCGTACCGGGGCCTCCCGGAACGTGCGCACGGAGCGCACTGAACGCGTCGAGCGACGCACGCGCCGCACCGAGCGTCCGGAATCGGACGCACTGCTCCTCGATCCGACCCTTCCAGAAAAGCAACGCGCCCGCCGGCGTCTCGTCGGCGCGATCGCGCTCGTCGTCGCCGCGGTGATCGTGCTGCCGATGGTGCTCGATTCGCACCCGAAGCCGGTGACGGACGACATCGCGATCGACATCCCGAACCGGCCCGCGCATCAGGCGGTGGCACCACGCGACGACGATGCGTCCGACGTGCAGGCGGGCGTCGCGCACGACGAACCGCCGGCATCCGATGTCGCCGTGGCGGCCGTGCCCGCGCCCACGGCCAAGGATGCAGCCAAGCCGGCCGCGAAGCCCGATACCACGACCCCGACGACCACGGCGAGCGTGACGCCGCCGAAGCCCGCTGCGAAGCCGGCCACGGCCGCACCCGCACCGAAGCCGGCCGCGCCGAAACCGGCGCCCGCGACGGTCGCGAACGCCGATGCCGCGGCCGACAGCGGCGACGCATCGTCGCCGGCGTCGCCGGCCGGTGCGCGCTTCGCGGTGCAGCTCGGTTCGTTCAAGGATGACGCAACGGCCCGTTCGTGGGCCACCAAGTTGAAATCGGCGGGGGTGCCCGCATATGTCGAGCATCGCAAGCAGGCGGATGGCAGCACGGCTACACTGCTGCGTGCCGGCCCGTTCGCGGATCGCGCGGCGGCGTCCGCCGCGATCGCGAAGGTGCGCGAAGCCGGACTCACGCAGTAACGTGCGATGCTGACGGCTTTCGACTACGCTGTATTGGCGGTGATCGCGTTGTCTGCGCTGCGTGGCGCATGGCGCGGTTTCGTCTCGGAGATTTTCGGGTTGATCGGCTGGATCGCGGCGATTGCGATCGCGGCCCGCTATGTCGGACTGGTCGTGCCGTATATCCCGGCGAACTGGCCGGGCGGTGCGCTGACACAGTGGGTGCTGGCGTTCGCGCTGATCGTGATCGGCGTGGTGTTCGTCGCGGGTGTCGCGAACGCGCTGTTGTCGCGAATCGCGCAGGCGACGGGCCTCGGCGGAGTCGATCGCTCGCTGGGCATGATGTTCGGGCTCGTCCGCGGCTGCGTGCTGGTGGTGCTGCTGGTCGCGGCGGCCGGGCTGACCGAATTGCCCAAACAGGATTTCTGGCGCAATGCGCTATTGCGTCCTTTCGCCGAACAGGGCGTGCACGAGCTGAAGCAGCTCCTGCCCGACGGCATGGCCCAGTATGTGCGCGTGTGACGACGCGGCCGGGCAGGACGGAACCGATTTTGTCATCTTGAAGGACATGCCATGTGCGGCATCGTAGGTGTTATCTCCCAATCCCCGGTCAATCAGCTGATCTATGACAGCCTGCTGCTGCTGCAGCATCGCGGTCAGGACGCAGCGGGCATCGCGACGGCGGACGGCAGCAATTTCCACATGTACAAGGCGAACGGCATGGTGCGCGACGTGTTCCGCACGCGCAACATGCGCAGCCTGCCCGGCACCTTCGGCATCGGCCAGGTCCGTTATCCGACGGCCGGCTCGGCGTCGAGCGAAGCCGAGGCGCAGCCGTTCTACGTGAACGCGCCGTTCGGGATCATCCTCGCGCACAACGGCAACCTGACGAACTGGGAACAGCTGAAGGACGAGATGTTCCGGATCGACCGCCGGCACATCAACACCAATTCCGACAGCGAAGTGCTGCTCAACGTGTTCGCGCACGAGCTGCAGCTGTCGACGACGGGCCTCGAGCTCGATCCGGCCGCGGTGTTCAAGGCGGTCGCGGGCGTGCATCGCCGCCTGCAGGGCTCGTACGCGATCGTGTCGCTGATCGCCGGCTACGGCCTGCTCGCGTTCCGCGATCCGTTCGGCATCCGCCCGCTCTGCATCGGCAAGCTCGAGACCGAACACGGCACCGAGTGGATGGTCGCGTCGGAGTCGGTGGCGGTCGAAGGCATCGGGTTCGAATTCGTGCGCGACGTGCAGCCGGGTGAAGCGATCTTCATCGACAAGGCCGGCAACTTCCACAGCCAGCAGTGCGCGGAGCACCCGACGCTGAATCCGTGCATGTTCGAATACGTGTATCTCGCGCGTCCGGATTCGTGCCTCGACGGCGTGCCCGTCTACAACGTTCGCCTGCGCATGGGCGATTACCTCGCCGAGAAGATCAAGCGCGAGCTGCCGAACGTGCCGATCGACGTCGTGATGCCGATTCCCGATTCGTCGCGTCCGGCCGCGATGCAGGTCGCCGCGAAGCTCGGCGTCGAGTATCGCGAAGGCTTCTTCAAGAACCGCTACGTCGGCCGCACCTTCATCATGCCGGGCCAGGCCGTGCGCAAGAAGTCGGTGCGCCAGAAGCTCAATGCGATGAGCATCGAGTTCAAGGACAAGAACGTGCTGATCGTCGACGATTCGATCGTGCGCGGCACGACCTCGCACGAGATCGTGCAGATGGCGCGCGATGCGGGCGCGAAGTCGGTGATCTTCGCGTCGGCGGCACCGCCCGTGAAGTTCCCGAACGTGTACGGTATCGACATGCCGACGCGCGGTGAGCTGGTCGCCCACGGCCGCACCGACGATGAAGTCGCGAAGATCATCGGCGCCGACTACCTGATCTATCAGGACGTCGACGACCTGCGCCGCGCGGTGCGCGACATCAACCCGAAGCTCGAGCGCTTCGAGGCGTCGTGCTTCGACGGCAATTACATCACCGGCGCCGTGACGCCCGAGTACCTCGATGCGATCGAGCGCGCACGTCTCGCACCGGCGTCCCAGGCCGATCGCGACACGGCCGGCGATGCCGCGCGTTCGCAGATGAACCTGCAACTGTCGGTCGAGTGATGCCGGCGCGCGCTTCCGACGAAGCGTGATAGGATGTGGCCTTGCGTCGATTTGATTCAGCTTGCGGACGCGGGGCGACTTCCCAAAACAGCTAAAGCGAAGGCCGGCGGCAGCCGGCCCGAGTCGATCGCTGTCGTACCGCACCGAAGCCCGCTGATGCCGACGCATAGCGGGCTTTTTGTTTTGGCCTGATTTTGTGGCTGGGTGCGCGCCCGATGCATGATCCGCGGCGCGCCCCTCGAATACGGAAAACGGAACATGGACGACTCCCTCAACTTCGACACGCTCGCCGTGCGCGCGGGCACGCTGCGCAGCAACTTCAACGAGCATTCGGAAGCGCTGTTCCTCACGTCGAGCTTCTGCTTCACGAGCGCGGCCGAGGCGGCCGAGCGCTTCGCGAATTCGGAAGACTATTTCACTTATTCGCGCTTCACGAACCCGACCGTCACCATGTTCCAGGATCGTCTCGCCGCGCTCGAAGGCGGCGAGGCCTGCATCGCGACGGCGTCGGGCATGGCCGCGATCATGTCGGTCGTGATGTCCGCGCTGCAGGCGGGCGATCACCTCGTCAGCTCGCGCAGCCTGTTCGGCTCGACGCTCGGGATGTTCTCGCAGATCTTCAGCAAGTTCGGCATCACGACGACCTTCGTCGATCCGACCGACCTGAACGCATGGCAGGAAGCGGTGCGGCCCGAGACGAAGATGTTCTTCCTCGAAACGCCGTCGAACCCGCTGACCGAACTCGCCGACATCGAAGCGATCGGCAAGATCGCGAAGGCCGCGAACGCGCTGTTCGTCGTCGACAACTGTTTCTGCAGCCCGGTGCTGCAGCAGCCGCTGAAGCTCGGCGCGGACGTCGTGATGCACTCGGCGACGAAGTTCCTCGACGGGCAGGGCCGCGTGCTCGGCGGCGCGCTGGTCGGCTCGAAGGAATTCATCATGGGCAAGGTGTTCCCGTTCGTGCGCAGCGCGGGGCCGACGCTGTCGGCGTTCAACGCGTGGGTGCTGCTGAAGGGGATGGAGACGCTGTCGCTGCGCGTCGAGAAGCAGTCGGCGAACGCGCTCGAAATCGCGCGCTGGCTCGATTCGCATCCGGCCGTCGCGCGCGTGTTCTATCCGGGGCTCGAATCGCATCCGCAGCACGAACTCGCGAAGCGCCAGCAGAAGGCGGGCGGCGCGATCGTGTCGTTCGAGCTGAAGGGTGACACGCCGGAGCAGCAGCGCGCGAATGCGTGGCGCGTGATCGACGGCACCAAGCTGATCTCGATCACCGGCAACCTCGGCGACACGCGCACGACGATCACGCATCCGGCGACGACGACGCATGCTCGCGTCACGCCGGAAGCGCGTGCGGCCGCGGGGATCACCGAAGGGCTGATCCGCCTCGCGGTCGGTCTGGAAAACGCGGGCGACCTGCGCAACGATCTCGCGCGCGGCCTCGAAGGCTGAGCGAGGCTGAGCGCGGCGGCAGGTTTCAAGGCCGACATGAGACGGGCCGCTCGATCAGATCGAGCGGCCCGTTTTCTTTTGGCCTGCGTCGCGCGCGTTGACGGAATCAGCCGGCCTGCGCGGACTGCGGCACGTCGCGCATCGCTTCCATCATCCAGCGCAGGGTGTCGTCGAGCGGCGTCACCGGCAGCTCGCCCACCGCGCGCCGCAGCTTGTCGCGCGACCCGCTCAGTCGCTTCACCTCGTTGTGCCGCACGAAACGCGGATCGATCGTCACGTCGATCACGTAACCGGCGATCCGCGACAGCATCGCCAGCACTTCCTTCAGCGAATACGCGCGCTCCGAGCAGACGTTGAACGTCTCGCCGGCCGGCGCGGCTTCGAGCAGCTTCAGATAGGCGGCCGTCACGTCGCGCACGTCGGAGAAATCGCGGCTCACGTCGAGATTGCCGAGCGAGATGCGCGGCGCATTGCGCGCATAGTGCGACACGAGTTTCGGCAGCAGATACGCATCGTCCTGGCCGACGCCGGTGTAGTTGAACGGCCGCGCGATCACGATCGGCAGGCGGTCGGCCCATAGCTTCGCCGCGTATTCCATCGCGAGCTTGCTGACCGCATAGTCGTTTGCAGGGGCGGGTGCGACGGTTTCGTCGAGCACGCCGGCCGTCGAATTGCCATAGATGTTCGCGCTGCTGGCGAGCAGCACCGCCGACGGACGACGGTCGAGGCCCGCGAGCGCGGCCAGCAGGTTGCGCGTGCCGACGATGTTGACCGCGTAAGTCTGCGACGGCTCGTCCTGCGCGACGTGCGCACGCGCAGCCAGATGCACGACCGCATCGGGTCGCGCATCGGCGGCCGCGGCGCGCATCGCGTGCGCGTCGAGCAGGTCGACCGGCAGCAGCGTGCAGTTCGCGAACGCCGGATCGTCCGGCCGCGCCGCGCCGGGCGCCA
Organism: Burkholderia sp. BCC1640; assembly: GCF_902833125.1. Classification (NCBI taxonomy): domain Bacteria; kingdom Pseudomonadati; phylum Pseudomonadota; class Betaproteobacteria; order Burkholderiales; family Burkholderiaceae; genus Burkholderia; species Burkholderia sp. BCC1640. The sequence continues at coordinate 78,171 of NZ_CADFEF010000001.1, read as the reverse complement.
CGGTGCCCCACACGTCGTAGCCGGCCGCCTCGAGGCGCTGCGCCATGTAGCGGCCGGTGAAGCCCGTCAGGCCCGTGACGAACGCACGGCGCGACGAGCGTCCGGCATCAGTACGTGTCATGGTGACGATTCCGCGTCAGGTCCGCTTCCACCATCATCTGGCAAAGCTGCTCGAGCGTCGTTTCCGGCGCCCAGCCGAGCTTGGATTTGGCCTTGTCCGCGCAGCCGATCAGCAGGTCGACTTCGGCAGGGCGGTAGAACTTCGGATTCACTTCGACGAGCACGTTGCCGTTCGATGCGTCGAGACCGCGTTCCTGTTCGCCCTTGCCGGTCCATTCGATCTGGTAGCCGGCGGCCGCGAACGCCATCTGCACGAAGTCGCGCACGGTCTCGGTGCGGTTGGTCGCGAGCACGTAGGTGTCGGGCTCGTCGACCTGCAGCATCCGCCACATCCCTTCGACGTATTCGAGCGCGAAGCCCCAGTCGCGCTTGGCGTCGAGGTTGCCGAGTTCGAGTTTGGTCGCCTTGCCGAGCTTGATCTTCGCGACGGTGTCGGTGATCTTGCGCGTGACGAACTCGCGGCCGCGCAGCGGCGATTCGTGGTTGAACAGGATGCCGCTGCAGCCGAACAGGTCGTAGGACTCGCGGTAGTTCACGGTCATCCAGTGCGCGTACAGCTTCGCGACGCCGTACGGGCTGCGCGGGTAGAACGCGGTCGTTTCAGTCTGCGGAATCGCCTGCACCTTGCCGAACATCTCGGACGTCGATGCCTGGTAGAAGCGCGTCTTCGGGCTCACCACGCGGATCGCCTCGAGCAGGTTCAGCGGGCCGATGCCGGTGACCTCGGCGGTCGTCGCCGGCTGATCGAACGACACGCCGACGAAGCTCTGCGCGGCCAGGTTGTACAGCTCGTCGGGCTGCGTGCGTTCGAGCAGCCGCAGGCTGGAGCCGGCATCCGTCAGGTCGTGCTCGACGAGCGACAGGTTCGGGTGCGTGTCGACGCCGAGCTCGGCGATGCGCCAGAAGTTCACCGAGCTGGTGCGGCGGTAGGTGCCCGTGACCTCGTAGCCCTTGTCGAGCAGCAGCTTGGTCAGGTAGGCGCCGTCCTGCCCGGTGATCCCCGTGATGATGGCCTTCTTGCGAGTTTGGCTCATGGCAATGTCCTGGTCGAATCGATGGATTGAAAAATTCAGGCGGTCGTGCGCGCGGCGGCGGGCACCGTGGCGCGTGCGGGGCCGCGCGTCAGGCGCCGCTCGAAGCCGTACCAGCTCACGGTGGCGTACGCGAGCGTGATGGCGAGGGCGAGCGCGGCCGTGACGAAGCGGTTCAGGTGCAGCGGCCACAGCGCGTACAGCACGCTCAGGTGAATCAGGTAGACGGTGTAGCTGACGGTGCCGACGTACACGAGCAGCGGGTTCGTCAGCACGCGCTGGACGAGGCCGCGTCCGCGCAGCGCGATCACGACGATCGACGTGCACAGCAGCAGCGAGACGCTGTAGAGCGCGGCGTTCGACAGCGGCGTGTTCGCCGCGCGGAAACGCGGGAACGACAGGTGCAGCCAGCCGAGGATCGCGAGCGCCACGAGCGCGCCGACGATCGCGAGCGGATAGAACGGCTCCAGCGCGCGCCGGTCGCGGCGCAGCACGATCGCGAGCAGCGCACCGGCGGCGAGCAGGTCCATCCGGAACGGCGTCAGGTAGTAGATCGGCCAGAACGAATCGAACCACGGCGTCGCGATCGCGCGCAGCACGGGCGCCGCGACGATCAGCGCGGCGGCGATCCACAGCAGCGCGCGTTCCGAACACCACAGCACGACGAACGGCCAGAAGATGTAGAACTGCTCCTCGACGGCGAGCGACCACAGCACGTTCAGGCTGTCGTGACCGATGCTGCCGAGCGACAGCCCGATGTTGGTCGAGAAGAACGCGAACCACGGCCAGTGCGGCAGCCAGCTTGCGCCGAACAGCAGCGTCGACACGACCAGCAGCAGCACGTACGGCGGCAGGATCCGGCGCACGCGGCGCGCGTAGAAGTGGCTGAAGTACGACTGTCCGCGCGCCTTGCGATCGAGCAGGATGCCGGTGATCAGCAGGCCGCTCAGCACGAAGAACAGGTCGACGCCCATCCATAGCGGCGCCTTCAGCGCATGTTGCAGGAACACGGCGCCGACGGCGATCGCGCGCAGCCCGTCGAGCTGCACGATGCGGCCGTGTTGCGGCGGGGCGAGGTCGGCGGTGCGCGAGATGCCCGTCATCGCGCCGCTCCTTCGCGACGCGCGGCCGATGCCGTGGCGCGCCGCGCATCCGATGCGTGAACGTAATGCATGCGTTTAAATGAAATATTGAATCGAAATCGATTCTAGGGAAAAGAAATCGGCAAAAAAACGCATGTCATTTATCCGGCTGAAAAGATTCGAATGCCGGTCGTTTCAATCGCGACATGAAAGGTTTGCAGGCTACGCGCCCCGGCGGGCGGGCCGGAGCGGCATTTTCTACGGATCTCGGCATGAAAGGCGGTCGATATTTCCGCTTTGCCGGGCCAATTTCTCGCTGTTCCGGTTCGATATTTCAGGTGGAAACATCCCCAAATATTTCCAAATTTCTTGTGATTATTTTTGCTTGTAACCTGCATCGCGACGTTTGAAACCTATTTAGCGACAGGGCATCGAGTGCAGGCAGCATGCCGCGCCGCCGGTCGCTTCCGCATCGAGTCTGGAGAGCGCATTGCGACGTCTGATTCTGGTTGGCATGACGGTATGCGCGGCGCTGTCCGCGAGCGCCGCATCGGCTGAAACCGTGTTGCCCGCGACCACGTCGTGGATCGGCAACACGTTCGGCTATGGCGACGGCAGCTGGACGCAGATCGACATTCGCGCGATCGCGGTAACGCCCGACGGCAAGGTGTATACGAACGCGCCGTGGGACGAAAGCGGCGCCGAGGCGAGCGTCTACCAGGACGGGAAGATGCTCGGCTTCGCCGGCGGCACGCACGGCTGGGGCAACCTCGGCGGCAACGCGGTCGCGGTGAACGGCAAGTATGCGTACGTCGCGATCGGCGTCGGCAACGAGCGCGGCCATCTGCAGTCGCCCGGCATCTGGCCGGACAAGGGCAAGCAGTGGTTCGGCATTTCGCGCCGCACGATCGGCGACATGAAGCAGCCGGCGCCGTTCCGCGCCGCGCCGCAGGTCGCGCCGGGCGGGCGCGCCGATGCCGGCCGCGCGCGCATGGCCGCCAGCTTCATGATGGTCAACGAGGTGCCGGCCCCGGCCCGGTCGGAAGTGGGCGAGGCGAAGGCGGAAGTCGGCGGCCTCGCGGCCGACGACAAGACGCTGTTCTCGACGAATCCGTCGCATGACGCGGTGGACGTGTACGACGCCGAGACGATGCAGAAGAAGGCCACCTGGAGCGCGCATGAGCCGGGCCGCATCGCGCTCGCCGGCGACGGCACGCTGTGGCTGCTCACCGATACGATCGGCGGGCCCGCGCGCCTCGTGCACGTGCGCGCGGACGGCCGCAAGCTCGATGACGCGCCCGCGCTGCCCGACGGCACCGAGGCGGTGGACGTGGCGGTCGACGCGAAAGGGCGCGTACTGGTCGCGGACAACGGGCCTCGGCAGCAGGTGCTGATCTTCTCGAAAGGCGGCAAGGGCTATGCACCGTCGGGCACGCTCGGCGAGCGAGGCGGAATCTTCGCTGGCCCGGTGCCGGGCCGTCCGGGGCCGCAGCGCTTCAACGGGCTGACGGGCGTGGGCGTCGATCGCGCGGGCAACGTGTATGTGTCGATGAACGGCATCGGGCCGCGTCACGACACGATCGGCGCGGGGCTCGGCGCGGTGCTCGAGAGCTATACGCCGGACGGCAAGCTGCGCTGGCAGGTGCAGGGGCTGCTGTTCGTCGACGGCGCGTGGCTCGACCCGGCGCGGCCGAACAGTGTGTATACGGGCAACAAGCGCTTCGAGCTCGATTTGTCGAAGCCGCCCGGCCAGGACTGGAAATACGCCGGCTTCCTGTCGAACCGCTTCAAGTATCCCGACGACCCCGTGTTCCACACGGACCAGTATCCCGGCATGCCGTTCGCGCGGCGCGTCGACGGCCGCACGTTCCTGTACCTGACCGACATGTACGCCGACCACCTGAAGATCTACCGCTTCGACGCGAAGCGCGACGGCGAGGTCGCGATTCCGTCGGGCTTGATCGCGGGCCGCGCGCGGCCGGTCGACAAGGTGCCGAACAAGCCGCCGGGCGGCGACTGGATCTGGCGCGACGCGAACGGCAACGGCCGGCTCGACGAGGACGAATTCACGACCAACACGACCGGCAAGGCAAAGGCGGGCGGCTGGGGCTGGTGGGTCGACACGAAGGGCGACATCTGGCGCACGAGCGACGTGCGCGGAATTCATCGCTTCGCCTACGGCGGCGTCGACAAGGCCGGCAACCCGATCTACTCGTACGACAAGGTCACGACCTATCCGATGCCGCAGCCGTTCACGCAGCTGCGTCGCGCGATCTACGAGCCGCAGACGGACACGCTGTACGTGACGGGCTACACGGCCGACGCGCCGCCGAAGCCGGGCATCAACAAGGAAGTCGGCCGCGTGCTGGTGCGCTTCGACAAGTGGTCGACCGGCTCGCCGGTGGTGCGCTATACGGTCGCGCTGCCGTGGCAGCTCGACGCGAAGCCGATCCTCGACCTGATCGGCATCACGGTCGAAGGCCGCTACATCTTCACGGTGGAGCCGGTCGGCACGATCCACGTGTACGACAAGGAAACCGGCAAGGAAGTCGGCGTGATGAGCCCGGGCGCGGAGGTCGGCAAGGCGTCGGGCTGGGTCGACGTGCCGTTCGGCATCAGCGCGTTCCGGCGCGAGAACGGCGAATACCTGGTGTTCGTCGAGGAAGACGCGCGCGGCAAGGTGCTGATGTATCGCTGGAAACCGTGACGGGCGGCGCGCCGTCGTCGTTGGCGTCACACAAGGCAGAAGCATGGACAAAGGCATACTCAAGAACGTTTCGATCAACTTCATCGGGCTGATCCTGCCGACCTTCGTGTCGCTGGTGACGGTGCCCGCGTACATCCACGCGCTGGGCGTCGAACGCTACGGCGTCGTCAGCCTCGTGTGGACGCTGATCGGTTATTTCGGGATCCTCGATCTCGGGATGAGCATGGCCGCGCAGAACCACATCTCGAAGGCGCTCGCGAGCGGCAACGCGGACGAAAGCGCGCGGGTCTTCTGGAGCGCGTTCTGGCTGAACCTCGGCACCGGCATCGTCGGCGGCCTGCTGATCTATTTCGGCGCGTTCGTCTATACCGCGTATTTCACGAAGGTGTCGGCGGCGATGCAGCATGAGGTGTATCTCGCGTTGCCGTGGCTCGCGCTCGCGATTCCGCTCGCGAACGTGTCGTGGGTGTTCGCCGGCGCGATCAACGGGGCCGAACGGTTCGGCGTGTTCAACACGAACCAGACGATCGGCACGTTCCTGTTCCAGCTGCTGCCGCTCGGCGCCGCATGGTGGATCGCGCCGAACCTGCAGACGGTGCTGGCCGCGGCCGTCCTCGCGCGGCTGATCGCGGCGGTGATGCTCGGTCACGCAAGCATCAAGGTGCTCGGGATCCGGCGCATCGACCCGCCGCAGTGGGGCACCGCGAAAGGGCTGTTCAACTTCGGCGGCTGGATGCTGATCGCGAGCACGACGAGCATGATCGCCGACACGCTCGACCGCGTGATGCTCGGCGCCGGCATGGGCGCGAAGTTCGTCACCTATTACACGGTTCCGCAGAACCTCGTCACGCGGCTGAACATGCTGCCGAACGCGCTGGTGCGCACGCTGTTTCCGCGCCTGTCGGCGGTCGGCCGCGACCATGCCGACACGCTCGCGCGCCAGTCGCTCGAATTCCTGAACGGCGTGTTCACGCCGGTCGGCATCGTCGCGATCTTCGCGCTCGCACCGTTCCTCACATTGTGGGTCGGCGCCGATCTCGCCGCGCATTCGGCGCCGGTCGGGCGCGTGCTGGTGATCAGCGTCTGGCTCGTCGGCCAGGCGAGCGTCACGCGGATCCTGATCCAGTCGCAGGTCAATCCGGCCCGGGCGGCGTTCGCCGGGCTCGTCGAGATGCCGTTCTTCGTCGGCGGCCTGTGGTTCGGCATTCATCACTTCGGGCTGATCGGCGCGGCGGTGGTCGTCGCGACCCGCGCGCTGGTCGATTACGGCGTGCTGCTTTACCTGTCGGCGATCCGGATGCGCGCAATCGTGCTCGATATGCTCGCGCATCTCGCCTTCCTGCTCGCGAGCCTGTTTCTGGCGCAGGCGTGGTCGGGGCTCGGCGAGTCGATCGGCCTCTGCGCGGTCGTGCTGGTGCTGAACCTTGCGTGGTCGCTCACGATGACGCCGGCCCTGCGCGCGCTGGTGCGCGACCTGTTCGTCCGTCTCAATGCGAGGAAAACCGTATGAATCGCGATCTGGCGGAACACGCCATCCTGAACCTCGCCACGGCCGATGCCGCCGTGGCCGAAGCCGGCGACACCGCCGCGCTGCGCCGGACCGAACCGGCCGGGCAGGCGGGCGCACGCGATGCGTCGCGCCCGCTGCGCGTGGCGATCGTCCACGACTGGCTCGTCACGTACGCCGGCGCCGAGCGCGTGCTCGAACAGATCGTCGCGTGCTTCCCCGATGCCGACCTGTTCAGCCTCGTCGATTTTCTCGACGATCGCGCGTTCGTGCGCGGCAAGCGGGTGACGACCTCGTTCATCCAGAAACTGCCGTTCGCGCGCACCAAGTACCGCAGCTATCTGCCGCTGATGCCGCTCGCGATCGAGCAGCTCGACGTGTCGGACTACGATCTCGTGATCTCCAGCAGCCATGCGGTCGCGAAGGGCGTGCTGACCGGGCCGGACCAGATGCACATCAGCTACGTGCATTCGCCGATCCGCTACGCGTGGGACCTGCAGCACCAGTATCTGGAACAGTCGAACCTCACGCACGGGCCGAAGTCGCTGCTCGCGCGGATGATCCTGCATTACATCCGCAACTGGGACACGCGCACCGCGAATGCGGTCGACGGCTTCGTCGCGAACTCCGCGTTCATCGCGCGACGCATCCGCAAGGTGTATCACCGCGACGCGGCGGTGATCTTCCCGCCGGTCGACGTCGACGGCTTCTCGCTGAACGAGGCGAAGGACGATTTCTACCTGACCGCGTCGCGGATGGTGCCGTACAAGAAGATCGACCTGATCGTCGAAGCGTTCTCGCGCACGCCGGAGCGCAAGCTCGTGGTGATCGGCGACGGCCCCGAGATGCAGAAGATCCGCGCGAAGGCCGGCCCGAACGTCGAGATCATGGGTTATCAACCGTTCGCGGTGCTGCACGACCGGATGCGGCGCGCGAAGGCGTTCGTGTTCGCGGCCGAGGAGGATTTCGGGATCTCGGTGGTCGAGGCGCAGGCGTGCGGCACGCCCGTGATCGCTTACGGCAAGGGCGGTGCGCTCGAGACCGTGCTCGAACCGCGCGCGCACGCGAATCCGACCGGGCTGTTCTTCGACGAACAGACGCCGCACGCGATCGTCGCGGCGGTCGACGATTTCGAGCGCGCGCCGCAGCGCTTCACGCCGCACGCGTGCCGCGCGAATGCAGAGCGCTTCTCCGCCGACACGTTCCGGCGGCGCTTCCTCGACTACGTGGAGGCGGCGCTGCCCGGCTCGACCGCGCAGCGCGGCACGGCCGTCGCGCCGATGCCGCCCGCGCGCGGCCCGGCGACGCTCGTGCTGGACCAGAGCGGCGTGCTCGGCGGCGCGGAGCTGTCGCTGCTGGAGATCATGAAGCACATGCGCGCGAACGCCGACGTGGTGCTGTTCGATGATGGCCCGTTCCGCGCGGCGCTCGACGAGATCGGCGCGCGCGTCGACGTGCTCGACCAGGGCGCGCTCGCCGGGGTGCGCAAGCAGGGCGGCGTGTCGGCCGGCGCGTTGAAGCAGCTTTACACGCTCGTGCGGGACGTCGCGCGGCGCGCACGCCGCGCCGAGGTGATCTACGCGAACACGCAGCGCGCGATGGTGGTCGCGGCGCTGGCCGGGCGGCTCGCGCGCAAGCCGGTGGTCTGGCACCTGCGCGACATCGTCAGCGGCGACCATTTCGGCAGCAAGCAACTGATGGCGATCAAGTACTGCGCGCGGTTCGGCGTCACGCGCGTGATCGCGAACTCCGACGCGTCCGCGCAGGCGTTCCGTGCGCTGACGGGCTTCACGCCGCAGCACGTCGACGTCGTGTTCAACGGCATTTCGGCGGAACCGTTCGACGCGCTGGACACGGCCAGCCAGGCCGCGCTGCGCGCGCGCTTCGGGCTGCCCGAGCAGGCATGGCTGGTCGGCTCGTTCAGCCGCCTCGCGCACTGGAAGGGGCAGCACCTGCTGCTGGAGGCCGCGGCTCGCCATCCGGACATGCACGTGGTGCTGGTCGGCGCGCCGCTGTTCGGCGAGGACGAATACGCGGCGCAGCTGCACGAGATCGTCGCGCGTCACGGGATGGACGATCGCGTGCACTTCCTCGGCTTCCAGCGCGACGTGGCCGCGTGCATGAAGGCGGTCGACGTGGTCGCGCATACGTCGATCACGCCGGAGCCGTTCGGGCGCGTGATCGTCGAGGGCATGCTCGCACGGCGACCGGTTGTCGCGGCCCGCGCGGGCGGAGTCGTCGAGATCATCGAGGACGGCGAAAACGGGCTGCTGTGCGAGCCGGGCAACGCGACCGCGCTGGCCGATGCGCTGGGCAGGCTGCAGCACGACGCCGCGCTGCGCGAGCGGCTCGTCGCGAGCGGGCGGGCGACCGCGGTGCGCCGGTTCGGCACCGCGACCTATGTGGAACGGGTCGAGAAGATCCTCGCGGATACGGCGAAGGCCGCGAAGGCGAAGAAGCGGTAGGTGCGGCGCACCGGCGCGAATCGACGCCATGCGCCGGGAAACGGGCCCTCATGCGGCGGTGCGCTGCATGAGGGTTCTGCTTTTTGGGCGGGCGATGCGACAGTGGTGCAGCCGCCCAGGCGGCGCGTGACGCGGCGTCACGCTCATGAAAATGCCCCCGCATGACTTGAGGTCGCGCGGGGGCCGGGAGCGCCGTAACGGCGCAATCAGACAGCCCGTTCGGGCGCCGGTGCGACGACGCGGGCGGCGCGCGTCGGCTTCAGGCTGGCCGACCACATCATCGCGGGGCGTTCGAACAGCCGGTAGAACACGTAGGCGACCGGAATCGCGGCGGCCATGAACGCGATCGACGGCCAGATCGACAGTTGCAGTTCCGAGTGGAACAGCACCGAGCCGAGGCAGACGAACAGCGGCAGATGGATCAGGTACAGCGAGTAGCTGAAGTCGCCGAACCAGCCGAGCACGCGCAACAGCGGCGTCGGGCGCGGCGGGCAGGCGAGCGCGCGGTACAGGAAGCACGCGAAGCCGGCCGCCCACAGCTGGAACGCGCCGTACTGGCCGAAATGGAACGCGCCGCAGCCCGCGGCCAGCAGCGCGGCGGCCGCGAGATACCACGCGCGCGACGGCACGGCGGCCGTGCCGCGCGCCGGCTGTGCGCGCACGTCGGCGATCCATGCGCCGACCGTCCAGGACAGCCAGTACGACGTGAAGAACTGCAGGTCGTGCCGTTCGAGCAGCCACGCCGACGCGACGTTGACGAGCGCGACGGCCGCCACGATGGCCGGCATGCCGATGCGCCGGCGCAGCGCGAACAGCAGCGGGTAGATCGCATAGAACTGCACTTCGAGCGACAGCGTCCACAGCGCGCCGTTGGACCCGTACGTGTAGCCGGCGACGCCCTGCAGCGAGAACAGGTTCACGAGGAACGCGGTGAGGCCGACGTCGCGGATCTTGTGGCTGACCGGCGCGATCTGCAGGCTGACCGCGTCCATCGCGAGCGTGAACAGCAGCGCGGCGAGCAGCACCGGGTAGATGCGCGCGAAGCGGCGCGCCCAGAAGTTCGGCGCATCGAGCCGGTATGCGGGGTTGGCCGCGAGCTTGAGCGCCGCGTTGCGGTGGATGCAGTAGCCGCTGATCACGAAGAAGATCGGCACGCCGGCGGAGCCCCACGCGAACGGGAAGGTCAGGTAGCCGGCGATCACGCTCGGGTTCAGCGCATGACCGTAAGCGTGATGGAAGCTCTGCATGCCGACCCAGACGACCTGGCGGCAGTGGAAATAGGCGACGAGCAGCGCCGCGAACCCGCGCATCGCGTCGATCACGTGTTCCTTGTGGTCGGCGACGGGCGGCGCAGTCAAAGACGATCCGCTGAAAGCTTGCATGCGATTCGATTCCTTGCGACGGATGAAGGGGATGGTCCAATCGTAATGCGCAAGAATTCGATCGAATGAATAAAAAAATCTCGCCGGGAAATGATGATGTTTCAGATGGTGGTTTTATTCCGGTATGAAAGCGGTTTCGCCACTGCCACAATTATTTGCCGATTTTTTTCTGATAGCTTGAAGCTCCAGTTGATTGATGCAAGGAGCGGCAAGATGGACATGCATTGGATCGCGAGCGCGGCAGTACTGCTGGTCATGGCCGTGCTGTCGGCGTACCGCGAGGCGCTGAAGAACGAGCCGATTCGCCCGGGCCTCGAGCGGGGCGGCGTCCCGTATATCGAGGAATTCGAATCGTAAGAATTTGTATCCGGAAAATCGGTAATTTGTTTATGTGTCGGCGCCGGGTTCGGCAATATCGACCGGATTCGCGGATTATCTATTTTCTTGAAACATGGGCAATAGGTCCATATCGAAAATGAGCGGAGTGGAATTGGCCGTGCCGCCGGTTCTCGATATGCCGTTCGAAAAACAATTGCGCCGGGTCGCCCAGCGACGCGGCGCTGTCAACGCAATCAGGATGCGAACATGTTGAAAGTCACCAAGGCCGTGTTCCCCGTCGCCGGTCTCGGCACGCGGTTCCTCCCGGCAACGAAGGCGAGCCCGAAGGAAATGCTGCCCGTCGTCGACAAGCCGCTGATCCAGTACGCGGTCGAGGAAGCGATCAACGCGGGTATCACCGAGATGATCTTCGTGACCGGGCGCAGCAAGCGCGCGATCGAGGATCACTTCGACAAGTCGTACGAGATCGAGGCCGAACTCGAGGCGCGCGGCAAGGAAAAGCTGCTCGAACTCGTGCGCGGCATCAAGCCGAGCCACGTGAACTGCTTCTACGTGCGCCAGCCGGAAGCGCTCGGTCTCGGCCACGCGGTGCTGTGCGCGGAAAAGCTCGTGCACGGCGAGCCGTTCGCGGTGATTCTCGCCGACGACCTGCTGCACGGCGAACAGCCGGTGCTCAAGCAGCTCGTCGACGTGTTCGACCACTATCACAGCTCGGTAATCGGCGTCGAGACGATTCCGCGCGAGGACAGCCGATCGTACGGCGTCGTCGAAGGCCGCGAGTGGGAAGAGGACATCATCAAGCTGTCGGGCATCATCGAGAAGCCGGCGCCGGAAGACGCGCCGTCGAACCTCGGCGTGGTCGGCCGCTACGTGTTCATGCCGACGATCTTCGATCACCTGCGCAAGCTCAAGCCGGGCGCAGGCGGCGAGTTGCAGCTGACCGACGCGGTCCAGACGCTGCTCGCGAACGAGCAGGTGCTCGCGTATCGCTACTACGGCACGCGTTTCGATTGCGGCAGCAAGATCGGCTACCTCAAGGCGACCGTCGAGCTCGCGCTCCAGCATCCGGAAGTGAGCCGCGAATTCGAGGCGTACCTGCGTACGTGTCTGCCCGCGCTGGCTGCTGTCGCATAAGCAGCTGCGCTGCTCCGTTGTTTCAGGTGGTGGTTGTTCCGTTGGCCCCGGCTGCCTCGTGCGTCGGGGCTTTTTTGCGTGTGGACGAAGTGCGCGCGTGCGGCGGCGGGTGACCGGCGATGCGGATTTCGGGCGGATTCGAGCGGGTGCGTACGCGACGATTTTGGTATGCCGCCGGACGGTGATGCCGGTTCGAGCGCGCGTTGCGCGTTGCGCGGTGCGCCGGACACCGCGGCGTTGAAACCGGTGCCGGCGCGTCGGCCGCTTGCGCGCTGATGAACGAGGGTTGCGTACAGGCTGCGTCGCGTCCGCGCCGGTCTCGCGCTCAGCGCGGCGACGTGCTCGGCCGCGCGACGAAGTACCGGGCCAGCATCGCGGCGATCGGCTTCTTGAAGTCGAGCAGGCGCCGTTCCAGATAGCGCCACGACAGATGTGCGAGCAGCACGGCAAGCGCAAACTGCAGCAGTTCGGGCAGCACGTCCCGGACGATTCCGGGCATCGGCACGCGCGCGAACAGCGCGGGCATCTCCCCGAAACGTGCCGGGATCAGGTTGTGGAACAAGTAGAAGCCGTAGCTGATCGTGCCGAGATAGACGAGCGGCGCCCAGTCGAGCAGTGCCACGGCCGGATGGTCGGGTTCGGTGACGATCCACAGCATCAGCGCGCCGAGCGACGCGGACAGGCCGAGATCCGCGAGCCCCGTGACGACGTCCGGCAGCATCGTGAACGCGGGCAGCGCGAGGAAGAACACGACGCCGGCGGCGGCGAGCCAGCCGGGCGGAATGCGGCGGACGACGTCCTGGCCGCGATCGGCGAGCGCCATCGCACCGACGCCGCCCAGCGCGATCAGCGCGAAATTCCACGGGGAAAACGCGTAGATCAGCACCGGCGATGCATCGACCGCGTAGAGCGCGAGATGCGCGAGCGCGCACAGCGCGATGGCCGCGACGCCGAGCACGACATGGCGCGCGGCCGGCACCGCGAGCAGCGTGAGCGGCGCAATCAGATAGAACTGCTGCTCAACCGCGAGGCTCCAGAAGTGCGACGTGGAGCCCGGCCAGCCGTCCTTGACGACGCCGATCCAGTAATTCGACAGGAACGTGGCGTGCCAAGCGAGTCCGAGATCGACGCCGCGCTGGTAGAACAGCGCGTGCGCGATCGCGAGCGCGGCGAGCAGCAGGTAGTAGACGGGAAAGATCCGCAGCGCGCGCTTCGCGAGAAACAGCGCCAGCGCATGGCGGCGCGTCATCGCGCCGCACTCGATCGCCTGACGATTGCGATGCAGTTCGCCGACGATCAGGAATCCGCTGATGAAGAAGAACGTCCACACACCGAGCTTGCCCACGTCGACAGCGAGGACGTGGCCCTTGTGGGACAGGAAAACGAGGATGACGGCGATGGCTCGCAGGCCGTCGAGTCCTTTGACGTATCTGACTTCGCGCATGAAGGCATCCGGGGCACTGAGCGAGGTCAGTATAGGTGCGCAAATATCGAACGTAATTCGCGATCGGACGCGTTTGGACGTATACGTGAAGGCGTTTTTCGATGCTGGAGCGCCGTCGAAGTCGGTCGCGCGCAACAAAACCTGCGGGAAACCCCGCGAAAACGCATAAAAGTACTCCACGAAGCGTCAAGGCGCTTGTAGAATCCGGCGTTGAAGCGCGCGCGTTGCACGCTTCGTGTATCCAACGACCACACCTGGTAGGAGAAACATGGCGACTTCCGCAAAAAAGGTGGCCAAGAAGGCTGCCGCACCGGCCACCAAGAAAGTGGCTGCCAAAAAGGCTGCGCCCGCGAAGAAAGTAGTGGCCAAGAAGGCTGTCGCGAAGGCAGCACCGGCTGCTCCGACGCCGCTGAAGGACAAGTTCACGAAGGCATCGCTCGCAACGCACATCGCTGAGCGCGCAGCTGTCGAAGTGAAGGCGGTCAAGGCAGTGCTCGTCGCACTCGAGAACGTCGTGCTGGGCTCGGTTCACAAGAAGGGCGCAGGCGAGTTCACGCTGCCGGGTCTGCTGAAGATCACGGCGCAAGTCGTGCCGGCGAAGAAGAAGCGCTTCGGCAAGGATCCGTTCACGGGCGAAGAGCGCTGGTTCCCGGCAAAGCCGGCCAGCGTGCGCGTGAAGGCACGTGCGCTGAAGAAGCTGAAGGACGCGGCTGCGTAATGCCGCGTAACGGTCGCCGAATGCATGTCGGCGGCCGTTGCGATGTCCGACGATCCCCGTACGCGAAAGCGTACGGGGATTTTTATTGCGCCGCGCAAATTGAACGGCCGCGCCGGTATCGCACGGCGCGGATACGGCATGACGTGACGCGCATCCGGTGTTGCGGGCCGCTTGCGCGGATGGCCGGATCGTCGTGTTCGTGCCGGCGCGCGGCTGTGCATCGCCGCGCGTTGCGCGTGCGTCGCGCGGGGCTTGCGCGATGAACGCGACGATCGTTCCCGCCGAGATCGCCGAGATCGCCGAGCAGGTGACGGTCGCGTGCGCCGCGATCGAACGGCATCTCGGCGCGACGCTGCAGGCGATGCATCTGTTCGGTTCGGCGCTTGACGGCGGGCTGAAACCGCGCAGCGACATCGACCTGCTGGTGACGGTTGCCGCATCGCCGGGCGAAGCGGTGCGGCGCGCGCTGCTGCTCGACTTGCTCGACGTGTCTGCGCCGCCGCGGAGCGAGGCGCTTAGGCGCGCGCTGGAAGTAACCGTGGTCGTGCGCGGCGACGTGGCGCCGTGGCGTCATCCCGCCCGGCGCGAACTGCAGTTCGGCGAATGGCTGCGCCGCGATCTGCGCGCGGGTATCGTCGAGCCGGCATGCGTCGATCACGATCTGGCGATTCTGTTGACGAAGGTGCGGCAGCACGACGTTGCGCTGCGCGGGCCGCGCGCGGCCGCGTGGTTCGACGCGGTGCCCGCACGCGATTTCGTCGCCGCGCTCCTCGCCACGGTTGCACAGTGGAATGCCGAGCCCGACTGGCGCGGCGACGAATGCAACGTCGTGCTCGCGCTCGCACGCATCTGGTACAGCGCCGCGACCGGCAGGATCGCGCCGAAGGATGTCGCCGCGGCGTGGGCGCTGGAGCGCCTGCCCGACACGTACCGCCCCGTTCTGTCGGCCGCGCGTACCGTCTATGTGCGCGGTGACGGTGACGGTGACGGTGCCGATGCGCTGTTGTCGGGCCAACCGGTCGCCGCATTCGTGCGTTACGTGCGACGGATCGTCGAAGCCACGTTGTCGGCGTAGTCGCGCGCGAACGGTCGCTGGCCGCGATTGCGTCGCGGCACGATGCAATCCCGTCGACGGCCGCGGTCAGGCGCGTATCGCGCGCGCCGCGGGCGTGCCGATGCCCGCGCGAAGGAGGCCGCGGCGCCCGTGCTTCGTCAGCCCGCCGTGCCGGCGTAGGCGGCCTTCAGCGCGGCGACGTCGAACTTCGTCATCTGCATCATGGCCGAGGCCACGCGCGCCGCCTTGACCTCGTCACGGTCGGCCATCATCGGGATCAGCGCGTCGGGCACGATCTGCCATGAGACGCCGAAGCGGTCACGCAGCCAGCCGCAGCCGTCGGCCGTGCCGCCGTTGTCGAGCAACGCGCTCCAGTAGCGGTCGAGTTCCGCCTGGTCGGCGCAACTGATCATCAGCGAGATCGCGTGGTTGAACGTCTCGGTGCGCGGGTGGCTCATCGCGATGAACGGCTGGCCGAACAGCTCGAATTCGACCATCCGGGTGCCGCTGGTGCCGGGTACCGCCGTGACGCGCACGACGCGCGAGTTCGGGAAAATGCCCGCGTAGAAGGCCGCGGCTTCTTCGGCTTCCGTCGCATACCAGAGGAACGGCGTGATCTTCTGAATCGTCATGGAGCGTCTCCTGTCGGATGTCGGTGAAGGATGGGGCAATCTGCGTGCCGCCATCGATACGACGGATGAAGGCCGTCGAAATCGACAAGTCGAAGCATAGTGCTTCGCGTCGCTGTATCGAAATCGGCAGGGTGGGCGCGCAAGCGTCCGTTGCAATGGCGGATTCCGTCGTCGCGCGTCAGGGGGATATGGCGAGGTTCGCGCGGCGGCGTGCGCCTGACCGGCCGTATGCGGCCGTCGGACAGCAAGGGGTGTCCGGATGCCTCAGGACAGGCTTCCAGCGCGCGACAGGCGGCCCAGGAGGCGCTCCCGGCCGGTTGCCGTACCCAAGTGTCGACCACGGCCATCGCCCGCCACGGCGCCGCCGGCAACGGACGAAAAAAAACCAGCCACGGCCGAAACCGGTGACTGGTTTTGCAGTTCGGCGACATGGCGTCGGAGACGCCATGCACACCGGAAACGTACTTCTTAGAACTTGTGGCGCAGGCCGAGAGCGACCAGCTCTTGCGACTTCGTGCCGCCGTAGCCGTACGAGCCGATCGACGCTTGCGCATCTTGCGTCGTAGTGCCGTTCACGCGTTGCGTGCCGCTGGCGTGCTGGTAGCCGCCGATCAGGTAGACGTCCGTGCGCTTCGACAGCGAGTAGTCCGCGCCCAGCGAGACCTGATGATACTTTGCGTCCGTGTCGCCGCTCGCCTTCGTGTATGCGTAGCCGAGGCCCAGCAGCAGTGCCGGCGTTGCCTGGTAGTTCACGAAGGCGCGGCCGGTGTTGAACTTCTCGGTTTCCGCGAATGCCGACAGGCTGTCTGCCTTGTATTGCGCGTTGCTGTAGCCGAGGCCGAACGTCACCGGGCCGATTGCGTACTGGCCAGCGACTTGTGCAATGTTGATTGCCTTCGCCGTTGCGTATGCGCCGACGATCGGGTTGTTCGACACGCCGATGCCGGTTGCCGTCGGGCTCGACCAGCCGTCTGCGGCGGCCGAGCGATCGTTGCCGTTCTGCACGCGCAGGAAGCTGGCAGCGACGCCGATCGGGCCGTTGTTGTAGGCTGCACCGGCACTCCACGTCTGGCCTTGGCCCGTATGGCCGGCCACGCCGCCCAGTGCGTACATGCCTTCGACCTGGAAGCCTGCGAACACCGGCGACACATACTTGACCGCGTTGTTGACACGGATGCTGTTGTCGTTGTTGTCGACGTCACCCGGCGTGGCCATGATGCTGCCGAAGTAGTTGTCGCCCGTAACGGCTTGAACCATGTCGACAGACGGGTCGTACTGGCGACCCAACGTCAGCGTACCGTACTGGGCGTGGTCCAGGCCGACGTACGACTGACGACCGAACATGCGGCCACCCTGGTTCAGCTTGCCGGTGCCGACGTCAAAGCCGTTTTCCACTTGGAAAATCGCCTTCAGTCCGCCGCCCAGGTCTTCCGTACCCTTCAAGCCCCAGCGCGGGCCTTGCAGGTTACCGGACAGCATTTGCCACGAGTTGATTGCTTGACCGTTGTTGCCATGGACAAACGCGATCGACGTATCGATCACGCCGTACAGCGTGACGCTCGACTGAGCGTGAGCAGCGCCAGCGGCGCCCAGCAGGGCGAGCGAGAGGGTCGAGAGTGCGAGTTTCTTCATCGTTGAGTATCTCCACGCAAATGAATCGTCATTCGTTATTTGTTGCGGATTGGAGAATAGCTCAGTGCCATACGTGCAAGAAAGCTTAAAAAATAAAGTGTCTCGAAAAGGTAACAGCGGAAAAAAATCCATATATATCAAGGACATCAACGACTGTTCCTCTTTTTGAAATAGTTGACATTTGGTGCGCTGCGATTGTTGCAACTGTTGATGCGTTCGGCAGGAGAACGGCGGATTTCGCCGGTTCGTGCGCGGAAATCGAGGCATGCAAACGTTTGCCGTTGCAGCGCGCATCGCCTGCCGACGCAAAGAACGCGTCAACGTGCGCGAATGCCTGGCGGGCGGGGTGGTTGCGGAAAGGAAGGCGGTCGCGTAGGGCGGCGATACGACGCGCGCGGCGCGACCGCGGGAAGCAATACGTGGGGAATCAGTCGCCGCTTGCGCGATCGGTCGGCGTGGACGCGGCCGTGACCGCGGCGTTGCCGGTGCGGCGATGCGCATCGCCGCGCGCGGCCGCGAATTCCGCGCCGAGCAGCAGCACGGCCGCCGAGAAGTACAGCCACATCAGCAGGACCGCGAACGATCCGGCCGCGCCGAACGCGCTGGCCGTGCCCGCGCGCGCGAGGTACAGCGCGAACAGCTTCTTGCCGGTCGAGAACAAGATCGCGGACACGATCCCGCCGATCGTCGCGTCGCGCCATGCGACGCGCGCATCGGGCAGGAACTTCATCAGCGCGGCGAACGCGCCCGCGAGCACCGCGATGCCGACGAAGAACTGCAGCAGATTGGTGATCACGACGTACGGCGAATCGCCGAGCAGCCAGGTGCCGACGAACGTGATCGCGGTATCGAGCACCAGCGACACGATCAACAGGAACGCGACGCCGAGCACGAGCCCGAACGAAACCAGTCGCACCCGTACGAGCCCGAGCATGCTCGACCAGCGGCTTTCCGTGCTCGGCCAGATCACGCTCAGCGCGGTGTTCAGCGACGCGAACGTCGCCGACGCGCCGACCGCGAGCGCGGCGAACGAGATCAGCGTCGCGATTCCGCCGCGCTCGCCCGCGCGATGCGCGTTCTGCACGATCGTCTGGATGCTGGCCGCCGCGTCGTCGCCGATCAACTGATGCGCCTGCTCGAACACCTGGCCGCGTGCGGCGTCGTCACCGTAGAACCAGCCGGCCACGGCGATCACCATCACGAGCGTCGGCGCGAGCGAGAACGCAGAGAAGAACGCGATGCTCGCGGCCATCGCCGAGCAGCGGTCGGACGAGAAGCGCTTGAACGCGTTGAGTGCCCAGTTGGCCTGTTGTTGCGCGAGACGGGTGGCTTCGGACGTGATCGGTCGTTTCATGACGGTTCGGTTGGGCGTTGTACGCAAGGACATCGGCGGATCAGACAAATCGGTATTGATCCGAGGATTCGATCATAGTTGCCTGAACTGTCTATAATTCCTTTCAGTTTCACCTCACCCCACAAAAACGCCGAGACCATCATGCTACAAATGTCCCGGCGCCAGTTCCTGAAGGTGACGGCCACGTCGCTTGCCGGATCGAGTCTTGCCCTGATGGGCTTTTCTCCGACGGAAGCGCTCGCCGAGGTCCGACAGTACAAGCTGGCGCGCACAGTCGAAACGCGCAACACCTGCCCTTATTGCTCGGTGGGTTGCGGCATCCTGATGTATAGCCTCGGTGACGGCGCGAAGAACGCACAGCCGAGCATCATCCATATCGAAGGCGATCCCGACCATCCGGTCAATCGCGGCACGCTGTGCCCGAAGGGCGCGAGCCTGATCGATTTCATCCACAGCCCGAACCGCCTGACGCATCCCGAATACCGCGCGCCCGGCTCGGACAAGTGGGAACCGATCTCGTGGAACGACGCGCTCGACCGGATCGCGAAGCTGATGAAAGCGGACCGCGACGCGAACTTCGTCGAGACGGCCGAAGACGGCGCGAAGGTCAACCGCTGGCTGACCACCGGCATGCTGGCCGCGTCGGCGGGCAGCAACGAAGTCGGCTACCTGACCCACAAGACTATCCGTAGTCTGGGGATGCTCGCATTCGACAATCAGGCGCGTGTCTGACATGGCCCGACGGTGGCAGGTCTTGCCCCGACGTTTGGCCGTGGAGCGATGACGAACCATTGGGTCGACATCAAGAACGCGGACGTGATTCTCGTGATGGGCGGCAATGCAGCCGAGGCCCATCCGTGCGGTTTCAAGTGGGTAACGGAGGCGAAGGCGCACCGCAAGGCGCGGCTGATCGTCGTCGACCCGCGCTTCACGCGTAC
The DNA here is from genome assembly GCF_902833125.1 of Burkholderia sp. BCC1640. NCBI lineage: Bacteria > Pseudomonadati > Pseudomonadota > Betaproteobacteria > Burkholderiales > Burkholderiaceae > Burkholderia > Burkholderia sp. BCC1640. The sequence continues at coordinate 58,632 of NZ_CADFEF010000001.1, read as the reverse complement.
GGCCTCGGTGGCTGATTACTACGCGCCGATCCGCACCGGCACCGACATCGTCTTCCTGGGCGGTGTGATCAACTATCTGCTGACGAACGACAAGATCCAGCATGAGTACGTGAAGAACTACACGGACTTCTCGTTCATCGTGCGCGAGGATTTCGCGTTCAACGACGGCATCTATTCCGGCTACGACGCGGAGAAGCACGCGTACCCGGACAAATCGAGCTGGGACTACGAACGCGGCGACGACGGCTTCGTGAAGGTCGACCCGACGCTGCAACATCCGCGCTGCGTGTACAACCTGCTGAAGCAGCACTACGCACGCTATACGCCGGACATGGTGCAGCAGACGTGCGGCACGCCGAAGGAGAAATTCCTGAAGGTGTGCGAAATGCTCGCGACGACGGCCGTTCCCGGCCGCGCCGGCACGGTGCTGTACGCGCTCGGCTGGACCCACCATTCGATCGGCGCGCAGATCATCCGCACCGGCGCGATGGTGCAGCTGCTGCTCGGCAACATCGGCATCGCCGGCGGCGGCATGAACGCGCTGCGCGGCCACTCGAACATCCAGGGGTTGACCGACCTCGGGCTGATGTCGAACCTGCTGCCGGGCTACATGACGCTGCCGATGCAGGCCGAGCAGGATTTCGACGGCTACATCAAGAAGCGCACACAGCTGCCGCTGCGACCGAACCAGCTGAGTTACTGGAAGAACTACAAGGCCTTCCACGTCAGCTTCATGAAGTCGTGGTGGGGCGATGCGGCGACCGCCGAGAACAACTGGGCCTACGATTACCTGCCGAAGCTGGACAAGCAGTACGACCTGCTGCAGGCGATCGAGCTGATGAATGCCGGCAAGATGAACGGCTACATCTGCCAGGGCTTCAACCCGCTCGCGGCGGCGCCGTCGAAGGTGAAGACGGCGGCAGGCCTCGCGAAGCTGAAGTGGCTCGTGATCATGGATCCGCTCGCAACCGAGACGTCCGAGTTCTGGAAGCATCACGGCGACTACAACGACGTCGATGCGTCGAAGATCCAGACCGAGGTGTTCCGTCTGCCGACCACGTGCTTCGCGGAGGAAAACGGTTCGCTCGTCAGTTCGAGCCGCGTGCTGCAATGGCACTGGAAGGGCGCGGAGCCGCCGGGCCAGGCGCGCAGCGATCTCGAGATCATGTCGGGGCTGTTCCTGCGCATGCGCAAGATGTATCAGGCGGACGGCGGCAAGTATCCGGATCCGATCGTGAACCTGACCTGGCCGTACGCGAACCCGGAAAGCCCGACGCCCGAAGAGCTCGCGATGGAGTTCAACGGCCGTGCGCTCGCCGACTTGCCCGACCCGAAGGATCCGGCCAAGACGCTCGTGAAGAAGGGCGAGCAGCTCGCCGCGTTCGCGCAGCTGAAGGACGACGGCACGACCGCGAGCGGCTGCTGGATCTTCTGCGGTGCCTGGACGCAGGCCGGCAACCAGATGGGGCGGCGCGACAACTCGGACCCGACCGGCATCGGCCAGACGCTGAACTGGGCGTGGGCCTGGCCGGCCAACCGGCGGATCCTGTACAACCGCGCGTCGTGCGACGTGAGCGGCAAGCCGTTCGACCCGACCCGCAAGCTGATCGGCTGGAACGGCAGCGCGTGGAAGGGCGCCGACGTGCCGGACTTCAAGGCCGACGAATCGCCCGAGAACGGGATGGGTCCGTTCATCATGAACCCGGAAGGCGTCGCGCGTTTCTTCGCCCGCGCGGGGATGAACGAAGGTCCGTTCCCCGAGCACTACGAGCCGTTCGAGACGCCGCTCGCGGCGAATCCGCTGCACCCCGACAACCCGCAGGCGCTGAATAACCCGGCGGCCCGCGTGTTCCCGGACGACCGCGCGTCGTTCGGCAAGGTGTCGGAGTTCCCGCACGTCGCGACGACTTACCGGCTGACTGAGCATTTCCACTACTGGACCAAGCATGCACGGCTGAACGCGATCATCCAGCCCGAGCAATTCGTCGAGATCGGCGAAGATCTCGCGAAGGAAGTCGGCGTCGCGCACGGCGATCGCGTGAAGGTGTCGTCCAAGCGCGGCTACATCGTCGCGGTGGCGCTCGTCACGAAGCGGATCAAGCCGCTGACGATCGAGGGCAAGAAGGTCCAGACGGTCGGCGTCCCGTTGCACTGGGGCTTCAAGGGTCTGACGAAGCCCGGCTATCTCGCCAATACCCTGACTCCGTCCGTAGGCGACGGCAACTCGTACACACCGGAATTCAAGTCGTTCCTGGTGAAGGTCGAAAAGGCGTAAGGGGGAAGAGATGGCATTGCAATCGCTGGATATCAAGCGCGTCTCGGCCACCACGACGCCACCGCCCACGGTGCGCGAACCGGTGACCGGGAGCGTCGCGAAGCTGATCGATGTATCGAAGTGCATCGGCTGCAAGGCATGCCAGACGGCATGTATGGAGTGGAACGACCTGCGCGACGAAGTCGGCACCAACGTCGGCGTGTACGACAATCCGTCCGACCTGTCCGAGCACTCGTGGACGGTGATGCGGTTCTCCGAATACGAGAACCCGGCAGGCGACCTCGAGTGGCTGATCCGCAAGGACGGCTGCATGCATTGCGAGGATCCGGGCTGCCTGAAGGCGTGTCCGTCGCCGGGCGCGATCGTGCAGTACAACAACGGGATCGTCGATTTCCACGAGGAGAACTGCATCGGTTGCGGCTATTGCGTGACCGGCTGCCCGTTCAACGTTCCGCGGATCTCGAAGAAGGATCATCGCGCATACAAATGCACGCTCTGTTCCGACCGTGTCGCGGTCGGCCAGGAACCGGCCTGCGTGAAGACCTGCCCGACGGGCGCGATCGTGTTCGGTACCAAGGAGGACATGAAGCAGCACGCGGCCGAGCGGATCGAGGACCTGAAGGAACGCGGCTTCGAGCATGCGGGGCTGTACGACCCGCAGGGCGTCGGCGGCACGCACGTGATGTACGTGCTGCACCACGCGGACAAGCCGTCGCTGTACCACGGGCTGCCCGACAATCCGTCGATCAGCCCGATGGTGAAGCTGTGGAAGGGCATCGCGAAGCCGCTCGCGGTCGCCGGGCTCGCGCTGACCGCGCTGGCCGGGTTCTTCCACTACACCCGGGTCGGTCCGAACGAGGTCAGCGAGGACGAGGAAGCCGCCGCCCGCGACGAGGCGCGACGCATCAAGGAGGACGCAAAATGAAGCACGACGACCCCAACCTGATCGTCCGCTACACGCCGAACGAGCGCACGAACCACTGGATCACCGCGATCACGTTCGTGTTGCTCGCGCTGTCCGGGCTCGCGCTGTTCCATCCGTCGATGTTCTGGCTCACCGCGCTGTTCGGCGGCGGCCAGTGGACTCGGATCCTGCATCCGTTCGTCGGTCTCGTGATGTTCGTGTCGTTCGCGATTCTCGTGGTGCGCTTCTGGCACCACAACGTGCTCGACGCGGATGACCGGCAATGGCTGAAGCAGATCGATGACGTGCTGACCAACCAGGAAGACAAGCTGCCGCCCGTCGGGCGCTATAACGCCGGACAGAAGCTGCTATTCTTCACGTTGGTGGCGTGCCTGCTGTTGCTCCTGCTGTCGGGGATCGTGATCTGGCGACGCTACTTCTCGTTCTACTTCCCGATCGGGATGATCCGCGCGGCGGCCGTCGTGCATGCCGTGGCGGCCTTCGTGCTGATCGCGAGCATCATCGTGCACATTTACGCGGCGTTGTGGGTGAAGGGCTCGATCGGGGCGATGGTGCGCGGCACCGTCACGCTGGGCTGGGCCCGCAAGCATCACCCGAAGTGGTTCCGTGAAAGCGTGAAATAACGCACGGGAGCGGGGCGGTACGCCGATTGCGGCGCGCCGTCCCGCCTGCCGCCGGGACTGCCTGAAGAGCGCCGATCCGTCGGCGCTTGTTTTTTTGGATGACATTTTCGTGACACAACGCATTCTCGAACCGACCGAGATCTCGACGCTCGATCATTCGGCCATTCCGCGCTTTCGCCTGCCGGAGCGCGACACCGTGTTTGCCGCGCGTGCCGCACGGCTGCGCAAGCTCGCCGACCTGAACCCGATCAGCGGCTACCTGCGGCTGATGGCGACCGTCGCCGATGCGCAGCACGCGACGCTGCAGGCGCTGAACTTGCCGATGCCGTCGCCCGAAGCGATCGCGCGTGCGCAGCAGCATTCGATGCCGCTCGTGCCGGCGCTCGACGGCGAGCGCAACCCGCAGTGGCGGGCCGTGCTGTACGAACTGCTCGACCGCGTCGAAAGCGCCGGGCTCGTCAATCCGTCGCTCGCGAAGCTGCTCGACCGGCTGCGCCTGATGGCGCCCGCCGAACTCGACGCACAGGCCGACGCGATCCTCGCACTGCGCTTCGCCGAAGTCGATCCGGCCACCGCGCCGTTCCTGATGGCCGCGTTGCAGGTCGTCTGGACCGATCTCGCGAGCCGCGTCGCACCGGCCGACATCCCATATCTCGACCAGCCGGGGCTGTGCCCCGTGTGCGGCTCGCATCCGGTCGCGAGCGTCGTGCGCGTCGGCGGCCAGTTCCAGGGCTACCGTTTCCTTCAGTGCGGGCTGTGCACGACCGAGTGGCACATGGTGCGCACGAAATGTTCGCACTGCGACTCGACCAAGGGCATCGCCTACCACGGGATCGAGGGCGGCAGCGAAGCCGTCAAGGCCGAGTCGTGCGACGAATGCAAGACCTATCGCAAGATCGGCTACCAGGAGAAGGACTACGAGTTCGAGCCGCTGGCGGACGATCTCGCGAGCCTCACGCTCGATCTGCTGATGAACGAAGCCGGCTACCAGCGCAGTTCGCCGAACCCGCTGCTGTGGCCGGACATGTCGCGCGAAGCGGAGTGACGGCAGGCAGCCGGGGCGGGCGCGCGAGCGCCGGTGCCGGCTGCCCTGCCGCGCATGGAAATGGAGCCACCATTACGTGACCGAACCGGGTTTGAATGAATTGAATGCCGTCCTCGCGCGCGTGCCGTCGGTAGAGCGCGTGCTGTCGTCGGCGCCGCTGCAACCGCTGCTCGCCGACTATGGCCGCACCCGCGTGCTGAACGCGGTGCGCGCCGAACTCGAACGCTGGCGCGCCGCCGCTCAGCAGGATCCGCTGGCGGCCGAGCCGCTCGACGAGCCGCGCATCGCCGCGGCCGTCGCCCGCACGCTGGCCGCACAGAACGCGGGCACCGTGCGCCCGGTGTTCAACCTGACGGGCACCGTGCTGCACACCAATCTCGGGCGCGCGTTGTTGCCCGACGACGCGGTGCGTGCTGTGGTCGACGCGCTTACCCAGCCCGTCAATCTCGAATTCGATCTCGCCACCGGCCGCCGCGGCGATCGCGACGACCTGATCGACGATCTGCTGTGCGAACTGACCGGCGCGGAAGCCGCGACCGTCGTCAACAACAATGCCGCGGCCGTGTTGCTGACGCTGTCCGCGCTTGCGCCGAAACGCGAAGTGATCGTGTCGCGCGGCGAGCTGGTCGAGATCGGCGGTGCATTTCGCATTCCCGACATCATGAGCCGCGCGGGCGCGAAGCTGCGCGAGGTCGGCACGACCAACCGCACCCATCTGCGCGACTACGCGGATGCGATCGGCCCGCGCACGGCGATTCTGATGAAGGTGCACTGCAGCAACTACGCGATCAGCGGCTTCACGAAGGAAGTGACGCTGGCCGAACTCGCGCCGCTCGCGCGCGAGCACGGGCTGCCGGTCGCCGTCGATCTCGGCAGCGGCACGCTCGCCGACCTGACGCAGTGGGGCCTGCCGCACGAAACGACCGTGCAGGAAACCGTCGCCGCCGGCGCGAACGTGGTCACGTTCAGCGGCGACAAGCTGCTCGGTGGGCCGCAGGCCGGCCTGATCGTCGGCGATCGCGCGCTCGTCGCGAAGATCAAGAAACATCCGCTCAAGCGCGCGCTGCGCGTCGGCAAGCTGACGCTCGCCGCGCTCGAACCCGTGCTGCGGCTCTACCGCGCGCCGGAATTCCTGCGCGAGCGGCTCACCACGTTGCGCTTGCTGACGCGGCCGCAGCGCGATATCGCCGAGGCCGCCGAGCGCGTGCGCCCGGCGTTGCAGGCCGCACTCGGCAGCGGTTTCGACGTGACGGTCGAGCCGATGTTCAGCCAGATCGGCAGCGGTGCGCTGCCGATCGATCAGTTGCCGAGCGCCGGGCTCGTCGTGCGCACGCCGGACGGCAAGCGCGGCGGCCGCGCGCTCGCGCAACTCGAGAAGAAACTGCGCGAATGGCCGCGTCCGGTGATTGGCCGCATCGCCGACAACGCGCTGCGGCTCGACCTGCGTTGCCTCGAAGCGGCAGACGAAGCGGCATTCGTTGCGCAATGCGTGCAGGTCGCGGGGCCGGCTGCATGATCGTCGGTACCGCGGGGCACATCGACCACGGCAAGACCACGCTGGTGCGCGCGCTGACGGGCGTCGATACCGACCGCTTGAAGGAAGAGAAGGCGCGCGGCATTTCGATCGAACTCGGCTATGCATATACGCCGCTCGAGAACGGCGACGTGCTCGGCCTGATCGACGTGCCGGGCCACGAGAAGCTGATTCATACGATGGCGGCCGGCGCGTGCGGAATCGACTTCGCGCTGCTCGTGATCGCCGCCGACGACGGCGTGATGCCGCAGACCCGTGAGCATCTCGCGATCCTGCAACTGCTCGGCGTCACGCATGGCGCGGTCGCGCTGACGAAGTGCGATCGCGTCGACACCGCACGCCTGTCGGCGGTGCGCGACGAGATCGCCGCGTGGCTGCACGGCACGACGCTCGATGGCGCGCCGATCTTCGAAACCTGCGCGACGCGCGAGGACGATCCGGGCGTCGCCGCATTGAAGCGTCATCTCGCCGATGCGGCGCTGGCGTGGCGCGCACGTCGCGACGACGGCCTGTTCCGGCTCGCTGTCGATCGCGTGTTCACGCTCGCCGGGCAGGGCACCGTCGTGACGGGTACCGCGTTCGCCGGCCGCGTGGCGACCGGCGACACGCTCGCGGTCGTGCGCACTGGCGCCGCCGCGCGCGTGCGCAGCATCCATGCGCAGAACCGGCCGGTCGGCGCGGGCCGCGCGGGCGAGCGCTGCGCGCTGAACCTGGCCGGCGTCGACAAGGCGGACGTCGAGCGTGGCGATACCGTCGCGGACGCGCGGCTCGTCGCGACGTCGCCGCGTCTCGACGTCGACCTGACACTGCTGGCCGATGCGGGGCTCACGCTGACGCACTGGGCGCCGCTGCACGTGCATCTCGGCACGCTGCATCGCGTCGCGCACGTCGCGCTGCTCGACGGCGATACGCTCGCGGCCGGCCAAAAGATGCGCGTGCAACTGGTGTTCGACGAACCCGTGTTCGCGCTGCCGGGCGATCGCTTCATCGTCCGCAATCCGCAGGCGACGCGCACCGTCGGCGGCGGCCGCGTGCTCGACCCGTTCGGTCCCGCGCGCAAGCGCCGCACGCCCGCGCGTCGCGCATGGCTCGACGCACTCGCGGCATGGCTCGACGAAGGGCGGCTCGATGCGCTGCTTGCGCAGGCGCCGCTCGGTATCGCACGCACGATGCTCACGCACCTGACGGGCTTCGCGCCCGACGCGCTCGCGTTGCCGGACGACGCCCTGGCGATCGGCCAGCGCGAGCGTGCGTCGAACGACGGCACGGTGATCGCGCGAGCGCACTGGCATGCGCTGCAAGCGCGGGCGATCGACACGCTGCGCGCGTATCACGAGCGCGTGCCGGACGAGCAGGGGCTCGATGCGGCACGCCTGCGACGGATGGCGGCGCCGCTCGTCGGCGATGTGCTGTGGCGCGCGTTGGTCGATGCGCTGGTGGATGGCGGGGAGGTCGCGCGAAGCGGGCCGTGGTTGCATCTGCCGTCGCATGCGGTGAGTTTCGATGCGCGCGAGGAAGCGCTGGCGCAGCAACTGCTGCCGCTGATTCATGCGGGGCGCTTCGATCCGCCGTGGGTCCGCGATCTGGCGCGCGACACGGGTGCGGCCGAGGATGCCGTGCGCACGCTGCTGCGCAAGCTCGCGCGGCGCGGCGACGTGCATCAGGTCGTGCGCGACCTGTTCTATCACGCGGATATCGTGCGCGAACTGGCCGGGCTGGTTGCCAATCTCGCGCCGACGCGCGGCGGCGGGCTCGATGCGGCGACGTTTCGCGACGCGACCGGGCTCGGCCGCAAACGGGCGATCCAGATTCTCGAATTCTTCGATCGGGTTGGGTATACTCGCTTCCACCGCGATCTTCACTTCCTGCGGCCTGACAGCGGTTGGGTGGGTATACAGGCGTAGGCGCTCGTTGTTCTTTTGGTTTTTTCCCACGGAAGGCATTCGTATCCGGTGGTACGGCCGGGCTTCAAACCCGGTTGGGGGTGTCAGACACTCCCGGGTCAGTTCGACTCTGGCTGCCTTCCGCCACATTGGTTTTCGGCGATCCAGGCGCTCCATCGGGAGCGCTTTTTTCGTAAGTGGGGCGGGTTTTTCTGCACGTATCATGTCGGCGCTCTACGATTGGCCGATCTTCTTGACGGCTTCCGCGAGCCGGGCAGTTATCCGGCGAGCGAATCGCGCGAGTGTCGAACGAGGCTGCAACGATGAATTCTTGGCTTCGACCGAGCGACGATGATCTCTGCGCGCTTGCAACATGGCCACTGCTATGACGCACACGCGTTCGGTGCCCGGGGCGTTGCCCGAAATCGCCCTCGTGCCGGATAATCGCCGCATTATCCCGACAGAACGCGTATCACGCGGGTGCCAAGGATGTCTGAAGAATACGAAGTTCATGGTCCTCACGACCATGCGGTGGAACATCACGCGGCTCACGATGGTGATCACGGTACGTCGCGCATCGCGGTGCTGACGGCCGTGCTTGCCTGCTTCGGCGCGATATCTGCCTATCAGAGCGGTGCCGACGAAAGCCTTGCGTTGCTCTACAAGAATGACGCCGCGATCCGGAAAACCGAGGCTGCGAACCAGTGGGCCTACTATCAGGCGAAGGGCAATAAGCAGAACCTCGCCGAACTCGGTGCGGCGTTGAGCCCGGAGACGTCGCCGCAGCGAAAGCGGTTCGAGACGGATGCCGCGAGATACCGCGCCGACAAGGAGCCGATCCGGGCACGTGCCGAGGCACTGGAAAAGGAAGTCGAGAAGAACAACGTGGCGAGTGAGGAGCGGATGCACCGACACCATCGATGGTCGCAGGCGACGACCATCATCCAGATCTCGATTGCACTAGCAGCGATCACGATCCTCACGCGACGGTCATGGATGCAGGGTCTGTCGATCGGCGTGGCCGCGATTGGCATCGTGATCGCGGGTTTGGCCTTCTTTGGGGTTTGATTGACGGGGATGCCGTCACGGTCCAGTCGTGTTGCGCTCGTGTATGCGTGAGGTCACGCGCGCATCAGAGGTGATCGCGGAGGATTGGCACGAGACAGGGTTCTGGGGAGTTCCTGCCGTAGAGCGTGTAGCTAGAGGTCTCGGCGCACGCGCGACCTACGATTTCCGCCGAATTGAGGGGAGCTTACCTGGCGGTACGGTGCGAGCGGTGATTGTAGTCGGCTGCCTTCCGCCATTCCCACGCCATGTCTGTCTTGCAGCGGCCATGAAAAAAGGCCCGCGTACGCGGGCCTCGTTCAATCAGCAATTGCCTTTCTTTGCCTGTCCGGGCGGGCAGAACCCGTTCCCCGGCCCGCCTTGCGGTGCGACGACCACCGGCGGACCCGGAACATATGCGACGCACCCGCTGAGCGCGCCGACCACGCTCGCCGCCGCGAGCAATGCGATAACTCCTTTCTTCACTTCGTTCTCCCGTTTATTGATGAAAGGGCCGTGCGGCCCTTTCGATGATGCTGTCGATGCGTCAGAAACTGAAATTGACGTTCGACTGGCTGGTCGTTGCGTTGACGTTCGTCGATTGCGTTGCGCCCGACGCTGCGTCCGCCTCGATCGTATATTGTGCCGCGGCGCCCGGCGATGCAGCCAGCGCGACCGGCAGCGATCCCGAGTAAGTGCCGACGATCGGCGCGGCCGTGGGTACGTTGAGCGCATACGCGCCCGTATCCATGTTCGCGTTGATCGACGTGATCTCGTACGCGTTTGCATCGACGGTCTGCAGTGCGCGCACGAACGCGTCGGCGCTTGCCGTCACCGTGCCGCTGACCGTGCTCATCGTCGATGCCGGCAGAGCGATCGGCGCGTTCGACGTCGACACCGCCGTGGTCGTATTCACGACGACCGGAACCGAGCGCACGATGCCAGATGCGAAGTTGTTCTGCACGACCACCACATCGTAGTTGCCTTGCGTCGAGCTCTGAATCAGCGGCGACAGCACGAACTTCCCGGTACCGTCTGCAACCGTGCCGCGGACCACCTTGCCGCCTTGTTCCGCATACACGGTCGCGCCGGCTTCGGCCGATGCGACGTAACCGGAGATCGCGCCGCTCACGACCGTCGGGATCGCGGTGACGACCGGCTTCAGCGCATACGTGCCGTTGCCCCGTTGGACGATCGACTTGCACGCGTTGAAGTCGAGCACGAGGTCGACGAGCGTGTTCGGTTGAACCGTAAACGGCTGGATGATCTTGTAGCCGCTTTGCGTCGCGCTCGGCGTTGCAAGCGCCTGTTCCGTGCCGCCGGTCGGGACGACCGAGTTCGCGAGGGTGTTGCCCTGGTTCGGCGCGAGAACCAGGCGGACCTGTTGATACTGACCTGCCGGCAGGGCCGTCTGACCAATATCGGCGAGCACGCCGTTGGTCAGCGACAGCAGGTCGATCCTCTGCGGTGTGGCCAGCGTGATCGTCGACCAGCCGGCGTCGTTGTCGGAAGCATTCCCGTTCGCATTGACGCGAACCTGCGAAACGGTAATGAAGACATGATCGAAGCCGCATGAAGGCGCATCGGTCATCGCGACATGCAGCGTGCCGGTTTGCGGGCTGCCGCCATCGTCGCCGCCGCCGCACGCTGCAAGCGCGAACGGCACCGCTGCCGCACATAGTGCGGCCTTCCAGAATGTATTGTTCATTGTTTTGTCCCCCTCCGAGAAATTATTGTGGGTGCAACGAAGCATAGCGTCGGGGAACGTCCACAGTGTGGACAGCTTTGAAACGAACCGTAAATTCTGCGTCGGAGCGTAAGGGGAGGCGCTTCTCCACCGGTATTCGCGAACCGGCGGCACGCATTGCGGCGCACGGCGAATGAATCATGTTCTGGATCGATCGAGCAGGATGCGTGTCATTGGAATACGGCCCATTTCGCGATCGGCGAAAACTTGATCGGTGAAAGCACTGAATCCGCCCCGATTATTTCGCCGCTATAGTCGAAGCACGAACGGTAGTCGCGAGCGCCATGCGCCGCCCCCGTTCAGGTAACAACTGTAGACGGGTGCTGTATGAAAAACACAATCGAAAAGACCACCGGACCGGTATGGGGTGTGGCGGCAGGCGTGCTCCTGGCTGCCGCGGGACTGAGTCTCGGCATTTTCCCGAAGTCGCTGAACAGCATGGGAACCGCAAACGACTTCATGGCATCCGGCGTCGCGATGCTGGGGATCTTCCTCGTCGTCTATTCCACGCACGAACTACGACGAAAACGCCTGAACTGAGCGTCGGGGCACCGTCTCCGCGCAGAACGCTCCGGCCCAATTGCCGGCTCAGGAATGCGCGCGCCCGTCGGTGGAGCCGGAATCGACCAACAGGTCGTCGACGATGATTTCGCCGGCCGCCCGGCCGGCGCGCAGCGCGTTGAGGGTGTCGTCGAACAGGCGGCCGCCGTCGTCGCCGAGCCGGACCGGCGCCAGCAGGCGCGGCGCACTGCCGGCCGCGCGAACCTGCACGACCGCCACGAACCCGAACCGAAGCGTGGCGGGTGGCGGCGCGTGGTCGCGCGGTTCGTCGAGCCGGAATTCGCAGCGGACATCGATGGTGTATCCGCGGTAGGTGTACGCACTGTTCATCTGCAGCTCGCTCGGAAGGGAACGCGACGACGGACCGTGGGCGCATGATATCGGCTCGTGCGAGCCGGCGGGGGTGGGGTGTCTACCTACTTGAGGATTTCGTGCCGGTAGACGAGCTCGACGATGCGCTTCGTCGGGATGCTCGCGCGCAGCGCATCGACGTTGTCGATGCGAAACCACTTGCACTTCTCGATCTCGTTGCTCGCCTGGGCCTTGTGCTCCGGGCCGACTTCCGCGAAGAACACGTGGTGCACCTTCGCGAGCCCGGTGAACTGCATCGAATAGACGAGGTTCTGGCCGACGATGCCGGTTTCTTCCAGCAGTTCCCGATGTGCGGCCTCGAGCGGCGTTTCGCTGCGCTTGATCGTGCCGCCGGGCAGCGCCCAGCGCGACGAAACGCGCGCAACGAGCAAGACCTGTTGTTCGCGGTAGCAGACGACGGTCGCGCGTTCCTTGACGAGGACCGCACTGGCTTCCGGCGCATTGGTGGAGACGGGGGCTTGAGGCATGCCCCGATTCTAGCGAGACTCGGGCGCCCGGCCAAGCCGGAGCCGCCGAGCGCGACGCGGCCCGTCGGTCGGGCCGCGTCGTCATGGAGTGCGTAGCGTTACTTCTGTTCCGGCAAGAACCAGTTCATCACGAGCGCGCAGATGCCGCCCGTCGCGACGCCCGATTCCAGCACGTTCTTCAACGCATGCGGCAGGCTGTTCAGGATGTCCGGCACTTGCGACACGCCGAGGCCGAGCGCGAGCGACACCGCGATGATCAGCAGCGCGCGGCGATCGAGCTGGATGCCGGACAGGATGTTGATGCCCGATGCGGCCACCGCGCCGAACATCACCATCGCCGCACCGCCGAGCACGGGCTCGGGCACGGCCTGCAGCGCGCCCGCGACGACCGGGAACAGGCCGAGCACCACGAGCATGCCCGCGATCCAGATGCCGACGTAGCGGCTCGCGACGCCGGTAATCTGGATCACGCCGTTGTTCTGCGCGAACACGGAGCTCGGGAACGTGTTGAACACGCCGGCCAGCAGCGAGTTCGCGCCGTTCACGAGCACGCCGCCCTTGATCCGCTGCATCCACACCGGCCCCTCGACCGGCTCCTTGGAAATCTTGCTGGTGGCGGTGACGTCGCCGATCGCTTCGAGCGACGTGACGAGGTAGATGATCAGCATCGGCACGAACAGCGACCACGAGAAACCGATGCCGAAGTGCAGCGGCGTCGGGACCTGGAACACCGCGGCCTGATGCACGCCCGTGAAGTCGAGGCGGCCGAGCACCGCGGCCGCGGCATAGCCGATCGCGAGCGCGATCACGAGCGCGGTGCTGCGCACCCACACGATCGGCACGCGGTTCAGCAGGATGATCGTGCCGAGCACGAGGCACGACAGCGTCAGGTTCTGGGCGCTCGCGAACGTGCCGTTGGCCATCGCGCCGTAGCCGCCGCCCATGCTGATGAGGCCGACCTTGATCAGCGTGAGGCCGATCAGCAGCACGACGATGCCGGTGACGAGCGGCGTGATCAGGCGCTTCACGAACGGCAGGATGCGCGACACGCCCATCTCGACGAACGAACCGGCGATCACGACGCCGAAGATCGCGGCCATCACGGTCTCGACCGGCGTGCCCTGCTTGACCATCACGCTGCCGCCGGCGATCAGCGGGCCGACGAAGTTGAAGCTGGTGCCCTGCACGATCAGGAGGCCGGCGCCGAGCGGACCGAAGCGCTTGCACTGCACGAAGGTCGCGATACCGGAAATCACCAGCGACATCGACACGATAAGGGTCGTATCGCGGCTCGATACGCCGAGCGCCTGGCAGATCAGCAGGCCGGGCGTGACGATCGGCACGATGATCGCCAGCAGGTGCTGGAGCGCCGCGACGAAGGCGACCATCGGCGCAGGCCGGTCATTGGGGCCATAGACGAGGTCGCGCGACGAATCTGCGTCGTCGGCACCGTGGGAGGCGGATCGGGCGGGGGAGGCGGGTTGCATGGCGAGCGGGCCGGACAGGATGGAAAGTGCGGCATTTTAGCCGAAGGGCCCGCCGGCGCCGTCGGGCGCGTTGCAATGGCCGCGCTTCGGTGCGCGCGGTGCGCGGGCCGCCGGATACGCGCGTTTGCACACGTCGATGACGGCCTCGCGCAGACGGCGATGCACGGGATCGCGCTGCATCCGCGGATGCCAGAGCGCGGAGATCAGGATCTCGGGCAGCCGGACCGGTATCGCGAAGCTGCGCAGCCCCAGTGCGTCCACGAGCCCCGGCGTGAAGGCGTTGCCGAGGCTCGAGCGCGGCACGAGCGCAATCAGGTCGGTGCCGGCCGCGACGCGCATTGCATCGGGGTAGCCGGGCACCACGACCTGCACGATGTGAGCGGGCGCGAGCGTGTCTGCCGGATCGTTCGCCGGCCCGCCGAAGTCGCCGAGCTGCGATGCGATCACGTGACGGCAGGCCGCGTAGCGCGCAGGCGTGATCCTGGCCGCCGCGAACAGCGGATGCCCGGCGCGCGCCACCGCGACGTGTCCGTCGTGAAAGAGCTCGCGCGTGTGCAGCTCGGGCGCGTCGTCGCCGCGCTTGCCGATTTCCAGGTCGACCGTGCCGTCGCGCAGCGGCCCCGGATCGCGGTCGAGCCTGGCGACGAAACGCACGCGCACGCCGGTTGCGATGTCGCCGATCGTGGCGACCACCGGGCCGGCGAGCATGTCCATGAACGACGCGGCCGCCCGGATGGTGAACGTGGACGACAGCGTGGCCATGTCGACGTCGGCCGAGGCCGGACGAAGCACGGCACGCGCGTCGCTCGCGATGGCGTGCACGCGATCGCGCAATGCCGATGCGTGCGGCGTCGGCACGAGCCGGCGTCCGGCACGCACGAGCAGTGGATCGCCCGTGGTGGTGCGCAGTCGCGTGAGCGTGCGGCTCATCGCGGAGGTGCTCAGTCCGAGCCGGCGCGCGGCGCCGGTCACGCTCCCTTCGGTCAGCAGCACGTCGAGCGCGGCGACGAGGTTCAGGTCGATGTCTTCCATCCGGACAGCATACGACATCGCACGGCATGACAGGGCGTTCAACGCAACTATTGGTTGAGTTTGGTGCGTCTGGTGCATGTGATGGTGCGCGCCTATAGTGGCCGGATGACGAACTCCGGCAAAGGTGAAATCCATGCAATCGACCGTATCGAACCCCAGGACACCGTCGATCCTGCTCGTCGCGGCCTCGCGCGGCCTCGGGCTCGCGATGGCGGAACAATTCCTGAACAAGGGCTGGCACGTCACCGGAACCGTGCGCGCGGCACCGGCGCGCACGCAGCTGCACGCGCTCGCCGAACGCTTCGACGGACGGCTCGAGATCGAGACGCTCGATATCTGCGCGCCGGAACAATTGGCCGCACTGCGTGCGCGTTTGTCGGGCCGGCGCTTCGACATGCTGTTCGTGAACGCCGGCACGACCAACGACCCGAACGAAACGATCGGCGACGTCACGACCGACGAATTCGTGCGCGTGATGATCACGAATGCGCTGGCGCCGATGCGCGTGATCGAGGCGCTGCAGGATCTCGTGACCCCGGATGGCCTGATCGGCGCGATGTCGTCGGGGCAGGGAAGCGTCGCGAACAACGTGAGCGGCATGCGCGAGGTCTACCGTGGCAGCAAGGCCGCGCTGAACCAGTTCATGCGCAGTTTCGCAGCGCGCCAGGCCGGCACGCCGCGCGCGATGGTGCTGATGGCGCCGGGCTGGGTCCGCACGGAACTCGGCGGGCCCGATGCGCGATTGACGATCGACGAAAGCGTGCCGAGCCTCGTGAACGTGTTGATCGGGAAGCAACGGCGCGCCGGGCTCGAATACCTCGATTACCAGGGGCATACCGTGCCGTGGTAGCGGCCGGCGCAGCGGGGCGCGTGACGATGCGCTGCGCACGCGGCGCCGATTCAATACAATGCGACGTCGGGGCGTCGGCACCGCGTCGGGCCGCCGACCGCCACTTTCGGCGCGCAATCGCGCATGGTGGAATGACGGCCCGTCATGACGGGCCGCTGGCGAATACGGAGCGCAGCATGAACGAACCTTACCTGCAGGTCATCGCGCATTTCTTCGCGACACCCGGCAACGGCGACCGCGTGATCGAACTGCTGGCCGAACTCGCGCCGGCCACGCGCACCGAGCCGAAAAACCTCGACTATGAATACTTCCGGTCGCCGGTCGATCCCGACCACATCGTGATCCTCGAGCGCTATCGCGAGGCCGACGGCCTCGACGTGCATCGGGAAACGCCGCATTTCCAGCGGATCGGAGTCGGTGCGATCTTTCCGTTGCTCGATCGCCGCGACGTGACGCGCTACATGGTGCAGCCGGACACCGGCACGGCGACGCCACCGGGAGGCACCCGATGAACCCGTTTCAATTCCGTACCGTTCCGACGCAGATCGTCGAATTCGGCGCTGCTCGCCGGCTCGGCGCGCTGTTGCGCGAACGCTTTCCGGCGCTCGCGCGGCTGTGCGTCGTCACCGATGCGTTCCTGCATCGCAGCGGCGTGCTCGCGCCCGCGCTGGAGAGCCTCGCCGCGCACGGCTGGCAGGTGACCGTGATCGACGACGTGATCGCCGATCCGCCCGAGCACGTCGTGCTCGAAGCGACCGCGCGGGCGGTGGCGGCCGATGCGGAAATCGTGCTCGGCCTCGGCGGCGGTTCGTCGATGGACGTCGCGAAGCTGATCGCGGTGCTCGCGCCGGGGCGGCAGGCGCTGGCCGACATGTACGGCGTCGACAAGGTTGCGACGTCGCGGCTGCCGCTCGTGCAGATACCGACGACGGCCGGCACCGGCTCCGAAGTGACGGCCGTGTCGATCGTCACGGTCGGCGAGGCGCGCAAGATGGGCGTCGTGTCGCCGCACCTGTTCGCGGACGTCGCGATCCTCGACGCCGAGCTGACACTCGGGCTGCCGCGCGCGGCCACGGCCGCGACCGGCATCGACGCGATGGTGCATGCGATCGAGGCGTATACGTCGTCGCGGCTCAAGAATCCGGTGTCCGACATGCTGGCCGTGCAGGCACTGACGCTGCTGTCGCGCAACCTGCTGAAGGCATGCGACGACGGCGGCGATCGCCACGCGCGCGAAGCGATGCTGGTCGGCGCGATGTTCGCCGGCCAGGCATTCGCGAACGCGCCGGTCGCGGCCGTGCATGCGCTGGCCTATCCGGTCGGCGGCATTTTCCACGTGCCGCACGGGCTGTCGAACGCGCTCGTGCTGCCGCATGTGCTGCGCTTCAACGCGCCGGCTGCCGCACCGCTGTATGCCGAACTCGCGGCGATCGTCGCGCCATCGGCGACGGGTAGCGACGAAGCGAGAACGCAGGCGTTGATCGACGAGATCGATCACCTGATCGTCGCGACGGGCATTCCGCGCACGCTGCGCGAGGTCGGCGTCGGCGAGGGCGACCTGCCGAGGATGGCGTCGGACGCGATGCTGCAGACGCGCCTGCTCGTGAACAATCCGCGCGAAGTCACGGAAGCCGACGCGCTGGCGATCTATCGGCAGGCGTGGTGATCGCGACGCGCTTGCCGTGCGCGAGCGCATTGCCGCAGGCCGGTGCCTGCACGACGCCGATGCCGCCGCCGGCCAGGATCGTGTCGAACATCGGGCGTCGGTGGCGCGTCGCCGTCACCGTCTGGATCAAAGGCTCATGCAACCGACGGGAGGCGACATGACGCAACGGGACGAAGCAGCGCGCACGCGATGCGTCGCGTGGCAGAACACGCAGACCTGGCAGGCGGCCGAATGGTGCCGGCTCGTCGAGACGCATGCGGGCATCGACCTGTCGGGCGCGGTCGCGGGCGCGATCGACGGCACGCCGTTTCGCGTCGACTATGCGATCGCGTGCGGCGCCGACTGGCTGACGCGATCGGCGCACGTGGCGTACTGGCTCGGCGCAGCGCCGCCACGGCAGCTCGCAATCGAACGCGACGCGGCGCGCTGGACGATCGACGGCGTCGACGCACCGGCCCTCGCGGGCGCGACCGACATCGATCTCGGCTTCAGTCCGTCGACCAACACGCTGCCGATCCGGCGTCTCGGGCTGGCGGTCGGCGCGTCGGCCGTCATTCACACGGCCTGGCTGCGTTTTCCGGCGTTCGAGATCGTGCGCGGCGAGCAGCGCTATGCGCGCACGGCGAAGCACGTTTACCGCTACGAGAGCGGCACGTATGCGGCTGATATCGCGGTCGACGATGCGGGCCTCGTCACCGATTACGACGAGTGGCGGCGCATCGGCGCGACGCGTTCGCCGTAACGCGGCGCAGCGACGGCGCGTCAGCGCGCGTTGGCGACCGTCACCTTGCCGGGAATCAGCTTCAGCGCGCTGAACGCGTCGGCGATGCTCTGCTGATACGCGAGCGTCGCATCGGTGACGGGCTGCACGCCGTAGCCGGCGCGCTTGAGCGCGACTTCGAGCGTCGGCGCGTCGAGGCCGACGAGCGGCGACAGTTGCGCGGCGACTTCCGGAACGTGGTCGCGTCCCCAGCGATCGACCGCGTCGACTTCGTCGAGCAGCGTGCGCAGCACCTGCGGTTGCGCGGCGGCATATTTGCGCGCGGCGAGGTAGTACTGCGTGTTGCGCACGAGCCCGTCGCCGTTCGCGATCACGCGTGCGCCGAGCTGCCGTTCGGCGGCCGCCAGATACGGATCCCAGATCACCCACGCGTCGACACTGCGCTGCACGAACGCGGCGCGCGCGTCGGCGGGCGTCAAATAGATCGGCTGGATGTCGGCATACGTGAGGCCCGCATGTTCCAGCGCCTTCACGAGCAGATAGTGGACGTTCGAACCCTTGTTGAACGCGACCTTCTTGCCGCGCAACTGCGCGACGGTGCGGATCGGCGAATCGGGCAGCACGACGATCGCCTCGCCGTGCGGCGCGGGCGGTTCGTTGCCGAGATAGACGAAATCGACGCCCGCGGCCTGCGCGAAGATCGGCGGCGTTTCGCCGACCGTGCCGACGTCGATCGCGCCTGCGTTCAGTCCCTCGAGCAATTGCGGGCCGGCCGGAAACTCGAGCCACTGGACCGTCACGCCCTGGCTCGCGAGCCGCTTCTCGAGCGTGCCGCGCGCCTTGAGCACGACGAAGTTGCCGTATTTCTGGAAGCCGACGCGCAGCCGCTTCTCGCTGCCCTGCGCCAGTGCGGGCATGCCCGCGAGCGGGCCGAGCGCGAGCCCGGCCAGTCCGGCGGCCGCGCCGTGCAGCCACTGGCGGCGGCGCGGATCTGCCGGGGTCGTTTCAAGGTCTGCGTGTGATTCGTCGTTCATCGAGGCGTCCTGCTGGCGGGTTCACGGGTCGCGCGCGCTTGCGGCGCGATCGGCACGGGACGCAGCCGGATGCGCAAGCTGCGCGCGGCCGGCCCGCGCCGGATGCACGACGATACGACCGCGCGAATCGGCGGCCAACCAATGAATCCGCATATGCAAATCAGCGGCCGGACGATACGTGAACGACGGGCCGGCAGGCGCCGCCGCACTCAATCGGTGCCGAGCGGGCTTTCCTCGATCGAGTCGACGCGATCCGGGTAGAACGCGAGGTGCGCGCGAATCGATTCGACGGCCGGGTTCGGATGCTCGTACGTCCACACCGCGTTGGTCGCGCGTTCGCCGCCGGCGGGAATCGAGTAATACGCGCAATCGCCCTTGTACGGGCAGTACGTCGCATGGTCGGTGCGTTGCAGCAGCGCAATGTCGGCGTCCTCGCGCGGAACGTACAGCACGGCCGGATAGCTGGCCTCGCGCAGCGCCAGCGCGTGGCGCGTATCGGCGACGACCTTGCCGGCCACCTTGACCACCACGCGCGACGGATGCGGTTCGATCGTGATCGGATGATCGGGGCCCGGCGACTTCACGGGACGAGAGGGCGTATCGGGGCTGATCGACATCGTGGGTCCTCCAGGAAGGGGCAGCGCGCCGGCAGGCACGCCGCGCCGCAACGTGCGCGCGGGCGAATGCGCGCGCGCCGGTGCCGGCGTTGACCAACCGATACGATGCGCCAATTCCGGAGAACCTGCAGGGGGCCGGAAGGCGGACCGCGAACGGCGTCGCTGCATGACGCGGAGCGGTGGCGCTTGGCAGCCGGAATTCGCCGGCATGCCCCGACGCTCGTGCGGACATTTTCATGCAGCGGCAGCGCGATGCATCCGCCGCGATAAGCAACGCGGAATTAATTGGTAAGCGATCGGCGGGCGTCGCGCGAAGATCGGCGGTCGTCATTCGCATGACAGTCCTTTCTCGACCGCCACCATGAAGATTCCATTCGTTTCGTTCTCAGCGCATCGCGCGCGGCCCGCATCCGTTGCCGTTGCAGCGCTGCGCGGCATGGCCGCGTCGCTGCTCCTCGCCGGCGCGGTCACGCACGCGTTCGCGGCGCCGGCCGGCAAGACGCTCGTGTTCTGCAGCGAAGGCAGCCCGGCCGGCTTCGACCCCGGCCAGCACACGACCAGCACCGATTTCGACGCGAGCACGTACACGATCTACAACGGGCTCGTGCAGTTCAAACGCGGCACGCTCGATCTCGCGCCGTCGCTCGCGACGAGCTGGGAAGTGTCGTCCGACCAGCGCGTCTACACGTTTCACCTGCGGCGCGGCGTGAAGTTCCAGACGACCGCGTGGTTCAAGCCGACGCGGCCATTCCAGGCGGACGACGTCGTGTTCACGTTCCGCCGGATGCTCGACCCCGACGATCCGTTCCGCAAGGCCTATCCGGTCAGCTTCCCGTACTTCAGCGATCTCGGATTCGACCGCAACATCGAGCGTATCGAGAAAATCGATGACGACACGGTGCGCTTCGTGCTGAAGTCGCCCGACGTCGTGTTCGTGCGCAATCTCGCGATGGCGTTCGCGTCGATCCTGTCGGCCGAATACGCGTCGCAGTTGACGGCGAGCCATCGCGAGGCCGACATCAACCAGTTCCCGGTCGGCACGGGGCCGTTCCAGCTGCGCGCGTACCAGAAGGACGCGACGATCCGTTACGACTCGAATCCCGACTACTGGAAGCCGGACGACGTGAAGCTCGCGCATCTCGTGTTCGCGATCACACCCGATCCGGCCGTGCGCCTGCAGAAGCTCACGGCGGGCGAGTGCCAGGTGTCGGTGTTTCCGCGGCCGGCCGATCTCGAGACGGTGCGGCGCGATCCGAAGCTGACGCTGTTTTCGGGGACGGGCTTCAACGTCGGCTTCGTCGCGTACAACACGCAGCATCCGCCGCTCGATCGCGTCGACGTGCGGCGCGCGCTCGACATCGCGATCGACAAGACGGCGATCATCAAGACTGTGTTCAACGGCGACGCGACGATCGCGACGAACCCGATGCCGCCCGCGCAATGGTCGTACAACCCGCGCCTGAAGGACGCGCCGCGCGATCCGGCCGCGGCGAAGGCGCTGCTCGCGCAAGCAGGATTCCCGAACGGTTTCGACCTGACGCTGTGGGCGATGCCGGTGCAGCGCCCGTACAACCCGAACGCGCAGCTGATGGCGCAACTGATCCAGCAGGACTGGGCGAAGATCGGCGTGCGCGCGAAGATCGTCAGCTACGAGTGGGGCGAGTACAACCGCCGCGCGAAACGCGACGGGCAGCACGACGCGATCCTGTACGGCTGGTCGGGCGACAACGGCGATCCCGACAACTGGCTCGGCACGTTGCTCGGCTGCGACGCGGTGCACGGCAGCAACCTCGCGAAGTGGTGCAACGCGGATTTCGAGCGGCTCGTCGATGCGGCGCGCACGAACGCGGATGTCGCGAAACGCACGTCGCTTTACGAGCAGGCCCAGGTCGTATTCAAGAGTCAGGTGCCGTTCACGCCGATCGCGACATCGATCGTGTCGCTGCCGATCTCGAAGCGCGTGCACGGGGTGACGTTCTCGCCGCTCGGCGGGCACCGGTTCGACGGCGTCTGGCTGGATTGAGGAAGGCAGGCCGGCGCGCATGCGCCGGCTGTCGACGCGACAATCAGTTCAGTGCGACCGCGGCCGCTGCTTCGACCGGCGAGCCTTCGAGCGCGACGGATGGCCGGCCATCGGGGCCGACCGGCACGTCGCCGACGAGCGTCGTGCGATAGAGCTGGCGATCGAAGTCGAGATCGAAGATGTCGACCGGCGCGAGATGCGCGGTCGCGCGGTTGTCCCAGAACGCGATGCTGCGTGGTTCCCACTTGAAGCGGATCGTGAATTCCGGCCGCGTCACGTGCTCCCACAGCAGTTCGAGCAACGCCTGGCTTTCGCGCGGCGTCAGCCCGACGATCGACTTCAGGAAACTCGGGCTCACGTACAGCGCACGTTCGCCGGTCTCCGGATGCACGCGCACCAGCGGATGCTCGGTCACGAGCGGGCGGCGCTCGACGGCTTCATCGAATGCGCCGGTCGCGCGCGCACCGGCCGGCGGCGTGAAGCGGTGGATGCCGCGCAAGCCGTCGACGAAGCCGCGCAGCGGCGCCGACAGCGTCTCGTACGCACGCACGAGGTTGGTCCAGTGCGTGTCGCCGCCGTACGGCGGAATCGTCACGCCGCGCAGGATCGACGCCCACGGCGGATTGACCGCGGCCGTCACGTCGGTGTGCCAGCCCGTCCACGGCCGGCGCACCGGCTCGCCTTCGAAGCGCGTCGCCTTGCGATGCTTCGCGATCGAATAGACGGCCGGGTGACCGTCGACGTGCCCGAACACCGGATGGCCGACGGTCGGCTCGCCGAACTGCGCGGAGAACGCGACATGCTGCTCGTGCGTGAGGAATTGCTCGCGGAAGAAGATCACGCGCCATTTCAGCAGCGCGGCGCGAATCGCGGCGATCTGCGGCGTGGTCAACGGTTGGGTGAGGTCGATGCCGCGAATCTCCGCGCCGATGTGGGCGGACAGCGGGATCACGTCGACCGGCTGGGCGGCGGGTTCGGGTAGGGCGCTCATGCGACGCTCCTGGCGGAAGTGAACGGGGTGGACGGCCGGCGACATCGTTGCGCGTGCAAGCGTCGGCCCGGTGGCGGGAACGTCATGGTCGGATCCTCCGGTCGGCAATGCGGGAGTGCGGGAAGGGGCCGGCACGGCGGCAGCCGAAGTCGCCGCCGCGCGCGGCGAACGTCATTGCAGCGTCGCGCCGGGCCCCTTCAGCACGACGCTGCGGCGGCCGTCGACGCCGACCGGCACGTCGCCGTGAACGGTCGCGCGACGCACGACGCGGTGCGCATCGCCGTAATCGTTGATCGCATAGTGCTGCGTCGCGCGGTTGTCCCAGATCGCGACGTCGCCTTGCTGCCAGTTCCAGCGCACGGTGTTCTCGAGGCGCGTCACGTGTTCGTGCAGCACCTGAAGCAGATGCGCGGAATCCTGCGACGACAGCCCCTTGATCTTCTGCACGAAGTGCCCGAGCACGAGCGTGCGTTCGCCGGTCTCCGGATGCACGCGCACGACCGGGTGTTCGGTTTCGTAGACGGTCGACGTGAACACTTCGCGGTAGCGCTTCAGTTGCGTGTCGTCGGCATGCACGTGCGTCGACGCGTAGTCGTAAGCGTTCGTATGCACTGCCGACAGCGTGTCGGCGAGCGCGCGCAGCGATTCGGGCAGATGCGTGTACGCGGCGGCCGTGTTGGCCCACACCGTGTCGCCGCCGAATGGCGGGATCACGACCGCGCGCAGGATCGACACCTTCGGATACGCGTCGACGAAGGTCACGTCGGTGTGCCACGAATTGGCGCGCGCGCCGTGCGCGGAATCGAGTTCGAGCAGGTGCGCGCTGCCGTCGACGGACGGCACGGTCGGGTGCGCGACGATATCGCCGAAGCGGCGGGCGAAGGCTTCCTGCGCCGTGTCGTCGAGATGGCCCTGGTTGCGGAAGAACAGCACCTTGTGGCGCAGCAGCGCGGCCTGGATCGCGTCGAACGTCGCGTCGTCGAGCGCGCCGGACAGCCGGACCCCGGCGATCTCGGCGCCGATCCGGCCGGCGACCTGGCGAACCTGAAGCGGGACGGCGGCCGTGCGCGGTGCGGCGGCGTGCGAAGCATGCGATGACGGGTGAGCGGCGTGCTGGACTTCGGACATCGGGAGTCTCCTGGATCGGATCGGTCGAGTCTCCATTCAAGCAGGGATCGCGCGGAACCGGAACCGATGAATCGTCACATCCTTAGCGCGCGCCGCGATGATCGATATGTGTCGTCATGCTGAGCAATTCGGGCACGGTGTCGGGTCATGCGGCGCGACCGTGTCACCACGCGAGCCGCCATTCGCCGATCCGGTGCGCATCGGGCGCATCGACGCGCCTTGCCCGACCGCCATCGCCACCATCGCCGCCACCCGGCGGTGCACGATCGTCGAAATCGGCGAGCACCGTGTCGCGCAGCCGCGCGAATTCCGGCGAATCGCGTCGGCGCGGTCGCGGCAGCGCGACGTCGACGATGCGCTCGATGCGCCCGGGGCGCGGCGCCATCGTGACGACGCGATCGCCGAGATAGACGGCTTCGTCGACGTCGTGCGTGACGAGCACCATCGTGATGCGTTCCTGCTCCCAGATGCGCAGTAGTTCGTTCTGCATTCGCGCGCGCGTCTGTGCATCGAGTGCGCCGAACGGCTCGTCGAGCAGCAGCACACGCGGCCGGTTGACGAGGCCGCGTGCGATCGCGACGCGCTGCGCCATCCCGCCCGACAACTGGTTCGGGTACGCATGCTCGAAGCCGTTCAGCCCGACGAGCGCGATGTGCTCGGCCACTGCGCGTCGCTTGCTCGCGGCGTCGAGCGGCGCATTGCGCAGCGCGGCCTCGACGTTCTGCGCGACCGTCAGCCACGGGAACAGCCGGTGATCCTGGAACACGATCCCGCGCTGCAGCGACGTGTCGCGCACCGGTTCGTCCCCGGCGCGGATTTCGCCCGCGTAGTCGGTGTCGAGCCCGGCGATCAACCGCAGCAACGTCGACTTGCCGCAGCCGCTCGCGCCGACGATCGTGACGAATTCGCCGGCACGCACGTGCAGCGACACGTCGTCGAGCACTGCAAGCGTCGCGCCGCGTTGCGCATAGCGCTTGCTCACGTGGAGGATATCGAGCGAATCGGAAGCGAGGTTCGTCATGGCGGAGAAGGAAGCGACAGGAAGAAGGAGGGCGATCAGCGGCGCAGCTCGCCGCGCCGGGCCAGCACCTTGCGTTCGACCGCACGCGCGATCGCGTTCAGCGCCCAGCCGGTCACGCCGACGACGATGATTCCGAACAGCACGAGGTCCATCCGGAACTGCTCGCTGCCGTCGATCAGCGTGTTGCCGATCCCGCTGCCCGCGACGAGCAGGTACTCGGCGCCGAGCGTCGCGAGCCACGAGTAGATGAGGCCGAGATACAGCCCGGTGAAGATCGATGGCAGCGCGGCGGGCAGGAGCACGTAACGCACCAGCTGAAGCCGCGAATAGCGCAGCGCGCGGGCCACGTCGACATACGCGCGCGGCACTGCATGAATGCCGTCGCACGTATGCGTGGCGACCGGCAGAAGCGCGGCGAGTGACAGGAACACGACCTTGGCGGCGTCGCCGAGGCCGAACCAGACGGAAATCAGCGGAATCCACGCGAACAGCGAGATCTGCTTGAACGTGTCGAAGCTCGGGCCGACCACCCGCGCAGCGATGCGCGACAGGCCGAGCGCGGCGCCGAGCAGCAGGCCGCCGGTCGCGCCGATCGCGAAGCCGCACGCTTCGCGCGCGAGCGAAGCCGACAGCGCGCGCGCCAGCGCACCGCTGGTCGTCTGGGCCCACGCCGTGTGCAGCACGTCGGTGGGGCCGACCAGCAGCCCGCTTTTGACGAGATGCGCGGACGAGACGGCCCACCAGAGCGCGAACGCGCCGAGTGGCAGGACGAAACCGCGCCAGTCGGGCACGGGAAAGCGCCGGGCGGTCGAGACGGCGGGCGACGAGGCGTCGGGTATCGACGTGGCGGCAGGCGGCATGAGCGGCATCCTTGGATCGGGTTCAGCCGCGGAACGCGGACGGCACGCCACGGCGCAGCCGTGCTTCGAGCGCGTCGAGCAGCCGGTTGATTGCGAGGCCGACCGCGCCGACGACAATCACCGCCGCCATCACGAGGTCGAGCTGGAACAGCTGGCGCCCGTACACGATCAGGTAGCCGAGCCCTTCGGACGATGCGACGAGTTCGACGACGACGAGCGCGAGCCAGGATTTCGTGAAGGCGAGTCGTACACCGGTCGCGAGCGTCGGGATCGCGGCGGGCAGCACGACGTGGGCGATGCGCTGGCGGCGCGTATAGCCGAACACGCGCGCGACTTCATCGAGCACAGGCGGCGTCTGGCGGAAACCCTGCAGCGTGCTCATCGTCACGGGGACGAGTGCCGCATGCGCGATCAGCAGGTACTTCAGCGGCTCGCCGACGCCGACGAGCAGCAGCAGGAACGGCAGCCAGCCGAGCACGGGAATCTGCACGAGCGCGTTGAAGCCGGGCAGCACGTAGGCTTCCAGCGCGCGCGACAGGCCGAGTGCCGCACCGGTCGCGAAACCGAGCAGCGTGCCGGCCGCGAAGCCGACCAGCACGCGCTGCAGGCTGATCAGCGTATGGCGCGCGAGATCGCCGCTGGCGGCGAGTTCCGCGAGCGAGTCGGCGACCTGTTCGGGCGGCGGCAGGATCTGCGGCGCGATCCAGCCGCGCGCGCTGCCGACGCTCCACAGCGCGAACAGCAGTGCGGGCAGCGCCCACGGCGCGAGCCGCCACGCCACGCGCTTCACGGCCGCCGCGCGGGACTGCGCCGCGAGCGCAGGCGGGTCGGACGACGGAATCGGGATCGCGGTGTCGCTCATCGGGGCCGGTCCGGGTCAGGAGAGGGGCTTGCCGGACGCGTCGTAGCGCGGCCAGTAGTGCTCGAGGTGCTGCGCGCGCAACGCGTTGTCGAGATACTTCGGTTCGAACCAGCCGTCGACGTCGACCGGCTGGCGGATCAGTTTCAGCTTCAGCGCGTCCTGCGCGACGGCCTTGTAGCGCGCGACGAGGAATGGATCGATCAGCGGCGACAGGCGGTCCTTCAGGCGCTGGTTCGCAAAGTCGGCCTGCCACGACGCATACGGCACGCCGCTTTTCGCCCAGAGCTTGAACAACGCGTCGCGGTTCGCTTCATCGGACGACCATTGCGCGCCCTTGACCAGCGCGTCGACGACACGCTGCACGATGTCCGGATGCGCGCGCTCGAAGTCGTCGAGCACGAGCAGGTGGGTCTGGCGCGTGAACTGCGGGCCGTCGTTCTGCGATTCGTAGATGATCTTCGCAAGCCCCGCGTCGCGCAGTTTGTACAACTGATAGTCGCCGACCGATGCATCGATACCCTTCGACGCGAGCGCGGCAAGCGAACTCGCCGAATCGAGGTTGATCACGCGCAGGTCGCGTTCGCCGAGGCCGTTCTTCGCGAGTGCATTGTCGGCGACGAGCTGCAGGTTCGTGCCCCGGAAGATCGATACGCGGCGGTCCTTCAGGTCGGCGATCGAGCGGATCGCGGAGTCCGGCGGCACCGCGATCTTCACGCCCGAGCGCACGCTCGCGGCGAGCAGCAGGCGCGTCCTGATTCCGTTCGAGCGTGCGAGCACCGCCGGCAGGTCGCCCTGGTAGGCAAAGTCGAGCGCCTTGTTGGCGATCGCCTCGTTGACGGCCGGGCCGGCGCCCTTGAAGAACAGCCACTGCACCTTGATGCCGTCGGTCGCGAACTCCTTTTCGACCAGTTGCTGCAATTGCGCGGTGGCCGCGCTCGACCCGCCGAAGGTCTGCGGATCGCCGGCGCCCTGCTGGGCGACGCCGATGCGGATGGTGGCGGGCTTGTCGGCGTGCGCGGCGACAGCGGGGAACGCGACGAGGGACGCGATCAGCAACGATCGCAGCAGGCGCAGGGGGGACGGGAATCGGTCGATCATGGCGCGTCGGATGGCGAGGAGTGGAAATCGGGCCGGAGGATGTCGAACCATTCTGGAGGACGCCGCCGGCGCGGGACAAGCAACGATTTGAACTATGCTTATCGCCGCGTTTCCGGTTGGCAAATCACGCGTGGCGCCACTTGGAAATGTCGAATCGCGCCAACGCCGAGCACCGATCCCGCAGCCGATCGGCGCGTGCAATATTTTCCGGATCGCGCTGGAATGCACGAAAGGATTGCCGGGCAACGCACGCGGGAGTTTGTTCTGAATTCGTCAATGCGAAGCGCGCGGCATATCGAAAAACTGAATAAAAAACCATCGAAGTGAACGCCGGCGGCAATGATGCGGCCGGGCATTAACATTCTTACTCCGAGCCATGACCGGCCTGCCGCGCCACGATGGAAAAGCGGTAAATGACGTGCGCGTATTTCATCGCTGAAGCGCTCCGCTCATAAATGCATTCCGACGCCAAATTATTTGAATTCGCCCAAAAAATTGTATATACCCTAGACGAATCGGCGTGTTCCGCATCGTGTCAATGCGGCTCGCCACAAACGCGCGAATGTAGCGGCCAATGCCGCCGCCGCACACCACGCGTTGCAGCGATCGAATGGATTCCGGGGAATGCGCACGGTCCGATGCCGGGGCCGCCGCATGAGTCACGAATGGGCGAACGCCGTGCGCACCACCCCGTGCAACACCGCGTCATTACATTCAACGGTCGATCACCGACCCCGCCACACGGAGGTTGTCATGCTGCAATACGTCAAGACCTTGCTGCGCGATGAACGTGGTGTCAGCTCGCTCGAATATGCGGTTCTGGCCGGTATCGTCGTGGTCGCGCTGGCGGCGGTCGGGGTGATTCTCAGCAGCACGTCCGGCGGCTTGCCGGCCGTGTTCACCGCACTGATCAACAAGGTCACGGCGTTGATCTGATCTCCTGAACCCGCGCGCCGTCGGCGGACACACGGATCCGCAGCGGTACGACGTATCCAGCCGGGGCGCGCCGACGGACGGCTCTCCGATGCTCTTTCTCGTACAGTCGGCGGCGACGCTCGTGCTGGTGTCGCTCGCGACGCAGGACCTGCGCGAGCGGCGCTTGTCCAATCGCGCCGTGCTGGCGTTCGCGATGCTGTATTTGATCGCGGCGGCACTCGCGCGCGACGGGCTCGCGCAACTCGCCGGTCACGTGGCGACCGCCGCGGCGATGCTGCTGCTGTTCGCCGGCTTGCGTCACGCGGGCTGGATGGGCGGCGGCGACGTGAAGCTGGCGGCGGCGGTGTTCCTGTGGGCCGGCCCGACGCTCGCGTTCCCGGTGCTGACGCTCGTCGCCGCGAGCGGCGCCCTGTATGGCGTCGCCGCGCTCGCGGCCGTTGCATGGCGGCGTCACACCGCGCCGGCACGTGCGATCGCGCCGCGCGGCGTGCCGTACGGCATCGCGCTCGCGCTCGGCGGCATGCTGGCCGTCTGGGCGCCGTTTCCTCACGCGGTTTCGCTTACCTAGACCGGGGGACGCACGCCGCCATGCCCAAACCCCTGAGAATGGCCGTGCTGATCATCGCTGCCGCGATCGGCGCGTTCATCCTGCGTCAGCTGTATGTCTCCGCGTCGACGCCTTCCGCGCCCGGCGAAGCGGCCGAGGTGAGTGTGCGCGTCGCGGCGGCGGACCTGCCCGAAGGGCTGCTGCTGCGCGATAACGATCTCGCGTGGAAGCGCATGCCGCGCACGCAGGTGCCGGCCGGTGCGTTCGTCGAGTCGCAACCGGGCGCGGACCTGAAGGGCGCGCTGCTGCGCAACCGTGTCGACGCCGGTGCGCCGATCCGTGCGGACAACGTGATTGCGGCCGGCGCGCCGGATTTTCTCGCGGCCGCGCTGCAGCCCGGCATGCGCGCGATCTCGGTGCCGGTCGACGACGTGTCGGGCAACGCGGGGCTGATCCAGCCGGGCGACTTCGTCGACGTGGTGCTCACGCAGGAGATCGGCGGGTCCGCGACGACGCCCGGCACGTTCGAAGCGGAGACTGTCGTGCGGCGCGCGCGCGTGCTCGCGGTCGGCTCGGAATTCCAGCGTGCGAAGACACCCGCGAGCGCACCGGACGCGCCGGTCCGCGCGCGCACGGTCACGCTCGAGGTCGCGCCGCGCACCGCTCAGGTCGTGCTGGTCGCGACGCGCCTCGGCTCGCTGTCGCTGGCGTTGCGCAGCTTCGCGACGAGCGATCGCCGCCAGGCGGCGGGCGGCGACGAACAGGAGCCCGATACGCCGCCGGTGTGGGCCGGCGACGTGTCGCGCGCGGCCCGTGACGCGGCGCGGGCGCCGTCCGGGAGAACGGACGGCGGCACGCGGCCGACGGTGCAGGGCAACACGGTCGTGATCTATCGCGGCTCGTCGGTCGACGACGGGTCGCGCGGCGGCGGCATCGGCACGCCGGGCTTGCCGCCGCTGCCGTCCGGGTGGCCGGCTATGTCAGGCACGCCAGGCATGCCGGTTGCGCCGGCTGCGCCCGCGGGCGGGAATGCTGCCGCGGACGCGACGGCGCAAGCGCCGCGCGCGGCCGTGCCGCAGTGACGGCATGACGATTCGGGCCGGCCGCCCGGCGGCCGGCATTTGACGGGAAGACGCATGGTGCGCATGGTTCGTTGGATCGCTTTCTGGTGCCTGGCCTGCATCGTCGCGCCGGGCGTCGTGCTCGCGCCGCGCGCGCAGGCGGCGGACGCCGGCGCGGCGTTGTCGATCGCGACCGGCAAGGGCGAGATGCTATCGCTGTCCGAACCCGCGACCGCGATGTTCGTCGCGGACCCGAGCATCGCGGACATCCAGGTGCCGTCGCCGCGCACCGTGTTCGTGTTCGGGAAGAAGGCCGGCACGACTACGCTGATCGCGCTCGGCGCGAACCATCGGCCGATCCTGCGCCGGACGGTGATCGTGCAGGTCGATACCGTGTCGCTGCAGGCGGTGCTCGACAGCCGCTTTCCGCAATTGAAGCTGTCGGTGTCCGGCGCGCCGGGCTCGCTGATGGTGTCGGGCAAGGTGCCGAGCGCAGCCGACGCGGACGCCGTGATGCAGTCGCTCACACCGTATCTCAACGACAAGGAAAAGATCGTCAACCGGCTCACGCTGTCGCGCCCGATCCAGGTGAACCTGCGCGTGCGCGTGACCGAGGTGAGCCGCAACGTCACGCAGCAGCTTGGCATCAACTGGAGCTCGCTCGGCGCGGCCGGCAACTTCGTCGGCGGGTTGTTCAACGGACGTACGCTGATCGATCCGACGACCAAGCTGTTCAACCTGTCGCCGACCGGCGCGTATTCGATACTCGGCGGTTTCCACGCGGGGCGCTGGTCGATCGACGTCGTGCTCGATGCGCTCGACCAGGAAGGCCTGATCACGATGCTCGCGGAGCCGAATCTCACCGCGATGTCCGGGCAGACCGCGAGCTTCCTCGCCGGCGGCGAAATTCCGATTCCGGTCGCGCAGGCCGGCACCACGACCGGCGCGATCACGGTCGAGTTCAAGCCGTTCGGCGTGTCGCTCGACTTCACGCCGACCGTGCTCGCCGACAACCGGATCAGCCTGAAGGTGCGGCCGGAGGTGAGCGAGGTCGACTCGAGCAACAGCGTGACGACCGGCGGCGTCACGGTGCCGGGACTCTCCGTGCGGCGCGTCGAGACGACGGTCGAGCTGTCGAGCGGGCAGAGCTTCGCGATCGGCGGCCTGCTGCAGAGCCAGACGGCCGATACCGTGTCGCAGATCCCGGGGCTCGGCCGGCTACCGATCATCGGCCGGCTGTTTTCGTCGAAGAACTTTCAGGACAACAAGACCGAGGTTGTCGTGATCGTGACGCCGTACATCGTGCAGCCGACCGGCCCCGGCCAGCTCGAGCAGGCGCTCGACACCGTCGCGCGGCCGAGTAGCGATCTCGAGTTCGCGATCCAGCGCAATCTCGGGATCGACATGCTGTCGGGCGACACGCCGCGCCTCGTCGGCGCCGCGGGCTTCGTGTACTGACCGGAGGACCGCATGCGAATTCGAACCATCGTCTCCGTCCTGTTGCCGCCGGCGCTGGCGGGCTGCCTGTCGGCGCCGCCGCCGATCAACCTGCCCGATGCGCGCGCGATCGGCTTCGACGGCGTGCACGCGGTGCCGCCCGACTGCGCGAAGCTGATGCAGCCGTCGCATCTCGTCGATGCCGGGTTCGGGCGGCCCGGCGTGCCGTTCGGCTGCGCGACCTACACGAATCTCGCGACGATGCTCGCGCGCCCGGAGGATCTCGTCGCGCCCGTGCCGTATGGCGGCGCGGACGCGCAAGTCGCGGCCGACGCCGTGCGCCGCTACGTCGAGGATCGCGTGAAGCAGCCCGCGCCCGGCAAGACGTTGACGACGACCGGCTCGCCCGGCCATTGACCCACTCCCGATGCGAAGCGCGATGCCGCCCATGAACGTCCTCGACCGCCAGAATGCCAAGCACGCCGCCGCAGCCGGAGCGGCGGACCTCGTCGCGGTCGTGTCCGATGCCGGCAGCGAGGACGTGATCCGGCGCGTCGCGCAGGATCTGTCGATCACGCGCGCTCATGTGCAGCCGGGCAATTGCGACGACGCGATCCGGCTGTTGCAGCAGCATGAACGCTCGCCGCGCCAGCTGATCGTCGACGTATCGAATTCGGTGCTGCCGGTATCGGACCTGATGCGGCTCGCCGACGTGTGCGATCCGTCGGTGAGGGTCATTGCGATCGGCACGCAGAACGACGTCGGGCTGTTCCGCAACCTGCTCGGCATCGGCGTGCAGGACTACATCGTGAAGCCGCTGACCGTCGAGTTGATGCGGCGCGCGCTGACCGCGACGGAATCGGTCGTGCAGGCGCGCACCGGCAAGATCGTCGCTTTCGTCGGCGCGCGCGGCGGGGTGGGCACGACCACGATCGCGGTGAGTCTCGCGCGCTGCCTGGCGGGCGAGAAGCGCCGCCGCGTCGCGTACGTCGACCTCAACCTGCATGGCGGCGGCGCGAACTCGATGTTCGGGCTGTCGAGCAACAACGGGCTGATCGAATTGCTGAACATGGAGCAGCGCCCCGACGACGCGTTGTTCGACCGCATGTTCGTCACGAAGGGCGACCGCTTGCACGTGCTGTCGGCCGAACTGGCGTATGGCGAGGACGCGCCGCTGCGCGACGATGCGGTCGCGTTGCTCGTCGACATGCTCAAGGACCGCTTCCACTACGTGCTGTTCGACGTCGGCACCCGCGCCGGCAAGCTGTTCGAGGACGCGCTGGCGGTGTCCGATCTCGTCTATATCGTCGCCGACCGTTCGGTGCACGCCGCGTACGAAGCCGCGCGGCTTGCGCGCTTCGTGAAGGAGCTGCCCGGCGAGCGGCTGCTGTCGATGATGCTGAACAACCCGCTCGAACCGGTCAAGGGGCGCGTCGCGCAGACCGACTTCGAGGACGCATTCGGCGGCGTGAGGCTGCGCGAGCTGCCGCACGAGCCGCAGCCGCTCGCGGTCGCCGAGAACCTCGGCGAGCCGATCGAGCGCGCGAAACGTCACGGCTTCCTGGACGAGATCCGGCTGCTCGCGAACGGCATCACCGGCGAATCGATGGCCGTCGCCGAGCCGTGGTACGCGCGCTTCGTCAAATGGAGGAAGGGATCGTGACGTTCGGCACCCGCAAGCAGTCGACGCCGGACCCGGCGCCGGCAGGGGCGCCCGCCGCGCCGCCCGACGGCGCGCCCGGGCCGGGCCCAGGCGCGGGTCCGGCCGCGAGCCCGGCGCCCGCGTCCGCGTCCGCGCGCGCGCTGGCGTCGGCCGATACCCAGGAGGCGCTCATTCGCTCCGGCAAGTTCGATGCGATTCGCACCGCGGTGTTCTCGTCGATGAACATGTCGGCGGCGCTGATGAAGACGCGCGACGAAGTGCGTGCGGGCATCGAGCAGGTGGCCGCGCACACCGTCGAGCGCGAACGCCTGAAGATCACGACGGGCGAGCAGGTGCTGATCGTCGATGCGATCCTGAACGACATGTTCGGCGTCGGGCCGATCGAGCCGCTGCTCGCCGACGACACCGTCTCCGACATTCTCGTGAACGGCCCCGATCAGGTGTACGTCGAGCGCGCGGGCCGGCTCGAACTTACGCCGCTGAAGTTTCGCGACAACGCGCACGTGACGAGCGTCGCGCAGCGGATCGCGGCGGCGGTCGGGCGTCGCGTCGACGAAAGCAGCCCGATGGTCGACGCGCGTCTCGCCGACGGCAGCCGCGTGAACGTGGTCCTGCCGCCGATCGCGATGCGCGGCGCGTCGATCTCCATCCGCAAGTTCGCGAAGCGCGACATCACGCTCGCGCGCATGGCGCATCAGGGCAATATCTCGCACGGGATGCTTCAGGTGCTGAAGATCGCGTGCGCATGCCGGCTGAACATCGTGATCTCGGGCGGTACCGGTTCGGGCAAGACGACGCTGCTCAACGCGATGTCGCAACATATCGAGGAGCACGAACGGATCGTGACGATCGAGGACGCGGCCGAACTGCAACTGCTGCAACCGCACGTCGTGAGTCTCGAGACGCGGCCGGAGAATACGGAAGGGCTCGGCGGGATTTCTCAGCGCGACCTCGTGCGCAATGCGCTGCGGATGCGGCCCGACCGCATCATCCTCGGCGAAATCCGAGGCGCGGAGGCGTTCGACGTGCTGCAGGCGATGAATACGGGGCACGACGGCTCGATGACGACGATCCACGCGAACTCGCCGCGCGACGCGATCAGCCGGCTCGAAAGCATGGTCATGATGGCGAACGCGAATCTGCAACTGCTGTCGATCCGGCGCCAGATCGCGAGCGCCGTGCACCTTTTCGTGCAGGTCGAGCGGATGCGCGACGGCGTGCGCCGCGTGACCCGCATCACCGAGATCGTCGGGATGGAGGGCGAGGTGGTGATCACGCAGGATCTCTTCGCGTTCCGTCAGGAAGGCGACACGACGCGGGACGTGGTGAAGGGCGTGTTCGAGGCGTCGTCGCTGCGGCCCGCATTCGCACCGCGCGCCGCGTATTACGGCGTCGAGGACGCGCTTTCCGAGGTATTCCGGCAATGAGCGCCGCGGACCTGTTCGCGCTCGGCGCATTCGTCGTGATCCTCGCGGTGGGCCTCGCGCTGTCCGCGCTGCTCGATCGTGCGCGCCACACGCCGGAGCAGCGCATTCGCGCGCGGATGCGGCACCTTGCGCCATCGCTGGCGGGCCGGGAGGCCGGTGCGGCCGCGGCGCCCGGCATCGCGCTGTTCAACCTGCCGCGCCGGCAAAGCCGCGCGCGTGCGTGGCTACAGCGTTACGTGACGCGCGTGCGGGCGGTCGGTGGCGAACGCGGGATGCGGATCGTCGTCGCCGGTACGCTCGCCGGCGCGATCGCCGCGATCGCCGTGGTGGAGCTCGTCGCGCTGCCGAGCGTACTTCATCCGCTGATCTACGTCGGGCTGCCGCTGGTAGCGATGCGCGCCAGTTACCGCGCGCTGGTCGAGCGGTTCCGGCTGCGCTTTCTCGAAGCGTTCCCGGACGCGATCGACCTGATCGTGCGCGCGGTGCGCGCGGGCATTCCGGTCACGCAGGCGATCAGCACGGTCGGCGACAGCGCGGCGGAGCCGGTGCGCTCGACCTTTCGCACGATGGGCGACAGCCTGCGCGTCGGCGCGGATCTGAAGGACGTGCTGACGCTCGCGGCGGACCGGCTGATGATCGCGGACTTCTCGTTCTTCACCGTCTACCTGCTGCTGCAGCGCGAGACGGGCGGCAGCCTCGGCGAGACGCTCGACGAGCTGTCGAGCATCATTCGCACGCGCCGCGACATCCGTCTGAAGACGCGCGCGTTGACCGCCGAGGGGCGGATCACGACGAAGATCATTTCGGCGGTGCCGTTCGTGATGATCGGTGCGCTGTTCCTCGTGAACCGTGCGTACGTGATGCTGCTGTTCGACACGCATCCCGGACGCGTGATGCTGACGATCGCCGCGGCGCTGCTGACGATCGGATTACTGACGATCCGCAAGATCTCGAAACTGGATACCGCGCGATGACGATGTCGATGCTGGCCGCCCGCGGCCTCGAACTGTTGTTGTTGCTCGCGTGCGTCGCGGCGGCGCTCGTGCCGCCCGGCGGCGGTACACGCCGACGGATCGCGGAGCGAGTGCAGCAGGCGGCCGGGCAACGCTCGCTGTCGCTGGCGTCGGGGCGGCTGCAGCCGGGCGAGGTGCGTCAGGACCTGACGCGGCGGCTCGCGCA
This sequence comes from Burkholderia sp. BCC1640, assembly GCF_902833125.1. Classification (NCBI taxonomy): domain Bacteria; kingdom Pseudomonadati; phylum Pseudomonadota; class Betaproteobacteria; order Burkholderiales; family Burkholderiaceae; genus Burkholderia; species Burkholderia sp. BCC1640. Next base: position 22,516 of record NZ_CADFEF010000001.1, on the reverse strand, counting down.
GCTCGGCGAGCGGCTGCCCGTGCTCGACCCGATGCAGCGCGCGAAGCTCGGGCTGCAGCTCACACGCGCGGGTTTTCGCGAGCGGCGTGCGGTGTCGTCGATGATCGGCATCAAGCTGAGTTGCGGCGTGCTGTTCGCGGGCGTCGCGATCGTGTTCAGCCCGTACATTCCGCGCTTCGGCGAATACTTCGTGATCCGGGCGCTGGCGATGGTCGCCGCGTTCGTGATCGGCGTGATCGTGCCCGAATACGTGCTCGGCGCGATGATCCGGCGGCGTCGACGCATCATCTCCGCGTGCTTTCCGGATGCGCTCGACCTGCTCGTGATCTGCACGATGGCCGGCAACAGCCTCGCATCGGGCGTGCGGCGCGTCGCGCGCGAACTCGAGCGGATCTGTCCGCCGCTCGCCGACGAGCTGAAGGTGTGCGCGGACGAGCTGACGCTGAGCGGCAACGTGGCCGAAGCGCTTGCGCATTTTTCGATACGCGTCGACTTCGCGTCGGCACGCTCGCTTGCCACGACGCTCACGCAATCGCAGCGATTCGGCACGCCGATCACGCAGGCGCTGCGGACGCTGTCGCGCAGCGAGCGGACCGAGCAGATCGTCGCGCTCGAGGAACAGGCCGCGAAGCTCGCGCCGAAGATCACGCTGCCGATGATGCTGTTCATCCTGCCGACGGTCGGCCTGATCGCGGCGGGCCCGGCGGCGATCCGCCTGCTCGAGGTATTCAAATGACACGATCCGTCCTCCGTGCGCTCGCGTTCGCGGCCGTGTTGCCGGTGCTGGCCGGCGGCTGCGCGCCGGGTATCCAGACGCGGCCGGCGTTGTCGCACAAGAGCGACGACCCGCAGGCCGAATTGCGCATTGCCGACAGCGCGCTGGCCGGCGGCAACGTCGATCTCGCATCGACGCTGTACGAGAAGGTGCTTGCCCGGCATCCCGATTCGCTCCCGGCGCGTCTGGGGCTCGGCGACGTCAACTACCGCGCGGGCGATCTGGAGCGCGCGCGTATTCTCTACGAGCAGGCGCGGCAGCAGGCGCCCGCCGAACTCGGGCCGCAGATCGGGCTTGCGCGGGTCGCGTTGCGGCAGCGTCGGCTCGACGAGGCCGCACGGCGCTACCGCGACCTGCTGGCCGCGCAGCCGAACCTTCCGCTCGCGGCCGAAGGGCTCGGCACGGTGCTCGATCTGCAGGGCCGCCACGAGGACGCGCAGGCCGTATACCGGGATGCGCTGCGCGCGCATCCGGATGCGCAGGGGCTGCGTGTCGACCTCGGGCTGTCGCTCGTGCTGGGCAACCGGCCACGCGAGGGCGTGAACGTATTGCTCGACGTGGCCGGGCTGCCCGACGCGCCGTGGCAGGCGCGCCAGAATCTCGCGTTCGCGTATGGCGTGCTCGGCAACACCGATTCGGCGAAGAAGCTGCTGTCCGCGGATCTGCCCGCGTCGGCGGTGGCTGACAATCTGCGCGTCTACCAGGCGGTGCGCGCGCAGCTCGCGTCGCGCCCGGCGTCCGCCGCGGCACGACCGTCGACGGGCGCCGCGCTCGAGCCGCGCGCCGTGCGGCCTGCCGCGGAGGCCGAAAAATGACACGCGGGGCGATGGGCGCGCGCCGCGCGCGCGGCGTCGTGTCGCTCGAATTCGTGCTGATGCTACCGTTCCTGTTGATGGTGCTGATCGGCATCATCGACACGAGCCTGCTGCTATGCGACAAGGCCGTCATCACGAACGCGAGCCGCGAAGCCGCGCGCGCCGGCGTCATGCTGCGCGTGCCGATGCTGACCACGACGCAGATCGCCAGCGTTGCATCGAGCTACACGCAGAACAGCCTGATCACCGGCGGCACCGCGACGACGCCGACCGTGACCGTGACGCAGGCGAACGGCACGACGTCGGGCACCGCGCTGACGGTAACGGTGACCTACACGTATTCGGGGCTGGTGCTGGGTTCGGCATTCAGCGCGCTGACCGGCCCGGTGACGATCTCGGCCAGTTCGGTGATGCTCTATGAGTGACGCCGCCGACGCGCCAGGGATCGGCGCCGTGCGCGAGCGCGGTTCCGTCGCGCTGTTCTTCCTGATGTTCCTGATTCCGCTGCTGTCGTTCGGCGCGCTGGCGATCGACATCGCGTGGGTGGCCACGGTACGCAACCAGCTGCAGAACGCCGCCGACGCGGCTGCGCTCGCGGCGGCCGACGCGATGATGTCGCCGACCGGCGGCGCGCTGAACTGGTCGCAGGCCGCGCCCGCGGCGAACGGCGTGATCGCGCGGAACGCGGCGGCAGGCGCACCGCTGGCGACCGGCACGGTGACGACCGGCTACTGGAACGTGACGCGCAGCCCCGCGTCGATGCAGCCGACCACCATCACGCCCGGCTCGTACGATGTGCCCGCGGTGCAGGTGACCGTGTCGCGCGCGCCGGGCGTGAACGGCGGGTCGATTCCGCTGCTGCTCGGCGGGCTGCTCGGCATCCCCGGCGCGTCCGGCAGCGCGACCGCGATCGCGGTGCTCGCCGCGCCCGGCGGGGTCGCGGCGGGCGGGCTCTTTCCGATCGCGATCGACCAGTGCGTGTACAACCAGTACTGGAACGCGGCGACCAACCAGCCGCTGATCAATCCGTTAACCGGCCTGCCGTACGAATTCTCGATCACGAACGGCCAGACCTACGGCACGCTGTGCATGGGCGGCCAGTGGACGTCGTTCCAGTCGACCGCGACCGACACGACGACGATGGGCGGCCTGATGGTGACCGGCAACCCGACGACGCTCAACATCGGCGACAGCATCTATCTCGCGACCGGCGTGAAGGCCACGCTCTACACGTCGGTGCCGGTCGGCACGACGGTCGTGCTGCCGGTCGTCACGCAGACGGCGAGCAGCACCTACGTGCCGATCGTCGCGTTCGCGGCGTTCCACATCGACGTGTCGCTCGGCGGGACGTACAAGTACATCCAGGGGCACTTCGTCGCCGGCGTGAAGATGACCGGCGTCGCGACGGGCGTCGGGCCGTACTACGGCTTATACGTGCCGCCGCGGCTCGCGCTGTGAGCGTCGTGGCGCGCGCGGCGCAGCAGCACGAGCAGCGCGAAGAGCGTCACGGCCGGGCCGATCTGCGGCCACTGGAGCCACGGGTTCAGGTATTCGACGATCGGCAGTGCCCACATCAGCGCGATCGCGGTCTGTTCGCCGCGCAGCCAGCCGTCGCGCCAGCCGATCGACAGCATGCAGGCGATCGCGATGGCGAGCCATGTGAGTTCGTAGTGCCACAGGTAGGGGGTGGCCACGAGCGTCGCGACCGTCAGCACGGCGGCGCGCACGCGGGTATCGCGCGACTGCATCCAGGCGATGCAGGCGGCCGCGATCGCGATCGCGGCAATACCCGCATGTGCCGCATACGCGGCGCCGAGCGGCACGCCCGAGAGCCGGAACGCCGCGAACGGCGTCGGCGACGCGAGCCAGAACACGACGCCGTGTTCGAGGACGATCGAGCGTACGAGGTCCGTGCCGGCGGCGAACAGGCGCAACGACTCGATGCCGCAGACCAGGACGCTTAGCGCGACGAACGTGCCGGTGGCGAGCGCAGCCCACGCGATCGTGCGCCATGCGCGTGTCGCCACCAGAACGAACGGGAACAGTAGCGCCATCTGCGGCTTGACGGACAGCAGTCCGATGCAAAGGCCCGCCCACATCGGCCGCCGCTCGGCCCAGTAGACGGCCAGCGCCGCGCACGATGCGGTCAGGAACGCGTTTTGCCCGAGCGCCCCGGTGACGAACACGCACGGCGCGACGGGCAGCGCAACGATGCCGGCGCGCCATGCGCCGGGAATCACGCCGAGACGCGCCACGCGCCACGCGGCGAGGCCGAGCACGGCCACGCCGAACGCGACGAACAGCGGATAACCGAGCGCGAAGGGAAGCAGCGCCAGCGGCGTCACGAGCAGCAGATACGTGGGCGGGTACAGCCACGGAGCGAAGGCGTCGCGACGAAGATTCGGGAACAGTTCGGCCGTCAGCCGCGAGAATACCGAGAAATCGTATGCCTGCGAGGGCGAGCCGTGCAGCATGACGTACGACGCGGACCAGAACACCGAGAAGTCGGCGCCGGCGCGCGATAGGACGCTGCCGTGCGCATGACGCACGACGGATATCCAGATCGCGACGAACAGCGCGGACAACGCCAGCATCAGCATGCTGTACAGGATGACGCGTCGCGGTGTGAGCCACGCGACGACCGGGCGCTCCGCCGAGCGCAGCGATTGCCGGGGAATGTCCAATTGCGGCCGCCCGGTTCTACTTGAACGACGCCTTGCGAGCAGCGACGCCGGTTGCCGCCGGCAGCGCCGTCCGGCGGCGCGCGGCGTTCGCGCGCTTCAGCGGGAACTGCAGCAGCTTCGATGCCGGCTGCCCGGCGGCATCGCGCTCGGCACGATAGCGTCGCCTCACGAGATAGACGGGGCGCTGCTTGGACTCGTGATAGATCCGGCCGAGGTATTCGCCGATCACGCCGATGCCGATCAACTGGATGCCGCCGACGAACAGCACGACGGAAATCAGCGACGGGTAGCCATGCACCGGATTGCCGAACAGCAGCGTTCGCACCACGATGAAGGCGCCGTACACGAGCGACAGCATCGCGAACGTGATGCCGACGTAGGTCCACACGCGCAGCGGCACGGTGCTGAAGCTCGTGATGCCCTCGAGCGCGAAGTTCCAGCGGCGCCATCCGGAGAACTTCGAGCGGCCGCCGCTGCGCGGCGCGCGCGTGTATTCGACGATCGCGGTGCGAAAGCCGACCCACGCGAACAGCCCCTTCATGAACCGCCGCCGCTCCGGCAGCGCGCGCAGCGCATCGACGACCTCACGATCCATCAGGCGGAAATCGCCGACGTTTTCCGGCATTTCGACTTCGGACAGCGCGTTGTGCACGCGATAGTAAAGTGCCGCCGCCGCGCGCTGCAGGTACGGATCGCACATCCGGTCGGTGCGTTTCGCGGCGACGACTTCGGCGCCGCCGCGCCAGTGTTCGATCATCGCGGGAATCAGCGCGGGAGGGTCCTGCAAGTCGGCGTCGATCAGGATCACCGCGGCGCCGGCGGCCTCGTCGAGGCCCGCGGTGAGCGCCGCTTCCTTGCCGAAGCGGCGCGTGAGATCCACGACGTGCACGCGCGGGTCGCGGGCGGCGACCGCGACCAGCCGGTCGAGCGTGCGGTCGCGGCTGCCGTCGTTGATGCAGACGATCTCGAAGCGCACCCCGGCGACCGACTCGAGAACGGGCAGCGTTTCTGCAAAGAATGCGTCGATCGTTTCCTCTTCGTCGTGAAACGGCACGACGAGCGATATCAGCGGCTTCCTGGCGTGCGTGGACATGCTGCGGTTCCCCCGAGAGATCCGGCCTGCGCTGCACCGTATGGTTCCGGTTGTCGTTTGCCGAACGGGCCCGGCCCGGTTCGGCGTGAAGTCGGTTCCGGCCTGTTCGTCCACCGCGTACCGGACGACAGGCGTTGCGTTCATTGTAGGCAGGAATCGCCGATTCGTAACACGTATCGATGGATTTGCACGCCGGACAGGTTTGCCGGGGGAAACATCGGACGGCGGCGCGTCGGCGAACCGCGCGCAGCGGCGCTAGGATGGCGTTTTCAAGGCCGCTGGAGGGCGCGATGCAGGTTCAGGATCTGGCCGGTGCGCCGCTCGATTTCTGGGTGGCGATGGCGGAAGACCTCGGCGCGCCGCGCGTCGACGCCGCGCGGTGCACGGTCATTCGCGAATCGGGCGGCACGCCGGTGCTGTACGCGCCGTCGTCGTCATGGGCGGACGGCGGCCCGCTGGTCGAACGCTTGCCGTTCGGCGCGTTCGAGCGCGACGGCGGGCACGGCGCGTGGCGCGCGGTGCTGCATCGGGCCGTGCCGGCGGCAGGCGAGCGCTGCACGTTCAACCAGTCGGGGCCGACGCTGCTGGTCGCCGCGATGCGCACGCTGGTCGCGTCGACGTTCGGCGACGACGTCCCGGATCTCGACATGTCGAAACCGCGCTGAGCGCGCGCGAAACCGATTAGGCGGCCGACAGGTTGCGTATCGCGATCGACGCGACGTCGACGCGCTTCGGCAGGATCGCGTCCGCGGCAGCACGGTCGGCGATCCGTTGCAGCACGTCGATGTCCGCGCCGGTGACGCCGCGCTGCGCGAGCGCCGCCCGGCGGACGATGTCGGCGGCCGCATCGCGCGGCAGGCGCGTGAGCGACGCATAGACGGCCGCGTAATCGGAAGAGTGCGACAAGGCCCACTGGCCGGCGCGGGTCAGGCGCGCGAGCACGTCCGACAGCGCCGCGCGCTTGGATCGATCGTCGAGCGTGTCGACGGGCGACGTGAGGAACGCGAGCCCCGAATTGATCCCGCTGCCGTCGCGCACGATGCGCGCACCGCGCCGAACCACGTGTCCGTAATACGGATCGAAGGTCGCCCAGATGCCGATCTGCTTCGCCTCGAATGCGGCGAACGCATCGACCGGCAGCACGAAGCGCACCTCGACGTCGCCCGGTGCGAGGCCGTGTTCGCGCAGCGCGCCGTACAGCTGGTATTGCGAGATGCTGCCGCGCGCCGACGACACGACGACGGTGCGCCCCTTCAGGTCGGCGACGGTGCGCACCGGCGAATCGGGCTGCACGACGATGCCGAGCGACGTCGGCGAGCCGACGCGCGTCGCGACGATCCGCAACGCCGGATCGCCGAGCGCGGCCGTCAACACCGGCAGGTCGCCGGCCGGCGCGAGATCGATCGCGCCCGCGCGCTGCGCTTCGAACAACGGTGCCGCGCCCTGGAAATTCGCCCAGCGAAACCGGTACGGCACGCCGTCGAGCACGCGCGCGGCTTCGGCCAGCGCGCGCAGGCCGCCGGCCTGGTCGCCGAGCACCAGCGTGACGTTCGACAGGTCGGGACCGGCCGCGCGCACGGGCAATGCGGCGGCGCCGGCCAGCGGTGCGGCGGCCAGGGCGGCGACGCGCAGCAGGGCGCGGCGGCGGGCCGGGGCGGGGGGCGAAGTCATCGGCGGCGGGTCCTCGGTGATCCGCGCGCAGGTCGCGCGGTTGCCGGGCAGATTACGGAATCGGTTTCGCGCCGGCAAACATCGAATCGCGAAATGCTTATTCACGCGAGGCTGGTGAGTGGCGGTGTGGAGAAGCCAAGGCCGCGGCCGCCCTCGACGCATGCTCGGCGGCGGCGGGGCGGCGCCAGTCCGTTGTTGGCGCGAACAGGCCCTAGCCAGCGGCCGGAACGGTGCGCAGGAAGGCGCGCACCGCGGGCGCCTTTTCGAAGCGCCGATGCGCGAGCGCGAGTTCGGACATGATCGGCTTGCCGGCGATCGGCCGGTACACGACGCCCGGCAACGACACGCAGCCGGCGAGCGCGTCCGGGATCACGGCGACCCAGCCGTTCACCGACACGCACGCGAGCACCGCGAGCAACCCGCCCGGCCGCGCGGCGATTACCGGCGCGAAGCGGCCGCGGCGTGCGACTTCGAGCGTGCCGCGTTCCTGTTCGGGCACCGCGAAGCGTGCGTCGGCGAGATCGGCGGCGCGCACGGCGGTCATCGCCGCGTAACGCGAATCGGCCGGCACCGCCGCGACGAACACGTCGCGTTGCAGCGTGACGATCCGCAGCCCGCCCGGCAGCGGCAACGGCGGGCGCACGTATGCGAGGTCGAGCCGGCCCGTGTCGAGCTGCTTCGCGACGTCGTCCATCGGCACCTCACGCAGGTTCAGCTCGATACGCGGATGCGCGGCGCGGAACGCGCCGACCGTGCGCTGCAGCGTGCCCGAATAGACGGCCGACGACACATAGCCGATCTCGAGGCGGCCGAGCTCGCCGCGCTCGGCGAGCGTCGCGAGTTCGCGCCCGCGCTGCAGATGCTCGAACGCGGCGCGCGCCTCGGCGAGAAACGCCTCGCCGGCCGCCGTCAGCGTGACCGCGCGGCGCGAGCGCTGGAACAGCCGCACGCCGAGCAGCCGCTCGGCTTCCTGGATCTGCCGCGTGAGCGCGGGCGGCGCCATGTCGAGCGCGTCGGCCGCGCGGGCGAAATGCAGGTGCTGCGCGACGGCCAGGAACGCGCGCACGTGACGGAATTCGAGCGGATTCATGATTGCGATTTTCGTCAATGAAACTGCATGGGTATGTCAATGACAGGCAATACGGGGCCAGCCTAGCATACGGCTCGTCCCTCTTGCTCCGGAGCCCGTCGATGTCCCAGTCTTCTCCCGCCCCGCGCGCGGGCGCGCCCGCCGCCGCGCATGCGCATGCCCGCCTGCCGGCCGCCGCGACGCTCGCGGTCGCCTCCGCAACGTGCTCGCTGATCGTGCTCGACACGAACGTCGTCGCCGTGTCGCTGCCGAGTGTCGCGCGCAGCTTCCATGCGAGTTTCGCCGACATCGAGTGGGTCGTGAGCGCCTACATGACCGCGTTCGCCGCATGCCTGCTGCCGGCCGGCGGGCTCGCGGATCGCTTCGGGCGCAAACGCATGCTTGGCGCGGGGCTCGCGCTCTTTGCGCTCGCGTCGCTCGGGTGCGGGATCGCGCCGTCGGCCGGCTGGCTGATCGCCGCGCGCGCGGTGAAGGGCGGCGGGGCCGCGCTTTTGCTGACGGCCGCGCTCGCGGTGATCGCGAACCGCTTTCCGGACGGGCGCGAACGCGCCCGCGCGTGGGCGATCTGGGGGATGTGCATGGGGATCGCGACGGCCGTCGCGCCGCTGGTTGGCGGCGCGATCACGCAGTGGATCGGCTGGCGCTGGGTGTTCCTGCTGAACCTGCCGGTGTGCGCGCTGCTCGCGGTCGGCGCGCGCGTCGCGATCGACGAGTCGCGCGACCTGCATGCGAAGCGGGTCGACGCCGCGGGCAGCCTGCTGTTCGGCACGGCGCTCGCGTGCGCGATCGCGGCGCTGATCGGCGCGCCGTCGCACGGCTGGCTGTCGGCCGCGACGCTCGGCCGGTTCGCGCTCGCCGCCGCGCTGCTGGCCGCGTTCATCAGCGCGGAGCGCTGGCAGGCGCGGCCGATGATCGATCTCGCGCTGTTCCGCCAGCCGCGCTTCGTCGGTGCCGTGCTCGCGATGTTCGGCTACGCGGCGTGCGCGCAGGTGATGATGACGTTCCTGCCGCTGTACCTGCAGAACGCGTTCGGGATGTCGGCGATCGACGCGGGGCTCGGGATGTTGCCGTTCGCGTTCGCGATGATCGCCGGGCCGTCGCTCGGCAGCATGCTCGCGGCGCGCGTGTCGTCCGGCGGCGTGCTGGCGGGCGGGCTCGCGCTGATCGGCGCGGGCAATCTCGTGACCGCGGCGCTGACCGCCTGCGGCGACTACCGGCTCGTCGCGCTCGGGATGTTCGTGACGGGCTGCGGTGCCGGCATCATGAACGGCGACACGCAGAAGGCCATCATGGCGTGCGTGCCGCCGAACCGGACCGGAATGGCGTCGGGCATCAGCACGACCACCCGCTTCTCGGCGATCGTGACGGCCGTCGGCGTGCTCGGCGCGGTGCTGGCCGCCAGCACGCACGCGCGACTCGACCGGATGTTGTCCGCCGTGGCGGACGTGCGCGCGTTCGTCGATGCGCCGTTCATGTCGAGCCTGCTGGCCGGCGATCTCGGGCAGGCGCTGGCGCACGTGCCGCCGTCGGCCGCGCGTACGCTCGCCGACGCGGCGCCCGCGGCCTTCGCGAGCGGATTCGCCGCCGCGCTGACGTTGAGCGGCGTGCTCGCGCTGGCTGTCGCCGTCGTTGCATACACGTTGCTTGCGCAACCGATGCGCGATGGGTGACGCGTGCCGCGAGCGACGCGCTTCCCGTTGCACGCGACGACGCGGCGTCGTCGAGCCCGCAGTTCAGCGCGATTTCATCGCGAGGCGATGGATGCGCGCCGCGCGCGCGACGTGCGGTCGCTGCGATGCACCGCAATGCGTCGCCTGACGGCGGCGTGTGCGCCGCGTCGGCTCGGGCGGGGCATCGATGATCGGCGCGTTCGTTCGCGCGTCCGCATCAGCGTTCGCATTCGCGGCGACCGCCGCAACGGCCGGCCGTGCGGCCTCCGCATCGAGCCAGCCGCGCGTCGCCTCGGCGATCAGCCCGCGCAGCCAGCGCACACCGTCGACGCACGATCCCGATTCGTTCCACGTCATCCGGTACACGATGTCGGGCGGCTCGGCCGGCAGCGCGACCGTGCCGAGCGGCAGCAGCTTCGCGTAGTGGCGCGCGAGCCGGTACGTGGTGGTCAGGATCAGATCGGAGCGCACCAGCGCATGCGCGGCGAGTTCGAAGTGCGGCAGCGTGACGACGATCCGCCGTTGCAGGCCGACGCGTTCGAGCTGCCGGTCGATCGCGCCGGACGCTTCGAGCCACGACGGCGTCGGGCACAGTTGCGGCGCCTGCGCGAATTCGGCGGCCGTCATCGCGCCGCGCCGCGCGAGCGGATGCGTCGCGCGCATCAGGCACACGACGCGATCGTCGAACAGGTCGTCCTGCCGGAACCGCGACGAGCGGGCAGGGCGGTTGTCGATCACGACGTCGAGCTCGCCGTCGGCGAGTGCCCGTTCGTCGTCGAAGCCGTCACCGAGCGGATGAAACACGAGCTGCGCGTTCGGTGCGCGTTCGCGGAACAGCGCGACGAGCTTCGGCACGAACAGCACGTTCAGGTAGTCGGGACAGCCGATCCGGTAAGTGCGCACCGACGTGCGCGCGTCGAAGGTCGGCTGCTGGATGCGGATGAAGTCGATCACGCGCAGCGCGTTGCGCAGCGGCTCGATCAGCCGCGCGCCGAATTCGGTCGGCACCATCCCGTAGCGGCTGCGCACCAGCAGCGGATCGCCGAGCAGCGTGCGCAGGCGCTTGAGCGCGGCGCTCGTCGCCGGCTGCGACATGTTCAGCCGCACGGCCGCGCGCGACACGGTGCGCTCGGTGAGCAGCACGAGCAGGATGCGCATCAGCCGCGCGTCCAGCACGTCGAGCGCGCCCGTTGCGTCGGACGCGTCGAGGGCAAGGCCGTTCGGCTTCGGTGCGTCCCGCATGTCGCTACGCGTTCGCGCGGCCCGTCATTTGGCGAAGGTGCCCGGCCAGCCGACGATCCGCTTCGGACGCGGCGGCGCATACGTACGGACCTTCGACGTCTTCAGCTTCAGGCGCACCAGCGATTCGGCAAGAGCGACCGCGGCCGACACGCCGTCGACGACCGGCACGCCCGTGCATTCCTCGATCTGCCGGTCGAGGCCGGCCATCCCGCCGCAGCCGAGGCAGATCACTTCCGCGTGATCGTCCTTTACCGCGCGCTGCGCCTCGCCGACGATCGACTCGATCGCGCGGGCCGGGTTCTCCTCGAGTTCGAGCACCGCGAGACCGCTCGCGCGCACCGATGCGCAGCGCGCATCGAGTCCGGCGAGCTTCAGGCGATCCTCGATCAGCGGCACCGTGCGGTCGAGTGTCGTGACCACCGAATAGCGGTGGCCGAGCAGCATCGCGACGCTCGCGGCCGCTTCGGTGATGTCGACGACGGGCACCGTCAGCAGTTCCTGCAGCCCTTCGCGGCCGTGTTCGCCGTAGCCGGCCTGGATCACCGCGTCGTACGGCTCGTCGTAGCTCAACACGCGGTCCATCACGGCGATCGCCGCGAGGTAGCTCTCGAAGTTGCCCTCGACCGACTCCGCGCCGAAGCGCGGCGTCAGCCCGACGATCTCCGTGCCGGGCGACGCGGCGGCGCGCGCCTGCGCGGCGATGGCGTCGGTGATCGATTCGGTCGTGTTGACGTTGACTACCAGGATTCTCATCGGTGCACTCCGTATGCTGCGTTCAGTGTCGGGCGCAGGCGACCGCGATGTGTTCGCCCGAGCGCTCCTCGTATTGCCGTTTGCGATCGGCCGTCAGCCAGTAAACGCCGCCCGCGATGGCCGCGCCGAGCAGCCAGGAGAACGGCGTCATCGCGCTGAAGGCCGGCACGACGGCGAGCGTGATCGAGATCAGCGCGGACGGCAGCAAGGCCGCGAGCGCCTTGTGGTTCACGCCGCGCGTATGGAAATAGGCGCCGGTCGGCGCTTCGGTATAGAGATCCGGCACGTTCACGCGCTGCTTGCGCACGAGCCAGTAGTCGACCGTGATGATCCCGTACAGCGGGCCGAGCAGCGCGCCGAGGCCGGACAGGAAATAGACGATCACAATCGGGCTGTTGTACAGGTTCCACGGCAGGATCAGCACCGCGACCGTCGCGCTGATCAGGCCCGCGCGGCGGAACGTCAGGCGGTGCGGCGCGAGGCTCGTCAGCACGAAGGCCGGTGCGACGAAGTTCGCCATGATGTTCACCGCGACCGTCACGATCAGGAATGCAAGACAGCCGAGCACGAGGAACAGCTTGTTCGGCACCGTCGCGATGATTTCCGTCGGGCTGTGGATGATCTGGCCGTTCAGCTTGAACTGTGCGCCCGCGAGCACGAAGCTGATCGCGGCGAACACCACGATGTTCACCGGCAGGCCCCAGAAGTTGCCGACCCGCACCGTCTTCGCACTCGGCGACGAGCGCGCGAAATCGCAGAAGTTGAGCACCAGCGTGCCGTAGATCGCGAGCCACAGCGAGCCGCCCGCGAACACCTCGGTCCACATCTTCAGGCCGGTCATCGGCTTGCCGATCGACATCGCGAGATGGCCACCGGTGCGGCTGAACATCCATGCGGCGAGCGACAGCGTCGTGACGAGAATGACCGGGCCGGCGAGCCCCTCATACTTGCGGACCATCTCCATGCCGTAAGTCAGGATGCCGATCTGAACCAGCCAGATTGCGACGAACGTGATCCAGCCGAGCGTCGACAGCCCGAGGATCGCATCGTGGTCGAAGGCGGCGAGGCCCGGCCAGATCGCGGTGAGCAGCACGCGCAGCACGACTGACGCGAGATAGGTCTGGATTCCGAACCATGCGATCGCGATCACCGCGCGGATCATCGCGGGCAAGAGCGCACCGTAAATGCCGAAGCTCATCCGGCTGATCACCGGGAACGGCACGCCGGTCTTCTGGCCCATGTAGCCGGTGAGGTTCATGAAGCAATACACGAGCACGGCGCCGATCGCGAGCGACGCGAGCATCTGCCAGCCCGACAGGCCGAGCGCAAACAGGCCGATCGCGAACGAGTAGTTCGCGATGTTGTGCACGTCGTTGGTCCAGAGCGCAAAGATGCTGTAGCGGCCCCAGGTGCGGCCCTCGGCCTTGGTCGGCGCGAGGTCGGCGTTGTGCAGCCGCGGGCTCAGCGCGGGATCGCGCGCGGCCGTATCGGTTCGATGCAGTGCGTCGTGCGCGCCGGGCACGATGCCCGCGCGGTGGATGGCTTCCAGTTGCACGCCTTGTCTCCTTCCATGTGCGGGGCGCGAACCGGCAGCGTGTGCACGCAGCGCGGGCCCGCCGCCGTGGACGTTATGTCTCGGATTTGTTCGCGAGTATGGGCGGCGGGCGCGGCGATGGGAAATTAAATATTCGGCTAGGCGTCATTTGAAAAATGAATGGGGATGGATCGGCTGCGCGGCACGCGAATTGCGTATTGAAGGGCTCCATCCACATCGACATCAGCGGAGGTGTCATGCAGCGATATTCCATTCGTCACGTATCGCGGGCCGTCTTCGCCGGCATCCTGATCGCCGGTCTGGCGGCGGGTGCGGGTTGTCAGAAAAAGAGCGACACCGGCACCGGCGCGAGTTCGGACACGAGCGCCACCGGCGGCATGGCGCCGGCGCCGTCCACCGCACCCTCGGGCATGCCAGGCAGCGGCACGGCCGGCGGCGCGGCGAGCATGCCGGGCGCGGCATCCGCGCCGACGGGCGCAAGCGGCGGTTGATCGCGGGAGCGGGCGGCGTGCGCGGGCAGATTGCCCGTGCGCCGCCGTAACGGCGTTCCGCTCGGCACGTGCGTCGCAGGACGTGCGCGGGTAGCGCGTTGCGCGTGAAAGATTTGCAAGGACCGTTGTAGCGATTCCCGGAGCGGCGCCGGCCGCGTCATGCCGGCGCGCGCCGTCGGGAACAGGAGGTGCGATGCAGAACGCGGAATCGAACCCAACCCCGGAACAGCAGCGGGAACAGATCCAGAAGAGCCCGGTGAAGACGCCGGCGGCCGGCGACATGCCGGATGCGGCGACCCAGGCAGCCGAAGTCGCGAAGCATCCGCTGACACCGGAGGCGGTCGCGGCGAAAACGCCGACCGGCCTGCCGCCGATCGACGTCGACGCGAATGCGGTCGACAGCGGCGACCCCGTGCGTCGTGCGGCCGGCCGGATCGTCACGCTCGACAACGCCAACATGGCGATGACGGACAACACGGTCGACGTCGACGGCAAGGGCCTGGAGGCGCGTGCAGGCGCGACCGAATGGCACGACAACGTGATTTACTCGAACGCGTCGCTCGACGACGCGGTCGACACGCCCGACGAAGGGCTCGGCGGGATCGAGAGCCGCCCGGGCGGCAACATGCCGCAAATCGCGACGCGGCCGGGCTGGCGCGTCCGCTATGTCGGCGACGTCGATGTCGAGCACGGCGACGGCACGCGGGCCGAGCACGTGATCCGCCTCGAGCGGACCGACTGACGCATCGATGGACGCGGGGCGGACCGCCGGCCGGCGGTCCGCCGATGGCCGTTACTGCGGGCCGAGTTCCTGCGCGGACGTGTCCGCATCGTTGCCTTGCGCGACGAGCACGTGGACGTCGTTCGGCGTCACGTCGCCGATGCCGCCCGACGGAATCGTCACCAGCAGCCAGTCGGCGTTGTTGTTGATGCTCACGGGTGCGGTCTTTAGGATAGGCGACTTGCTGCCGGCCGTCGTGACGATCACCTGGTAGCTGCCGCCGTTCAGGTAGACCGAATCCTGCCCGGATGCCGGCACGGCATTCTGATACGCGGCGCCCGCGAGCGTCGGGCTTTGCGCGTTGATGTCGGTGCCGGGAGGCACGACGTACACGTCGACGTTCTGCGCGTTCGGCGACGCGTTGAAGCTGCGCACGCGCGCCTTGTCGGACAGCAGCTTCTTGTCGAACGGATCGTCGATCACCGAAATCGCCGACGACGTGCTCGGCAGCGCGATCGTGGTGTAGTGATGGCCGTTCGCCGCGCCGAACGACTGCGACGCGACGGTCGTGGTCGTTCCCGATACGTCGTAGCTGACGGTCTGCGTGCCCGAGTCGATGTCGTGATAGCGGGTGACGCCCTTGTACGCGACGCCCGACGCGTCGACCTTCGCATTCAGGTAGTAATCGAGATTCGGGCCGGCCGGCACCGCGTTGATGAAGCGCGCCTGCGGTTTCGAGATGCCGAGTTCGGTGCCGACGTCGTTGCCGTCTCCGCCGCATGCCGCGAGCATGGAAACGACCGAGCACAGGGCTGCTATTGTTCGAATGGATTTCATTGTCGTCCTCTCATTCAGGGAACCTGATTGCGATGCGGTGTCGCCGCGCGAGGCATCGCGCGGTACGCAGCGCCGGATTGAAGGAAGGAATTGCCGTCCGCCGGGGCGGCGGGCGCATGGATGTCGCAAGCGATGTGCCCACGCGACGGAATCGGCACGGGCGCCCGTGTGGCGGAGGTGCGGCATGCAGGGCAGTTGCGTGCCGCGCCGGATCGTGCGAGTCGGGGTTGGATGCTTGTAAAAAGGCGATGCAACCAGGGAGCGCGCGACGTGTGCCGAAAAGGCGTTTCAAACGTCGACCGTTGTGCGCTGCGGCCGACGCGGGACAGGGGGCGGTGATTTTCGCGCATATCGTTGCGTGCGCATCGATATGAGGAAGATCATGCGGTCGCGCGGCGACCTGGCGGCGCCGCGCGCGTGATGTGCATCACCGATTCACGAGCTTCGCCGGATACGCGAGCGCGAGTGCGCAACCGACCAGCATGCATGCGGCAAAGCCGTATAGCCCCGCGCTTTGCGAATGGAACGTGTCGCGCAGCCAGCCGATGAAGTAAGTGCTACCGAAGCCGCCGAGGTTCGCGATCGAACATGCGAAAGCGATCCCGCCCGCCGCAGCCGAGCCTTTCAGGAATGTGGACGGCAACGCCCAGACGACCGGCATCGCGGCGGCCGCGCCCGCGTTGATTAGCGAGAACAGCAACACGGTCGCGAGCGTGCCGTGCGACGACGCGGCGGCAAATGCGAGCGCGACGGCCGACACCAGGAACGGCACGACGATATGCCAGCGGCGCTCGCGCGCACGGTCGGAGCTCGCGCCGCAATACAGCGTCGCGAGCACGGCCGCGGCATTGGGGATCACCATCAGCCAGCCGATGTGATACGCGTCCTTCACGCCTGTGTCGCGCAGGATCGTCGGCAGCCAGAAGCTCACCGCATACAGCCCGAGCAGCACGCAGAGGTCAATGAGACCGAGGGCCCACACCTTCGGGTCGGTGAACGCACGGCCGAGCGCATGACTCTTGTTCCCGGACGGATCGGCGTCGAGGTTGGCGCGCAGCGTGCGCTTCTCATCGGGGTTCAGCCAGCGCGCGGTTTCGATGCCGTTGGGCAGCCAGCGCAGTACCGCGAAGCCGAGCAGCACGGACGGCAATGCCTCCAGCAGGAACAGCCACTGCCAGCCGCCGAGCCCGTGCGCGCCGTCGAACGCCCGCATGATCCAGCCGGAAATCGGGCTGCCGATCATGCTCGACAGCGGCAGACCGACCATGAACAGCGCGACGATCCGCGCGCGGCGCGCATCGGGATACCACTGCGTCAGGTACAACAGCACGCCGGGCAGGAAGCCGGCTTCGGCGGCACCGAGCAGGAAGCGCACGATGTAGAACTGCATCGGCGTCTGCACGAACATCGTCGCGCCCGACAGCAGACCCCACGTGATCATGATCCGCGCGATCCACAGCTTCGCGCCGACGCGTTGCAGCACCAGGTTGCTCGGGACTTCGAACAGGATGTAGCCGCCGAAGAACAGGCCGGCGCCGAGCCCGTACACGGTGTCGCTGAACTTCAGCGCGTCGAGCATCTGCAGCTTCGCGAGCCCGATGTTGATGCGGTCGAGATAGGCCGCGAAATAGCACAGGCAGAACAGCGTGATCAGGCGCAGCGTGACCTTGCGGTATAGCGCGCCGTGCAGCGTGTCGTCGGCGGAGACGGCTGCGCTCGGGTGTGCGGTAGACATGGGATTGCCCCTGTTCGAATGTGACGGATGAAGTGGGTGGCCGTTCGACGCGAGCGAAGGTTCGCCGCGCGCTGGAGTCTGTATAGCACGCCAATTACATAGCGTACACACTAGAAAATACGGAATCGCACTGGCATGAAAACATCCGTTTTAGGATCGATCGATGTGCCGTATAAGGCCTATGTTTTTCGAGGAATTATTCGGGGAAAAGCACATATTTTCGCGAACATCACGAGCGGATCCGGATGCACAAAACTCGTGCGTGTGCGCTTAAAAGTGGAGTGTGTGCATGCAAGTGCCTCGGTGGTGCGATAGCGTGCGTTCGGTAGTCCGCAGGATGGTGCGAACGGCACCCTTGGGGCGCGGTGTCGTGGGCGGGTCGGCACAGTCGGGCAATCGTCAGGTCAAAGACGGAGCGGGCGCGACGAACCCTGACGTGCCGCAATGAAGCGACCACCGCGCGAACGATCGTGCCGATTCGAGGGTGTACACTGCTTGCCTTTCTCATTCATGCCGCGCGGGCCTTCATCTTCATGGCGTCTTCCAAGGATTCCTACGACTTTCACGACCAGGTCGGGCACCTGCTGCGCCGCGCCTATCAGCGGCACGTCGCGATCTTCCAGGAAGCGATCCCCGATTCGGACCTGACGGCCGCGCAGTTCGTCGCGCTGTGCGCGGTCAAGGAAAAGCAGGCGTGTTCGCTGAACGACATCGTCAAGGCGACCGCGATCGACCAGGCGACGATCCGCGGCGTCGTCGATCGGTTGAAGGCGCGCGAGCTGATCGAGGTGCTGCCCGACCCGAACGACGGCCGCAAGCTGATCGTGCGCGCGACCGCGGCGGGCCTCGCGCTGATCGACCGCACGGTGCCGTTCGCGCGGCAGGTGACCGAGCGCACGTACGGGCCGCTCAATCCGGGCGAACGCGTCGCATTGCAGTATCTGCTGCGCAAGATGATGGAGGCCGATGGCGACGCGTGACGCGCGGCGCCGTCCGGCCCTCGACGCGAACCACCCTTACACCGCGCGTGCTGCGGCGGGCGCTTCCGCACCAGGAAGCCGGCCGGCCTCGCGCAGCGCTGTACGCACCGTCTCGGGCGTGAACGGCGGCGCGTAGAAGCGCACGCCGGTCGCGTCGAACAGCGCATTCGCGACGGCGGCTGGCCCCGGCACCGACGCCGATTCGCCCGCGCCGAGCGGCGGCTCGCCTTGCCGCGGCATCAGCACCACGTCGACATCCGGCACTTCGTCGAACGTCAGGATCGGATAGCTTGCCCATTCCCGCGAAGCGACCTTGCCATCGGCAAACCGCACACGCTCCTTCAGCGTGCGGCTCAATACCTGGATCACGTTGCCGTGGATCTGGTGACGCACGCCGTCCGGGTTGATCATCGTGCCGGTGTCCTGGCCGACCGTCACGCGCTCGATGCGGATTTCGCCGGACACGCGATCGACGCTCAGGTCGACGATCCATGCGGACCATGCCGCGCCGAAACCGGGGAAGCGACTGTGCACGTAGCGCGCATACGCGACGCCGCGCCCGCGCACGACGCGCGATCCTTCGTGTTCATGGTTGCGGCCCGCGCACGGGGTCCAGCCCGCGCGATCAGCCACGGCCTGCAGCAGTTCGCGCGCGCGCGTGTCCTTGAGATGCCGAAGCCGGAACGCGACCGGATCGATGCCGGCCAGCACCGCGCATTCGTCGACGAACGCGTCGTGCGCGAACGAGTTCGGTAACGCCGACACGCCGCGCAGCCACGATGCGCGCACGAGCGGCGCGAGATCCTCGCAGACGAAGCGGCGGTTCGGGCTTTCATACGGCGACACGGCCGTGCGGTCGCCCATCTCGAACACGCGCGGCTCGGGTGCGATCGCGCCGGTCAGGAGCGTTGCGAGCAGCGGCGCGTCGTTCGATGGATAGCGCGTCGTGAAGTCGTAGCTCAGCAGGCGGCCGTCGCGCGTCACGGTGCCCGTCACCTGCATTAGTTGCCCGGCGCCCTTCGGTTCCCACAGATGTTCGTCCGCGCGTGACAGTTGCACGCGCACCGGACGGCCGACCGCGCGCGACAGCAGCAGCGCGTCGCCGCATACGTCGTCCGCGCCGTTGCGGCCGTAGCAGCCGGCTGCTTCCATTCGTACGATGTCGAAATCGGCTTCGTCTCGCGCCACGAGCGTCGCGAGGTCGTAGCGCAGCGATACGGGGTTCTGCGTGCCGGACCATACGGTGATCCGGCCGTCGCCGGGCGCGCGATAGTCGGCGAGCGCGCACGACGGGCCGATCGAGCCATGCATCTGGAACGGCCATGCATAGGTGCGCGACAGCGTGATCGTGTCGGGTTGCGTGCGTGCCGCGTCGACGTCGCCTTCGTCGAGCAACAAACGGCGTTGCGCGGGCGCGGCGGCGATCGCGGCCGCGGGCGTATCGAGCGGCGGCAGCGCGGGATGCGGCCGCCACGTGACGCGCAGCTGGCGCGCCGCGCGGATCGCGTGTTCCTCGCGCTCGGCCACGACGCCGACGAAATCGCCGATCGCGACGATCGCCACGGGCCCCGGCACGTCGGCGACCGACGCGCGATCGACGTCGACCAGCGACGTGCCGACGAACGCGCCGCTGTCGTGGCCTGCATACGGCGGCCGCACGACGCGGCCATGCAGCATGCCCGGCACGCGCATGTCGTGCACGAACGTGAGCTGGCCCGTTGCTTTCGCGGGCAGGTCGACGCGCGGCGACGATCGGCCGACGATCCGGTAGTCAGCGGGATCCTTCGTGCGGGCATTCAGGTCGAGCGTCAGTGCGATGCGGTGCTCCGCGACGAGCGCGGCGAACGTCGCGGCGTGCCCGTGTGCCGGCGCGGAGATCGTTCCGTCGTCGATGCTCAACTGCGCGAGATCGACACCGAAACGCTCGGCGGCCCGCATCAGCAATGCGTGGCGTGCCTGCGCGGCCGCGCAGCGCAAGGGCGTCGCGGAAATCTGGATCGTCGCGCTCGCGATGGTCGGACCCTGGTTCGGCGTCGCGGCCGTGTCGCCGAGCACCATCGTCACGCGCGCGGGCGGCACGTCGAGTTCCTCGGCCACGATTTGCGCGAGCGACGTGCGAATGCCGGTGCCGAGGTCGACATGGCCGTTGAACGCGAGGATGCGTCCGTCGTCGAGAATCGCGACGAACACCTCGGGTAGCACCGGCACGTACGACGACAGGCTGCCCGGCTGGCCGGGCGCCGGCCTGGGCGGCGGCGCGGGCGGCCGGATCACGGTCAGGCAGCCGTCGCGCGCAAGCAGTTCGGAGCGATTCACGATCGAGGTGTCCTGTCGGAGAGGGCGCGGCTGGCGGGCGCACGGGCTTCGGCGTGCAGACGCTGCGTGCCGCGCACGAGGTGGCGGCCTGGGCTTGCGCGACGGCGCACGCGGTCAATCTAGGTCGCCAAAACCGCAGCGTCAATCGCACGCGGGTGAAGGGTGAGGGCGCGGGCGACGGCCAGGCCGCCGCCCGCGCGGCACGGAGTGGCGTGGCGGCTCAGCGCGCGTGCACGGTATCGATCGCCGCGATCGCATCATCGAGCGGCATCACGGCCGCATATTTCTGCTGCATGTCGAACAGGTTCGCGTCGTGCGGCGCGATCGCGCGATCGCCGACGCAATCGGCAAGCACGAGCGGACGGAACCCGTGCGACATCGCGTCGACCACGCTCGCGCGCACGCAGCCGCTCGTCACCGCGCCGGCAACGAGCAGCGTCTGCACCGCGCGCTGCGCGAGCCACGGTGCAAGCTGCGTGCCGAAAAACGCCGACGGCACGGTCTTGCGCACGACGAGTTCGCCGGCGGCAGGCGTGAGTTCGGGCACGATCGCGCTGTTCGGATGGTGCTCGGTCAGCGTCGCCATGCCGGGCACCTTCAGCGAGAACACGTTGTCGTCGCTGCCGTCGTCCGCGTACACGATGCGGCTGTGCGCGACCGGCCAGCCGCGTTCGCGCGCGAGCGCGAGCGCCCGCGTCGTGCGCGCGATCGCCGGCGCGATGTTGCCGCCGCCGAACGTCGCGGGATCGGCGAAGCCGACCACGAAGTCGACGATCAGCAGTCCGATGTTGCCGTGCGGCGGCAGCGGCGTGCCGAAACCCTGCTGGCGATAGACGTTCGCTTCGGCATGATGGGAAAGGTCGGTCATGGTGTCGGGCACTCGTCTGTCAGGCGGGTTGGTCGGTCACGCGGCCGTCGCGCACGACGGTCTCGCCGTCGAGCTCGACCGTGCAGCGGCGCAGCGGGATGTCGATGTGGCAGGTGGTCGTTCGATTGCCGCCGCCTTCGTTGTTCGGGCCGAGCGAGAACAGGAAGTTGCCTTCGAACGCTCGCGCATCCATCCCGATCGTCGCCTCGCGGTCGTACAGGCCGAGCGTCGACCAGCGCGCACGCGGCTGCAGCCCCCAGCCGATGTGCGAGATCGCGTAGCCTTCCGGGTCGGCGAAGGTTTCCATGTAGTCCCGCAGCAGATCGGCGTCGATGCCGCCTTCGATGCGCGTCGCGTAACCGCCTTCGACGGTCAGCGCGATCGGCTCGCTCACGTAGTGCTTCTGCGGCAGCAGGATGTCGCCGCGATCGATCACGATCGTGCCGCGCGCGGTGCGATCGTTCGGGTAGGTCAGCGCGAAACCGCTCGGCCAGTGGTCCCAGCGGCCCGGCGCGTCGACGAAGCCGTATTCGGCGGTCGGCGGGAAATCGCCGAGCGGGCACGCAAGGGCGGTGCCGGCCGCGGAGGTCACGTGCATCTCGCGCGCGGCGGCGATTTTTTTCGCGGCACCGAGCACGCGCGTGCGATCGGCCAGCGTTGGCACCATGCGCACCAGCACCTCGGGCGGCTCGACCGCGAGCAGGATCTTCGTGCCGGACTTCAGGATGTCGTGCTGCTCGGGCGAGAACAGCAGCGTCATCAGGTCGAGCACGAGGTCGCTCTCGCGCAGCGCGGCGATTGCGGCTCGGTTGCCGGTCAGCGGCGTCGTGCCGAGATACGCGAGCGGGTCGCGGCTGAACGCCTTCTCGCCGTTCACCGGCGGCAGGTCGAGCCGGTTGACGATCGCGCCCATCGATTGCGTCGCGATCAGCGCGCACGACAGCGTCTGCGGGTGAGTGGCCGCGCTCGTCAGGATCGTGACGGTCTGGCCCGGTTCGAGGCGCGACAGCGTGAGCACCTGCTTCCACGCGTCGATCAGTTGATAGTCGCTGACTGGCATCGTCGGCTCCGGTAAAAGCGTGAAGGGAAAAGGGGGTGCCCCTATGTGTTTCGTCAAGCGGTAGGGGCTGACTTGGGTTGGTAAATGGTGCCGTCGCGCAGCATGGCGAACAGGACGTCACAGCGTCGCCGTGCGAGCGCGATGAGCGCTTGGTTGTGGC